>JAJDOG010000066.1 GCA_022340285.1 Betaproteobacteria bacterium
AGATGCTGAAGATTTGGGGCCGGACGAATTCGGTGAACGTGAAGAAGGCGCTGTGGTGCGCGGAGGAGCTGGGTCTCGCGTACGAGCGTATCGAGGCGGGCCGCGAGCACGGCGTGGTGGATACGCCGGAATACCGCGAGCTCAATCCGAACGGACTCGTGCCGACAATCGAGGACGACGGCTTTGTGCTCTGGGAGTCCCACGCGATCGTTCGCTATCTTTCCGCCAAGCATGGCGCCGGCGCGCTGTGGCCGGACGATATTCGGATGCGCGCCGACGCGGACCGCTGGATGGACTGGACGGGCACCCGGCTCAACCCCACGATGCGCACCGCATTCTGGGGCCTGGTGCGCACACCGCTCGCCGAACGCGACGCCAAGGCCATCGCGGAGAGCGTCGTACGATCAGGCGAGTTGCTGGTGATGGTGGACGCCGTGCTGGCCAGCCGGCCCTACATCGCGGGCGAACACTTCACGATGGGCGACATCCCGCTCGGCTGCCATGTCTACAACTGGATGATGCTGCGCATCGAGCGGCGGCCGCTGGCGCATCTCGAAGCGTGGTACGAGCGCCTCACGAAGCGGCCGGCGTTCCAGAAGGCCGTGATGCGGCCGCTTTCCTGAGCGCTGCGTCGCGCTCGGCCTTGGGCATCGCGGCAAGCGCCTTCACCGCCGCGTAGAAACGCGGCAGGTCATTTCCTTCGCTCGCGAGCAGTGCGTCGAACGCGGGCACGAACTGCGTGTAGGTCGCGATCGAGGCGACGTGCGCGTTCCCGACCCTTTGTGCGAAGAACCGGTCGTAGCCGGAGAATCCGCCCCAGTCCGCCTTCAGTGCTCGGTAGTCCTTCTCCATCTCGCTGATGATGCGCGCCTTGGCGGCGCGCTTCTGCGCGTCGGAAAGCGGCTCGCGGTAGAGCGCGGCAAGGCGGTCACGGTAACGCAGGACGAGTGCCACGAACCCCCGCTTGCGCTTCTGCAGCTCGTCGTATTCGCTCCGGTCCGCGTGCGTTCCATGCTGCGCCAGCCAGCGCCGGACGCCCTCGCGCTCGACGGCCACGGCAAACGATTCGTTGAAGACGGAGTCGTCCTTGACGTAGACCTCCTGATGGGCGAGCTCGTGGAAGAGCAGCCGCGCGAGCTCGCCATCCGGATAGCGGATGAACGTGCTGAGGACGGGATCGTCGAACCAGCCCAACGTCGAATAGGCAGGTACGCCGCCGATGTACACGTCGTCACCCTGCGCGCGCGCATCGGCGGCGTACCGCTCCGCGTCGGTCATTGCGTAATAGCCGCGGTAGCTCACGCACCCAGCGACGGGAAAGCACGACTTCCGTGGCGTCACGGAGAACTCGGGCGTCACGAAGACATTCCACACGACGTACCGCCGGCCGATGTCCGCGTAGCCCCGGTAGCTACCGTTGTCGGGAAGCCCGAGCTCGCGGCTCGCGAAATCGCGCATCCCCTGCACACGCTCGAGCCGCGCACGCAGCGGCTGCGACGTGACCGGGTCGGCGATGAGCTCCGGGATCGGCTTCGCGAGATGCATGATCTCGAGGTGCCCGACCACGGCCTGTGAGTAATACTCGGCGGTCGTGCAGCCCGCGAGGGCAAGCAACGACATGGCGAGCGCGATCGTGTTGCGAAAACCGTTCACCGGATGAAACGTCCCGTGCGCAGGAAGTGCTCCGTCTGCCGCGCAACGGCCGGGGACACCAGCATCTGGCTGTGCGCGACGTGCAATACCACGCTGTCGCGAGCGCCCGGGAGCGCGGTCTCGGCGACGGTCACGACCCCGTCGTTCGGCCCGGACAGGCGAGTGAACACCGCGCCGATGCCGAGACGGCGCGTCCCCGCAATCACGCCGACCTCGATTCCGGCCGGCACCTTGTCCACGGGCGTAATTCCCCAGGTGCCCACGCTCCGCCCGAGGAGCTGGCGGCCGATGCGATGCGCGGCGAGCTGAACACCCGCTGCACTGCCGCGTACCGGCGAGCCGAGCAACACGACTCGACGCACCCTCGGGTCGGGTCGTGCGGCAAGGCTCGCGATCGCCGTGACGCCTCCCAGGCTGTGCCCGACCAGGTGCAGCGTCTGCGCAGGCAGCGTGCGCAAGAAGCGCGCGAGCGATTCCGCGTTGGCATCGAGCATGCGCGCAAAGGAAGGGTACCCGAAGAGGTGCACGGCATAGCCCCGCGACGCGAGGCGGTGCGCGAGCCAGCCCATCACGAATCGATTCATCCATAGCCCGTGCAGCAGGACCACGGATTCGCGAGCGCTGCTCATCGCGCTCCCTTCATGCCGTTTCGGCCGCCGCGGCAGCCGACTTGCGCGGTCGCGCGGAGAAGAGCAGCCAAATACCGACCAGGAGCGGCAGCACCGCGAAACACACGAAGCCCGCGCGATACCCCTCGGTGAGCCACACCAGCATCGCGAAAAGAGGCGGACCGGACAGAGCCCCGGAGAAAGTGAAGAACTGCGTGCCGCCCGTGGCCGCGCCGACCTGGCCCTCCGGCGCGCTGCGCGCTACTTCGGCCAGGTACACCCCGTTCCACCCGACCGCGGAAGCGCCGTAAAGCGCGCTCACCAATATGAGCGCCGCCGTCGGCCACGTGGGCGCCGCCACCGCAGTCGCGATTCCGCAGAACCCTGACACGAGCCCGAGGGCGGAGAGCACCAACCGCGGCGACAGCAACCGGTCCGCGACGGCGCCCCACGCAATGCGCCCGACGATGCTCGCCGCGTGCGCAACCGCGTAGATCAGGCCGGCGGCGACGAGGGTCAGTCCGAGCTCCAGGTTCAGAAACGAGACGAAGTACGTCACGAAAGCGAGCTGGACCTGGGCATAGACGAGCGACAACGCGGCAAGCACCCGCAGCGCCGGCGTGGCGGCCACGAGCTTCACCGGCGCGACGATCTGCGACCAGCTCGTCTTGCGCGCCGGCTCGCGCCGTTGGTCGAAACGCGCCCGTGCAGGCTGCATCGCGATCGCGACGAGGGCGCACGCCGCAGCCAGCGCGACGAGGGTCCAGTGCCAGCCGAACGTCAGCACGAGCGGCGGAATCAGCGCGCCCGCAAGCGCGCCACCGATCGGAACGCCGGTCTGCTTGACGGAGAAGATGAACGCGAGCCGCTCGCGCGGCGCGGATTGGACGAGGATGTGCGAGCTCGTCGGCGTCACCATCCCGTACCCGCATCCGATGAGCGCGGCGGCGCAGAATATGAGGGCAACGGACCCCGGCGCGCCGAGCGCAAGCCCAGCCGCCCCGAGGAGTACCGCGGTCTGGCAGGTTCGCAGCGGACCGAAACGCGTCAGGAGCGCTCCCACCGTCAGGCCGGAGACCATGGCGAGCGCGTAGGAAAGCGAGACGATCAGCCCGACCGACTGGGGCGCGACGCCGAGATCGGGGGCGGCAGCCGGCGCGATCACGGACGGCGCGATGATCGCCGTCGAAACGATGATTTGGGTGGCCAGCGTGACGACAACGGCGAGGACGACGTTGCTCACTCCACTTCGATCAGCCCACTGGCCGTCACCTGGACGCGGGTCTCGCCACCTTCGAACACCGGTGCTGGCGCGCTGGCCACCGCGGCGGGCGCCGCGCGCGTCATCGCATAGGGACGCGGTGCCGGCGTGCCGCCCGTATCGAGCGCAATGCGCCGGATCCGGTACGAATTGCCACCCAGGGCGCGCTGCGCGATCACGGCCCGGGCGCGAAACGCCTCGACCGCCTCGGTGATGAGCTCGCTCTCGACCTTGCGTCGCTGCGCGGGGGAGATCGTGAACGTGATGCCGCCGAGCTGCATGGTCGGCTGCAGCTTTGCAGCCAGCTGCGCCAGCGCCTGGAAATCCTGGCTTTCGACACGCACGTCCGCCCGTCCGCGCCATCCGACGAGGCGCTGACTATTGTCGTACACGGGATACGTGTACGTCTGCCCGGTCTGTGCCTTGACCTGATCGAACGCGGCCGCGGTGATGATCGCTTCGGCCGTTGCCCGGTTGAGCGCTGCCGCCACCTCGGCCGGACTGGAATCGTGCGTCTCGACGCTGAGACGCGCGCTCATCAGGTCGTTCGGAACCTCCCGAGAGGCCTCCGCGCGCAGTTCGACCTGGTTGAAGCGCACCTCTTCCGCCGCTCCGGCGCTGGCGGCGAACACGAGCGCGGGGAGCAGTGGGACGATGAAACGGGGGACAAGGCCGACTGTCGGCATGTGACGAGCTCCTGTGGAACCGAATATGCGCAGGACGCAAACGACGAAGTACCGGATTCTATCGCAGCGGAAAGGTGCGGTAGGCTCTGGCATAATCCGCGGGCAAGCCCTCCCCGAAAACAAGGAACTCGCATGAAGAACGAATCGACTCGAATCGCGCTGCTCCTGCGCGTCCTCGTCGGCGCGGCGATCGCTGCGTCGATGGTGGCGACCGCAAACGCCCAATCGACCCGCGGCACGCTGGACAAGATCAAGAAGAGCGGCACCATCTCGCTCGGCTACCGGGAGAATGCGACACCGTTCTCCTTCACGGAACCGGGGAAGGAGCCCATCGGCTACTCGCTGGATCTCTGCAGGGAGGTGGTCTCGGGAATCCGGCGGCAGCTGAAGCTCGCCGACCTCAAGATCAAATGGGTGCCGGTCACCATCGGCGACCGCATCAAGATGGTCGTGGACGGCAACGTGGATCTCGAATGCGGGTCCACCACGAACACGCTGTCGCGCCGCGAAGTCGTGGACTTCAGCATCCCGACCTTCATCGACGGGGGCAGTTACATCGCAAAAGCGGCGTCAAGGCTCGAGAGCATCAAGGATCTCGACGGCAAGCGCGTCGGCATGATCGCGGGCAGCAGTACGGAGAAAGCCTTTGCGGCCGCAGCGTCGCGGGCTTTTGCCAAGCCTGTGATCGTGTTCGTCAAGGATCATGACGAAGGCTTCCAGGGGGTGCGGGACGGGAAACTCGACGCCTACGCTTCCGACCGCATGATCCTCTTCGGGCTCGCGGTCACCGCGAACGTCGACCTCAAGGACTACTTCCTCTCGTCGGAACTCTTTTCGTACGAACCTTACGGACTCATGATGCGGCGCGATCCCGAATTCCGGCTGGCGGTCGACCGCCAGCTCGCGCGCATGTATCGCTCGGGCGAGATCATCAAGATCGTCGGAAACTGGTTCGGCGCGCTCGGCGAGCCGCCGGAGCTGCTCAAGGCGATGTACATCCTGAACAGCTACCCGGAGTAAACCGCCGAAAGGTAACCCAAGGCGGCGGGCTGATCGCTCGTTGCAGGCCGGTTTCACGCCTCTGACTCAGCGCACGGGGTGAGCCGGCCCGCTTCGGGCTCATGGTGCCGCAAAGCGCGTTCTCGAGCCGGGCACCCATAGGAGGGCGTTTGCGGCCGTAGGCGCCAGACAGGCATGGTCGCTGACCCGCCGAATCGCGCGCTGATCACGTCACACCGTACCGCTGCACTGCCTCCTCGTTCCACTCGATGCCGGTGCCCGGCCGGTCGGGAATGACGGCGAATCCGCCCTGCACGGCCATCGGCTCGGCAAGGAATGCCTCCGCCCAATCCATGTATTCCAGCCAGTGCGCGGTCGGTGTCACCGCGAGCAAGTGGGCGCTGATCTCCGGGTAGAGATGACTCGACATGGGCATCGCGTGTCGCTCCGCGAGCGCGGCGGCACGTAGCCAGCCCGACACGCCGCCGATCTTCATCGCGTCGGGCATCACGTAATCGCAGGCTTTGGCCTCGAGCGCCTTGGCCATGTCGTGCACGCCCCAGAAGCTTTCGCCGATCATGACCGGCGTGTCGAGCGCCGCGGCGATGCTCGCATTGCCCGTGTAGTCGTCCCACCGTATCGGCTCCTCGATCCAGGCAAGACCTGCGCCGTCCAGCGCACGGCCACGGATCTCCGCTTCGGCCGGGAGCAGGCACTGGTTGTAATCGGTCATGAGCTCGATATCGTCCGGCAGCGCACCGCGCGCCGCCTTCACCGCGGCGAGGTCCTCGACCAGCGTCGGATAACCGAGGCGAAGCTTCACAGCGCGAAACCCACTCTCGATGAGCGCCATGGCCTCGGCCGGCACACGCTCGGGCCCGATCAGCCCGAGCCCGTTGGAGTTGTACGCAGGCACGCGTCGCACCGACCCGCCCAACATGCGCGCCAGTGGCTGTCCGGCCGCCTTGGCCATCGCGTCCCACGCGGCCATGTCGATTCCGCCAAGCGCCGTCCCCACGATGCCCTGCTGGCCGGCAAGCAGGAATCGCTTGAGGAGCTTCTGCTCGATATCGAATGGCGCCAGGGTATCGCCTTCGATCAGGCTACCGAGCTCCGTCAGCAGCGTCACGGTGGACTTCAGGATCGGGGCGGCGTAACAGAAGAGGTATGCGCGGCCGACGATCCCGCCGCTGGTCTCGAGATCGATCAGCGCGAATGGCGCGTTCCGGATGAGCAGCGTCGCGGTTTGCAGGGGACGCTTGAGGGGCGCGTGCACCCCACGCGCGCGGAGCTTCGTGATCTTGAGGTCTGCCGTCATGCTTCCTCCAAAACGCGATCGCAAGGGCCCTTCAGGCGAGGTGGCGCAGCTCGCGCAGCGCAACCGAGAGCATCGAGAGGTCGAGTGTCTGCGCGTTGCGCAGCTCGGCGAGCAGGTGGCCGGCGCGTTCGATTGCGCTGGCGTTATCGCCTTGCCACGCAGCGAGCATCTCCTGTGGAGCTTCGATCCCGTCGGCGCGCGCCATCACGTCCGCGGTGAGCGCGCGCTGCACGCCGGAGAGATCGTCGCGCATCGTACCTCGCGCCAGCGTCGCCCAATGGCCGTCCCCGGGGAGCTGACCGATACGCTCGCGCAGCCACTGAAGGCCGAGCAAGGATGAGAGATTGAAGTACACGGCTGCAACGGACTCGACGGGCCGGCCATGCAATCCCGCGATCTCGACGATGTCGAGCACCGAAAACAGGTTCTCGAGCGTCGCCACGCGGCGCGCCAGCGCCTCAGGGGCTCCGGTTGCTGCGAAGCGCGCCGTTCGCGCGTCGAGATTCGCGCGGGAAGGCTCGTCGAGCAGCTCGTACAGATCGACCGCAAGCGCCTGCGCAGCCGGCCGGAAGTGCGCCATGGTCGCGACCATGTCTTCGCCGAGCCGCTTCGAGCGCAGCAGCCACAGCGTCGCGCGCACCGTGAGGCGGCCCGCCTCGATCAGCATCGCGCTCTGCGCCTCGTCCGGCGCCTGGTTGTCGAGCGCCTCGATCGACTGCCAGAGCGGCACATAGTCGAAGATTTCGCGCTGCAAGAGAAAGGCCCGCGCGATCTCGTGCGGACGCGCTCCGGTCGCTTCCATCAGGCCGTGAACGAAGGTGCTTCCGACCCGGTTCACCATGCTGTTGACGACGTGCGTGCAAATGATCTCGCGGCGCAACGGATGGCGCGGCAGGTAGGCGCCACACCGTTCCCGAAGGGGCCCCGGGAAATACCGGTCCACGGCGGTTGTCACCCACGGGTCGTCGGGCAGCGGCGAAGCGAGCAGCTCGTCGAAGAGCCAGAGCTTCGAGTAGGCGAGCAACACGGCGAGCTCGGGCGATGTGAGGCCGATGCCGCGCGCCCTGCGCTCGCCGAGCGTCTCGTCGTCCGGAAGAAACTCGAGCGCGCGGTTCAGGCGTCCGGACTTCTCGAGGAAGCGGATGAAACGCGCCTGCGCGTCGAGAAGCTTTACCCCCATGCGCGTAGCGATGGATAGCGACTGGGTCTGGAAGTAGTTGTCGCGCAACACCAGCTTCGCGACCTCGTCGGTCATCTCGGCGAGCAGCGTGTTGCGTTGCTTCTCAGTGAGCTCGCCGTCGATCATCGCAATCCCGAGCAGGATCTTGATGTTGACCTCGTGATCCGAAGTGTCCACGCCCGCCGAGTTGTCGATCGCGTCGGTGCAGATCCGGCCACCGTTCAGGGCGAATTCAACCCGCCCGCGCTGGGTGAAGCCGAGATTGCCCCCCTCGCCCACCACCTTGCAGCGAAGCTCGGCGCCATCGACGCGCACCGCGTCGTTAACCCGATCGCCGACCTCTGCGTGCGACTCGTCCGAAGCCTTCACGTAGGTGCCGATGCCGCCGTTGTACAAGAGGTCCGCCGGCGCCTTGAGGATCGCATTGACGAGCGCGCTCGGCGCGAGCCGATCGGCCTCGATTCCGAGGGCCTGCCTCGCCTCGGGCGAGAGCGGAATGGATTTCACGCTGCGCGGCCAGACTCCGCCCCCCTTCGAGATCAGATCGGGGCTGTACTCGGCCCAGTTCGACCGCGGCAGGTCGAACAGTCGCTGGCGCTCCCGCCAGCTCGCCGCGGCATCTGGGGTCGGATCGATGAAGATATGTCGATGATCGAATGCGGCGATCAGCCGGATGTGCTCGGACAGCAGCATGCCGTTGCCGAACACGTCGCCCGACATGTCGCCTATCCCGACCACGGTGAAGTCGGTCGTCTGGGTATCGATACCGAGCTCGCGGAAATGGCGCTTCACCGATTCCCAGGCACCGCGCGCAGTGATGCCCATCTTCTTGTGGTCGTAGCCGGCCGAGCCGCCCGAGGCGAAAGCGTCGCCCAGCCAGAAGCCGTACTCCCGCGCGATCTCGTTGGCGAAATCGGAGAATGTCGCGGTGCCCTTGTCCGCTGCGACGACCAGATAGGGGTCGTCCGGATCATGACGGCGCACCCGGGGCGGCGGCACGATCTGCTCGCCCACCCGATTGTCGGTCAGATCGAGCAGGCCGCGCAGATAATCCTGGTAGCAGGCGATCCCTTCCTTGAGGAGAGCTTCCCGATTTGTGGGAGGCGGCGCCTTCTTCAACACGAAACCGCCCTTGGACCCCACCGGCACGATCACGGTGTTCTTCACCATTTGCGCCTTGACCAGGCCGAGGATCTCGGTCCGGAAATCCTCCGGCCGGTCCGACCAGCGCAGTCCGCCACGCGCGACTTTTCCGCCGCGCAGGTGAACGCCCTCGAAGCGCGGCGAGTAGACGAAGATCTCGAACATCGGCTTCGGCTCGGGCATTCCGGGAACCTTGGCCGGGTCGAGCTTGAAGGAGACGAACGGCTTGCGGCGCCCGGCGGGATCCCGCACGAACCAGTTCGTGCGCAGCGTGGCAACGATGAGCGCCAGGTACTGGCGCAGCACGCGGTCTTCGTTCAGGTTCTCGACCTGGTCCAGCTCGTCCTCGATGGCCTTGACGTTCGCGGCAACCGCCTCGTCGTTGGCCTGGTCCGGATCGTGCAACAGCCTGAACAGCTTGACGAGCGCGCGCGTGAGCGCCGGATGCGCGGCAATGGTCTGCTCGATGAATGCCTGCGAAAGCCCGAACCCCAGCTGGTGCAGGTAACGGGCGTAGGTGCGCAGGATGGTGACCTCGTCGGCGGCAAGGCCCGCCCGCAGCGCGAGACGATTGAATCCATCGTTCTCGATCTCGCCATGAAAGACGCGCGCAAAAGTGTCCTCGAAGATGTCGTCGATCGCATCGACGTCAAGATCGATATCCTCGCCAGCGCTCAGTCCGAAGTCGTGGAGCCATACCGGCGGACTGCCCTCGGCATGCACGCGGTACGGTCGGTCTTCCAGCACGCGCAGTCCCATCCGCTCGAGCATCGGCAGCGAATCGGACAGCGCGATCGGCGCGCCGCGATTGAACAACTTGAAGCGCAGGGTTCCCGGCGGCGCCTCGGGTGGGCGATAAAGGCTGAGCGCGAGCGAGTTCGCTTCCGACAGGCGCGCCATCATCTGGATGTCGGGCACCGCACTGCGCGCCGTGAAGTCTTCCCGGTAGGACGCTGGAAAGGCCGCGCCATAGTCACGGTAGAGGATGCTGCCACGCGCCTCGCCGAGCGCATCCACCAGCGACTCGCGCAGGTCGTCCTCCCAGCGCCGTGCGGCCGCGGCAAGCCGCCTCTCGATCTCGCGCACGTCGTAGTCCGGGATGCTGCCGGTATGGGTGCGCACGGTGATCAGGATCCGGGCGAGCGGCGATTCCGACAGAAACACGTTGAATTCCGAGGCGTCACCACCGAAGGCCGACTCCAGGATCCCTTGCCATCTGCGACGGAGCTCGGTGTTGTAGTTCTCGCGCGGCGCATAGATCAGGCACGACACGAAACGCTCGAACCGGTCGGGACGCACGAAGAGTCTGAACCGCTGACGCCCGCCGAGTCGGAGTATTCCCGTGGCGATGTCGAGCAGCTCATCGACGCCGATCTGGAAGAGCTCGTCGCGCGGGTAGCTGTCCAAAATGTTTGCGAGTGCCTTGCCGGCGTGGCTCTGCGGGGGAAGACCGGCGCGCTCCACGACCGCCGCGACTTTCCTCCGCAGAAGGGGAATCTGGGCGGGCGTGGCCATGTAGGCGGTGGACGTATAGAGGCCAAGGAAGCGGTGTTCGCCGCAGACCATCCCGCTCTCGTCGAAGCGCTTGACGCCGACGTAGTCGAGATAGCCGGACCGGTGCACGGTCGAGCGCGAATTCGACTTGGTGATCACCAGCAGCTCGGGGACACGTGCCTGCTCGCGCACCCTGGGAGGAAGCTTCGCGAAGCTCGCCGAGAGCTTCTCCGCCTCGGTCTCGCGCAATACGCCGAGCCCCGATCCAGGCACCGCACGCAACGCGTCTTCGCCGTCGACGTTGACCAGGTCGTGACAGCGATAGCCGAGCAGCGTGAAGTGGTTGTCGGCGAGCCATTCGAGAAAAGCCCTCCCCTCGGTCAGCTCGGCCGGGTCGACCGGTGGAGGACGGCGCGCAATCTCGGCCAGCACCGCAGCGATCTTCCCGCGCATTGTCGTCCAGTCCGCGACCGCGACGCGCACATCGGCAAGCGCCTGCGAGATTTCGGCGGCCAGCGCCTCCATCGCGGTCGGGTCGCCGAGGCGGTCCACCTCGATGTGCATGAACGACTCGCGTCCGGAGCTATCCGCCTCGTCCTCCCGCGCGAGGCCGGCCAGCCTCCCGCTCACATCGCGATTCACGGCGAGGACGGGATGGACGATGTGATGCAAGGTGAGGCCGCGGCGGTTGACCGCCATCGTCACCGAGTCCACCAGAAACGGCATGTCGTCGTTGACGATCTGGACGACGGTGTGCGTGGTTTGCCAGCCGTGCTCCTCGACAGTGGGGTTGAAGACGCGGACTCTCGCGGTGCCGACCGGTCGTCGCGCCGCAAAATTCCAGTGCGAAATCGCGGCGCCGTACAGATCCTCGGGCAACCGGTCGGCGAGCTCTTCCGGGTCCACCTGCCGGTAGTGCTCCTGGACGAAGCGCTCGACGTGCTCGCGCTGCTCGCCCGGGATCCGGGCGCGCACGAGCGCCAGAACCTCCACGATGCGCTCGACAACCTTTCCCCGGCTGTTCCTGTGCATGACTCTCCTCAGCCCTCCCCGGCTGGCCCGTCTCTAGCGAGCTTGGTGCAGGTCCCCCCGCCAATTAGTCTAGCAGTACCCGCCGTACGCCTCCGACGCGGCGATCTTCGCCCGATCTAGAGGGGACACTCTAGGCTTTTAGACGCTCAGTTCTAGTGTCTTGGCCTTAAGCTATTCCCAGATGACACGTGGGCGAGAGCCCGAGCGAATTCGAACCGGAAGAACCAGACAAGGAGAAACTCCATGCAAGCCATCGCTACTGTCAGCAAGGACACGCTGAAATATGCGCGGGGGACGGCCAGGAATCTGGTCGAGGCGTATCGGCTCGTCGCGCATCGCGGCGTGGCGGCCGAGCGGCGCGCGGTCAGCGCCGGAATCGGGTTCGTCGGAAACCGCCTCGGGACCGATGGGCAGGTGCTTGCCGGGCTCGGGCGGATGAACCGGGATGTGACCGGCTTTGCCGGAACCGTCGTCGACGGTGTCGCAGAACAGGCGACCGCAGTGGTCGACGGCGTGGCACGGGTAACCGGGCAGATGGTGGTAAGCGGCCTCGGGGCGCTGCCGCGCCGCGCACGGCCGGTGGTCGAAACGGTCGCGCTCCCTGTCGCGCGGCCGGTCCGGAGCCTGAGCGTGCGCGCCGAAGGGGCCAGCAAGCAGCTCCTCAAGCTCGTCTCGCCCAAATCGCGCGCGAAGACAGCGACCAAGCGCACGGTTCGCAAGGCGACGAAACGTACCCGTCGCACCCGCTAGTCGCACCTAAGAGGGTGTCTAGAAACTCCGCGCGGGAGGGGATATACAAGGGGCTTGCCCCTTGTTCGTTCCCGGGGGATATACAAGGGGCTTCCCCCTTGTTCGTACGACCGGGGTTTGTCATGCACGCTCGATTCGTCACGCAAAGTCGCCACGGCACGCACTCTTCAATAGCCTGCTAAAGGCCCGCTCCCCCTCCTCCGCGGGCCGGGGCCGAGAGGGAAACCTCTCGGCCCGACTTTTTTCAAGCCATCGTCACGAACTCTTCGGCGGCGGTCGGATGAATGCCGACCGTCGCGTCGAACTGGGCCTTGGTTGCGCCAAGCTTCACCGCGATGGCAACGCCCTGGATGATCTCCGGCGCGTCGGCGCCCACCATGTGCGCGCCGACAACCCTGCCGGTCGCGCCGTCGACGACCAGCTTCATCATCGTTCTCTCGACGCGGCCGGACAGCGTGTGCTTCAGCGGCCGGAACACGCTGCGATGCACCTGCACGTCGGGGTAGATCGTGCGAGCGGCCTCCTCGGTGAAGCCCACCGTGGCAACCGGCGGCTGGCTGAACACCGCAGTCGGAACGTATTCATGGTCCACCAGGGAAGGCTTGCTCCCGAATAGCGTCGCCGCTACCTTGGCGCCGTCCTTAATCGCGATCGGCGTGAGCTGCGCACGTCCGGTGACGTCGCCGACGCCATAGATCGATTCGACGTTCGAGCGCGAGTACTCGTCAACGACGAGTTCACCGCTGAGACCGAGCTGGACACCCACCTCTTCCAGCCCGAGATTACTGGTATTCGGCTTGCGACCCGTCGCGAACATCACAGCGTCGCAGGCGATCGAATCGCCGGTGTTGCATCTTGCGACGCGCGAGCCCTCGGCGCCCTTCTCGATCGCGTTCACCTCGCAGTTCAGCTTGATGTTGACGCCCCTGCGTTGCAGCTGCTCGGTCAGGTGCTCGCGCACGTCCGTGTCGAACCCGCGCAAAAGCGGCGACCGGCGGTACACGATCGTGACGTGAGAACCGAGCCCGTGAAAGATCCCGGCGAATTCCACGGCGACGTAGCCGCCGCCCTCGATCACGATACGCTGCGGAAACTTCGGGAGATGAAATGCCTCGTCGGAGGTGATGCCGAGCGATTCCCCGGGTATCGGCGGGCAGAAGGGATGGGCGCCGGTGGCCACCAGAATGTACTTCGTGGTGAGCGTCCGGCCGCCGACGCTCACGGTATGGGGGTCGACGATCGTCGCGCGCGACTCGATCAGCTCGACGCCTGCCTTCGCGAGGATCTGCTTGTAGATGCCGTTCAGGCGGCCGATCTCCTGGTCCTTCGCCGCGACGAGCGATGGCCAGTCGAAGGTGCACGGGCCGACCGTCCAGCCGTAGCCGGCGGCATCCTCAAAGTCGTCGGCGAAGTGCGCAGCATAGGCGAGCAATTTCTTGGGAATGCACCCGCGAATCACGCAAGTGCCACCCACGTCGCGGTCCTCGGCAATCGCGACCCGCGCGCCATAGCCTGCCGAGATCCGGCTCGCCCGCACACCGCCGGACCCCGCGCCGATCACGAAGAGATCGAGGTCGAACTTGGCCATCACAATCTCCTTTCTGCCGGGAGCATAACCCAGCGTGCCCGGTATAATTCGGCGGGCTTTCTCGCGATCCCGCGACCGCCGCGCTGCCGGCCGACCGGCCGTGCGAATCACCCTGCCCAAGAACCCGTCCCAATCTCCCTCCATGCTCCTGGCCAACGGACTCGAATGCGTGCGCGGTGAACGCCGCCTCTTCCGCGACGTCGGTTTCGAGCTCGATCCGGGCGCGCTCCTACACGTGCAGGGGCGAAACGGAAGCGGGAAGACGAGCCTGCTGCGGATGATCTGCGGGCTGCTGGCGCCTGCGGCGGGGGATATTCAATGGAACGGAACCGACATCCGCACCCTCGCTGAGTCGTACCGCGGCGAGCTTTTCTACCTCGGTCACCAGAACGCGATCAAGGACGACCTGACCGCGACGGAGAACCTGCTGGTCTCCGAGACGCTCGCCGAGGCGCCCGTGACGCGGGCGAGCGCGCGCGATTCCCTCGATCGTCTCGGTCTCAAGGGCTACGAGGATCTTCCGACTCGCGTCCTGTCGCAGGGCCAGAAACGGCGCGTCGCGCTCGCTCGGCTGCTCTTCCGCGAGCGGAGTCGCCTGTGGGTGCTCGATGAGCCGTTCGTCGCGCTCGATCCGCATGCAGTGCGCGAGGTGGCGGGAATCATCGCCGATCAGCTCGGCGGCGGCGGCATCGTGATCTACACGACTCACCAGGACGTCGATCTCGCCGCGCATCAGCGCATCGAGCTGCGGCTGGGAAAATGAAGCAAGCGTCAAGACCCCGGGAAAGAGCTTCTTCCCCTCCTCTCCGAGGAGGGGTGCCCGCGGAGCGGGCGGGGTGGTGCTCAGCACACCTTGAACCACCCCGGCTGCTATGCAGCCACCCCTCCTTGAAAAGGAGGGGAACCTCCTTCTCCCCTTTCGCGCCCCCCGCACAGCGCAGATGAACGCGTCCGCTCCGATCGCCGCGTTCGCCTGCGTGGTCCGCCGCGATCTGCTGCTCGCCATGCGCAGGCGCTCGGACGTCGCGACCACCCTGTTCTTTTTCGTCATCGTCGTGAGCCTCTTCCCGCTCGGCGTGGGCCCCGAGATGAATCTCCTGCGCACGATGGCGCCCGGCGTGGTCTGGGTGGCGGCGCTGCTCGCGTCGATGCTTGCCCTCAATCGCCTTTTTTCCGGCGATTATGCGGACGGCACGCTGGAGCAGCTCGTGCTCGCGCCGCATCCGCTCGGCCTGCTCGTCGGTGCCAAGGTTGCGGCCCACTGGCTGGTGACCGGGCTGCCACTGGTGCTCCTCGCGCCGCTTCTCGGTCTCGCATTCGATTTGAACGCCAAGTCGCTCGGCATCCTGATGCTGTCCCTGTTGCTCGGCACGCCCACGCTGGGGCTGATCGGCGCGATCGGTGCCGCGCTCACGCTCGGGCTGCGCGGTGCGGGGGTGCTGCTTTCCCTTTTGGTGTTGCCGCTTTACATTCCGGTCCTGATATTCGGTGCCGGTGCGGTCGAGGCGGTTGCAGCGGGGCTGGGCGCCGGGGCGCACCTTTCGGTACTCGGCGCATTGCTCGTCCTCGCGGTCTTCTTCGCGCCCTGGGCCGCGGCGCTCGCCCTCAGGATCTCGCTCGAATGAGAATGCCACGACGCAGGATGCAAGCCACGCGCAGCCGGATGGCCGGCCGGATCAACTGGTTCTATTACGCTGCCCCCCAGACGTTCTATTCGCTCGCCGGAAAGTCCACGCCGGTGTTCTATGCGCTCGCGGCGATACTCGGCGCAATCGGTCTCTACATCGGCTTCTTCGTCGCCCCCACCGACGCGCAGCAGGGCGAGGGCTACCGGATCATCTTCATCCACGTGCCCACCGCCTGGATGTCGATGTTCCTGTACGTCGTCATGGCGTTCTGGGCCGCGATCGGGCTTGCGTTCAACACGCGGCTTTCGTCGATGATGGCCCAGGCGATCGCCCCGACCGGCGCCTGGATGACCTTTCTCGCGCTCTGGACCGGCGCGTTGTGGGGCAAGCCGATGTGGGGAACCTGGTGGGTGTGGGACGCACGCCTCACCTCCGAGCTCATCCTGCTCTTCCTCTACCTCGGCTTCATGGCGCTGCAGGCCGCCATCGACGAGCCGCGCCGCGCCGATCGCGCCGGGGCGCTACTCGCGATCGTCGGTGTGGTGAACGTGCCGATCATCTACTTCTCGGTGCAATGGTGGAACACGCTGCACCAGGGCGCCTCGGTCAGCATCACGCGCAGCCCGACCATGGCGACGACCATGCTGTGGGGCATGCTCGTCATGGCGCTCGCCTTCTGGATGTACTGCATCGGGGCAACGCTCACGCGCGTGCGTGCGATCATCCTGGAGCGCGAGCGTCACGCCGACTGGGTCCGCGACCTGAAAGGAAGCCCGCAATGAAGTGGCAAAGCCTCGACCATTTCCTCTCGATGGGCGGCTACGGCCTCTATGTCTGGGGTTCGTACGGGGTGGCGGTTGCCGTGGTGATCGTCGAGCTCGTTCTCCTGCGCGCCCGCGCCCGTGCTGCGCGCAAGCTGGCCGGCGCCCCACGGCCGGGCAGCGACGTCGATTAGGGCCGCCGCCTAAAGGACGCTTCGGAAACGGTCCTTCGCGAAGCTCACCCGTTCGACGACGGACGCGAGGTTGGCGAACGCCGCGCGCGCAGCTTCCAGACGCGGGGCGAGTCCGGCCCGGTTGGCGAGCTGAATGGCGAGACCGGGGCGCGCGTTCAGCTCGAGGACGAGCGGGCCCATCTCCCGGTCCAGGACGAGGTCGATGCCGACGTAGCCGAGCCCGGTGAGCTCGAAGCTCCGCGCGGCGATGTCGAGCAGCGTGTCCCAGCCGGGGATCTTCACGCCTGCAACCGCCACGCCGGTGTCGGGATGGTCGTCGACGATCCGGTCGCGCCAGACGGCCGAGAGCGTGGTGCCGGTGGCCATGTCGATGCCCGCGCCGAGCGCGCCCTGGTGGAGATTGGCCTTGCCGCGGCTCATGCGAGTGGGCAGGCGCACCATCGCCATTACCGGTACGCCCAGGAACACGATGACCCGGATATCCGGGACGCCCCGGTAGGCGATCCGCTCGAAAACGGGATCGAACTGCACGCGGTATTCCACGAGCGCGCGGTCGGTCTGCCCCCCGAGGCTGAAGACGCCGCTCAACGTATTGGAGACGTGAAAGGCAAGCTCGGCTTCGGTCAGCGAAGTGCCGTCTGCGAGGCGATACGTGTCGCGCGAACGCCCGACCACGACGAGGATCCCGTCGCCTTGGCTGCCGCGGGCCGGCTTGACGACGAAGTCCTCGCGATCGGCGAGCTTCTGCGGCAGTGCTCGGATCTCGCGCTCGATCTCGACGACCGCGTAGAGGGGCGGCACGGCCACGCCGGCCTTTTCGGCAAGGCGCTTGGTCTCGAGCTTGTCGTCGACCAGCGGGTAGAGCTCGCGCCGGTTGTGCACGAGGGTGTACGCGGCGTTCCGCCGGTTGATTCCCAGCACGCCTCCGGCGTGCAGACCGCGCGCGTTCTTGAACACACCGATCATCGCGCGAGCGGCTTGAATCGCCGCAACTCGGTGAGACGGTAGCCCGTGTAGCGACCGAGCGCGATTGTCGCCGCGAGCACGACCAGCAGCAGCTCGGGAAACACGAAGAACAGGTGGGAGACGTAGGCCGAGCTCATCAGCACGAAGCAGAGGGCGCCGACCACGAGGCTCCCGGCGGCCTGCTGCAACGCCTCGCCCGCACCGCGCTCCTCCCAAATCGTCGTCATCCGCTCGATGGTCATCGTGAGAATCACGATCGGAAAGAGCCCGATCGAGAGCCCGCGGTCGAATCCCAGCTTGATCGAGAGCAGGCTCAACGCGAAGATCACGAGGATCACCACGATCACGATGGTCGCGAGACGCGGGACGAGCAGCAGCTTGAGCTGCTCCATGTACAGGCGGATCCCGAGCCCGATCGCGACGATGATCGAGAAGAAGACGACCCCGGCGAGCAGGCCCGTTTCCCGGAACGCGAGCGCGATCAGCACTGGCATGAACGTGCCGAAGGTCTTGATACCGACCACGTTGCGCAGCACGACGAGCAGGAAGACCCCGGCCGGGATCACGAGCAACGCCCGGAACACCGCCTGCGTCTGCAACGGCAGGCCGAAGACCGAGAACTCGACGAGCTTCTCTTCGAGCTGCTTTCCGTGCCGGACCGCGGTGGTGAGCGCGTGCTCGTATGCCCGCGACACGGACACGTCGTGGTGCAGCTTCGTTCCCCCCGTCACCTGCGCGAGCGGCAGCTGTCCGTGCCACCAGCGCAGCGTCGCGGGCGGTGGGCCGGACCGGTTCTCCCACGGGTAGATCGGGCGCCAGCGCCCCTCGTCGTGGATCTCCAGCCAGTGAATGAACTGCGCTTGCCGCCGCTCGGGCTCGAGGGTGAGCCCGTGCACCGTGCGCGCGGGTACACCGGCCAGGCGCAACAGGTCGACGGCCACGTTCAGGATGCGCAGCGTGGACGGCACCGGGCCCAGCAGCAAGCCGACCTCGCTCGTGGGCTTGCCGTCCTTGAGGCGCGCGAGGAGGAACCCGGCCAGCGTCTCCCGATCGGCGCTCTGCGCGCGGGCTGCTTCGGTAAGGTTTTGGGCAGCAACCTGCTCTGCGTCGCCGAAATTCGGCACGGGTAGCTCTGGCGCTTGTTCCTGCGGTGGATTTCTCTGCAGCAGGGTCCGGCTCACAAGCGCCCGGAAGTAGAGCGTCTGCATGCCCTCGGCCATGGCGATCGCATAGACCGCGGTCGGATTGCCCCGCTCGAATCCGGTGGTGAGTCCGTAGCCGGGCGATACGAAGTTCTGCTCGACGACGACCAGGTCGCCGGCGCTTTGCGGCACGCGGAGCTGCAACTTCGCCGGCGCGCCACGCGCCTCGAACGTGACCCGCGCTTCCACGCGCCAGGTCTCCGACCGCTCGTCCGGGCGCACCGGAAACCCGAGCCACAGGACCTTGTAGGCGAAGACGCCGAAGCCGACGAGCGCGAGGGCGAGACAGACTATCAGCAGGTGGCGCCGTCTCATCGCGGCGGCGCGGCGGAGCAGTCTGGATGGGTCAGTCGCTCACGTCCGGAATCGACGAGGACGTATCCGGCGAGGAAATTCCTGCCGACGAGCGCCGGATAGGCATAGCGCCGCCGGTCGGCGAGGTTGACCTCGACTTCCCGCCGCACACTCCCGAGGCATACCGGCAGGCGCACGACGGGTCGACGCGGCAGGCTGCGGTCATCGCCCCTGATCCGCACCGTTCGCACAAGCGGTGCCTCGAGCGGGTCGCTCCGCCCGTCGCGACTCGTCACGTCGAACCGAATCCATTTGCGCCCGTCCCTCTCGAACGTCTGGATGTTTCGCGCATCCAGCGAGCAGCTGTCCGCCCCGGTATCGATCTTTGCATTCACGACGATGCCGGACGAGCCCACCGCGATCGGCTCGACGATCCCAACGACGATCTTCTGATCCACGGTCTCGGATGCGAACCCGGTCATCGGCACGAGGGTGCACAGTATGCGGGCGATTCCCGCCATGCGGAGCAGACGCGGCATGGCGCGAATTGTACGGGGTTGCGGCGCTACCGACCGCAGCCCTTTCAGGGCAGGACTTTGTCGATGACGATCGCGACGTCCTTGGCACCGACCTTGACCGTTCCCGAAAGACCCTCGAGGTCGCCGCTTTGCGGTGCAGCGGTGCCGCTCTGCGAAACGCGCGCGCCGACCACGACCTCGGGGAAATTCGAGAGCTTCATCGCCGGGGTCATGGCCTGCGAGTCGTCCAGGCTGAACTTGAACGGGAGATCGCTCACCTGCCGCTTCAGGATGGCGAGCGGCATGCGCGGCCCCTCGGCGGCGCGCGCAAAGATGAACACGGTGTCGGTAGGCTTCGCCTTGGCAGCCACCTCCGGCGCGAGCGTCACCACGCCCGTGACCCGTCCGCCGCTTGCCGCGGCCATGTGAGCGGGCGGCGCAGGGGGCGCTACGGCGCCGTCGAGACCCCCGAGCTGGCGCGCCTCGGCGATGCTCGCCGCGACCGACTGGCCGAACTGCGAATCGGCGGGCACGAGGCTACGCATGCGCTCCCAGTACTCGACTGCCGTCTCGAAGTCCTTGCGGTTGAACGCCTCGGTTCCCGCCAGTGCCAGCGATTTCACGTGGTTCGGATCGAGCGCGAGGGCGCGCTTCACGAGGTCGAGGGGCTTGCCCGAGAGCTCGCCGCCCGCCGCCGCCGCGACGGCGTCGGCATAGTTCGCGAGGTGATCCGGGTTCTGCATGATCGCGTCGCCCGCGCGCTCGTAGGCCGCGACTGCCTCCGGAAAGCGCTGCATCACCATGTAGCTCCGCGCGAGGATGACGTAGCCCTCGGGGTCGGGATGATCCTGCAGACGCGCCGCGAGCTTTGCGACGAGTCCCTCGATCTCCTGCGGGCTCATCGCGTGCTCCGGCGCGGACGGCTGCGGCGCGAACGCTTCGAGGTTTCCGAGCTGCAGGTAGAAGAGCCCGGCAGCAATGGGGATTGCGATCGCGAGGACGACGGCTGTTAGGCGGCCATCCAGGCCGGTGGACGAGGCGGGGTCCGCGGGCACCGCCTCCTCGAGGACGCGGCGCTGCAGCTCATCGCGAGACTGGTCGTACTGCGCCCGGGAAAGCGTCCCGGCAGCGAGGTCGCGATCGAGCTCGGCGAGCTGATCGCGCAGGATCTCGACATTCGACGCCGTACGTTCGACGCCTCCGGTGCGGCGCACACGCAGCAACGGCACGAGCACCCACCCCAGCGCGACGATCACAGGACTGCGGCGACGACGGCAAAAGCGGTCATCGCCGCTCGTCTCCCGCGACGCCGGCGAGCAAGGCCGCGGCCCGGCTGCGTTCCTCATCGGTG
>JAJDOG010000087.1 GCA_022340285.1 Betaproteobacteria bacterium
AAGCGTTTCGGTCTCGCCAGTGATGAAATCGAAGAACGCCGAGACGCGCGGTGTATGGCGCAGGTTGGGGTGGGCGAGAACGCGCCAGATCCGGGCGAGCTCGGGGATGGGACCCAGCACGCGCACCAGCGCTTCGTCGGCATCGCCGAGGACGGCTGGCAGCGGCCCCACGCCGACACCCGACTTCACTGCATAGAGCATTCCGAGAACGCTGTTGTTGCGGGCGACGACTCGCGCGTTCGGCGCCACCTCGCGTAGCCACTTCGCGGTCCGATGATTGGTCATCGTCTCGTCGAAGCCGACCAGCGGATGCCGTTCGAGATCCTCGATGCGTTCCGGCTTGCCGTGCGCCTCGACGTAGCCCCGGCTGGCGTAAACGGCCCAGATCGAGTCGGCGACCTTGCGCCCGACGAGCTCGTTGTCGTCGGTGTCGCCCGAACGCAGCGCCACGTCGGCATCCCCCTTCGCGAGATCGAGGTACTTGTCGCTCATGACGAACTGCACCCGTAGCCCAGGATACCGGGTATGGAAGCGGTCGAGGAGCGAGGATTGGGTCAAGAGATAGACCAGCGGCTCGGGACACGTAACTCGGACGATCCCGACGACGTCCCGCTTGAACTCGACCAGGCGCTGCTCGAATAGCTGTACCGACTGCTCGATGCGATCCGCGTGCGTCACCATCTCGTGGCCGAGGTCGGTCAAGCGGTACCCGGTCGGATGGCGCTCGACGAGCCGGCATCCTGTGCGCCGCTCGAGTTCGGTGAGGCGCCGATGGACCGTGGATTGATTCACGTTCAGCGCCCGGCCGGCCGCCAGTGTGCTCCCGTGACGCGCCACCGCCAGAAAATATTGAATGTCGTCCCAGTCGATCATGACCAAGCTATGCGTTCGCGCAGCCCCCTATTGCAAATATGCGGCTTACGCCGTGATGGGAGCACGCGTAGATTCCCGGCTTGACCCGTCATCAAGGAAAAAACCCATGAGTGAAGCAGAAGCGATTGCGTCGAATGCTTTCAAGGCGGCCACGCGTGACCAGTGGGAGAAGGCCGCGCAAGGCTGGAACGATCATACTCCCCAGATTCGCGCCTGGCTGCGTTCCGCCACGGACGCCATGCTCGAAATGGCAGGCGTCAGACAGGGCGCGCGCGTCCTCGACGTGGCCGCCGGCGCCGGTGACCAGACCCTCGACGTCGCCCGGCGCGTGGGGCCCGACGGATACGTGCTCGCGGTCGATCTCTCGCCCGCCATTCTCGAACTGGCCAAGGCCAATGCGCAGAAAGCCGGTCACCGGAACGTGGCGACGCAGGTCGCGGACGGTGAACAATTGCAGGTCGACGAGGCCACCTTCGACGCCGCGGTGAGCCGCCTGGGACTGATGTTCCTGCCGGATCCTTTGCAAGGCCTTCGCGAGATGCGCCGGGCGCTGAAACCCGGCGGTGGAATCTGCACGATGGTCTTCTCGAAGCCCGACGCCAACCCCTGCATTGCGATACTGATGTCCACCGCGTTCAAGCACGCCGGTCTGCCTGCTCGCGACCCGTTTCAGCCTGGCAGTCTTCTGAGCCTCGGCAAACCGGGGTTGCTCGACGAGCTGTACAAGCGCGCGGGATTCAGGGATGTCGCGACGACGAAGATCGACGCTCCCTTCAGGCTCCCTTCCGCTGCGGACTATCTCGCCTTCATTCGCGCGTCGGCCAGTCCGATCCAGCAGATTCTCGGGAAGTTGGACGGTGGCGCCAGAGACGCAGCCTGGATGGAGATGGAAGAGCGCCTGAAGGTCTTCGAGAATGCGTCGGGCTGGGAGGGTCCGAACGAGCTGCTGCTCACGGCCGGAAGATGCTGACTACTTTCCGGGTTGTGAACCAGAACTCGGCAATCCGCGCCGCGAAGACGGCGGTATTCCACGCTCCGTAGCGCGGCGAGAAAGCACTTCCGATACACGCGTACACGCGCGTCGCCCCGCGGGTGCACGCCGCGCGACCGTCTAGTCCCTATGGACTATGTATGCCCGGCAATCATCTGGGATTCAATAGGCCTCGGCGGCGCGACCTCTCCGAGACGACGACATGGGCGACACGACGACTTCCGCAGACCGCGACCTCTCGCCCGCGACCGAGCCCGAGCGCGCCGGACGAGCCAAGCCGCTGACAGGCACCGGCCTGTGCCTGTCGGGCGGCGGCTACCGCGCGATGCTTTTCCACGTCGGCGTGCTGTGGCGGCTGAACGAGATCGGCATGCTCTCCAAGCTCGCGCGCATTTCGAGCGTGTCGGGAGGATCGATCACCGCGGGAGTGCTGGCGTACAAGTGGAGAAATCTCAGCTTCGACGCTGCGGGCGTGGCGACGAATCTCGAGACGGAACTCGTTGCGCCGATTCGTAATCTCGCCGGGGTGACGATCGACGCCTGGGCAATCGGGATGGGCACGCTGAACCCCTTTGCGACCATCGGTGACGAGGTCAGCGATGCCTACGCGAAGCACCTGTTCGGCGATGCGACGCTGCAGGACCTGCCGGACGCGCCGCGCTTCGTGATCAACGCGACCAATGTGCAGTCGGCCGCGCTGTTCCGCTTCTCCAAGAAATACATGGGCGACTGGCGAATCGGCCTGGTAATGAGTCCATCGGTCAGGCTTGCCACGGCGGTCGCCGCCTCCTCCGCATTCCCGCCGGTACTGTCCCCGGTGTCGATCAAGCTGAATCCGGCGAGCTTCGCACCGCCCGACCCCGAAGCACCGCCTGAGCTCACCGGCGACGAGTACCGCTCGCGGATCGTGCTGTCCGACGGCGGGGTATACGACAACCTCGGCCTGGAGACGGTCTGGAAGCGCTGCGAGACGATCCTCGTCAGCGATGCGGGCCAGAAGATCGCCGACGATCCGGCGCCCGCCGAAGACTGGGCGCGTCACGCAATACGCATTCTCGGGGTGATCGACAACCAGGTGCGCTCGCTGAGAAAGCGAATGCTGATCGCGGCGTACCGTCAGGGCGAGCGCAAGGGCGCATTCTGGGGCATCGGCACCGACATCGCCGACTACGGACTCCCGGACACGCTGCCTTGCCCCCATTCGCGCACGCTCGAGCTCGCGTCAACGCCCACGCGGCTCGCGAGCACCGAGGAGAAGCTCCAGGAGCAACTCATCAACTGGGGTTACGCAGTCTGCGATGCCGGGATGCGCGCGTATGTGCTGAAAGACGCCCGCGCGCCCGGCGCGTTCCCCTACCCGCGCGCCGCAATCTAGTCCTGTCCGAACCTGCCATGCCGAATCCCTTTTCAATCGACACCGGACCGGCGCGCATCCTCGTCCGCGTTCGCGGCCAAGCGGCGCTCACGGGGTCGAAAGCACGCCTGTCCCTCGCGGGTCGCTCGGTCTCGCTGGAACCACTGTGTCCGAACGAGCACCGCTCTAAGGCGATCGGCCTGGCGAGCTCCCATCACTGGTATGTGGCGGAGCTCGACGGGCCGGCCGATTCGCCCGGGGAGTTGTGGACCCTCGCACACGAGGCGCTCGGATCGAAGCAGCTCGCCGCGGCGGGCGGCAACGGCTTCGCCGAACCGGACATGCCCCAGACGTGGCAGTACGAGAACCGCGTCACGGTAAAGCCGGGAACGCTCGGCGCAGCGCCGGGCGAAACCTGCGAATACAACCCTCAGGACGCGGCGTTTCCGGAAGGGCCGACGCCTTTCGCGTGGCACCTCGCGGACGGCTATTCGCAGCTCAAGTCGGCGCGCGAGGCGGCGAGGGCCTCGGGCAAGACCGTGCGCATCGGCATTCTCGATACCGGGATCGATCTCGAGCACCGGGCGATGCCCGCGAATCTGCGGCTCGATATCGCGCGGAATTTCGTGCGCGACGGGCGCGATCCGAACGATGTCCGCGATCCGTACGAGCGCGGACTGTTCAACAATCCCGGACACGGCACCGGCACGATCGGACTGCTGGCGGGCCGGCGCTTTCGGCCGAGCGAGGCCGGCGTCGAGTTCGACGATGCGATCGGCGGTGCTCCGGACGCGGAGATCATCCCGCTGCGCATCGCAACGTCGGTCATCCTGTTCAAGACGAGTGCCGTGGCCGAAGCCCTCGACTACCTGATTGCCCCCGGCGGCAAGGCGACCCTCCGCGCGGACGTCGTATCGATGAGCATGGGCGGTCTCGCCTCGCATGCCTGGGCCGACGTCGTCAATCGCGCCTACGAGGCCGGCATCGTCATCGTCACGGCAGCCGGCAACAACTATCCGGGCACGCCACAGTTCATCGTTTACCCGGCGCGCTTCGGGCGGGTGATCGCGGCCTGCGGCGTGATGGCGAACGGACAGCCCTACATCCGCGAGCATGTACCGGCGTTCCGCATGGCGGGCAACTACGGCCCACCGAGCAAGATGACTACCGCGCTCGCTGCCTATACCCCGAACACCCCCTGGGCGGAGATCAACTGCGAGAACATCGTCGACATGGACGGGGCGGGGACGTCTTCGGCGACACCGCAGATCGCCGCCGCGGCCGCGCTGTGGCTGCAAAAGCACAAGGGATCACTCAAATACAACGCGCCGTGGAAGATCGTCGAGGCGGTGCGCCACGCGCTCTTCTCAAGCGCGCAGCAGCCGAGCGACGATCTCGCGACGTACCTTGGCCGGGGAATCCTGCACGCGCGCGCCGCGCTCGACCAGAAGGCGCCCGCGAACCCGAAGCAAACACCGGCAGACTCCGCCGCCTTCGAACTGCTCCGCGGCCTCTTCGGCCTTCCGGCGGCACCCAGCCCGCGCGAGGCGATGCTCGAGCTCGAGCTCACACAACTGATCCAGACCGACGCCGCGCTCTCGGCGTCGCTCGGCGATACCGACACGCCCGGTCGCGCGCTCGACGATGCGCAGCGCCGCAGTCTGATCGATCAGGTGGTGAGCGGCATGGCCGCCTCGCCGCTCCTGAAAGCCGCGCTCAAGAACGCGTACCCCGCGAAGTACCGAACAGAATCCGCGACGAAGGCTGCAGCACATGCTCGGGCGGCGGGCAAGACGCAGCCGCGTCGCACCGAGTTGCCGATGCCGACCCGTCGCTTGCTGCGGGGCTATGCGTTCGACCCGCAGCTTTCCACGGAGCTCGAGTCCGTGGAGATCAACGAGATCGTCTACGACATCCCGTGGGAGAAGAAGCTCGCTCCCGGGCCGTGCGGTGATTACCTCGAAGTCATCGACTACGACCCCGCGAGCCGCGCCTTTTACGAACCGGTCGATCTCAACGCGCCGGAGCTGCTCGCGACCGACGGGCATGCTCCATCTGAGGGCAACCCGCAATTTCACCAGCAGATGGTGTATGCGGTGATCATGACCACCATCGGGCGCTTCGAGCGCGCCCTTGGACGCCGCGTGCAGTGGTCTCCGCGGATACACGGGCACGACGACAGGACATACGTGGGCCAGTTGCGCGTCTACCCGCATGCCCTGAGACAGCAGAATGCCTATTACGATCCGCAGCGCAAGGCGTTGCTCTTCGGGTACTTTCCGGCCGTCGACGTGGAACCGGGCCGCGTCTACCCCGGCGGCATGGTCTTCACCTGCCTGTCGCAGGACATCGTGGCCCATGAATCGACGCACGCGATCCTCGACGGGATGCACCGCGCCCTGCTCCACCCCAGCAATCCCGACACGCTGGCGTTCCACGAGGCGTTTGCCGACCTCGTGGCGCTCTTTCAGCACTTCCATCTGCCTGGCGCTCTGCGTCACCAGATCGCCAAGGCACGCGGCGACCTGCGTGCCCGGAATCTGCTCGCCGAGCTGGCGGTGCAGTTCGGGCAGGCGACGGGCCGCTACGGCGCGCTGCGCAGCGCCATCGGCCGGATCGATCCGGAGACCAAGGCCTGGACGCCGGTCGCGCCGGATCCGTCCGCGCTGATGCGCACGCGGGAGCCGCATGCGCGTGGCGCGATCCTGGTCGCAGCGGTGTTCGAGGCGTTTCTCAAGATCTACGAGCGCCGCATCGCCGACCTGCTCCGGATCGCCACGGCGGGGAGCGGTGTGCTGCCCGCCGGCGCATTGCACCCCGATCTCGTGGCGCGCCTCTCCGACGAGGCCGCGATGAGCGCCGGCCACATGCTCACCATGTGCGTGCGCGCCCTCGACTACTGTCCCCCGGTCGACCTCACTTTCGGGGACTACCTGCGCGCCCTCATCACCGCCGACGTCCAGATCGTTCCGGAGGACCGGCTCGGATACCGGACCGCCGTGGTCGAGGCATTCCGCGCCTGGGGCATCTATCCGAAGGGATTGCGGGCGCTCGCGGTCGACTCGCTGCTCTGGGACCGTCCTCGGCCGGCGCTTCAGAAGCTGCTCCGCCCTCAGCTCAAGGCCCTGCAACCTTACGCGAGCAGCTATACGTATCTGCACAGCCGGGACAAGCCCGATCCGCGCCGCGAGACTTTCGGGAAGCTCAGCGAGTGGCGCGCGGTGCTGCACGACCGGATTTCGGATTTCCTGATCTCGCTGGACGCGGCCGACCGACAGGCGCTGGTCGAGGACATGGGAATCGATCTCGACCCCGGTTACGCCTCGTTCGAGCTGCGTTCGCTGCAGTTCACGCGGAAGGTTTCGCCGGACGGCAACGAGGTGCCGCAAGCGCTGCTGTCGTTCATCCAGGAGCGTAGCGAAACGGCGGACGGCGGGTCGGAGGCGTTTACTTTCCGCGGCGGCTGCACGGTGATCGTGGACCTGCTCTCTGGAGAAATCGACTACGTGATCCGCAAGAATGTCCGCAGCGGCTCGCGGCTCGCCGCGGAAAAGGAGTTTCACCTCGAATCGCGCGCGAGCCTCGCGGGCATGTACCTCGGCGCGGCGAACGACGCCGACCCGTCGCGACAGCTGGCACTCCTGCACGGAATGGATCCGGAGATCGATCATGGCCAAGGCTAGCCGGAAAGCCGGACGCGTCGCGAAACGCGCCGCGAAGAAGCGCGCACCGACCGCCGGACGCGCGCGGGCGAAGCCGGTCCGCCGGACCCGGCAGCGCGCGGCTCGCACGAAGAAGCCGGCCTTCAGGGTTCGCGTTCGCATGTACCGCCAGGGCATCGGCGACGCTTTTCTCCTCTCGTTCGCGCGCAGTACCGGAACGCGCCACATCCTCATCGATTGCGGCGTCCTGACCGGCACCGACGATGGCAAGGGATGGGTGACGCGCATCGCAGAGAACGTGGTTCGCGAGACCGGCGGCCGCATCGACGCGATCGTGGGCACGCACCCGCACTGGGATCACCTGTCCGGGTTCTACGACGCACAGGACGTGTTCGAGAAGCAACTCGAGGTCGGCGAGGTGTGGATGTCGTGGGCCGAGAACCCGGACGACGCCTGGGCGGCAGAGCGCAGGCGCCAGCTCGCGCTGCAGCTGGACGGCGCGCGGCGTGCGCTGGCGCAGCTCGCTGCAGCCGATGATGCCCAGACGCGCGCACGCGCCGCAGCTCTCGACGAGATCCTGTCCTTCAATGGCCCGGCGCCGCTCGGCGCAGCGCGAACGCGCAGTACCGATTCCGCGCTCGAGGTGCTGCGCGGCCTCGTGACAAGCCCGCGGTACGTCAATCCCGGCGATCTGTTGACGCCCGCATGGCTGCCGGGCGTGCGGATCTACGTGCTGGCGCCGCCGCGCGACGAGCGACTCTTACGCAAGATGCTCGGCAAGAAAGGCTCCGAGATGTATGGGCTCGGCTCGGACACGGGGTTCTATGCGGGCCTAATGGGAAGGTCGCTGAGCGAGGCGGAGCTCACCCCTGATCAGTTTGCTCAGCTCGAGTCGTTGTGCCCTTTCGAGCAGAGCCTGCGCTGGAGTCCGGAGGACGTTCCCGAGGTCGGCACGCTTGCCGCGATTCGGGACCGCTATCTGAAGGAAGAGGAGCGCTGGCGGGCGATCGACGACGAATGGCTCCTTGCCGCCGAGGAGCTGGCGCTCAAGCTCGACAGCGTCGTCAACAACCTGAGCCTGGTGCTCGCGTTCGAGCTGGTGGAGACCGGAGAAGTCCTGCTTTTTCCCGCCGACGCACAGATCGGCAACTGGCTTTCCTGGAGCAACGTCAGCTGGGAGATTGGCGAGGGGCGCTCGCGCAAGACCGTCCGGTCGGACGATCTCCTCGGACGGACGGTCTTCTACAAGGTGGGCCATCACGGCAGCCACAATGCCACGCTGATGGATGGTGGCCTGGAAGGCATGTCGAGCCCAGAGCTCGTGGCCGCGATTCCGGTCGATCAGGTCTTCGCCAACAAGAGCAAGAAATGGGATATGCCGGCAAAGCCACTTTACTTGCGGTTGATCGAGAAGACGCGCGGACGCGTGCTGCGCGCCGACGGGAAGGGTCGCACCGCCACTGATGCGAAGCGGAAACCGGATGACGCGAAGGCCTGGGCGGCGTTCGAAAAGCGCGTCAGCATCGACGAATCCTCTCCGCCGCTGTTCGTCGACTATGTTCTGCCCTGACGAGGCGCAGCCCTGCTCATCGCGCGAATCCCCACGGCCGCCGCAACTGCTTCAACCGGGCACGGGCCGCAGAGAGAACTTCGACCACTTCCTCCAACCCGGGCGGCACCTCCCCGCGGGTCCGCGCAATCTCGATGTGTCCGGACACCGTCGCATGCAGGAGCTCGATGTCGGCGGCCGACCGGACGCGTGATGCCGCGGTGAGAAATGGAAGCGCGTCGCTGCGCTTTTCGAGCGCAGCGGAAAACCCGCGCGGGTGCTCGTCGGCGATGCGCCGCAGATATCGCTCGACCGTGACCGCAACCTGGCGCTCGGTCCTCGCTCCCATGAGCTCGCCATAAAGATCACCACGCGCCATCCATGGAAATTACCAATTCGCGTCACGGCCGGACGCGTATGCGAGCCAAATCACTGGCCCAGCGTGGAATTCGTCACGGCATTGCCGGAGGATCGACATGCCCCCGGCGTCCATGAGGGGCTCCAGCACGGGGACATGGGCCCGCCCCATTCCCGCATGAGAAAATCCCTGACACGAAGCCGGGCAGCGCCTGAACAGGTTACACAGTGCGACTCCACGTTCTTTCCGATCTTCACGTCGAGGTGACCGACTTCGACCCGCCCGACACGGGTGCCGACATCGTGGTGCTGGCCGGCGACATACACAACGGCACGCAGGGGCTCGATTGGGCGGCCGCGAAATTTCCCGGGCGACGGGTCTTGTACGTGCCCGGAAACCACGAGTACTACGACGGCGAGCTTCGCGGCGTGATGAAGTCGCTCGCGGCGCGAGCGCGCGAGCTTCGTATCGCGCTGCTCGACAACGGCGCGACGGAGATCGACGGCGTGCGCTTTCTCGGCACCACGCTGTGGACCGACTTCTGCCTGGACGGCGCCGAACGTCGCGACGAGGTGATGAGACTGTCACGACCCTACATCGTGGATTTTCGTGCGATCCGCGACCGGGAGGGGCTGTTCACGCCCGAGGAGTCGGTGCGACTGCATGAGGCATCACGGGAATGGCTCGGCCAGCGCCTCGGCGAGCGCTTTCCGGGACCCACGGTCGTGATCACCCATCATGCGCCGCACCCCTTGAGCGTCCACTCACGCTTTGCCTCGCACCCGGCCAACGGCGGCTTCGTCTCGAATCTCGAGGAGATGATGGGCTCGGCGGTGCTCTGGATCCACGGCCACACCCACAACTCCTTCGACTACTCGGTTAAGGGAACGCGGGTCGTGTGCAATCCGCGCGGCTACGTGCTCGTAAAGAAGGCGCGGAACAGCGATGCCGTGCTGGACGTGAAGGCCGAGAACCGCGAGTTCGATCCTGGCCTTATTGTCACCGTGTAACGGCGCTGTCTAGGACATCCGGTGTGCAGTGCATCGCCGTGCGCTGCGTAAGCACAGTTCTACGGAAGCCTGCTAATCTGTGTATCGGCACCCGCCCATCTTCGTTCGCGGCTTCCGTAAATTCCCCCAAGAACCGCCATGCAGAAATCGATGGCTCGTCTCGGCGCCCGACCCCGTATCCTCGGCGGCCACCCTCGTACTCGTAAAACGCTCTTTTGGCTCGTCGGCATCGTCGTATTCATTGCGGTGGCCGGGTTTCTCGTGGCGCCGCCCATAGTCAAATGGCAGGCCGAAAAGCGCCTGTCAGCGCTCCTGCACCGCGTGGTCACGATCGAAAGCGTTTCGATCAATCCGTTCGCGCTCTCGGCGAAGGCAGAGGGCTTTCGGGTCAGCGAACGCGAGGGCAGCGGCGCGGCCCTCCGGTTCGCTTCGCTCTATGCCCGGCTCTCGTACGAGACGCTCGTGCGGTTCGCGCCGGTCGTGGCCGAGGCGCGGCTGGAGAGTCCGTACGTGCATCTCGTGCGCACGTCGGAGAGGACGTACAACTTTCAGGACCTCGTCGAAGAGTTCGGCAACCGGCCCAAGCCCGAGACACCCGAACCCGACGAGCCCGCACAATTCTCTTTCAACAACCTCCAGCTCCTCGACGGAAAGATCGAATTCGACGATCGCCCAAAGAAGCAGATGCACGAGGTGACCGGTATCAATATCGAGGTGCCTGTCGTATCGAACTTCGATTCCCATGTGAAGGTGTTCGTGCAGCCGAGGTTCGAGGCCGTAGTGAACGGAGACCCTCTGCGCGTCACGGGCGAGACCAAGCCGTTCGACGAGACGTACGAAACGCGGGTCACCCTGAATCTTACGGACGTCGACCTGCCCCGCTATCTCGACTACTCCCCGGTGCCGCTGCCGTTCACGCTCGAGTCGGGAAAACTCGATGCGGCGCTGAGCGCGACATTCAAGCAACTGGCGGCCCGGAAGTCACAGCTTGTGCTGAGTGGAAATACCTCGGTTCGCGAGTTCTCCCTGTCCGATGCGGACGGCAAGCCGGTGCTCGGGTTTCATCAGCTGGGAGTCGTGGTGAACAGCCTCGACGTCTTCGGCCGAAAGGTGGACATCGCGCGGGTCGGCCTCGAGTTGCCAGCTGTGGATCTGCGCCGGGAACGCGATGGCAGCCTCAGCCTGGCGAGGCTTGTACCCAAGATGCCGAAGCAAGACGAAGCGCGCGCGGGCGACAAGTCAGAACCGCCCTTCGCATTCGAGGTCGGCGAGATCGCGATCACTCATGGATCGATCACGCTCGAAGACCTGGTCCCCGAGAAGCCCTTTCGCAGGCGCCTTGAAAAGGTGGAACTGCGAGTCAGCAGGTTGGCGAGCGCCGAGAATTCGCGCGCCGCGGTCGAGCTGGGGTTCGACTCGATTCCCGCTGGCGACAACACGGCCTCGCCCGCACCGGCGCGCGTCGACTATACGGGCGAGGTTCAGCTCACGCCCATGCAAGTGGGCGGCAAGTTGCAAATCCTTCAGATCAAGCTGGGAGACCTCTATCCGTACTACGAAGCCGCCATCAACACCGAAGTGCTGGACGGCACAGCGGATGTTTCGGCGCAATTCGACATCTCGGTCAAGGACGGCGCGCCAACCGGTCGCGTCACCGATGTCGCCGCGACCGTCAGCGGGGTTCATCTGCAGCTTCCCGGCGCCAAGGGGCCGTTCGTGGAAGTCACCACCCTTGCGCTCGAGGGCGGCGCGGTGGACCTGGCAGAGCATCGCGTAACGCTTGGAATGATCTTGGTCGACAGCCCGAAATACGCGATCGAACGCGATGCGGACGGCAAGCTCAACGTGACGCATGTCCTCAAGCCCGTTCCGCCCGGAGCGGCTGAATCGCCCGAATCCAAACCCTGGGTGGTGACATTGCAACGGCTGAAGCTCGAGCGAGGAGGCGCCACTTTCGAGGACCGCACCGTCAAGCCTGCGGTGAAGGTCGCGCTCCGGAACATGACCCTCACCGGCGAGGACCTCAGCACGGTGGAGGACTCGCAGGGAAAATTCGCGTTTCGTGCTGCGGTGAACCGCTCCGGATCCCTCTCGCTGCGGGGCCGCGTATCGCCGAAGCTGTCGGGAAACATGGCCGTTGTTGCGACCAAGATCGATCTCGTGCCCTTCGATCCCTATTTGCAGCCGCACACGAAGGTCGACGTCGCGAGCGGCAACGTCTCGACACGCGGCTCTGTCGCGTTCAGCAACGACAATGCCTTGCGCGCGAGCTACAAGGGAGAGCTCGACGTCTCCGGACTCGCGTTGCGTCACGGGAACGAGGGAGCCGACTTGCTGACCTGGGAGTCGCTGCGCTTCGCAGGCGTGGATGCCGCGTCCGAGCCGCTCAAGGTGAGCATCGAGGAGGTCGCGCTGAAGGACTTTTCCGCGCGGCTGGTCCTGGACGAGAACGGCGAGCTCAACTTGCGCGAGATCGCCCAGGAGGGGCCACCGGACGTGGCGCCGGTCGTTCGCAAATCCCCGCCGCAATCCAAATCGACGCAGACGGCGGAAGCAAGGCCGCAGAACGCCGAACCCCGGCCAACCGACTCGCGGCGGCCCGTCGACTGGCTGCGCGTCGGTCGCGTGCGCCTGGAGAACGGCAATGTCGATTTCAGCGATTTCTTCGTGAAACCGAGCTACCGCGCGAATCTGACCGATCTCGACGGAACCATCTCCACGCTCACGTTCGAGCAGGCCGGCGATCTCCAGTTCACCGGCAAGCTCAATCAGGCGGGCGCCCTGGATATCCGCGGCCGGGTCAATCCGCTCGCCGCAAATGTCTTCCTCGACATCCAGGCAGGCGCCCGCGATATCGAGCTACCGCGCCTCTCGCCCTACTCCGCGAAGTACCTCGGGTACGGCATCGAGCGCGGCAAGCTCTCGGTCAAGGTGAAGTACCTCCTCGAGGAGCGCAAGCTTTCGGCCGAGAACAACATCTATCTCGATCAGCTGAAGCTGGGCGAGAAGGTCGAGAGCCCGGATGCGGCCGACCTGCCCCTGCCGCTCGCGGTTTCGCTGCTCCAGGACCGGAACGGGGTGATCGACGTGAACCTGCCGATCGGCGGGTCGCTCGACGATCCGGAGTTCAGCATCGGCGGGATCGTCATGCAGGTGATCGGCAACATCATCACGAAGGCGGTCACCGCGCCATTCGCGCTGCTCGGCTCGGTGGCTGGCGCGGAAGGCGAACTCGACTATCTGGAGTTCGAGCCCGGAAGCGCGCGGCTTACGGCGACCGCCGATAAGAAGCTGGAGGCGCTGGGCAAGGCCCTCGCGGACCGCCCCGGTCTCAAGCTGGACGTCACCGGCAGGGCAGACCCGGCAACCGATCGCGAGGGGCTCAAGCGAACTGCGGTGGAGAGCGCCGTCAAGCGGCAGAAGTTCGAGGCGCTGCGCGAGGCGGACAAGGCGCCGAAATCGGCAGACGAAGTGGTCGTCGATCCGAAGGAGTATCCGGGGCTTCTCAAGCAGGCCTATGACGACGCCGACATTCCCGGCAAGCCGCGCAACTTTCTAGGCTTCGCCAAGGACGTGCCGGTCTCCGAGATGGAGAAGCTGATGCTCGCGAGTGCGTCGGCGTCGGATGAGGACCTGCGCGACCTCGCTATCCGCCGCGCACAGGCCGCAAAGGACTATCTCACCGGATCGGCCAAGATCCAGGCCGAGCGGGTGTTCATCGTTTCGCCCAAGGTCGAAAGGAAAGACGGCAAGGCAGCCGTCAAGCCGACGCGCGTCGAGTTCGCGTTGCGCTGAGCTATTCCTTTTCCTTGTCCGGCGTCAGCGCGATCAGCACGCTGCAGGGCGCGTAGTCCAGAAGCGTCGCACCGACCGAGCCGCTCCACCACCGGGCCGCGAAGGATTGCTTCTGATGGTGGCCCACCACGATCAGATCGCAGCCGATCTCCCGCGCGCTCCGGCAGATCTCGTCGACGGGCTCTCCCACGGCGAGATGCCCTTGCACGTTGAAGCCACGCTCCTCGAGCTTCTTCAGCCCCTCGTCGAGCACCTCCTGCATGCGCTTCTTTTCCTCCTCGATGAGTTCTTCCGGGAGGAACCCTTCAGTGAGGAACATGCTCGAGGGCATCGTTGCGACGGCAAGCAGGTGGGTTTCCGCTTTCGAAAACGCCGCTAGCTCCGCGCACTTCGTCAGCGCGCCACGGCCTTCCCGCGTGCCGTTGTAGGCCATCAGGATCTTTCGATACATGCCTGCCACCTCCTGTGGTAAACGCCCGCTCCCCTTGCGCGCACGTCCGACAACGGAACGTGTTTCTACGCCGGGCCTTTGCGGCCTCTCCTGACGAGGCGCGGGCGGTCCTGCCTGTACGCGGCCAGATTGTGCCAGAACATCACGCCCGGCAGATAACCAGCCAACGGTGGGAGCGTAATACAATTCCTGCCCTGACTGCACAATGGATCGACGCCATGCCGCTGGATGCCACCCGTCAGGATCTCTCGCTCGCGGTCATCGGAACCGGCGTCATGGGCCGTGGTATCGCGCAGATCGCGGCCCAGGCCGGCATCCGGGTCGTGCTGTATGACACCCGGTCGGGAGCCGCCCCGGCTGCCCGGGACTACGTGGCGCAAATGCTCTCCAGGCTCGCGGAGAAAGGGCGGCTCGCGCCCGACGCGGCCAAGGCCGCCCTCGACCGGATCGAGATCGCGAACGTCCTCGAGCGTCTCGATGCCTGCGACGTGGTGGTCGAGGCGATCGTCGAGGATCTCGCGGCCAAGCGCGAGTTGTTCGGTCATCTCGAGGGGATCGTGTCACCCGAGTGCGTGCTCGCGACGAACACCTCGTCGCTTCAGGTCACCGCGATCGCGGCCGAATGCCGGCACCCGGAGCGGGTCGCCGGCTTCCACTTCTTCAACCCCGTCCCGCTGATGAAGGTCGTGGAAGTGATCGACGGCGTCATGACCGCGCCGTGGGTCGGCGAAGCGCTTGCAGCGCTCGCCGGGCGCATGGGCCACACGCCCGTGCGCGCGAAGGACACGCCCGGTTTCATCGTCAACCACGCGGGCCGCGCCTACGGCACCGAGGCGTTCCAGATCCTGCGCGAGGGCATCGCCGAGTTTCATCAGATCGATCGCGTGCTGCGCGAGGCAGCGGGTTTCCGTATGGGTCCGTTCGAGCTTCTCGACCTCACGGGACTGGACGTTTCGCACGCGGTGATGGAATCGATCTACAACCAGTACTACCAGGAGCCGCGTTACCGGCCCTCGCCGATCGCTGCGCTGCGCGTCATGGCTGGTCTGCTCGGACGCAAGTCCGGGGACCGCGGCTTCTATCGCTATAGCGGAGGCAAGGCCGAACCGATTCCCGAACCGCCACCGCCGCCGCCCGCGGACGTGCCTGTCTGGGTGAGCGGCGAAGGACTGGGACCGGCCCTCGTCGACCTCGTCGCCAAGCTCGATCCGCGCGCGCGGAGCGGCGCCAAGCCGGATGAACGCGCACTCTGTCTAGTTGCACCGCTTGGCAAGGACACCACCACGGCAGCCCTGGCCGAAGGACTGGACCCGACGCGAACGGTGGCGGTCGATTGCCTGCCCGGACTCGCCAAGCGCCGGACCCTCATGACGACGCCGCTGACCTCCCCGGCCATGCGGGACGCTGCTCACGCGCTCTTCGCCAAGGATGGGGTCCCGGTCACGGTCATCCACGACAGCCCGGGCTTCATTGCCCAGCGCGTCATCGCGCAGATCGTGAACATCGGGTGCGACATCGCGCAGCAGCGCATCGCGACCCCACAGGATATCGATCGCGCGGTCACGCTGGGGCTGGGTTACCCCGCCGGCCCACTGACGTGGGGCGACACCGTCGGCCCCGCTCGCATTCTCGCCATCCTCGGGGAACTTTTTGATTTCTATCAAGATCCGCGCTACCGGCCGAGCCCGTGGCTCAAGCGCCGCGCGCGGTTGGGCGTATCATTGCTCGCGCCCGAACAATGAGTCAGCACTGCGCCCGCGCGACCAGAGGACCGAGATGAATGCACCCGATGTAAAAGCCAACGCGATGTTCCGGTGGGACGACCCTTTTCTGCTGGAAGATCAGCTCTCCGAGGAAGAGCGGATGGTCCGCGACAGCGCGCGCGATTATTGTCAGGAAAAGCTCCTGCCGCGGGTACTCGAGGCGACGCGCCAGGAGCGCTTCGATCGCGAGATCATGAACGAACTGGGATCGCTGGGATTCCTCGGCGCCACGATCGACGGCTACGGCTGCGCAGGCGTCAACAATGTGTGCTACGGGCTCATCGCCCGCGAGGTGGAGCGCGTCGATTCCGGGTACCGCTCCGCAATGAGTGTCCAGTCGTCTCTCGTCATGCACCCGATTCACGCCTATGGAAGCGAGGCGCAGCGGCAAAAGTATTTGCCGAAGCTCGCCACGGGAGAGTACGTGGGCTGCTTCGGCCTCACGGAGCCGAACCACGGCTCCGATCCCGGCAGCATGCAAACGCGCGCCCGCAAGACCTCCGGCGGCTACGTGCTCAAGGGCTCGAAGATGTGGATCACCAATTCCCCCATCGCCGATGTCTTCGTGGTCTGGGCGAAGGACGAAGGCGGCGTGATCCGGGGCTTCATCCTGGAGAAGGGCATGAAGGGGCTGTCGGCGCCGAAGATCGAGGGCAAGATGAGCTTGCGCGCGTCGATCACCGGCGAGATCGTCATGGACGACGTGGAAGTTCCCGAGGCGAACCTCCTGCCGAACGTGCGCGGCTTGAAGGGGCCGTTGGGCTGTCTGGACAAGGCGCGCTTCGGCATCGCCTGGGGTGCGCTCGGTGCGGCCGAGGACTGCTGGCACCGAGCGCGCCAGTACGTGCTCGACCGCAAGCAGTTCGGGCGCCCGCTCGCCGCCAACCAGCTCGTGCAGCTCAAGCTTGCGAACATGATGACCGAGATCAGCCTCGCAATGCAGGCGGTCCTACGCGTCGGCCGGCTGATGGACGAGGACCGCGCGACGCCAGAGATGATCTCGCTCGTAAAGCGCAACTCCTGCGGCAAATCGCTCGAGATCGCGCGTACCGCGCGTGACATGCACGGAGGCAACGGGATCGCCGACGAGTATCACGTCATCCGCCACATGGTCAATCTGGAGACCGTGAACACCTACGAGGGCACGCACGACATCCACGCCCTCATCCTCGGGGCCGCGCAGACCGGCATCAAGGCATTCGCGTGATGGACAAGTGGTCTTTCGGATTGACGATGATGATCGTAGGCGTCGGCGGGACCTTCCTGACCCTGGGCGTCCTGAGCGTCGTGATGGGCCTGCTCAAGAAGGCGTTTCCGCTGCGCGGCGAAGAGGCCGGTTCGGAGAAGAAGTCCACGCCCGCGAATTGATCAGTGCTTGACCGCTTGACCGCTCGTAGAAGCGGGAGCGAGTACACATAAGGCAAGCGCGAAAGGGAGCGCGAAATGCTCGAGAGCATCCTGGCCGGCCTTTCCGGGCTGGCAGCCGGCATCGAATTTCTGTTTTCCAGCGGGTTGCCCAACGTGATCATGCTGCTGGTCGGCGGCGGGTTGCTCTATCTGGGCGTCAAGAAGCAGGTCGAGCCGCTGCTGCTCGTCCCGATCGGCTTCGGCTGCGCGCTCGTGAACATCCCGCTGAGCGAGCTGATGGACGATGGCGGAATGCTCAGGACCTTGTACGAGGCGGGCATCGCGAACGAGCTCTTCCCGCTGCTGATCTTCGTCGGCATCGGCGCGATGACCGATTTCGGACCGCTCCTGGAGAATCCGAAGATCCTGCTCTTCGGGGCAGCGGGCCAGGTCGGCATCTTCCTGACCTTGCTCCTCGCTCTGGCCCTGGGCTTTCCCGAGCTCGAGGCAGTGGCAATCGCGGTCATCGGGGCCTGCGATGGTCCGACGGCCATCTACGTGGCTTCCCAGTACGCGCCGCAGCTCCTGGGACCGATCTCGGTCGCGGCGTACTCATACATGGCGCTCGTTCCCATCATCCAGCCGCCGATCATGAAAGCACTGACCACCGAGAAGGAGCGAGTGGTCAGAATGGGGACGATCAAGAAGAGCGTGTCGCGTCAGACGCGGCTGCTCTTCCCCATCGTCGTCACGCTTGTCACGGGCCTGATTGCACCCAAGGGGCTGCCACTCATGGGGACGATCATGCTCGGCAACTTCATGCGGGAGTCCGGCGTGGTCGCCCGCCTGACGCATGCTTCCGAGAACGAGATCGCGAACATCGTGACGCTCTTTCTCGGCCTCGCGATCGGCGGCACGATGGAAGGCCACGCCTTCCTGAAGCCCGCGACGCTCGCCATCTTCGGCCTCGGTTTCGTCGCCATTGCCCTGGATACCGTGGCGGGCGTCGGCTTTGGAAAGCTCATGTGCTGGCTCTCCGGCGGCAAGATCAACCCTCTCATAGGGGCCGCGGGAATCTCCGCCTATCCGATCGCGGCACGGGTCGTCCAGCAACAGGGGCAGCGCTACGACAAGCGGAACTATCTCCTCATGCACGCGGCGGGCGCCAACACCGGCGGGCAGGTCGGGTCGGTCGTGGCCGCGGCGATCATGCTTTCCGTGCTCAAGGGCATGGGGATGATCTGAGCGGAGCCGTGTGGTCCGGTCTCCTCCGTCTCATCCCTTGATGAGCCGTGGCAACAGCAGCTGGTGCCGCGGGCAGATCGATTTCGGATTCTGATACACCGCTCCTGCGAACGCCTCGAGATACCTTCGCAGGCTCCCGAGATCGACGATCTCATCGACGAAGCCGTGGCGCGCGCAGTACGCAGGCCGCGACGTGTCGTAGTAGCTCTGTGCCATCTCGTTCATCTTCTGCGCGATCGGCTCGAGGGGCCGGCCCGAGTCTTTCTCCTTGATCGCGCGGCGCGCATAGGTCGCCACCGCCGCGGTTTCGCCGTGCATGACGTAGATTTCCGTGGCCGCGGTGCCGAGCGTGAACGCGTTGTGCCGGTTGGCGGTGGGTCCGCCCATGATGTAGTGCGCCGCCGCGCTGCCCTTGCGGAGCACCACCAGCATCATCGGCACGTCGGTCTGCTGGATCGAGTAGATCAGCGACTGACCGAGACCGAGCAGTTCCGCCTTTTCGGCCAGATCACCGACATCGATGCCGCTCGTATCCTGGAACCAGATGATCGGGAGCCGGTCGCGTCCGCAATGCGTCACGAACTCGTTCATCTTGATCAGCCCCTGTCGGTAAAGCTTGCCGCCGATCCCGGGGTAGTCAGCGTACTCGGGATAGCCTTTGGGCAGCAGTCCTTGACGGTTACCGATCACGCCAATGAGCAGGCCGTCGATCTTCACGAGGCCGGTGTAGATCTCGGGGCCGTACTCGGGCCGAAATTCCATGTGCTCGCTCCCGTCGACCAGGCGGGCGAGAATCTCGTCGAAGGAGTACACCTCCCGCTGGTTGAAGGGAAGCAAGTGATAGAGGTCGTCGGCCGATAGCTGCGGCTGGCCGGGCTCGGCCACACGAAAGAACATTGGGTCGTAGGCCGGAATGGCGCGCATGTACTCCTTGATGCCGTCCAGCACACCGGTCTCCTCGTCGTACACCCGCGCAAAGAAACCTGTTTCACCATAATGGGTCTCGACCCGGCCCGGCGGTCGTTCCTTGATATCTCGCGTCCGTGCAATGAGCTCCTCGAGCCCCTCGACGTCGAAGCCACCCCGCGGCGCCATGCCGGACACGATGCCCGCGCCGCCGACAGCGATGTTGGCGTCCTTGTGCGCAAGCAGGATAGTCGGGCTGATGCCTTGGTATCCGCCGCCCGCCGGATTCGTGCCGTAGATACCTGCCAGGATCGGAATGCCGGTCTGCTCCAGCTCGGCATGGCGGAAAAAGCAAGTGCCCGAGCCGCGCCGATCCGGGTAGAACTTCTCCTGGTCCGGAAGCTTCACCCCGCTGCAATTCACGAGCCACACGAGCGGCAAGTTCAATCGCTTGGCGAGATTGGTCACCCGCAGAACGTTTTCCGCCTGTCCGGGGATCCACGCGCCGGCCAGAACCTTGTTGTCGAAACCGATGATCACCGCCCAGCGCCCGCCGATCTTCCCCAAGCCGTCGACCACATTGGTCGTGCCCTCTTCGTTCTCCTCGGGGTTGTAGAGACTGTGTAATGGCCGCCAGGTGCCGGGATCGACGAGATAATCGAGCCGCTGCCAGATCGTCAGCGCGCCGCGCTCGTTGACCTTGGCCGCGGGAATCCCCACGTTCTGCCTCGCTTCCCGCGCCGCGGCGATCTCTCTCTCGACGGCCTCGAGCTTCTCGCGGCTCTCCCGCGTACGCGCGATACGGCTCTCCTTCAGCGCCTTGCCGAAGCTCGGCATCTTCTCGAAATACGGTCTCATTCCGCTCGATCCTCTGACTGTGTGAGCCGCCGCGTCCCGGCGGACACTATTCGCGGTTGGGGGTATGGCCGCACGCCATCCCCGAGATGATGATCTTCTGGATGTTGGACGTGCCCTCCACCACTTGCAGCGACTTCGCATCGCGGTAGAAGCGCTCCGCCGGATACTCGGTCGAGAATCCGTACGAGCCGAAGATCTTCATGCACTCGTTCGCGGCGTGCACCGCCGCCTCCGAGGCGACGAGCTTGGCGACGGACGTCTCGTACTGGCTCGGTTTGCCCTGGTCCTTCAGCCACGCGGCGCGGTAGACGAGCATTTGCGCGGCCTGGTGCTCGACGACCATCTCGGCGATCTGCGCCTGCACCATCTGATGCTGCGAGATGGGCTTGCCGAACTGCTGACGATCGTTGGCGTAGTTGACGGCGAGCTCGAGCGCGCCGCCGGCGACGCCGAGCGCGCCGGCCGCGCAGCCCAACCTGGTCTGATTCAGCTGCCACATGCAGATCCGGAAGCCCTCGCCCGGTTTGCCGAGCACGTTCTCCTTGGGAACCTGCATCCCCTCGAACACGAACTCGCCGGTGGGCGCGCAGTGCAGGCCGAGCTTGGTCTCGATGGGCCGCGCCGTGCAGCCCTTCGTCTTCCTCGGCTCGATGATGAAAGCCGTGATCCCCTTGTTGCCCTTTTCCTTGTCCGTGTACGCGTAGAGCAGTCCGGCGTCGCCCACCTGCGCCTGCGAGATCCACATCTTGTTGCCGTGAACCTCCCAGTGGTCGCCCCGGTCGATGGCGTGAGTCCGCATGCTGGCAACGTCCGATCCGGTGTTCGGCTCGGTCATGGCGAAGAAGCCAAGCTGCGTGCCGGCCACCCAGCCGGGCACGTACTTCTTCCTCTGCTCGTCGGTGCCGAACTTGGCCACGGTCAGCGCCGGGCCCAGGTTCTGCATGTTGAACGGCAAACGCCACGACGCCGAGACCCTGGCGATCTGCTCGGCGATCAGCACCGATTCCATGAAACCCATGCCGCTGCCGCCCAGTTCCTCCGGCAAGGCGCACGAGAAGAAGCCGAGCTCGCCCATCTTGGCGACCCGGTCGGCACGAAACTCGTGCTTGCGCTCCTCGTCCTCGAGTGTCGGCGCGATCTCTTCGGCGGCGAAACGCCGCCCGGTGTCCTGGATAAGCTGCTGTTCTGCGGTGAGCTCGAAATTCATACGTCCCTCGCTGACAGATTGCTGGAAAAGGCGGGGATTGTTTCCCCTTTTTCGATCGGGGCTGCCGGAAGACGCTTGCCTGCGGAAATGCCGGTGGTCGGCTACTCGATCACGAGGAGGACGTCGTCCTCCGCGACCTTGTCTCCCTTTTTCACCTTGATGTCCTTCACCGTGCCACCGCGGGGCGCGTAGACGGGGTTTTCCATCTTCAACGCCTCGATGATGACCAGTTCGTCGTCCTCCTCGACCTGCGCGCCCAGCTCGACGAGCACCTGCCAGATATTCCCGGCTAGCGGGGCACGAACTTCCTCTGCCATGGTTTTCCCCCTTTCTTCCTTGTTGAGCTGCCAAAGGAAATCGCGTCGCCGCGACGCTCCGATGCCAGACAAGCGCCGGGCGGCACGCGCGCACGAGGGGTTTTTACCGCACTTCCGCGACCCCGGGTTTGTGGTCGATCAAACCGCGGGCCACGACCCCCGGCTGGAGGCATCCCGATCTCTCCGAGAACTCGAACCTGAGTACGTGGGGCCACGGTCCACCCGCGAGCCCGGGTTTCCTTTCCGGTTCACCCGCGCCACAATCCGCCGGTGCAGAAGGCCGTCGAGCGCTGTCCGTGGTGCCTCGGGAACGAGGAGTACATCGCTTACCACGACCGGGAATGGGGCGTGCCGGTCCATGACGACCGGGTTCTGTTCGAGTTCCTGATCCTCGAGGGCGCCCAGGCCGGTCTCTCCTGGCTGACAATCCTGCGCAAGCGTGCCGGATACCGGAAAGCGTTCGCCGGCTTTGACCCGGAACGCGTTGCGCGCTTCACCGAGGCCCGGCGCGACCGGTTGATGGCTGATCCGGGGATCGTGCGCAATCGCGCCAAGATCGGTGCGACGGTGGGCAACGCGAGGTCATTTCTCGCGATCCAGGACGAGTTCGGGTCGTTCGACGCATACCTGTGGCGGTTCGTCGACGGGCATCCGATCGGCAATCGCTGGCGTACATTGCAGCAAGTGCCGGCCCGGACAGCTCTCTCGGACAAGCTGTCCAAGGACCTGGGGCAAAGAGGCTTCAAGTTCGTGGGATCGACGATCTGTTACGCTTTCATGCAGGCCGTCGGGCTCGTGAACGACCACCTGCGAGACTGCTTTCGCCATACCGAAATTGCTGCGGTAAAATCGCTCACCGGTCCTGGTTCCACGAGGTAGCCCCGGGATGAACATACTGAGATTCCTGATTCTCGCCTGCGCGCTGGTTGGCGTGTCGGCCCCCGCCTGGTCCGACGACGGCGACGCGGTCTTCCTGGTGGCGAATCCGCAGTTCAACGATCCGACCTACCGGCACACGGTGCTGCTCGCCGCTGCGCTCGAGAACGGCGGGCATATCGGGGTGATCGTCAATCGCCCCACCAACCAGTCGCTCTCGAATCTGTTTCCCGAGCACGAGCCTTCCAAGAAGGTCATCGATCCCGTGTATTTCGGCGGGCCGTTCTCGCGCTCGGCGCTCGTCGCGGTGGTGAAGCGCGACACCAGTCCGGGCCGGGGGTCGGTCTCCCTGATGAAGAGCCTTTACCTCGCGATCAACGTGGGTACCATCGACCGGATCATCGAAACGACGCCGAACGACGCGCGATACTACGTCGGGTACGTGATCTGGCGGCCGGGAGAGCTCCGCCAAGAGATCGACCGCGGCCTGTGGTCGGTGCAGAACGCAAACGCGGACGTCGTCCTCCGCAAGGACACCCACGGCCTCTGGGAAGAGTTGCTTCGCCTGTCGCGTCGCATCACGGCGTCGACGAGTCACAATCTCTCGGCGGCAACCGGGCTGCTCTAGATGAGATCTCTCGCCCGCAGCCTGACGACGTGGCTGCTGGCGGTGGCGGGTGCGCTTGCGCTGTTCGTGTCGGGTGCCGCGCTCGCGCAAGGGGACGAGAGAAACGCCGTCCTGGTCGCAAAACCCCATCTCCTCGATCCAAACTTTCGCGAATCCGTCGTGGTCGTCGCGAAAGCGCCCAACGGGGCGGCTGTAGGCGTCATCATCAATCGCCCGACGAAGAAGTCCCTCGCCGAGATTCTTCCGGGCAACGAAACGCTCTCCCGCTTCACCGAACCGCTGTTTTTCGGCGGCCCCGTCGAGCAGGTCGGGCTATACGCCCTCTTCCGGGCCGCAGAGCCGCCCGGCGAGGCGCTGCGCATCAGCCGCGATCTCTGGCTCGCCATCAATCCCGCCACGGTCGAGCAGCTCATGAAGCATCCACCCGAGCAGTTGCGCTTCTTCACGGGTTATTCGGGCTGGGCGCCGGGGCAGCTCGCCAATGAGCTGACGCGCGGCGATTGGTGGGTGCTCGAAGCCGATCCCGACGTCGCGTTTCGCCCCGATCCGTCCACGCTCTGGGAAGAGCTCGCGCGGCGCGCGCGCGCAGTGACTGCGCTGCGGTAACCACCCCGTCGCCTTCGGCGCCACCCCTCCTCAAAGAGGAGGGGAAAACCCTTCTAGCCTTCGCCTTCGTTCAGGCCGCCGCGCGATGCGCCTTGCCGATCTTCTCGAAGGTCATGTGCCCGCCGCTGAAAGCCACTCGGACAGCATCCCCTGCCGCGAACTTGCCTTCGAGAAGCTGCATCGCGAGCGGATTCTCGATCGACTGCTGAATTGCTCGCTTGAGCGGACGCGCCCCGTACACGGGATCGAATCCTGCCATGGCGAGCTCCTCGAGCGCACTGTCGTCGACCGCGAGGTTCAGATCCAACTTGGCAAGCCGACCCGAGAGCTCTCGCAGCTGGATCCGTGCGATGTCCTTGATGTGCTTCGCGTCGAGGGCGTGAAAGACCACGATCTCGTCGACCCGATTGACGAACTCGGGACGGAAATGCGTCTTCACCTCGCCCAGGACAGCGAGCTTGATCAACGCCGGATCGTCGCCCGCCATGCTCTGGATCATGTGCGATCCAAGGTTGGACGTCATGACGACGACTGTGTTCTTGAAGTCGACCGTCCGACCCTGCCCATCGGTGAGGCGACCGTCGTCGAGCACCTGGAGAAGCACGTTGAAGACGTCCGGGTGCGCCTTCTCGACCTCGTCGAGAAGGATCACGGCGTACGGACGCCGCCGTACCGCCTCGGTGAGATAGCCGCCCTCTTCGTAGCCGACGTATCCCGGCGGTGCGCCGATGAGCCGCGCGACGGAGTGCTTCTCCATGAACTCCGACATGTCGATCCGCACGAGGTGTTCCTCGGAGTCGAAGAGGAAGGCGGCGAGAGCCTTGCAGAGCTCGGTCTTGCCGACACCGGTCGGGCCGAGAAAGAGGAACGAGCCGTACGGCCGGTTCGGGTCGGAGAGCCCGGAGCGTGAGCGACGGATCGCGTTGGAGACGAGCCGCACCGCCTCGTCCTGTCCAACGACGCGCTTATGCAGGGCATCCTCCATGTGGATCAGCTTGTCGCGCTCGCCCTCCATCATCTTCGACACGGGAATGCCCGTGGCGCGCGACACGACCTCGGCAATCTCTTCGGCGCCGACCTGGGTGCGCAGCAAGGTGGGCTTCTTCACCTCGAGCCCGGCCTCGGCCTTGTCGACCTTCTTCAGCTGGGCCTCGAGCTGCGGGAGCTGCCCGTATTGGAGCTCGGACATCTTCTGCCAGTCTCCCTTGCGCTTCGCATCCTCCATCTGCAGCTTGACCTTGTCGATCTCCTCCTTGATGTGCTGCGCGCCCGCGACATGGGCCTTCTCGGCCTTCCACACCTCCTCGAGGTCCGCGTACTCGCGCTCGAGCTTTGCGATCTCTTCCTCGATGGCGGCGAGGCGCTTGCGCGACGCCTCGTCCTTCTCGCGCTTGACGGCCTCGCGCTCGATCTTGAGCTGGATCAGTCGGCGGTCGAGCCGGTCCATCGCCTCCGGCTTGGAATCGATCTCCATTTTGATGCGCGACGCTGCCTCGTCGATGAGGTCGATCGCCTTGTCGGGCAGGAAGCGGTCGGTGATGTAGCGATGCGAGAGCTCCGCGGCGGCGACGATCGCGGGGTCGGTGATGTCGACGCCATGGTGGACCTCGTATTTCTCCTGCAGTCCGCGCAGGATGGCGATGGTCGCCTCGACCGAGGGTTCCTCCACCAGGACCTTCTGGAAGCGCCGCTCGAGCGCGGCATCCTTTTCGATGTACTTGCGATACTCGTTCAGGGTCGTCGCGCCGACGCAGTGCAGCTCGCCGCGTGCGAGCGCCGGCTTGAGCATGTTGCCGGCGTCAATCGCGCCTTCGGCCTTTCCCGCGCCGACCATGGTGTGAAGCTCGTCGATGAAGACGATGATGCGCCCTTCGTCCTGGGCGATCTCCTTGAGCACCGCCTTCAGGCGCTCCTCGAACTCGCCCCGGTACTTGGCGCCCGCGAGCAGCGCGGCCATGTCGAGCGACAGCACGCGCTTGTCCTTGAGCGTCTCCGGCACTTCGCCGTTCACGATTCGCTGCGCGAGCCCCTCGACGATCGCGGTCTTGCCCACACCCGGCTCGCCGATCAGCACCGGGTTGTTCTTCGTGCGGCGCTGCAGGATCTGTATCGTGCGGCGAATCTCATCGTCGCGGCCGATCACCGGGTCGAGCTTGCCGATACGGGCCCGCTCGGTGAGATCGAGCGTGTAGCGCTTCAGGGCTTCGCGCTGCCCCTCCGATTCGGCGCTCGTCACGTTCTCGTTCCCGCGCACGGCCTGGATGGCCTGCTCGATGCTTTGGCGCGCGCCGCCGGCTTGCTTGAGCTGCCGTCCGGCCTCGCCCTTGTCCTGACAGAGCGCGAGCACGAACAGCTCGGATGCGATGAATTGGTCACCACGCTTCTGCGCTTCCTTGTCGGTGACGTTGAGGAGATTGTTCAGCTCGCGCGAGATCTGCACCTCGCCGGCCTGGCCTTCCACCTTCGGCAGTCGGTCGATCGCCTGGCGTAGCGATTCCTTGAGCGCGGGCACGTTCACCCCGGCACGCTGCAGGAGCGAGGCGGTTCCGCCGTCGTCCTGTGCGAGCAGCGCAGAGAGCACGTGGATCGGCTCGATGTACGGATTGTCGGCGCCGACCGCCAGGCTCTGGGCGTCGGCCAGCGCCTGCTGGAACTTCGTCGTCAGCTTGTCCAAACGCATGGATGACTCCCCAAATCAATTGTCTTGCACTTGTGGCCGAATGCCGAATTTTTCAAGTCCGACGGGACCTTGCGGTTCTTTCCCCGGGGGGCGCGGGATAAACTCAGTCAAATCCGCAAATTAGCCATGGCGATGAAATTCGAGCTGGACTGGCGCATCGGTAAGTACCCGATTCTGAAGGAAATCGGGAAGGGTGCGACCAGCAAAGTCTTTCTCGGCCGCGACCCCTTCGCGGACCGGGACGTCGCCATCAAGGTCTTCTTCTTCGAGGATGGCGCAACGGAGCAGCAACGCAAGCTGCTTCGCAAGGGCTTCCTCGCCGAAGCGGCGCTCGCCGGACGGCTGCAGCATCCGCACATCGTCGAGATCTACGACGCGGTGAGCGAGCCGGAATACAGCTACATCGTCATGGAGCATATTCCGGGCACCACGCTCGAGAGCTACTGCGAAGTCGACAGCCTGCTCCCGCTGGGCAAGGTGGTCGAGATCATCTTCAAGTGCATCCGGGCGCTGGACTTCGCCTTCCAGAACGGGGTCATCCACCGCGACATCAAGCCCGGCAACATCCTCTACAGCCCCGACGGCGAAATCAAGGTCAGCGACTTCGGCGCGTCATTCCAGGAGCAGCTCGCGCAGGACACCACCCAGCTCACCGGCATCGGGTCGCCCGCCTACATGTCGCCGGAGCAGGTGCGCCTCGAGCATCTGACCCACCAGACCGACATCTATTCGCTGGGGGTCGTGATGTACAAGCTGCTCACCGGCCGCATTCCGTTCAACGCGTCCAATCAGCTGTCTCTCACCTACGAGATCCTGAACGTGGAGGCGCCCCCGCCCTCGACCTACCGGCCCGAGCTCCCGCCGCTCCTGGACGAGATCTGCCTCAAGGCGATCCAGAAGAGCCCGGCCGATCGGTATCAGACCTGGATCGACTTCGGCAAGGACCTCTCGAAGGCCTTCGGAACCCTGCGGCTCGCGGGCGATGCGCTGTCCGACTCGGAAAAGTTCAGCGAGCTGCGCAGCCTCGCGTTCTTCGAGGATTTCGACGACGTCGTGCTATGGGAAGCATTGCGCATCTCGAGCTGGCGGACGATCCCCAAGGGGACGGTGATCATCAACGAGGGCGAGCAAGGCGACAGCTTCTACGTGCTCGTTCAGGGTGTCGTGAACGTGAGCCTCAGCGGCAAGATCATCAACACGATCGAGCGCGGCGGCGTGTTCGGCGAGATCCTCTACTTCAGCCAGCGGCTCGGCCAGCGGACCACGACGATCACCGCGACGGGTGAGATCTCGGTCATCGAGATCAAGTCGAAAGCGCTGCAGGTCGCCAGTCCCACCTGCCAGGTCAGCTTCCAGAAGGCGTTCATGCGGGTGCTCATCAACCGTCTGACGGAAGTGAACGCCAGGCTGGCCGCCTCGCACTGACCGCGGCATCTCCCCGCCCGACGTCCTCTGTCGGGCGTGATTTTAGACACAGTATAACCGCGGCCGATCCGCGTCATCCAAATCGGCGATTGGACTTTCGTCGCCTGACCCCATATATTGGTTGTGTGCGATGCAACATCGTAGATAGATCAATGAAATATCAAGGAGTTTGCATGATGAAACCAGAGATTGCGCGGCAGGGCACAAACCTGGTTTGGGACGAGACGATGCTCGACTACGCGGCGATCGAAAAGCGTGCGCAGGAAATGCGCGCCGAGGCCGCTTGGGGCATGGCCAGCGCCGTCCGCGAATGGGCAATGAAGGTGTTCGGCCAAGGAAAGGCCAAGGCCCGTGCAGCCGTGCAGCCGCTGGAGCGTCACGGCCAGGCCGTCTGATTTCCCGCCACGGCCACAAGCCGTGGCGCAACAAGAACCCCTCCGCGCTGGGCTGCCCCGGCTGGGCTTCCCTCCTCCTCCTCGCCCAGACGGTCCAGCAGTTCGGCGTGCGACGGGGCCCCTTCCAGCTCATCGTCGTGCCGAAGGGATAGACGGCTAGAATCGGCTAGGGAACGCCCAGCCGATTTCAGCCATGAACCTGGCACGACTACTGGCCCGTGCGGCCAGTGCCTTACCCGACGCACCAGCCGTTTCGCGTGGCCCGATTCGCTACGCGAATTACGCGCAGCTCGCGCAACGCAGCGCCGAGCTCGCGACGACGCTGCGCACGCGCCTCGCCCTCGCACCCGGCGATCGGGTCGGCGTATTCATGCACAATTGTCCGGAATACGTCGAGACCGTCTGGGGCGCGTGGTGGGGCGGACTGGCAACCGTGCCGATCAATGCCAAGCTGCACACGCGCGAAGCCCAATACATCCTCGATAACAGCCAGGCGCGAGTGTGCTTCGTCAGCCCGGACCTCGCTACGGGTCTGGCACCTCTCGCCGGCTCCCCTCCCGCGCTCGAGCATCTGATTGAAGTCGGATCGGCAGACTACCGGGGGCTCTTCGGCGGTCAACCGGCACCGCTTCATGACGCCACCTCCGACGACCTAGCGTGGCTTTTCTATACGAGCGGTACCACCGGCCGGCCCAAGGGTGTCATGCTCACCCATCGGAACATGATGGCGGCAACCTGGTGCTACTTCGCCGACGTCGACACGATCGCGCCCGGCGATTCGATCCTCCATGCAGCACCGATGTCCCACGGCTCGGGTATGTACGGCATTCCGCACGTTTTGGCGGCCGCGCACCAGGTCATCCCCGAAAGCGGCGCTTTCGAGCCCGGCGAGATCTTCAGCCTCGTCGCCCATCACCGCGGCGTCGCCATGTTCGCCGCGCCGACGATGGTCAAGCGCATGGTGGACTACGCACGCGAGACTCACCCCGCGCTCGAAGGGCTCAAGACCGTGATCTACGGTGGCGGGCCGATGTACCTCGCCGACATCCAGGACGCCCTGGCGGTGATGGGCCAGCGCTTCGCGCAGATCTATGGTCAGGGCGAGACGCCGATGACCATCACCGCGCTCGCCAAGCATCACTTCGGCGCAACGTCGCATCCGCGCTACGCGCACCGCCTGGCCTCGGTCGGCATCGCGCAGTCCGCGGTCGAGGTGGTGGTGGCCGGGTCCGACGACCGACCGGTTGCGCCGGGCGAGGCGGGCGAAGTGCTGGTGCGCGGCGATTCGGTGATGAAAGGCTACTGGCGCGATCCGGAGGCCACCGCGGCCACCCTTGCGGGCGGCTGGCTGCACACCGGCGACATCGGCTCGCTCGACGCCGACGGGTTCCTGACGCTGATGGATCGTTCGAAGGACATGATCATCAGCGGCGGCTCGAACATCTATCCGCGGGAAGTGGAGGAGGTCCTGCTCCTTCACCCGGGCGTGCAGGAGGTTTCCGTCGTCGGCCGCGTGCACGAAGAGTGGGGCGAGGAGGTCGTCGCTTTCGTCGTCCGCGCGCCCGGTGCCGAGACGGCCGCCGCGGAGCTCGATGCGCTGTGCCTCGAGCACATCGCGCGTTTCAAGCGGCCGAAGCATTACCGCTTCGTGGAGCGGTTGCCGAAGAACAATTACGGAAAAGTGCTGAAGACCGAGCTTCGCGCGCAGCTCGCGCGCGAAGCGGATCGCTGACTCACGTCCCGCTACGCGCGCAAGGTCGCGGTCAGTCGCAGGGGGTGGAGGAACAGATCAAGCGCATCGGCAATCGAGAGCGCAACGATGTCGGCGGCTGCGACCGACTGCGCCGCAGCGCCCTCCCTCTGGATCACCGCGATGCCGAGGCGCGCCGCGCGCAGCATCCCACGGTCGTTGCGACCGTTGCCCACGCACGCCACGCGCGCGGCGCCGAGTCCGCGCACATAGCGCGCCTTCGCCAGGTCTTGGCGCTTCGCGCCCAGAACCACGAGTCTGCACGGCATGCCCTCGAGTGCGCGCCCGACCGTCCCGAAGGTGTCGGCGGTCAGCACGTGCAATTCGAGCCGCCGGGCAAGCGCGCGCAGGCGTGGGCGAACCCCGGGCAGGAGCCGTCCGTCGACGGCGAGCGTGCCGTTGTAGTCGAGCACGAGATGCCCGATGCGCAGCGCTCCGAAGCCCGGAATCGTCGTTGTGATCAAGCCAATCCCAACGTCAGCGCGAGCGCCAGAGCTAGCAGAACGTAGGCGACGTAGGCGTTGAGACGACCATGGTGCATCCTCGCCAAACCGTTGGCCAGGCCCATCGCCGCCCACCTCGCGGGCTGCATGGCGTAGCGCTCCACGACGTGCACCGCCAGGTGATTGCGGCGGATGGCCATGCGGAAGTGCTCGGCCACCGTTTCGCGCGTGTCCTCCACCGTCGTGGGGCGAAAGATCGCGTCGAAGATCACCCGTACGGGGTTGGAGAAACCCGTCGCGGTATAGGTCATCTCCGGCAGCAACCGCCGCACCCCGCCGTCCCAGCGCTCGCCCCGCGCCAGTCGGCGCCTGCGCGTAAGCCACAAGCGCAGCACCACGTAGGTCAACCCCAGGAGGACGGCGAGCACCACCAGCATGTAGGAGGTCGACATCGCGAACACCACCGGATTCTCCGCGGCGCCGCGGTGCAGGACGACCAGCCCCCGCCCCGGCAAAACGCTCTGCCCGACCTGCGCGCCGAGGTCGTGAAACTCCGCTGCGAACGCCGGCGGCAGTGCGCCGTTCGACGCGTGCGACGCGAAGAACGGCGGGACCAGGGCTTCGGTCGCGCTCGCGTGTGTCCACGGCTGCAAGGCGGGGTCCAGCGCCTGAATCATGTACGTTGGCAGCGTGCCGAGGAGCAAACACAGCGCCGCCAGGATAACCATCGGCACGATCGACGACTTCCTCGCCTCGGTAGCCCTTGCGGCCCCTTCGGAGCGCGACATGCCGAGAAAGCCCATCGCGAACATCTTTGCGAAACAGGTTACGGCCAGCGCCGCGGTCAGAGCTAGCCCCGCGCCGCACAGCGCAAAGACGATCTTGACCGGTATAGAGGGCAGCTCCGCCGCGCGCAGCATGGTCTGCAGCGTGAGCCACTCGCTGACGAAGCCGTTGAACGGCGGCAAGGCGGAGATCGCCAGCGCGCCGACCAGCATGGCGCCCGACGTCCACGGCATCGCGCGAACCAGTCCGCCGAGCTGGTTCAGATCGCGGGTGCCGGTGCGGTCGTCGACCGTTCCTGCCCCCAGGAACAGCAGCGCCTTGTACACGGAATGGTTGATCATGTGATAGAGGGACGCGACGAAAGCGATTCCCGCGAGAGCCGGACGTTGATAGGCCATGAAAATGAGACCCGCGCCCAGACCGGCGGTCACGATCCCGATGTTCTCGATGGAGCTGTGGGCAAGCATGGCCTTGAGGTCGTTTTCGGTGGCGGCGTAGAGAATCCCGATCAGCGCCGAGACGGTGCCGACGACGAGCACGACGAGGCCCGCGCCGACCATGTCGACGGGTACGAGATCGAGATTCAGGCGGACGATCCCGTAGAGCCCGAGATTCAGGATCACGCCGGAGAGGATCGCCGAGACATTCGCAGGCGCGGCGGGATGTGCGCGCGGAAGCCAGGCGTTGACCGGCACGAGACCGGCCTTGATGCCGAAGCCGAAGAAGGTCAGCAGGAAGATAAGCCAGCGCGCGGTCGGCCCCAGATCCTCCGCGGCCGCCTTGAGCGCCCGGAATTCCAGCGATCCGGCGTTCGCCGCCAGAAACAGGAACACCAGGACGACCGCCACGAATCCCGCTTCGCCCATGGCAAGCATGAGATAGCCCGCGCGGCTGCTCTCGTCGCGGCGGTGCTCGAAGGTGACGAGCAGATAGCTCAGCACGGACATCGCCTCCCAGGCCAGCAGGAAGAGCAGCGCATCGTCGGCGATCAGGATCAGCACGATCGAGGCGGCGAGCAGCAGGAACCAGGCGTTCATCGCCTTCAAGCTGTACCGGCCCGCGTACCGCTTGAGGTAACTTGCGGAGAACACCGAGGCAGCCATCAAGACGACCGCCGCCACGAACAGAAAGAGTGCCGAGAGGCGATCGACCGAAACGGCAAGCTTGCCGAACGGAACGACCGTCCAGAGCGTCGCCTCGAAGATGGTTCCCGACCATAGGACGCTCGCGGCGGCTCCCATTGCCGCAGCAGCGGCGAGCGAGCCGGCCCAAGCGAGCACCGCCGGGTTCCGTCGATCGGACACGATCAGGCCTGCGAGTGCCCCACCGGCGCAGAGCGCGAACACCGCGACGAGCATCCACCCTTGAGCGCTCACATCCCCCCCTCGGCCGAGGTCAGCGGGACCGCCGGCTTGCGGCCGGCAGCTACCAGCAAGCCGTGCAGAATCGCGAGCGGCGGCGGCGGGTTTCCGGGCACCTCGACGTCGACCGGCAGGACTTCGCTCACGCCCCTGCCGCAGACGAAGCTTTCCGCAAACACCCCGCCCGAAAGCGCGCACGCGCCCACGGCAACGACCCGCTTGGGCGTCGGCATGGCGTCGTGAATCTTCTTCAGCGCCGCATGCATGTGATCGGTGACGGGACCCACGACGAGAAGGACGTCGGCATGGCGAGGCGTCGGCGTGATGAAGAAGCCCAGCCGGTGCATGTTGTAGTACGCGTTGTTGAGCTGCTTCACCTCGTTGAGGCACGCGCCGCAGTCACCGGCATCGACGACCAGGATATGGATGGAGCGCCGGAACGGTCCCCCGAGCCGATCCTGCGCGCGGGGTTCCCCGCTCAACCCCGCCCATTCGTAGCCAGCCTGCCAGGCGAGCGGACGCGGCACTCCACGAACGCAGCGGTAACAGTGAACGCAGCGTCGGTAGTCGACCGCGATGTATCCATCCTTCTGGTCGAGTGCCCCCGTGGGGCAGCGCTCCGCGAGCGCCGCGGCCTCCGCGCCGAGCACGTCGCCGACGGGCAATCCCGGTGTCACGCCAGGAGCGTGCTCCGGGTCGCGCGGGTACCCGGTCGTCTTGATGCCGGTCCGGATGCCCCTGATGACCCATCGACTCATGCGCGCTCCGCCATGTCGCTCGTCAGCGGTCGTTCTCGGCCACGGACAGATCGAAGGTCGAGAGAATGATCGGAAAATCCTGGAACGCGAATTTCTCGGCGGCGAGGTGAAAGCTATGCCAATTGACGAAGGATGGCGTGATGATGTGGTAGCGCGAGACCCGGCCGCCGTCGTCGAGTCTCACCCAGTGGAACGCCGCGCCGCGCGGCGCTTCGACCGCGCCCAGCGCGGCGCCCCCCCGCAGGTTCACCGGTGCGCGGATTTCGCCTTCCCGCAACGCATCGACGGCCTGCTCCATGATGCGCATTGATTGCCGCGCTTCCGCGAAGAGAACGCGCAGCCGCGCGTAGCCGTCGCCCTCCTCCTCGCTCGGCACGTCGAACTCGTACGATTCGTATCCCGAATACGGTTGCACGCGGCGCAGGTCGCGGACGAATGCGGAGGCGCGCGCGACCGGCCCGACCAGGCTGTAGGCGCGCGCCACCTGGGGGAAGATCACGCCCACCTCCTCGATCCGGTCGAGAAAGCTGCTCGAGATGCGAAGCTCGTCGTCGAGCGAGCGCATCCGGGCGAGTACGGCCCTCGCCGCGCCGAGCGCCTCACGGCATGCTCCGGTCGGGAGATCACAGGCAAGCCCACCTGGCGTGAGCAGACCGAAGAGGTACCGGTGGCCGGCCAGATTTCCCGATACGCGCAGCAGCTCTTCCTCGAGAATTCCGGCCTGGCTCGTCGCGACCACGAGCGCCGTGGATTCGCAGATCTCCTGGATCGCGCCCGCGTGCTGGCGCAGGCGTTCCAGCTCGGCCAGGAAGACGCGCAATACGCACGCCCGCGCGGGCACGTCGGCGCCGGCGATGGACTCGACGGCCTGGCAATACGCCAGGCCATGCGCGAACGCCGTCGTCGCGGCGAACCGCTCGGCGAGGAGAAGGACCTCATCGGGGGTCTTGCCCTCGGCGAGCTTCTCGACCGCACGCCATTTGTAGAAGAGGCGCGTCGAGGAACGGATGACGTCCTCGCCGACCGTCTCGAGCAGAAAATGCACCGATTCCGTCACCCCGGAGAACTTTGGTCCGATCGGCATGACGAACGCGCCAGGTTCCTGGAGGATGCGCTGCGGCCGCCAGTCGGCGTCGGGACGGCGGTTGCGCATTGCGGCCACCGCATCGAAGCCGCGACGCATTGGCTCGACGCTCTCCTGCCACGCGTCGTCATGGAGCACGAAATCGCCGAGCCGCGGGTGGCCCTCGAAGCGGACGCCGAACAGGTCCTCGGCCTCGCGCTCGTGCCAGTCCGCGGCGTAGATCCCTGCTTCGACGACGACGCTGGGAAATGCGTTCTCCGCGAGCGGCGCGGCCACGAGAACGTGAACCCATCCCGCGTCGCGCTCGCCGTAGAACACGTAGCGGAGGCGCCACGCGTCGGGACCCTCCTCGACGATCAGGCCGGCAAAGCTGAAGTCCCATTCATGGAAAATACGACGGCATACGTCCGCGAGCGCAGCCCGCTCGCACGTCACTTCGTTCACGCGACGCGCGGCATCGAAGCGGCACCGCGCTCGGCCGGGCCAGCCGTCTTCGATCCGGTCCTTCAGCTCGACGCCGTTCATGCGTGGCTCACCTCACCAGTGCCGCGGCGGCGTGCTTCATGAGCTCGTGCAGCGGCTGCGGAACATAGACCCCGAGAACGAGCACCGGCACGGCGGCCAGAATCAGAATCAGCGTGCAGGTGAACGGCAACCGTGATCCCGCCGCTCCGGGCGGATCGGGCAGGCCCTGGGCTGGTGCGCCGAACACCATCCGATTCAGATGGACCATCACGCCGAAGAATGCGATCACGATGAAGAGCGCAAGCAGCCCGGTTGCGACATACCGCCCCTGCGCAAGCCCGGCCTTCAGAATCGCGAATTCGCTCAGAAAGACGGCGAGCGGTGGAGCGCCGGCAACGGCGAGCCCGCCGAAGATGAGCGCGGCGCCGGCGATGGGCGCGCGCCGTACCAATCCGCGCACCATGGCAATTTCACGCGTCCCCACGGCGAGCAGCGTCGCGCCAGCGGCGAAGAAGCAGAAGGACTTGGTCACCGAATGATTGACGATCTGTTGCATGGCGCCGTAGTCGGCGGATGCCCCGAGCCCGACCGCCGTCAGGACGATGCCCATGTGCTCGACGGTGGAGAACGCGAACAGGCGCTTGTAGTCGCTCACTTGGAGGAGGAGGAGCGCCGCGGTGCCCACCGAGATCAGCCCCAGGACGAGCGCCCAGGTCTGGGCGTGCGCGCCCGGCACGGCCTGCATGATCGGAAACAGCCGCAGGATCACGTAGAGGATCGACGTGGTCTCGATCCCCGACAGCAGCGCACACACCGGGGACGGCGCCTGGCTGTGGGCATCGGGCAGCCACGTGTGCATCGGCACGAGGCCGACCTTGGTTCCGAGACCGATCAAGATCAGCAGGAAAGCCGTTTGCACGAGAAGCGGCGGCATTCCGGGCGCGGCCGCGACGAGTCCCGCCCAGGTGTACTGGCTCCCGCCGCCCGCGTGCAGGGCGGCGAAAAGCACGAGGAACCCGAACAGTGCGATGCCCGCACCCATGAGCGAGAGCACGACGTACTTCCAGGCGGCTTCGAGCGCCTCGCGCGTGTTCGCGAAGGAAACGAGGAGCGCCGAGCAGAGCGTCGTCAGCTCGACCACGATCCAGACCAGCGTCGGCTCCGCGAGCAGCGGAATCGCCAGCATCGAGAAGATGAAGAGGTTGTAGTTCGCGTGGTAGAGGCGCAGCCTTCGCGGCGCCGGGTTCCCGTGCGCCATGTAACCGACCGAGTAGACGGCAGCGGTGGTCGCCACCAGCGCGATCAGGAGCAGGATCAGCACGCTCAGCCCATCCACGGCGACCCAATTCGACCAAGTGGGATCGAGGCTGTCCGTAACCGGCTCGCCCGCTGCGACGCGCCACGCCATCCGCGCGGCGAGCACCAGAACGATCAGGCACGAGAGCACCGTCACACCGGGCGCCCAGCCCCTGCGGAACGGAATCCAGGCGAGCGCGGCGGCGACGAGCGGCGGAAAGAGGATCGCGACAACGCTCATGGTGCCGCCTCCTCGGCCAGCCGCTTCGCAGGCACCTCCTTCAGGCTTGCCAGCTCGCCGACAGCCGTGGTGCCGACGTGCTGCTCGACCGCCCGGACCAGCACGCCCACGATGAACACGATGATCAGGCCGTCGGTGGCGATGGCGAGCTCGACCAGGATGGGGAGGTCGCGAGCGATGGAAATGCCGGCCAGAAACGCCCCGTTCTCCATCGCCAGCAGGCCGATGAGCAGCGGCATCGCCTCACGCCGAACGGCGAGCGTGAACGCGCCGAGCGCGAGTCCCGCGATCCCGATGGGCACGTTGGGACCGTGATACCCGGGACCGACGGCGTTCGCCAGCGGAACCCCTAGGAAATAGGCCCCGATCGCCAGTGCCAGGGCGATGATCAGCGCGGTCGGGATGTTCAGGACCTGGTCGATCTCGCGCCGCGTATAGATCTCGGCGGGTGCGATCCGGCGCAGGAGCCACGGGACGATGATCGGCTTGCTGATGACGTTCACGAGCGCCACGCCGTAGAGATGCCCCGAATCGAAGTGCAGTCCGAGCAGCGCGGCCGACGCCGCAAGGAGCAGCGACTGGGCGATGAACAGATGCAAGCAGCCCCGCGCCTGGCGCGTGGCCACGATTCCGAACGCGGTGAGCAAGAAGAGACCGGTCGCAAGCGCGTTCAGGTTCTCGATCAATTGTGTGGTCGCGTCGCTCATCGTCCGGTCAGGCCACGAAGACTTGCGCGATCAGCGCCGCGACCGACGTGACAAACGCTGCACCCAGGAACTCGGCGATGCGAAACAGGCGCAGCTTGGCCAGCGACGACTCAATGAGGACCAGGACGAGAACGAAACAGAAGAGCTTGAGCAGCACGAGCGGTATGGCGAGCAGCACCGCGCCGAGGTGTTGCTCACCCGCCAGGCCCCACGGCGTCACCAGCACGTTGAGAAAGATGCACAGGAGCACGAAGAACTTCATCTGCCCGCCCCATTTCATCAGCGCGAAGCCGCGCCCGGAGTACTCCAACGACTTGGACTCGTCGATCATCGCCAGCTCGAAATGACCGGTCGGGTTGTCCACGGGGATCCGCCCGCCCTCGGCAAGGATCAGCATGAGAAACGCCAGCACGAGAAGCACATGGGATGGTGCGAAGAAGTTCGCCAGCGGCGTCACCCACTTCTGCTGGACGATGTAGGGAATCGTCGAGCCGGCCACGAACGAGACGGTGAAAAACACGATCATGAAGACCGGCTCGGCGAGAAATCCGACCATCCGCGTGCGGCTCGCCCCGATGGGCCCGTAGGGATTGGCCGTGTCGACCGCCGCGAGCGTGGCGAAGAATCCCCCCAGCGCCAGCACGAAGCCGCCGCCGAGCATGTCGCCCATGAAGGCGAAGAAGAGGGGGTAGCTCGTCAGCACCGGAATCAGCAGCGCGACGAAGATTGGCGCAACGAAGACGACGTACGGCGTGAAGCGAAAGATCCACGAACTGTCCTCGGACACGATCTCGTCCTTGTGAAACAGCTTCCACAAGTCACGGTAGGGCTGAAAGATGCTCGGCCCGCGCTTGGACTGGACCATTTCCTTGAGCCGCGCGAGCACGCCCGATACGAGCGGCGCGAAGGCCATCACGACCACGACTTGCAGGAGATTGAAGAGAATGCGCTCGCTCATGTGCGTGCAAGCCCATTCTCGGTGGCCTGCCGACGACATCGGCGGCTACCGACCGCGGTGTCATGGTCGGCGACAGGCTCGTGGGAGAGCGCCATCCGCATCCTCCGAGGTTGTTCTACGCATTCGCGTCACGTCGGAGGAGGGCACAAAAAAGCCTACGGAACCGCCCTCCTCGGGCGCGTCACGTAGGCATCATCAGCCTTGCGGCGGTTGTTGTTCGGGAGGAATGCCATCTCCCGCTTCAAGACGATCCTAGCCGCAATCCGCTCACATGTAAACAGGCACGCGGCTACTCTTCGCTGTCATCCGGAAACCACCCGTACTCGACTTCGGAGCGCACGAAGAACACCTGCACGCGCTCGGTTCGCAGCAATTCGAGCAACCGCTCGGCGAGCACCGGCGTCGTGACAACGCCCAACTCTATCGGCAGTTTGCCGGCCTCTTCGAAGAAGTGACCGTAGTGCATATGTCCGTGCCGCCCGAACCCGCCGACCGCGCGAAACGCGGCACCGCCCTTGATTCCGCAGTCGCGCGCCGCGTTCAAGAGCCACTCGTGCATCAGGTGATGGTGGTGGCGTGCACCTTCCGGAAAGTAGAACTGCAACCTTACGCCCTTGCGCATGCTTTCACCTCGTCAGGATGCGGACCGCGGCGATGCCCGCCGCGGTCATGGCAAGCGAGCCCAGGAGATGCGTGAGCACGTGCAGGCCGGCCCAGGCGTACTGGCCGCGCCCGAGGAGCGTCACCGCCTCCGCAGAGAAGGTCGAATAGGTCGTGAGGGCGCCGAGGAATCCGGTGATGATCGCCAATCGCCACTCAGGAGCAATTCCGGGGTATGTCGCGAAAAACTCGATTGCAATGCCGATCGCGAGTCCCCCGCCGAGATTCGCCGCGAGCGTGCCGAGCGGCAGATCCGGGAGTATGGGGTTGAGCAAAGTGCCCAACCCCCAACGCAGCCAGGCTCCGAGCGCCGCGCCGACCCCGACCGCCGCGAAAGCGAGCGCAGTCATCTCTGATCAGGCTACGTCCTGCTTGGGCTTCACCCAGCGCTCGGCGGCGATGTCGTCCGACCCGCGCGCGTCCACCCAACGGCTGCCCTCGGGGGTCTGCTCCTTCTTCCAGAACGGCGCGCGAGTCTTCAGGTAGTCCATCAGGAACTCGCACGCCGCGAATGCATCGCCGCGATGCTCGCCCACGACCACCACCAGCACGATCTGGTCGAGCGGCTTGAGCTCGCCGACGCGATGAATCACGGTCGCGTCGATGATGCGCCAGCGCGACCGGGCCTCGGCCACGATGTCCTCGAGGGCCTTCTCGGTCATGCCGGGATAGTGCTCGAGCGTCAGCGTGGCAACGGCGTTGCCGTCGTTGACGTCGCGCACGGTGCCGATGAAGCTCGCCACCGCGCCCACCTTGGTGTTGGCCGCCCGCAGCGCGGCGATTTCCCGTCCGATGTCGAAATCCTCGGTCTGGATGCGCACCGGCATTTCAGCCTCCTGTCACGGGAGGAAAGAACGCGACTTCGTCCCCCGCGTGCACCGGCGTTCCCGGCTCGGCCATTTCGTGGTTCACCGCAACGCGCAGCGCCCTGCCCTGCTCGAGTGCGCTCTGCCACGTCGCGCCGCGCGCCATCAGATGGGCGCGGAGGCCCGCGACGGTCGTCACGCCGCCCGGCAGCGCAAGCTCCTCGGACGCCTTGCCGAGATCCTCGCGCAGCTTTGCGAAATACAGCACTTTAATCATCGATCTAGCCGAGCAGCTCCGAGAGCGGGATGTAGCGAACCATGTCGCCACGCGCAATCGGCTGGCGCTCGGGATTGTCGACCAGGCCGTCGGCGAACACTGCCGAGGTCAGCACGGCCGACCCCTGATTCGGAAAGAGCGCCAGCCCTCCCTCGCCGTTCAATTTTACCCGCAGGAATTCGCGGCGCGCGTCGGGCTTCGGCCAGTCGAAGTCGGCCCGCATCGGAAACGCGAGAGGCTCGACCGTCGAAACGCCCTGGCAGCGCAGGATGAACGGCCGGACGAAGACGACTGCGGTGACGAAGAGCGACACCGGGTTGCCGGGAAGACCGATGAATGCCGCGCGGCCCACCTTGCCGAAGGCGAGCGGCTTGCCCGGCTTGACCGCGATGCGCCACATCTCGATCTCGCCTTCGGCCTCGACGGCAGCCTTCACGTAATCCTCTTCCCCGACCGACATCCCGCCGCTCGTCACGATGAGATCGCTCGTCGCGGCCGCGCGGCGGAACGCTTCGCGCGTCGCCGCGAGCGAATCGGGAATGATCCCCAGATCGTTCACCTCGCAGCCGAGTTGCTGCAGCAAGCCGCGGATCGTGAACCGGTTCGAGTTGTAGATCGCGCCTTCGGGAAGCTTCTCACCCGGCATGACGAGCTCGTTGCCGGTGAAGAACACTGCGACGCGCAGCCGCCGGTACACAGGGAGACTCGCAAGGCCCACGGAGGCCGCGAGCCCGCACGCCTGCGGCGTGAGCTTCGCGCCGCGCTCGAGAATGCGGCTCCCCGCACGAATGTCCTCTCCGGCCCTGCGTATCCACTCGCCCTGCTGCGGCTTGTGCCGCACCACGACGTGCTCGCCCTCGACGGTGCAGACCTCCTGGATCACGACCGCGTCGGCGCCCGGCGGAATCGGTGCGCCCGTGAAGATGCGCGCCGCCGTGCCCGGCGCAAGCGCCTTCCCGATCGTTCCGGCCGGAATGCGCTGGGCAATGTGGAGCCGTGCTTCGCCGCTCCCACAATCGGCCGCGCGCACGGCGAAGCCATCCATCGAGGTGTTGTCCAGCGGCGGCACGTTGACGGCGGAAAACTGGTCCGCTGCCAGCACGCGACCGGTCGCCTCGAGCGTGCTCACGGGCTCGGTATCGGCGATCGGCGCCGCGCCGCCCAGCAGGGCGCCGAGCGCCTCGTCCACGGTGATCATTGGCTTGTTCATCTGAACCCGTTGTACTTTAGGACGAAATTCGCGATGCCGTCGTAGTCGTTGAGGTCGAACTGCGGCAGCTTCGTCTCGAGCGGGACGTCCGACGCTGCAGCCACGATATCGCTGTCGTCCGGATACAGCATCGGTTTCCCGTTCGCCTCGCGGTAGATCTCGAGCTTCGGCATCGGGTAGCGCTTGTAGCCCTCGATCAGCAGCAGATCACATGGTGCCATCCGCTTGATCTGATCCTCGATTTCCGGCTCGGGTTCCCCGCGCAGCTCGTGCATGAGCACCCAGCGCTTCCCGGAGGTGACCAACACTTCGTGACACCCTGCTTGCCGGTGCCGGTACGAGTCCTTGCCGGGCTGGTCGACGTCGAAGCTGTGGTGCGCATGCTTGATCAATGAAACCTTCAGCCCGCGCCCGACGAGGCGTGGGATCAGCTGCTCGATAAGCGTGGTCTTTCCGCTGCCGGACCAGCCGGCAAATCCGAACACCTTCATCCCAGGCGCCTGGCGCCGCTCGGGCGCGAGCCCCCGTCGGCAAAGTGGTTGATTGGAAAGCATGAATTCTAGCAGGCCCGCCTGCTCGACCGCCGCCGCGCGGACCGGCCAGGGATTCACCGCCACGACAGGTCGGGCTACAACGCTCCCACAGCGGTAAAGCCGTGCCGCGAAAGAATCTCCTGTCCCGGTGTCGAGAGCACGAAGAACGCGAGGTCCCAGGCGCCCTGACTCGCGTTCCGCATGACCGTCAGTCCGTAGTCAGCGCCGACGGCGAGATACTCCGGGACCTCCACGATCGCGAGCTGCGGCTCCTCCTTCGTCGCAGCCAGCGCATTCGTGCAGTAGGTCAGAAAGATGTCCGCCGTCCCTTGCGCCACCAGCACGCCATAGACCACCCGGTCCTTCGGCGGCGGCGGCGAATCCGGCCCACCGGTGAGCTTCAGCGCTTTCTCCCTCAGGGTCTTTCCCGCGCCTGGATGCACCGCTTCCGCCCTGTCGAATAGCTGAAACGCGTAGTCGCCGGACGGATCGGCATGCGGCGTGGACGTGCCGAGCTTCACACCTGGATCGAGCATGCGTTCGAGGAGGGTCTCGGTCGTCACCGCGATCTCGGGCGATGCGAGCGCACACAGCCGGTTGCGTGCGAAGAGCGCGACCGGTCCGCTCATTCCCGCAGCGGCAAGCGCCTGCGGATGCGCAATGTTCGCAGACGCAAAGACTTCAGCGGGTTCGCCGTCGCCGATGCGCTGCCTGAGGAGGCCAGACGCACCGAACGTCTTGACGACCTTCGGTCCGCCGCCCGCGGTGAACGCCGCCGCGATTTCGCTCATCGCGCCCCGCAGGCTGCCTGCGGCGTATAGCCGAACCGCCTCCTGCGCATGCACGGCATTTCCAAACACGAACAGCCCCGTCAGGACGAGCAGCGCAGGCCTTCCCTCATTGCTTCCAGTCCGTCACTGCTTTGCGTTGGGGAAGAAGAGCTGCTGGCCGCCGATCTTGTAGCTCGCAATCTGCTTCTGACCTGCCGGCGAGAGCACCCAGTCGATGAACACCTGGCCCATGTCCTTCTTCACGTGGGGGTGCTTCGCGGGGTTCACGAGCATGATGCCGTACTGATTGAAGAGCCGCGGGTCGCCCTCGACGAGGACCGTGAGATCGCCGCGATTCTTGAACGACAGCCACGTGCCGCGGTCTGTGAGCACGTAGGCGCTCATCCCGGACGCCGTGTTGAGCGTTGCGCCCATCCCGGAGCCGGTCTCCCGATACCAGCTGCCTTTCCCGGCCGTGGGGTCGACACCGGCTGCTTTCCAATACCGAAGCTCTGCCGAATGGGTGCCGCTCTTGTCGCCGCGCGAAGCGAACGGCGCCTTCGCCGCCTCGATCGTCTTGAGCGCGACGAGGATGTCCTTGCCGCCGCCGACCTTGGCGGGATCGCTCTTCGGACCGACGAGGACGAAATCGTTGTACATCACATCGTTACGGTCTATGCCGTACCCCTCGGCAACGAACTTCTCCTCCGCGCGCTTGTTGTGGACGAACAGCACATCGGCGTCGCCGCGGCGGGCGAGATCGAGCGCCTGTCCGGTACCGAGCGCGACGACGCGCACCTGGATCCCCGTCTGCTTCTCGAACACGGGAAGGATGGCCTTGAAGAGCCCCGAGTTCTCGGTCGAGGTCGTCGAAGCGACGGTGATGAACTTGTCCTGCGCGAAGACGGGTGCGGCAGCGAGCGCTGCTCCTCCGATTGCGGCGACGACCAGGGTGCGTCGGATCATGTCCATGGCAACTCTCCTTTGATGAAGGCGGCGGCCTCGGCCGTCGCCGGGGCGGTGAAGAAACGCTCGGCCGGGGCGTGCTCGGCGAGCCGGCCTTGGTTGAGAAAAAAGATCTCGTCGGCGAGGCGGCGTGCCTGCCCGAGGTTGTGGGTCGTCATGACGATCTTCGTGCCGCACGCGTGGATCGCGGCGATCGCCGTCTCGATCTCGCGCGTCGCGGTCGGATCCAGGCTGGCGGTCGGCTCGTCCAGGAACAGGACCTCGGGGCGTAGCGCCCACGCGCGTGCGATCGCGAGGCGTTGCTGCTCGCCGCCCGAAAGCACCCGCGCCGACCGGCCCGCGAGATGCCCCAGGCCGACGCGCTCGATCGCTTCGCGCGCGAGGCGGGTCCGATCGGCGCGCGCCACATCCTGCAGGGCGAGCGCGTATTCGAGATTGGCAATTGCCGATCGCCGCAGCATCACCGGTCGCTGAAACACCATCGCCTGACGCCGACCGATCGCGGCGGTGCCGACCCCGCGCCATACCACTCTTCCCGACGTTGGCCTGAGGAGCCCGTGGCAGAGCCGCATCAGCACGCTCTTGCCGGCGCCGTTGGGCCCGACGATGACCGTCCGGGAACCGGCGCCGATCTCGCAGGAGATCGCGTCAACGATTGCCCGCCCGCCGGCAACGAACGAGACGCTCTCCAGCACGAGCGGCAGAATCGACGATGGCGCGCGCACGGCGGACTCCGGTCTATCCATAGCGACGCTGGGCGGCTTCCTTCGTGAGATACGCCGCGGCGTTCAGGATCAGCACCAGCGAGATCAGGATCACGCCCAGCCCGAGTGCGAGCGGCAGATCACCCTTGCTCGTCTCGAGCGCAATCGCCGTCGTCATCACGCGCGTCACGCCGTCGATGTTGCCGCCCACGATCATCACGGCCCCGACCTCGGCGGCGGCGCGCCCGAATCCGGCGAGCACCGCGGTCAATAACGAGAAGCGGGTGTCCCAGAGCAGCGTGAAGGCCGCCGACAGGCGCCCCGCGCCGAGCGATCGGAGCTGTTCCTGGTACTCGGACCACGCGTCCTCGATCGCCTGCCGCGAGAGGGCCGCGATGATTGGCAAGATCAGCACGGTCTGCGCGATGACCATCGCTGTCGGCGTGAACAGGATCCCGAGAGCACCGAGCGGGCCCGCTCGCGACAGCAGCAGATACACCAGCAATCCGACCACCACGGGCGGCAATCCCATCAAAGCGTTCAACACGACGATCAGCGTTCGGCGCCCCGGAAACCGTCCCACGGCGATTGCGGCCCCGATCGGCAGGCCGATCAGCGCCGCGACCAGTACGGCGGTAAGGCTCACGCGCAAGCTGAGCAGGACGATTTCGATGAGCGTCGCATCGCCGCTTGCAACCAGTGCCGCGGCCTGCCCGAACGCCTCATGCAGACTGTTCATTTGCCTTCTCCGAACGAACGCAGACGTCGCCGCGGCGTCAAAAGATGGCGCAGCAATAATATGTTCTTTCGGACATAGATTCCCATGATTGCCTGGAAGATTATGCGATGAAGGCTTCCATCTACAATATGCTATGCTTTGCATATATGGTGCGCGTTGAGCTAGATCTCCGATGGCGCCTGGGTCGTCGTGAAGCCGTCCCATTCGACGACGCGCTGTTCGCCCTTCTCGAGGGAATCGATGAGAGCGAGTCGCTACAAAGCGCCGCCCGGCGCGCGGGGCTCTCGTATCGCCACGCCTGGGGCCTGTTGAGCGGCTGGGCCAAGGCGCTCGGACGACCCCTCGCCACGCTCGAGCGTGGTCGTGGCACACGTCTCACCGCGCTCGGTGCGCGCCTTCTCGTGCTACGGGAAAAGACCGAGGCGCATTTCGGCCCCGAGCTCGCGCGAATTGCGTCGGAGCTCGCCGCCACGCTCGGGGAGACCGATACCGGCGTCGCGCGCCGGTTGCGCATCCACGCAAGCCACGATCTCGCCCTCCGGCGCGCCAGCGAGCGCCTTGCCGAAGCGCATGGATTCGACATCGATCTTGCCGTCCTCGGCAGTCACGACAGCCTGGAGTCGCTCGCGCGCCGGCGCTGTGACGTCGCCGGATTTCACACCGCGCCGGACACCTCCCTCGAGGCGGTGCTGGGCGAAGCGTTTCCGAAAGGGATCCCCGAGCCGATCCTGGCGTACCGCCTCTTTCAGCGAGAGCAAGGCCTGATCAGCGCGACCGGGGTGCAGCCGCCGGTGCACACGCTCGCGGAGCTGGCGCGGTCGGGCGCGCGATTCATCAACCGACAACGCGGATCGGGAACGCGAACCCTGTTCGATCGGCTTCTGAGCGAGGCCGGGCTGCGACCGAGCGACGTGCGCGGCTATCACGACGAGGAGTTCACCCACCTTGCTGTCGCGGCCACCATTGCAGGCGGCGGCGCAGACGTCGGGTTCGGCATCCGCGCCGCTGCGACCCAGTTCGGGCTCGGATTCACGCCGCTCGCCGTCGAGACTTATTACCTGGCCTGTCGCGAGGCGCGCTCCCGCGACGAGCCGATTCCGAGGCTGATCGCGTTCCTGCGCAGCGGGGAATTTCGGGAGATCTGCGGCAGCCTCCCGGGCTATGATTCGACCGACGCGGGCCGGTCCCAGCGGATCGCCCCGCACCGCTCGCGCCGCGCGCGCTCGTTCGCGCGCTGAGCGCGTAGCGCCCGTCCATCCGTTCCCGTTCTCGAGACCAAGGAGAGCCCGCAATGAAGATCAGCGCACGCAACGCGATTCCCGGCAAGATCAAGAAGATCAAGCTCGGCGCGGTAAACGCCGAGATCACGCTCCAGGTCGGCCGTGGCATCGAGGTGGTCTCGGTGATCAGCGTGGCATCGGCCAAGGCGCTGAAGCTGAAGAAGGGCAAGACGGCCCACGCCGTCATCAAGGCGAGCGACGTGATGATCGGCGTCGATCACTGAAACGAACACGCCGACCTGGACTTGCGGTAAAGTCCTGGTCGGGGAATGCAGACTCCCCTTCAGACGGTGTCCCGTCCAAGCGCTGCTTGAGTTGCTTGCTTCTCGAGTCGCTTGATCGAGTGAGGGATACACATGGACACCGTTCTTCCATTCGTTACCGCCAGTGCGCTTCGCGACCTCTCCGGCACGTTCCGCGCGCCTCTGATTGTCGACGTACGCAAGCCCGCGGCATTCGCGTCCGATCCCCGAGTGATCGTCGGCGCGATTCGCCGTGCTCACGACGCCGTCGCATCGTGGGCGCCCGATCTGCCCGCGGGCCAACCGATCGTCGCCTACTGCGTGCTCGGGCATGAGGTGAGCCAGGGCGTCGTGCGGGACCTGCGCGCTCGTGGCGTCGACGCGCGCTTTCTCGAAGGCGGCGTCGCGGCATGGCATGCGGCAGGCGAGCCGACATTCCGCGCGGACGCGGTTTCGGGCTTGCCAGGCGACTCGCCGTCCCGCTGGGTGACGCGTGAGCGGCCGAAGATCGACCGCATAGCTTGTCCCTGGCTCGTACGCCGGTTCATCGACCCGCTCGCCCGGTTCCTGTACGTGCCGGCGGACCAGGTGATCGCGCGCGCGGAAGCCGAGCACGCTATCGCCTTTGACGTCCCACAAGTCCGATTCTCGCACCGCGGCGAGCGCTGTACCTTCGACGCCATGCTCGAGGATTTCGATCTGCACGAGGCAGCGCTCGACGCGCTCGCCACGATCGTACGCGGTGCCGACACCGCTCGACCGGAGCTCGCGCCGCAGTCGCCGGGGCTGCTCGCGGTCTCCCTCGGGCTTTCCGCGCTCTACCCGGATGATCACGAGATGCTGGCGGAAGGTCTCGTGGTCTACGACGCCTTGTATGCATGGTTGCGCGCCGCACGGGAGGAGACCCACAACGCGAACCTCTTCCGGCAATGAGCGCAGCCGGCCACTCCGCGGGCGCGGCGGCGGATTCTCCGCCCGCCCCGGTCTCGCTTCGCGAAGCGCTGTCTTACTGGCTGAAGCTAGGATTCGTCTCGTTCGGCGGCCCCGCCGGGCAGATCTCGATGATGCACACCGAGCTCGTCGAGCGGCGCCGCTGGATCTCGGAGCGGCGCTTCCTGCACGCGCTCAATTACTGCATGGTGCTCCCCGGCCCGGAGGCGCAGCAGCTCGCGACCTACATCGGCTGGCTCATGCATCGGACCTGGGGCGGCTTCGTGGCGGGCGGACTGTTCGTGCTGCCGTCCTTCTTCATCCTGGTTGCGCTGACCTGGATCTATCTCGCGTTCGGGCAGGTGCCCGCCGTGGCGGGATTTCTCTACGGCATCAAGCCGGCGGTCACCGCGATCGTGGTCTTCGCCGCGTATCGCATCGGCTCGCGGGCGCTCAAGAACGCGGCGCTATGGGTGATTGCCGCCGCTGCATTCGTCGCGATCTTCTTCTTCAATGTGCCGTTTCCCGCCATCGTCCTCACCGCCGGGATCATCGGCTACGCCGGCGGGCGCTTCGCACCGGCGAACTTTTCCGTCGGGGGCGGACACGGCGCTGCCGCCAAGCGCTACGGCGTCGCGCTCATCGACGACGACACGCCGTCCCCGTCTCATGCGCGACGCGGTTTCATCCATTTCATGGTGGTGCTGGCCGTGTTCGTGGCGCTATGGGCCGTCGCGCTCGCCGCGGTCATCGGGATTTTCGGCTGGGACGGCGCCTATTCGAGGATGGGGTGGTTCTTCACCAAGGCGGCGCTGCTTACCTTCGGCGGCGCCTACGCCGTGCTGCCCTACGTCTATCAGGGCGGCGTGGAGACCTACGGCTGGCTTTCGCCGACCCAGATGATCGACGGGCTCGCGCTGGGCGAGACGACGCCCGGGCCCCTCATCATGATCGTCACATTCGTCGGATTCGTCGGCGGATGGACCAAGGAAGTGTTCGGACCCGATGCCCTCTTTCTCGCCGGGCTTGGAGGCGCCGCGGTGGCGACCCTCTTCACGTTCCTGCCCTCCTTCCTGCTCATCTTGGTCGGCGGACCGCTAGTCGAATCGACGCACGGCAACGTGAAGCTCACCGCGCCCCTCACCGGCATCACGGCGGCAGTTGTCGGCGTGATCCTGAATCTAGCGGCGTTCTTCGCTTGGCACGTTCTTTGGCCGAAGGCGAGTGCGAATGCGCCCTTTTCCGGGCCGTTCGACTGGTTCGCGCTCGTCGTGACCATCACGGCGCTGGCCGTGCTCCATCGCTTCAAGGCAGGTATGATTCCGGTCATCCTCGCCTGCGGCGCCGCAGGCCTGGCGAGCTACTTTGTGCGGCCGGTTTGAGGAGCTTATCGATGCCCGCGTACGTGATCGCCGAGATGAAAATCACCGATGCCGCCGGCTACGAGGAGTACAAGCGACTCGCGCCGCCGGCGATCGAAAAGTACGGCGGACGCTATCTCGCGCGCGGTGGCGAGACCGCCGTCCTCGAAGGAGACTGGACGCCAATCCGTCTCGTCATCCTCGAGTTCGAGAGCCTGGAAAAGGCCAAGGCATGGTACGAGTCTCCGGAATACGGCCTGGCGCGAAAAGCCCGCGAAGGCAAGGCAACCATGCGGCTGGTTGTCACGGCAGGGCTCTGAATCCAGCCGCGGACGGAAGATACGGAGAACCTTCGATGAAATACCGAAGATCGGAAGCCAAGGATTACGCGCGGCAGAACTTGCGCGGGATCTGGGCAGCCGCGCTGAACCCTTTCACGCCGGATCTCGCGCTGGACGAGAACGGCTTTCGCCGCAACCTTCGCCACTGGTATCGCGACCTCGGCATATCGGGCGTTTTCGTGGCCGGCAAGCAGGGCGAGTTCTTCTCGATGTCGCTTGCCGAGCGCAAGCGGACGTTCGAGGTGGCGGTGGAAGAAGCCGCGGCGGCCGGTGACGGTTGCGGCACGATCCTGTCGTGCTCGGACCAGAACCTCGACACGGTGCTCGAGCTCGCGAACCACGCGCAGGCAGTTGGCGGAGATTACATCGTCGTGCACAGCCCGCTGCTGCACTTCGGCCACGACGTCGAATCGACGGTCTACGAGTACTACCGTCACATCGCCGAAAAAGTGGACATCGGCATCGCCCTGTGGAGCCACCCCGACGCAGGCTATCTCATGAGCCCGGAACTCTGCGCGCGGCTCGCAGAGCTGCCGAACATCGTGGCCATCAAGTACAGCGTGCCCCGCGACATGTACATCAAGCTCACCCGCATGGCGGGCGACAAGCTGATCGTGAGCACGGCATCCGAGGTCGAGTGGTTCGACAACATCGTCGAGCTCGGCTGGCAGGTGTATCTGTGCTCCACGCCGCCCTACCTCATGCAGACGAAGCATGACCGCCGCATGAAGGAATACACCGAGCTGGCGATGCGAGGCGAGGTGGAGAAGGCGCGCAAGATCCGCGACAGCCTCGAGCCGGTGCGCGAGGCGCTTCGGCGCACCCGCCCGGCGGGCACGCCGCAGGCGCATCAGAAATACTGGCAGGAGCTGCTCGGCCAGGCCGGCGGACCGGTACGCCGGCCCCTGCTCAACCTCACCGACGATGAGAAAGCCGCCACGCGCGCTGCCTTCGAGTCGTGCGGGTTGCGTCTCGGTCCGACGAGCGCGACTCGCGCAGCCGCCTGAGGGGAGAAACCATGGGCATCGCCACAAGACTGAAGGCGTTCAATCTCCAGGGCTGGATCGCGGCAAACCAGCACCGCCTGCAGCCGCCAGTGAGCAACCAGCTGCTGTTCGAGGATGCCAGCATGATCGTCATGGCGATCGGCGGGCCGAATCAGCGCACCGACTTTCACGACGACCCGGTCGAGGAGTACTTCTACCAGTACCGGGGCAATATGGTGCTGCGGGTGATGGACGAGCCGGGCAAGCCACCGCTCGACATCCCGATCCGCGAGGGCGAGGTGATGCTGCTTCCGCCCCACGTGCGCCACTCTCCGCAACGTCCCGAGGCCGGCAGCATCGGCATCGTCGTGGAGAGCCCCCGTCACGATCCGTACGTCGACGCCTTCGAGTGGTACTGCATGGCGTGCCACCGGCTCGTCTACCGGTTCGAGTATCCGCTGCGCAAGGCACAGGAGATCGTCACGGTCATGCCGCCGCTCTTCGAGAAGTTCTACAGCGACGAGTCGCTGCGCAAGTGCCAGCACTGCGGGGCGATCCACCCGGGCCGCAAGGCGCTACAGGCGGTCGCGCAGTAGGCCCTGCCCTTCACCAATAACGTAGCGCGTCGCGGTAGATGCTCTCCAGGTCCTGCTTGGAAACGCTGCGCGGCGCCATGACCAGCGGCCGCTGCTGGGCGAAGGCCCCCTCGGCCAGGGCCGGCACATCCGCTTCCCCGTAGCCCAGGGCGGCAATACCCGACGGCAGCGCGGTTTCGCGCATCAGCGAGATGAAGGCCCGCGCGAGAATCTCGCCCGCGTCCTCCGGCGCCGCGCCCGCAACGTCCGCCCCCAAGGCGGCAGCCGCCTCCAGGTGGCGACCCGGATTGGCGGAGGCGGTGAAGCGGAAAGCGGCCGGTGCGTTGATCACCACCGCGATACCGTGCGGGACCATCGGATCGCGCTCTTCGTATCCCTTGGCGGTGAACTCGTGCTTGAGGGTCGCGACCGAATAGGACATGGCGTGAGGGACGTGCACGCCGGCGCTGCCGAAGGCGAGCCCTGCGAGCGTCGATGCGAACATTAGCCGGTGGCGCGCCTCCTTGTCTTCCGCATCGCGCACGGCGCGGACCAGATACTTCCCGCCGAGGCGAATGGCGGCGATGCTGCCGATGTCGTTGTAAGGCGTCGAGCCCTGGTAGGGCGGTCGCTGGAGCGGATGGGCTGGCCGCGGCCGGCTGGTGTACGGCCGCGCCGTATACGACTCGACAGCGTGGCTGAGCACGTCGAAGCCCGAAGCCGCGACGACGCCGCCCGGGAGGCTCTCGGTAGTCGTCGGATCGACGATCGCGAGCGAGGGCTTGAGCATGGGCGAGGCGATGCCGGTCTTTAGGCCGACCGACTTCAGATCGACGATCGCGATGCCGGTCGTCTCGCTGCCGGTGCCGCATGTGGTCGGGCAGGCGATATGCGGCTTCAGTCTGCCGGGAATCGGCTTCGCCTTGCCGATCGGCGCATTGATGTACGCGATGAGCTCATCGGGGTAGGACGACAGAAGATTGGCCGCTTTGGCGGTGTCCATCACAGATCCGCCACCCATCGAGACGAATCCGTCGATGTCCCCTTCGCGGGCGAAGGCGGCTGCCTCCTCGAACGAATCGCTGTTCGGCTCGCAGCGCGCCCGATCATAGACCTCGACGTCGAGGCCCGCCGCACGGAGCGCGCCGAGCGCGGTCTCACCGGGAGCGCTGGCCAGCACGTGCGGATCGACGAACAGGGCGACCCGCTTCATGCCGAGTGACTGGGCATCCGCTCCGACTTCGCGCAGCGCGCCGGGACCGAACTTGATCGGCACGGAACTGACCGAGAAGACCGTCTCCCCTTCGCCGGGGGCCAGAAAGGTTGGATTCGCCGCCATTGTTTGGATCGCTCTCAGCTTGTATGGGGGAATATGCTACTCCTCCGAACGGACCAATTCCGACCCCAGGCGTCAGACGTGTCGCTCGAAAGCGGGATGCGATTGTGCGTTATCTCGGCGCCCTCAATCGAAGCTCGCGTTTGGTGATGGAGCGGTAGATTATTTCGGCAAACAGCGCGGCCAGAATCATGCCCACGATGATCCAGACCTGATTCCGCGTCGCCGGATCCTCCTCGGTCTGCAGACACAGGACAAACAGGGCGACGCCGCACGCCAGCGCGCCGATGAGCGAGATCCAGGCGTTGCTCCGGGTCTCCTTGCGCAGCCGGACGTTGGCGATGTTGACGGCCATGAAGATGAGGAGGAATCCGGCGCTGCCCATGGTCGCGATGGCGTGCAGGGGGATGAGGTTCGCCATCACCAGCGTCAGGCCGGCGAAGATGATCATGCCGTCCAGGGGCTGGCCGCGTATCTCCCGCTCGAGCTCCTTCGGCAGCTCCCCGGTCTTCGCCACGATGTACGTCAGTCGCCCCGAGCTGTAAAAAGTGGCGTTGATGGCGGAACTGGTCGCCAACAGAGCCGCAGCCGCGATCATGACGAAACCGGCTCGCCCAAGGAACGTTTCCGCAGTCGCCGAGAGCGCGTAGTCGCTGACCTTGGCGATTTGGGCGACGTCCATGTGCCCCACCACCACGAGCGCGATGCATATGTAGCATGCCATCACGATCAGGACGCCGCCGACGTAGGCGATCGGCAGCGACCTCGCGGGAGTCTTCACGTCCTTGGCGGCGTTGGCGATCAGCTCGAAGCCTTCGTAATTGAGAAAAATGACCATCGCCCCGGAAACAAGCGCCAGGGGCGAGACATAGTGTTCGGGAGCGAAGCGGCTCCACTCCATGGGGCTCGCGAGCCCGACGACAACGAAGATCGCCAACAGGATCATCTTGCTCGCATTGAAGAAGTTCTCGGACTTCACCACCAGGTTTGCGCCGAAATAATTGATCGCCGCCAGGATCACGATCACCGCGGTGATGAACATGTGCTTCCAGAAGACCTGATCCTGCGAGAAGAAGCTTGCCGCATAGCTGCCAAAGGCATAGGCGTATACGGACAGCAGCACCACGTAACTGAGGCAGAGCAGAATGTTGGCAGCGCCGGTGACGATTCCGGTGCCAAAGCCTCTGTTGAGAAACTCCACCGTGCCGCCCTCCCCGGGAAACCTCAGGGTCAGCTTCAGGTAGGAGTAGCTGGTGAGGAGCGCCACGACGCCGGCGACCACGAATGCGATGGGGGCCGCCCCCTTGGTGAGCTCGACGGTGAGCCCGGTCACTGCAAAGATCCCTCCGCCGATCATCCCTCCCAGGCCGATAGAGAGCGTGGAGAAGGTCCCGAGCTTTGGATCCTGTTTCGTGGCCATGGGGTATCGGCGGCAACCTTCGCGGCGGGGTGCGAGCTCGAATGCCGGTTAGGTCACGAGATCTCTCGAGATCTCGTCCTCGGTCGCTACCGTACGAGCCAGCACTGCAGCCGCGACTACTCCTACCACATCCTCGGTCCGCCGGGAATCCGGGCGGCGCGAGACCACGATCAGCTCCGCGCCTTCCTCGCAGACCGCGCGCACTGCCGACAGCAGCGTCGCCTGCTCGGGCAGAACTTTGTAACGCAAGGCGCGCCCGCCCGGACCGGAGCTGTCAGCCCCGGAGTCCGCGCCGATCAGCATGCGAAAGCCCCATGCGCCCACACCGGCGACCACCCCGACCGCAATGGCCATGAGCAGCACGAACACGGTGCCGCGCGGTCGCATCGCGCGCGTTCGCTAGGGTTTCGCCACGATGAGACGTCCCTTCCTTACTGCACGATCTGGTCGAGCAACTTTTGCGACTCAGTCTTGTACTGCTCCTCGGAGATGAGTCCCTGCGTCTGCAATGACTTCAGCTCCTTCAGCTTGGCTACCGCGGCGGACTCCGTTGCGCTCACCGCCGGCGCCGTAGCCGGCGCAGCGGTGTGCACCACCGTCACCGTGGACGGCGGGGGCGTGTAGTACGCATGGGCCGCTGCCGCACCCGCCGCCGCACCGGCCGCCGCCGCCGCGCTGCCCCAAACTACTGTGCGACGTGCAGTTCGCCGGGCCACGCCGGCGAACGAGAGCGGCGTGAAGGGCAGACCGATGATGTCGATGAAGAGCGAAGCTGGACCAGCATCCCTGGGGGGTAGCTTGCCCGAGATCACGGTGACGTCGTAGGTGAGATCGTTGCCGCTCAACCGGGGATTACGCAGCGTCACGACGACCTCGGATAGGTCGTCCCTGCCCTTCTGGAATGTCGAGAGCGTCGCGTTCGGCGGGTCCTTGTGGAAGCTTTCGGGGCCTGCCTTCCAGAAGTCCAGGTACTCGGCCATGCGATAGTGGCCGGCGATTCGCAGCGGCCGGTCGGCGAAGAAGAGCGTTGTCGGGCCGACGCCCTTGAGCGTGAGCGTGCGTCCGCCGTCTCCGATTTCCACGCCGGCCGCGTTTTGTACGAAGAGCAGCTCGGCCATCACGGGGGCCGCGGCGGGCACCTCTACGGCCATCGCTGCCGGCGGGATGAACACAGTCGTTGCCCCCATCGCCACGGCGACGAGGAGGGTTCGAAATTCGCGCTTCATGATTGGGGCTCCTTCAAGTCGAGGGTTATTGCAGACGTATTGGACCGGTACCGGACGCGAGCGCGCGACCGAGGCCCTGCACTAGCGTCGCCAGTAGACTCGCCGCCGATATGCGGTGCGGCGTGCTACGCCGGCATAGGACATTGGCGTGAGCGGCATGCCGATGACGTCGATGAAGAGCGACACGGGCCCACCGCTGGCGGGCATCTTGCCCTCGAGGACTTTCACGTCGTACGAGAGGTCTTCGCCGTCGAGCGCCGGGCTGGCCAGCGTCAAGACGGTGTCGGCAACGTACTTGTCCGGCTCCAGGATCGACAGGTTGGCGTTGGGGTTGTCCTTGGCGAAGCTATTCTTGCCATCGCTCCAGAACGGCACGAAGTCTCGGGTACGCATGTTGCCCGCGATCCGTTCGGGCCGGTCGGTAAAGAAGATCGTGACCGGACTGACCCCCCGCAACGTCAGCTTGCCCTTGTCGAAGGTCATGGACTTCGCGTTCTGCACGAACAGGAAGTCGCCTTGCTTCGCTTGCGCGAGCGCGGTCCTGAGGGGAGCTGCCGTGGCAGCGAGGGCCGCGGCGGCGATGAAACTGCGTCGACTTGTCATGGTGGTGTTCCTTGGTACGTGAAAGACGGTACCGGCGGCGCACGCCGCCCAGTCGGTGCCGGTCCTCAAGGCTTCTTGTCCTCGAACGGGATCTCGGCGTCCTTCTCGAAGCGCGCCTTGCGCTTGCGGCCGAACGCCCAGATCACGACGCCGACGAACGCGGCGATGAGGATCAGCAGGTAGATTGTCGTTTCCATGTGAGACTCCGCGTAGCAAGGCCACCGGCATCGTCACTTGCCCAGAAAACGCTCGCGCAGCGCCTGCTGTCCCGCGGCGTCAATACCCAGGCCCTCGGAGAAGTACCTCTCGATGGATCCGTACTGCTTCTGCATCTCGTCGAGAGACGCCTCCAGGTACTCGGGCTTGACCCCGAGCACGGCCAGCGCGATCGAGCGCTCGCCGCCGCCCGCAACGAAGGCGTCGATGGCGTGCTGGAATTGCGGCAGCGTGTAGTCGTTGGTGCGCATGTAGTCAGCCATCACCGTCTCCTTCGGCACCCCGAGCAACGTCAGCAGCGCGGCCGCCGCCCAGCCGGTGCGGTCCTTGCCGGTCGTGCAATGGAACACGCCCGGCGCCATCTGCGGATTGGTGAGATCCAGGAACAGCGTGCGGTAGGACTGCTTCGCACTCGGGAGCGTGATGAACGCGCGGTAGACCTGCATGAACATCGCCTCGATCTTGCCGCCGCCGAGCACCACGTTGGCCTTCTTCGGCCGGTGGAGCAACGCTTCGAGCTCCGCGGCGGCGCTTCCCTTCTCGTCCGCCAGCACGTTCAGCAGGTGGTACTTGACGCCGGAGGGGATCTCGTCGGGCATGGCCTTGACCTCGGCGGCGGTGCGCAGGTCGTAGTCGTTCTTCAGCGCGAGCAGTTCCAGCTTCTTGATCTCCTCGGTGCTCATCGGGTTGAAGGTGTCGGAACGGTAGGCGATTCCGCGCGCGACCGTCTTGCCGTCGCGCGTCTTGTAGCCGCCGACGTCGCGCAGGTTGGGCACCGTCGGCATGCCGAGCGCAAGGCCCAGGCTCTGGCCCGGTGCGAGCATCGGCAGCGTGCCGGCAGGGGTCTGCGCGTGGGCCGTGGGCATCAGCAGCGCGCCAGCGGCAAGGATCATGCGAGTCAGCGTGCGTCGCATTGCGTGGGGCTCCTATGCTGCGTCACGGCTGCAGTTCGATTTCCCCCGGCCGCCAGGTCTTGTTGAACCAGGGCTCGAGCGGGCCATACAACCGCAAGATCGTGAACCAGGCTTCGCCCGGAATCGTCTGCACCCAGTTGTTCTGCTTGCCGGCCGGCGCCTTCGGGCCGAAGTACAGGTCTACCGAACCGTCGGCGTTCTTCTGCAGACTCTTGCTCTGGCTGCTCAGGCTCGGAAACTGCTGGTCCGTCTGCACCATCGAGCGGGTCTGCGCGCTGTAGACGATGACCGACCAGAAATCCTTGGCCGGAACGTTCGGCGGCAGGCGCAGCTTGTAGTTCTTGCCGCCGTCAAGTGGATTGTTGTTCGCGTCCACCGCGGTCCACGGGTAGATCGAGCCTTCGCCAACGATCTTTGTGTCCATCGCCGGCGTCACGCCGGTGGCGATGTAGAAGAAGAAGGCCGCTGCGTCGAGATTGGCCACGCCCGGCTGCCATTCGAACCGGTAGCCGCCGACGAACGGCAGCCGCCAGTGCGCGTTGTCGTAGTAGTAGCCCTCCCGGCCCCGGAACCGGAACGCCATTGCCCGTGCGCTCGCCGCGCCGGCCGCGGCGGCTTCGGTGAGGATCTTCTTCATCCGCTCGTCGGGCGCGAAGGGCTTGCCCTTCTGGATGCCGATCGAAGCCCAGAATCCAAGTGTCGTCGGATCGATCTCGTTGGTGGGCTCCTCCTGCACCACTTGGTTCAGCATTTCCCAGAAGCGAAAGTCGTCCGGTCCGACCATGTTGAACGGCTTGCCCGACATGTTCACAAACTGCAGCTGCGGCGGGTTGGACGCCTGTCCGAGCGGGTAGATCTTGGTGAACTTCTTGACCGCGTCGACGCCCGGCTTCGGATCGCCCTTGACGAGAAAGCTGCGCCACGGGATCCAGACGCTGTAGGTCGCCGGCCGGACAACGAAGTAGCCCTTCGGAACCTCGCCCTTGTGCCCAGGCGGCAGCAGCAGGTACTTGCCGCCCTTGCCCTTGTCCGGCCCGGTGATACCGACGTCGCCCACCCAGCGGTACCACATGTCGTTGATAAGCCCCAGCACCTTCGGCGGCACTTCGAGCACCAGCGGGCCTTTGCGCAGGTCCAGCCAGAACCAGGTGTAGGGCGTGTTGTCGTTGGCCGTCAGCTCGATCGTGCGCGAATCCACCAGTTGTTCCCAGATCGGCACGGTCCGGTTCACCGGGCCTACCGACAGGATCGCGTTGCGGTTGGCGAGTTGGTTCACCGGCGGCAGCGCCAGCAGGTAGGCCTGCACGGCGCGCTGGAAGTCCAGGTTGTCGAAGATCTTTTCCGTGCTGGCCAGGTCCGGCACGCCGCCGTCGAACTTCAGAGAGCCAAAGCGGGTATCGACCTGCGCGGGCGCGGCGATCCCGGCGGGCAAAGGGGTCGAGAACTTGTACTGCGGGTTGGCCGGCGGGCCACTCAGGGACTGCGCCATCGCCGGCGTTGCCGCCAGCGCTGTCGCGGTCAGCAGCGCCGGAACCAGCAACGAATTCGGCCATGCTCTCTTCAGCATTGTCCTGAACCTTTCGCGTTCACGTTCGCAGGGACGGTGGAAAAGAAATGAAATGGCGGGCCGCCCCGAAGACCGGCCCACACATTCCACGGCCGCAACGCCGCTATTGCCGGCCCATTTCGACTTTCTTCATGCCCTCTTCGAGCTTCTTGATGTCCGCGGGCGACAGCTGCGGCCGGTCGATCCTGATCGTCAGCTTGTTGAACTTCGCCGTCAGCGGGAACGGCGGCTTGTAGTCCGCGTCGTCGATTCCGGTGATGGTGTCGGAGCCGATGTCAAAGCTTTCGTCCCACTGCAGGATGATCGGGATCGTCCGCTCCATCTTCTTCGTCTGAACCGCCTTGCCGTCCACGATCAGCGTGCCGGTCCCCGAGCGGCCGATGCCGGAGAAGTTGTTGTACGCCATGGTGCCGACGCCGAGGCCGTCATACTTGAAGTCGAACGCGATGGTGTGTCTGCCGGGAGCGAGCGCCTCCGGGGCCTCCCACCTGACCCATTCGAGGTTCAGCAGGTTCCAGTTGAATACCGGCTTGCCCTTGAGCAGGTAGAAGCCCCATCCCGCAAAGCGTCCGCCGGACGTCGCGATCATGCCCTCCGCGCCGCCCTGCGGCACGGTGATGTCCGCGGTGAGGGTGTAGGAGGTGTCGAGCAGGTAAGGTGCATCGCCCTGCGGCACGCCGGTCATCGGCCTCGTGTAGGTCAACTCCGTGAGCCCTGCAGTGAGGCTCGGGCGCGCCGCGGCGACCCGGGCGCCCACCGAGGCGTCCAGCGGGAAGACCTGGTACTTCTTCGCCTCCTCGACGAACATCTTTCGCATCTCCGCGACCTTGTCCGGATGCTGGGCGGCGATGTCCTCGGACTGGTTCCAGCTCTTGCTCAGGTCGTAGAGCTGGAAGATCTGGTTGTTGAGCGGGTCCGGGTTGGCCGGGCTGAAGGCGTCCCAGGGCGTCCGGTTGACCTTGGTGGAGAGCAACCAGCCATCGTGGTAGAGCGCCCACTGGCCCATCATCTCGAAGTACTGCGTCAAGTGCCGCGACGGCATCTTGGCATTCGCGGCGTCGAAGGTGTAGGCGAAGCTGGTGCCCTCGATGGGTTTCTGCTTGATGCCGTCCACGTATTCCGGCGCCGGGATGCCGGTGACCTCGAGCAGCGTGGGCGTGACGTCGATAAAGTGCATGAACTGGTCGCGCAGGCCGCCCTTGTCCTTGATGCGCGCCGGCCACGAGATGACCATGTTCTGGTTGACGCCGCCGAGCCGGGACGCGTTCTGCTTGAACCAGTCGAACGGCGTGTCGAACGCCCACGACCAGCCGGCCGACATGTGGTTGTAGGCGAACTCCGTGCCCCAGGCGTCGTAGTACTTCATCTGCACGTCCACCGGCGGACGGACGCCGTTGAAGAACGCGACCTCGCTGAACGTCCCCTCGGGTCCACCCTCGGCGCTGGTGCCGTTGTCGCCGTTGATGTAGATGATCAGCGTGTTGTCGAGCTTGCCCAGGTCCTCGAACGCCTGGATCACCCGGCCGATCTCGTGGTCGTTGTAGGCCACGTAGGCGGCGAACACCTCGACCTGCCGGATGTACAGCTTCTTCGCCTCGGGCGAGAGCTTGTCCCACGGCGTCAGGATATCGGCCGGCCAGGGCGTGAGCTTCTGGTCCGGCGGAATCACCCCGAGCTTCTTCTGGTTCTCGAAGATGCGCTCGCGAAGCTTTTCGTAGCCGTCGTCGAAGAGATGCATGGCGTGGATCTTGTCCACCCATTCCTTGGTCGGGTGATGCGGCGCATGCGAGGAGCCGGGCACGTAATGGAGGAAGATCGGCTGGTTCGGATCGGTCTGGTGGATCCGGTACATCCAGTCGATGGCGTCGTCGGCCATCGCGGTGATCAGGTTCCAGGAGGGCTCCTTGCCGGTGACCGGCCAGATCGTCGCCTTGGGATCCGAGCGGTCCATCTTCAAGGTGCTCGGGTGATCGTTGAAGGGGTAGATCTGCGTCGTGTTGCGGAACAGGTTCGGCCCCCACTGGTTGGCGTCGCCGCCGACGAAACCGTAGAAGTAGTCGAAACCCAAGCCTGTCGGCCACTGGGTGAAGGGCCCCACCTGGCTGGCCTGGTAGGTCGGCGTGTTGTGGTCCTTGCCGAACCAGCTCGTTGCGTAGCCGTTGTCGCGCAGGATGCGGCCGATCGTCGCGTTGTCGACGCCGATGACGCTGTCGTAGCCCGGGAAGCCCGTAGCCTGCTCGGCGATCACGCCGAAGCCGACCGAGTGATGGTTGCGCCCGGTGATGAGCGCGGCCCGCGACGGCGAGCACAGCGAGGTGGACATGATCCGGTTGTAGCGCAGCCCATCCTTGGCGATGCGCTCCATCGTCGGGGTCGGGATGACGCCGCCGAAGACGCTGTTGATCGCAAAGCCGGCGTCGTCGGTCATGATCAGCAGGATGTTGGGCGCGCCTTTGGGCGGCACCACGCGCGGCGGCCACCAGGATTTGGATTGCAGCGCATCGTCCTTGATCACGCCGGCAAACTTCGGCGCGGGCGGCGGGAGCTGGTTGCCCGGAATCGTCGTCGTGGCGCCCGGCGTGCCGAGCTGGCCGGTGACGACGACCGGCGCGGTCTGCTCCGCCTGGTTGGTGGTCGTGCAAGACACGAGCGTTGTGGCGACTGCGACAAGCCCCGCACCGATAAGCATGCGTTTCATCAATGACCTCCGCGGTTGAGAATGAACCGGCAAAATCGAAACCCAGAGGCGCAGCCAGCAAAGCGCCCCGTTTGGTTTCTCGACGGAACGGAAAAAGTTTACTATGGGCGGGATGGCCCTTCTTCACAGTTGGGGCCAATCCACCACTGACTTGATCTATCGCAAGCGGCAGCCCCCCCATGGACCATCGCCCCGCGTTCGCGACGTCGCAAGACCTCTGGGTCAAGCCGCTACAGTGCATCCCCGACCTGCTCCGCGAGCTGGGCGCTCGACCACAAACGGTATTTCGCAGGGCCCAGATCAGCCCCCGGGTGCTGCTCGACCCCAAGAATCGCCTCGATTTCGTGCAGGTGGGCCGACTCCTTGTGGAGTGCGTCGTGGCGACCGGGTGCGAACACTTCGGACTGCTTGTCGGCCAGCGTGCCGGCCCCGCTACCGCCGGGATCATTCACGAGCTGATGCCGTTCACGCGGACGCTCCGGTCGGCGCTCCACGCCTTGAGATCGCACCTCCATCTGCATGACCGCGGTGGTGTGTTGGCGCTGACCGAGCAGTCCAGGACGCTGGTTGAAGCTGCCTATATCGTCTTTCGTCCCAATACGCCCGGAGCCGGGCAGATCGGCGACGGCGCTCTTGCGATCCTGCTTCTGATGCTGCGCAGCCTGTTTGGCCCCGCCTGGAAACCCGTCGGGGTGACGATTGCGCATCGCCGCCCGAGCGATACGAGGCCCTACCGTCGGTTCTTCAATGCGCCGATTTCGTTCGACGCCCCGCGGTCCGCCTTGCTCATACCGGCGGGCTTGCTCGACCGTCAGCTTCCGAGCGCAGACGCCCGGGCAGAGGCAGCGATCCGGGCGGCGATCGTAGATGCCGAGGCAGTGCGTCCGTTGTCACTCACGCTGCAAGTGAAGCGGCTCGTCAGTGCGATGCTGGCTGGCTTCGCGCCGTCCTTCCCGCAGATCGCATCGTCACTCGGGATGAGCGGGCGGACGTTGCGGCGGCGTCTGGCCGACGAAGGGACGACCGTCACAGCGATCCTGGACGAGACCAGGACCGAGCTCGCCCGGCAGCTGATCGTTGACACGCGGATGCCGATTCACGAGATCGCCCAAACGCTCCACTACACCACGCCAGGAGCGTTCTCGCGGGCCTACCTGGGATGTACGGGCATCACTCCACGTTCGGCACGGAGGGCGGCATTGCGCGCGGCGACCATTGAGCGCCCGGAACGCCCGCGCCGCCCGCGACGTCGCTGATGGCCCTCGCGTCAAAGTCAGCGTTTCAGCCCGTTCGCGAGCATCTTCCGGCGCAGGAAGGCGATCTGGGTCGCGAGCGGCAGGTTCTTCGGACAGACGTCCTGGCACCCCACCAGCGACATGCAACCGAAGACACCCTCGTCGTCGCCGACCAGCTCGTAGTAGTCGTCATCGGACCGGTTGTCGCGCGGATCGAGGCGAAAGCGTGCGATCTTGTTGAGTCCCACCGCCCCCACGAACCCGGGTCGCATGCGCAGCGTCCCGCACGCCCCGACGCAGCAGCCGCATTCGATGCACCGGTCGAGCTCGTAGACCTCCTCGGCGAGCGCCGGATCCATCCGCTCTTCCATCTTGTGCAGATCGACCCCGGCCTCGTTCATGTGCACCCAGGTCTCGAGGCGCTCGCTCATCGCGCGCATCCACTTGCCGGTGTTGACCGAGAGATCCCCGATGAGTTCGAAGACCGGCAACGGCGCGAGCGTGATCTCCGAACCGAACTGCGTCGTGAGTGTCCGGCACGCAAGCCCGGGGCGGCCGTTGATGACCATGGCGCAGCTCCCGCAGATGCCCGCCCGGCAGACGAAATCGAACTGCAGGGAAGGATCCTGTTTCTCCCTGATCTCCGACAGCGCCAGGAAGAGCGTCATGCCGTGCGCTTCCTCGATCTCGTAGGTCTGCACGCGCGGCTCGGTACCCGCCTCGCGCGGGTTGAAGCGCAGCACGTTGATGTGCAGCCGGCGTGGTGGTTCGTGGTCATTCGGTGCAACGGTCTGCGGTTCGCTCATGTCAGCCTTTCGTCCATGCGTTCGTTGTGGCCGCGCAGACTCACCGGGAGCAGATGCTCGTACGGCATGAGCGCGTTCTGCACCGTGAACCGGTCCGCGCCGGCCATGCGGCCCTTCAGCGCCTCGAGCTCCGACGCGCGCCGCGCCGTGTCAGGGTGATCGATGTAGTCCTTCGCTCCGTAGCCGCGCCAGCCGGGAGGGAGCTCCATGCGCATCACGTCGAGCGGCTCGTAGCCAAGCGTCGGCAGCGTGCCACGCTCGTCGGGCCAGGTGGCCAGCGTTCGCTTGAGCCACTCCTGGTCGTTGCGTCGCGGGTAGTCCTCCCTGAAATGCGCGCCCCGGCTCTCGGTGCGCACCAGCGCGCCGTAGGCCACGCACAGCGCGAGCTTGAGCATCTTCTGCACGCGGTATGCCGTCACGAGCTCCGGATTGGCGCCGAGAGCGTGACCTCGCACCCTGATCGAGCGGCTGCGCACGAGAAGTTTCTGAAGTGCGTCGACCGCCTCCTCGAGTTCGCGGCCGGTACGAAAGATCCCCACCTTGTCGGTCATCAGGTCCTGCATCTCGGCCCGGATCGCGCTGGCATCCTCGGTCCCGCCGGAGGCGAACAGCGCGTCGAGCTTGCCCTGCTCGCGCTCGACGAAGTCGCGGACGAGACCGGTCGAAAAGTCGATGTCGTTTGCCGGATCGGCGCAGAAGTCGGCGATGTTCTCGCCCACGATCATCCCCGCGACCACCGTCTCGGCGACCGAGTTGCCGCCGAGACGGTTGAACCCGTGCATGTCCCAGCACGCCGCCTCCCCGGCGGCGAACAGGCCCATGAGCGCGGGGCTCTGTCCCGACGGGGTCGTGCGGACCCCGCCCATCGTGTAGTGCTGGGCCGGGCGCACGGCGATCCACTGCTCGGCCGGATCGATGCCGAGAAAGTACGCGCAGATCTCCTTCACCTCGCGGAGGTTCCGGTCGATGTGCGCGCGCCCGAGCAGCGTGATGTCGAGCCAGAGGTGGTCGCCGAACCGCGACTTGGCGCCCTTGCCCTTGCGGATGTGCTCTTCCATGCGCCGCGAGACCACGTCGCGCGAGGCGAGCTCCTTCTTCTCGGGCTCGTAGTCCGGCATGAAGCGGTGCCCTTCGCCGTCCTTGAGCAGGCCCCCGTCGCCCCGACATCCTTCGGTGACGAGAATGCCTGCCGGGAAGATCCCGGTGGGATGGAACTGGACCGCTTCCATGTTCCCCACGGCCGCGACGCCGGTCTCGAGCGCAATCGCAGTCCCGATACCTTCGCAGATCACCGCGTTGGTGGTGACCCGGTAGAGGCGCCCCGCGCCGCCGGTGGCGATGGCAGTCGCCTTGGCGACATAGGCCATCAGCTCGCCGGTGATGAGGTCGCGCACGACGGCCCCGTAACAGCGCCCGCCGTCGTGAATCAGGGCAAGCGCCTCGGCGCGCTCATGCACGGGAACACCGCTCGCGATCGCGCGGTCGCTCATCGCATAGAGCAGCGCGTGTCCGGTCCCGTCCGACACGTAGCAGGCCCGCCACTTCTTCGTGCCGCCGAAATCGCGCTGCATGATGAGCCCGTGCGCCTCGTCGCGCTCGGTGAGCGTCACCCGCTGCCCGTTGATGATGACCTCGCGATCGCCCTTTCGCACGCGGCTCCAGGGCACGCCCCAGGCCGCGAGCTCGCGCACTGCCTTCGGTGCGGTGTTGACGAACATCCGCACCACTTCCTGGTCGGCGCCCCAGTCGCTGCCACGCACGGTATCCTCGAAGTGCACGTCCTCGCTGTCGCCCTGGGCCTTGAGTACGTTGGCGAGGCTCGCCTGCATGCCGCCCTGAGCCGCCGCCGAGTGCGAACGCTTGGCCGGCACGAGCGAAATGACCGTGGCGTCGAATCCGCGCCGCCGCGCGCCGATCGCGACCCGCTGCCCGGCGAGGCCTCCGCCGATAACGAGTACGTCGGTATAGACGATCTTCATCGGCTCACCCGGAAAGGCCCCGGCCGAGGTAGGTCGCCAGCGACGCCAGCCCCAGCACGAGGTACGCGATAACGACGATCCACATGACCATGCGACGCCTCCTGGCGTGTGCCGAGTCGACCAGCGGCGGCACGCCCCACTTGACCGAGAGTCGATAGACGCCCACCGCCGCATGCACGAGGACCACCGGCAGGAAAATGAGATAGAGCGCCCAGGCGCCCTGCTCGACGACTCGACGCGTCGACGGATCGGCCCCGATCGCGTCGGGCTGGGTGATCACCACGAACAGGTGCGCCGCTACCAGGAAGAAGAGGGCAAAGCCGGTCGCCGCCTGCCACCACCAAAGCCGCGTGTCGGTGTGGTTGAGCGCCCGGACGTGACCGCTCATCTCCGCGTAGTCGCGGTGCGCGTGGGGAAACTTCCGCAATGCGAGCGCCGCGTGAATCACGACCAGCACGAGAATCACCACGGCAGCTGCCGACACGATCCAGGGGTGAGAGGATCCGAAGAAAAGCCTTCCTTCGAAGAAGTGCGCAACGAAGTCCGCGGCGTCCGAACCGAACAGGATCGCGGAGTCGAGCAGCAGATGGACGGCAAGGAATGCAGCCAGCAGCAATCCCGTCAGGCTCTGCGCGAGATCGAGCCGTGCCGGCCAGGCGCTCTTGCGCGGCGCGCGGTCGACCGTGGCGCGCCCGGTCATGTTGCCTGCTCCACTCATGAGGTCGGCCTCCTCCCGGGCATCCGGCATCGTCGCGTCATGGGTCGCGCGGCTCCTCGCCCCCGCGCCAGCGGTTGGGGCACACCAGGCAGCGCAGCGAAAGACCGTCTCGCGTGCGAAGCTCCGGCCCGCCGCAGGAGCCGTGCAGGCAACGGCCCGAGAAGATCACGCCCACCGCCATCCCGGCGATCGCGATGGCGAACGCGACGAGCGTGATCAGGAAAACGGGTGTCAGCATACTCAAATCCATTGCGCTAGCCTCCTTTCAACGCCGCGAATGCCGGCGTCTGCCGCTCGCCGAAGATCCCGCCGGGCCGGTGCTCGATGAAGTAGGCGGCAAGCCCTTTCTCCGCGGCGAGCGCGTAGCCCTTTTCCGGCCCCAGCACCAGCAGGCCCGTGGCATAGGCGTCGGCGAGCGCGCACTCGGACGCCACCACAGTCACGGATGCCAGGCCGTGCTGGATCGGGTAACCGGTCGTCGGGTCGATCTCGTGCGAGTAGCGCCGGCCGCCCTTCACGAAGTAGTTGCGGTAGTCCCCCGAGGTGGCCATCGAGAGATTCGACATCGGCACCACGATCTGGGCTCGCTGTTCGATCGAATCGGGCCGCTCGATGCCGACCTGCCAGGGCGTGCCCGCAGCGTTGCGGCCCTTGACCCGCACCTCGCCGCCCACCTCGACCATATAGTTCGCGAGCCCGCGCGCGTCCAGCGCGGCCGCGACCTGGTCGACGCCGAACCCCTTCGCGATCGCGGAGAGGTCCGCGTACATGTCCGGATGCCCCTTGGTCACCGTGAGAGCCTGCGCATCGATTTCGAGCTTCCGGTAGCCGACGCGCGCGCGGACTGCCTCGAGCTCGGCCTCGGTGGGCGGTTCCGCGCGCTTCACCGGACCGAATCCCCAGGCATTGACGAGCGGCCCCACTGTCACGTCGAACGCGCCGCCGGTCGTCGCGCTCACTTCCCGCGCGAGCAGAAACACGCGCACCGTCGCCGCCGAAAGCTTGAACGGCCGGCCCCCGCCGTAGCCGTTGAAACGGGAGAGTTCGGACCCGGGTTTGTAGGTGGACATGCTCTGGTCCACGGCATCCAGCGCGGCGCGGATGGCGTCGCGCGTCGCACGCTGATCTGCCTCGCTTAGACTGGGCGCAACCACCTTGACGGTATACGTGGTGCCCATCGTGGCGCCCTGGAAGGAGAAGGCCTTCGGGCCGGACACCGGCGCGGGGCGCGAGTCACCGCAGGCCGCGAGCCCAGCCGCAGCCGCGAGTACGGCCAGCCATCGAATCGACGTGCGGAAGCGCTGCATCGCCTTCATCATTCCCCGGCGAAGTTGTCGTAGAAGATGCTGTCCTTCTGCACGCCGAGATCGTCGAGCAGGCGCAGCACCATGAGCGACAGCGCGGTCGGACCGCAAAGGTAGTACTCGCAGTCCTCGGGCGCCGGATGGTCCTTCAAATAGGTGTCGAACAGGAAATCGTGAATGTAGCCCGCGAAGCCCGTCCACTGGTCCTCGGGCTCGGGCTTCGACAGGCAGAGATGCCAGCTGAAGTTGGCGTGCTCCGCGGCAAGTCCGGCGAACTCGTCGCGATAGAGCGCGTCGCGCAGGCTGTGGGCCCGGTACCAGTACGATATCTTGCGCCGCGTTTGCACGCGATCGAGCTGGTCGCGAATGATCGAGCGCAACGGGGCCATGCCCGCCCCGCCGCCGATGAAGATCATCTCGGCATCGGCGTCGGTCGCGACGAATTCGCCGAACGGGCCCGACATCTCAATCTCGTCCCCCGCCTTCAGACCGAACAGCCACGACGACATGATGCCGGGCGGCGTGCCGGCTGGCGACCCGTAAGGCGGCGGCGCGACCTTGATGTCGAACTTGAGGGTGCCCTTCTCGAGAGGGAAGCTTGCCATCGAATAGGCGCGCTCGATCGGTTCGATGCAGACCGACTTGTACCGCCACAGGTTGTCGCGATCCCAGCTCTTGCGAAAGCGCTCCGGGATCTCGAAGTCCTTGTAGTAGACGGTGTGCGGCGGGCAGCGGAACTGCACGTACTGGCCCGCCTTGTACGGAACCTCGAGTCCGGCCGGAAGCTCGACCACCATCTCCTTGATGAAGTCGGCAACGCTCACGTTGGACACGACTTTCGCCCGCCAGCGACGCAGATCGAAGAGCTCCGGCGGCACTTCGAGCTTGAGGTCCCCCTTCACTTTCACCTGGCAAGCGAGCCGGGTCCCTTGCTCCGCCTCCCGGCGCGTGAGGTGGCCCTTCTCGACGGGGAGCGGCTCTCCGCCGCCCAGCACAGTTATCTTGCAGAGACCACACGTCCCCTTCCCTCCGCAAGCGGACGGAATGAGCAGGCTCTTCTCCGCGAGCGTCGAAAGCAGCGTGTCTCCGGGCGAAACCTTGAGCGCCTTCGCCGCGTCTTCGTTGATGACGATGCGCACCTGGCCCGAGGGGACGAGCCTCGCGCGCGCCCAGAGCAGGATGGCCACCAGGGCCATGATGACCATGGTGAACATCGCGGTGCCCATAACGATCGGCGTCATCGAGCGTGTCCCTCTAAAGCTGAATGCCGGCGAACATCATGAAGCCGATGGACATGAGCCCGGTGGCGATGAAGGCAATGCCCAGTCCCCGGAGGCCTTTGGGCGGGTTGCCGTAACGCATCTTCTCGCGGATCGCCGCGAACCCGACGATCGCCAGCAGAAATCCGCTCCCGGAACCCACCGCGAAGACGACGCTCTCGGCGAACGTGTAGTCGCGCTCCGCCATGAAGAGCGATCCGCCAAGGATCGCGCAGTTGACAGCGATCAGCGGCAGGAACACGCCGAGCGAGTTATGGAGCGTCGGGAAATACTTGTCGAGCGTCATCTCGACGACCTGCACGGCCGCCGCGATCGTGCTGATGAAAACGATGAAGGTGAGGAACGTGAGATCGAGTCCCGCAAAATCGCGATTGAGCCAGGCGAGCGACCCTTCCTTCAGCAGATGATTGAGGATGAGGTTGTTCAGCGGCAGGGTGAGCGTCTGCACGAACACCACCGCGATGCCGAGCCCCAGCGCCGTCTCCACGCGGCGCGAGACGGCGAGAAACGAGCACATGCCCAGGAAGAAGGCGAGCGCCATGTTCTCGATGAAGATCGACTTCACGGCGATGGCGAGGTAGTGCTCCATCAGTCCTTCTCCTGCTGCTCGGGCTTCCAGATGCGCAGGAACCAGATCATGAACCCGATGATGAAGAACGCCGCCGGCGCGAGCAGGAACATGCTGTTCGGCACGTACCAGCCGCCTTCGCTGACCGTCGGCAGGATCTGGTTGCCGAACATCCGGCCGGTGCCGATGAACTCGCGGATGAATCCCACGATCAGCAGCACCAATCCGTAGCCGAGGCCGTTCCCCACTCCGTCGATGAGGCTCAGCAGCGGGGGATTCTGCATCGCAAAACCCTCGGTGCGCCCGAGCACGATGCAGTTGGTGATGATCAGCCCGACGTACACCGAGAGCGACAGGCTGATCTCGTAGAGGTAGGCCTTGAGGACCTGGTCGACCACGATCACCAGCGAGGAGATGATGGCGAGCTGCACGATGATGCGGATGCTCGAGGGCGTGTACTTGCGGATGAGGCTCACCATGAAGCTGGACACGGCGGCCACGAAGGTCAGGCTCACGGCCATCACCAGCGCCTTGTCCATGCGGGTCGTGACGGCAAGCGCCGAGCAGATGCCGAGCACCTGCAGCCCGATCGGGTTGTTCTTGAACAGCGGATCGGTGAGCGCCGCCCCTTCGCGGGTCTTGAACCATCGGAACTTGCCCGAGCGCGGCTCGTCGGCGAGCGCCGCGGCATCGCGACTCCTGAGCCAGGCGAACACGCTCACGGCCCTCCCCGTTGGCGGGCCTTGGCGAGGTAGGGGCCGAAGCCGCTCTCGCCGAGCCAGAAATGCAGCATGCGCGTCACGCCGTTGCTGGTGATGGTGGCGCCGGAAAGCGCGTCGACGTGGTGCGGGTCCTCTTTCGGCGGGCCGACCCCGCCTCCCTTGACGAGCGAGATGCGGACGTTGCCCGCGTCGTCGAAGGCCTTGCGCCCCGGCCACTTCGCCTTCCACTTCGGGTTGTCGACTTCCCCGCCGAGACCGGGCGTCTCGCGGTTCTCGTAGAAGGCGAGCCCGCGGATCGTCGTGAGGTCGCGGTCGAGGGCGACGAACCCGTAGAGCGTCCCGTAGAGCCCGATGCCCTCGATCGGGAGGACGACCTGCACCGGCTCGCCGTCCTTCACCACGAGCGCGACCGTTGCGAGATTCGGGATGCGCTTGATCTGCGACAGGTTGGGCGGCGCCGCTCGGCTCTGCGCGGGGTCGGCGCGCGCGCGCCGCTGATCGTAGCGGGACGGGTCGATCTGCGGGTGCTCCACGTATTCGCCCGTCTGCAGATCGACCAGACGCAGGCGGATGTATCGGTCGAATATCCGGCGGATCTCGGCGTCCGAGATCGCATCGCCGATCTTCACGAGGCCGGTAGCCTGGAGCATGTTCTTCTGAAGGTAGAGCAGCTGGTTCGCGTGCTGCCGATCCCGCAGCAGCACCGCCGCACTCGCGACGAGCATCGAGCAGACCAGGCAGACGGCCGTGGCGAAGAGCAGCGTGTAGCGGACGGAATTAACCTGCACGACGCTTCAGCCTCCGTCGCAGGTTGCCCTTCACCACGTAGTAGTCGATGAGCGGCGCAAACACGTTCATGAAGAGGATGACCAGCATCATCGCCTCGGGGTAGGCGGGGTTGACGACCCGAACCAGCACCACGAGCGCGCCGATCATGAAGCCGTAGATCCACTTTCCGCGGTCCGTGAAAGCCGAGGTGACCGGATCGGTGACCATGAAGACCGTGCCGAATGCCCAGCCGCCCAGCACCATGTGCCACCAGAAGGGGATCGCGAAGCCGGGATTGGTGGACGAGCCCATCCAGTTGAGGACCTGCGCCATGACGATCGTGCCGACCGCCACGCCGGCCATGGTTCGCCAGGAGGCGACCTTGGTCCATAGCAGGACCACCGCCCCGATGAGGCACATCAGCGCTGAGGTCTCCCCGAGCGACCCCGGCTCCAGCCCGATGAACGCGTTCCACCACGAGAAGCCCTGATCGGTGAACGATCCGGAGAGGTGCCGTGCCTGTCCGAGAATCGTTGCGCCGCTGTAGCCGTCGACCTGCAGCGCCTGCGGCGTGGCGACCCAGACCTTGTCGCCCGTGATCTGGGCCGGATAGGCGTAGAACACCGCCGCGCGCGCCACGAGCGCCGGGTTGAGAATGTTCATGCCGGTCCCGCCGAAGACTTCCTTCGCGATCACCACGCCCCACGTGATGCCGAACGCCACCTGCCAGAGCGGCGTCGTGGGAGGCAGGATCAGCGGGAAGATCAGGCCGGTGACGAGGAACCCCTCGTTGATCGGGTGGCGGCGCACCACCGCGAACCCCACCTCCCACATGCCACCGACCGCCATCGTCACGACGTACAGCGGCAGGAAATAGAGGGCACCGTGGATGAAGTCGGCTAGCACGCTATCCGGGGAATAGCCCACACCTAGCCACCGGATCGCGGTGTGCCGCCACCCGACAAGCTCGCCGAGCTTCGCCGGATCGAGCGCCAGGTTGGCCTGCAGGCCCGCGTTGTACATGGCCCACAGCGTGCAGGGCATGAGCGCGACCACGACCACGATCATCATGCGCTTGAGATCCAGGGCATCGCGCACGTGCGCGGTCGTGCGCGTGACGTCGGGCGGCGTGTAAAGGAAAGTGTCGCCGGCTTCGAACAGCGGGCCCAGGCGCTCGAGCGGTCCGCCTTTCTCGAACCACTTCTGCTGTTTGTCGAGCAGGCTCCGGAGTGAGCGCATCACCCCTCCCTCACGATGCGCTCGAGAATGTCGCGCAGCATGGGGCCGTACTCGTTTTTCGCCGGGCAGACGAAAGTGGCGAGCGCGACGTCCTCTTCATCGAGCTCCAGGCAGCCGAGCGATTCGGCCTCTTCCATGTCGCCCGTCACGAGCGCGCGGATCAGGAACGTCGGCTCGATGTCCATGGGCATCACCGCTTCATAGGTGCCGATGGGCACGAGCGGGCGCGGCGACCCGTTGGTGGTGGTGGTGAAGGCGAACTTCCGGACCCTCCCGAGCGACGACGCGAACGCGTTGGTGATCGAGAACTTGTCCCGGCCCGGCGCGAGCCAGCCGAGAAATTCGCGCTGCGTGCCCTCCGGAAGCGCAGTCACCTGGTTGTGAAACCTGCCGAGATAGCCGTCCGCCTCGCCCTGCGCGGTGCGCCCGCCCAGCACCGAGCCGGAAACGATGCGCTGCTCGCCCGGTGCGAGTTCGCCGGCAAGAAGCTCGTCCGTCGCGGCGCCCACGCGCGTCGCGAGCAACCGCGGCCGCAGGACGCTCGGCCCGGCCAACGCGACCACGCGGCGCGAATCGAGCTGTCCCGTCGACACGAGATGCCCGACCGCTGCGACGTCCTGGTAGCCGATGTGCCAGACCGTCTTGCCGCGAAACACCGGGTCGAGCACATTGATGTGCACGCCGACGGTCCCGGCGGGATGCGGACCGGAAAACTCCTCGCGCCGGATGCTCGTTCCCGGCGGGCTGGCGACCGGCGAGCCCGCCGCGACGCACAGGTACGTCGGGCCGTCGGTGAGCTTGGCCAGTGCGGTGAGCCCCGCGACGAAATCGGCCTCACGCCCGGCGAGCGCGACCTCCACGGCCGGCGCTAGCGGATGGCTGTCCATCGCCGTCACGAACAGCGCCCGCGGCGCCGAGGCGGGATCGGGCACACGGCTGAACGGACGCGTCCGAAGCGCAGTCCACATGCCAGACTCGATGAGCAGCCGGCGCACGTCGTCGGAGGTGAGCGCGGCCGGATCCTCACCCGTGTAGCTGTCGAACGACCACGCCTCGCGGAGGTCTCCCGCACGCTCGGCATCCGAGAGCTCGATCACGACCGACACCAGCGCCCGCTTGTGGCCGCGATGGATCGCCGCCACCCGGCCGCTGGCCGGCGCGGTGAAACGGATGTCGGGAAGACTCTTGTCGCGAAACAGCGCTTCGCCGCGCCGCACCTCCTGGCCGGGCTCCACGAGCACCGTCGGCCTGAGCCCATGATAGTCCGCGCCGAGCAACGCAACTCGCGTCGACGCGCGAGCGCCATCGACGCGCTGGACCGGCTCGCCTGCGATGGGGATATCGAGGCCTGCTTTGATCTTATGCACTGCCACCGCGACCCGGGCGCTTACACGTAGCTCTTGTAGCTCGGGTCGTACATCTGCGACCGCACATATGCTTGCACGTCCGCCGGGCGATCCACACCGGCGAGCCCGCGCGCGAACGCCACCTCGGCCACCGCCGTGGCAATGTGCGCGGACACCTCGCGCACACGCGCGAGCGCCGGATAGAGGCTGCCCTGTTCGAGATCGCTTTGGGGCACCTGGTCGGCGAGCGACTGCGCGGACGCCAGGAACATTTCCGACGTCGCGCGCCGCGCGCGAGCCGCGATCAGTCCCAGTCCAACGCCGGGGAAGATATAGGAGTTGTTTCCCTGGCGCGGCACATGGGTCTTGCCGTCGAGGGTGATCGGGTCGAACGGGCTGCCGCATGCGAACAGCGCGCGCCCTTCGGTCCAGCGGTACGCCTCGGCGGCCGTGCACTCGGACTTGGACGTCGGGTTCGACAATGCGAACACGATCGGCCGCGCGTTGTTGCGCGCCATCTCCTCGAGCACTTCGCGGGTAAAGGTCTGTCCCACCGCCGCCACGCCGATGATCCCCGTCGGCTTGACGGCTTTGACGGCGGACAGGAAGTCGCCGACCGGGGCGTGGTCCTGTGCATACGGACGCTTGTGCTCGTTCAGGTCGGTGCGGCTCTTCACCACGAGCCCCCTCGAGTCCATCAGCCAGCAACGCTTGCGCGCATCGGACTCGGATAGACCCTGGCTCACCATCGCCTCCACGGCAAGATCGCAGATTCCGGTGGCGGCCTCGCCCGCGCCCAGGAACAGGATGCGCTGGTCGGCGAGCTTGCTTCCGGTCACCCGCAGCGCGGTGTAGAGACCCGCCAGCGCGACCGCGGCCGTGCCCTGGATGTCGTCGTTGAAGCAGCAAACCTTCTCGCGATAGTTTTCGAGGAGCCGGAAGGCGTTCTGATTGGCGAAGTCCTCGAACTGGACGACGACGCCCGGGAACACCTCCTGGGTCGCGGTCATGAACTCGTCGACGAATGCGTCGTATTCCTTGCCGCGCAGGCGCGGCTGTTTCGTTCCGATGTAGAGCGGATCCTCGAGGAACTCCACGTTGTTCGTGCCCACATCCAGCATCACGGGCAGCGTGGTCGCCGGGTGGACGCCTGCGCACGCCGTGTACAGGGACAGCTTGCCGACCGGGATCCCCATGCCGTTCGCGCCCAGGTCGCCGAGACCGAGAATGCGCTCTCCGTCCGTGACGACGATGATCCGCACGTCGCGCTGCGGCCAATTGCGCAGCACGGGGGCGATGCGGCCGCGATCTCCGGTCGAGATGAACATGCCGCGCGGGCGCTGGAAGATATGCGCGAAGCGCTGACAGGCCAGTCCGACGGTCGGCGTGTAGATGAGCGGCATCATCTCGTCCGGGTGGTCCGATACCACGCGGAAGAAAAGCGCCTCGTTCCGGTCATGCAGGCCGTTGAGATTGATGAACTTGTCGAGCGCCGTCGGAAGCTGCCTGAGGTTCTCGAGCACGCGTTCCACCTGCTGCTCCTGGGTGAGCACGGTCGGCGGCAGCAGGCCACGCAGGCCGAGCGCATCGCGCTCGGCCTCGGTGAAAGCAATGCCCTTGTTGAGCAGCGGTTCGTGCAGCAGGGCAAGTCCGGCCGGAAGCCCCGTTTCTCCTGGTGAGGCGGACTTCTTGGTCGCCATTTTCTTCTCCCCTCTTGTCGTAGCTTTAGCTCAAAGTGGAAATCAGATTCAGATAGTCTCCGGCTCCATCCGGATCGCGCCGCACGGGCATTCGGATACGCAGATCCCGCAACCCTTGCAATACTCGTAGTTGAATTCGAAGCGCTGCCCCGGCCCCAGCTTGATGACCGCGTTGTCGGGGCAAACGCCGTAGCAGTTGTCGCACTCGAAGCAGTTCCCGCAGGAGAGGCACCGGCGCGCCTCGAACAGCGCATTGCCCTCGTCGAGCCCGCCAGTCACCTCCTCGAACGTCGACTGGCGCCGCAGGATGTCGAGCATGGGCTGCACCGACTTCGGCGCATCGGTGTAGTACCAGGGGTTCAGCAGCTCGAACGAGGCGAGCTCGTGCTTCGGCGCCGGCGCGTAGCGCGCGCCGCGCAGCCAGGCGTCGATGTTGCGCGCCGCCTTCTTGCCGTGCCCAACCGCCACCGTAACTGTGCGTTCGGACGGAACCATGTCTCCGCCAGCGAACAATCCGGCGTGGCCGGTCATCATGTTCGCGTCGACCTTCACGACACCGTCCTCGATGACGAGCCCGGGCACCCGGTCGAGCAGCGAGAGGTCGACGTCCTGCCCCAGGGCGAGGACCAGGGAATCGGCCTCGATCGTCTCGAGCTCGCCGGTCGGCTGCGGGAAGCCCGTCTCGTCGAGCTCCATCTTCTCGACCGTGAAGGTCGTCTCGCCGGCCTGCTTGATCGTCGTGAGCCACTTGAAGAGGATCCCCTCCTCGAGCGCCTCCTGGACCTCGAAGTCGTGCGCGGGCATCTTCTCGCGGGTGCGCCGATAGACGATGATTGCTTCCTCGGCGCCGAGGCGCTTCGCGGTGCGTGCCACGTCGAGCGCGGTGTTGCCGCCGCCGTAAACCACCACGCGCCGCCCGAGCTGGGGCCGCTCGGCGGTCTCCATGCCGCGCAACACCGAGACGGCGTCCAAGATCCGGCTCGCGGAGCCGGCCGGGATGTAGGCGCGTTTCGCGAGATGCGCGCCCACTGCGAGGAACGCTGCGTCGAAACCGCCCGCGCGCATGGTGTCGAGGATGTTGTCGACCTTCGCGTTGAGCTTGATCGTGACGCCCATGTCGACGATGCGCTGCACCTCGGCGTGCAGCACGTCGCGCGGCAGCCGGTACTTCGGGATGCCGAAACGCATCATGCCGCCTGTCATCGGGCCGGCCTCATGGATGGTGACCGCGTGACCGAGGCGCCGCAGATGATAGGCGGCCGAGAGCCCGGACGGCCCCGCGCCGACGATCAGGACGCGCTTGCCCGATTCGCTGGCGGGTTGTGGAAAGGCCCAGCCGCGACGGATCGCCTCGTCGCCGAGGAACCGCTCGACGGCGTGGATGCTGACCGGTTGGTCGAGCTGCCCGCGATTGCAGGCCGACTCGCAGGGGTGATAGCAGACGCGGCCCATCACGGCCGGCATCGGATTGTTCTGGACGAGCTCTTCCCAGGCCCGTCGATAGTCGCCGGACTCGGCATGGTAGAGCCAGCCCTGGATGTTCTCGCCGGCCGGGCAGGCGTGGTTGCAGGGCGGCAACCGGTCGAGATAGACCGGCCGCTCCGTGCGCCAGGTCCCGGTGCGGTTCGCGAGGCTCGACCCGACGTCCAGCGTGATGGCGAATGGCTTGCGCATAGTCCCTCCGCTGCTCACATCAAGCCGAAGCGGGCGATGTTGCGGTCGGCGACGGCCTGGATCATCGCGAGGCGCTCGGTGTCGCGCTCGGGCCGGAAGAGATGCGCGAAGCGCCTCTGCAGCTTCAGGTACTCGTCGACCGGGACCCGGTGCCGGATCTTGGCGCGGTCGACGACCTCGCCGTGCTCCGCCTCGATCAGCGGAAAGAGCCCCGACTCCACCGCCATGCGCGCGACCTTGATGGTATCGGCGGGCGCCGAACCCCAGCCGAGCGGGCACGGAACGTGGATGTGGATGTACCGCGCGCCGCTGATGCCCATCGCGCGCGTGACCTTCGCCTCGAGGTCGTGAAGGTTGGCGACGCTTGCCGTGGCGACGTAGGGAATGCCGTGCGCCATTGCGATGAGCGGCAGATTCTTCCCGGTGCCCGCCACGTTTCCCGGCCGCTTGCCAACTGCCGGTGTTGTCGCGGTTCGTGCCGCGGGTGGCGTCGCGCTCGAGCGCTGCACGCCGGTGTTCATGTACGCCTCGTTGTCGTAGCAGATGTAGAGCACGTCGTCGTTGCGCTCGAACATGCCCGACAGGCAGCCGAAGCCGATGTCTGTGGTTCCTCCGTCACCCCCTTGGGCGATCACCTGCACGCCTTTGCGGCCCTTGACGCGGTTGGCCGCAGCGATGCCGCTCGCCACCGCTGCGGCGTTGCCGAACAGCGAATGGATCCATGGCACCTGCCACGAGGTCTCGGGATAGGGCGTCGAGAAAACCTCCAGGCAGCCGGTGGCGTTGGCGGCGACCAGCTGATTTCCGGCCGCGCGCATCGCCGCGTCGATCGCGTAGCGCGCACCGAGCGCCTCGCCGCAACCCTGACAAGCGCGGTGCCCCGAGTTGAGCGAATTGGTGCGTTCCATGTTCGCCTGGACGGAGCGCTGGCTCTCGTCGAGCAGCCGGTTCCCGACGGTGAACGTGCCGGTCTGGTAGAACTTTACGGGTTGGGTCGTCACGCCAGCCTCCTAGTCGATTCGCGATGCGACCGTGCCGATGTCGCGCAGCAATGCCTCGGCCGTGGGCCCGGTCCGCCGCGCGTGCCGCTCGCGCTCGAGCTCGCGATCGACGAGCTCGGTCCTGAGATCCAGGAACGTCACCGCCTCCAGCTCGTCGCGCCCGGCGCGCTCGAAGAGCTGGCGCAGCGAGCTGCGGGTGATGGCGCGGCCGCCGAGCCCGGCGATCACGGTGTAGCCCTTGAGCACGATTCCGGAGAGCGACTTGCGCACGCCGTCCGAGACGATACCGCCAAGGCCGACCGCCAGCGATTTCTCGAGGACCACCACGCGCTTGGCGCGCTCCAGCGCCGCGCGCAGCGGGGCGAGCGGAAACGGCCGGAACGATACGATGCTCACGCAGCCGATCTTGACGCCCGCGTCGCGCATCTCGTCCACGACGTCCTTCACGGTCCCGTTCAACGAGCCGAGCGCCACGATGATCGTCTCGGCGTCCTCGAAGCGATAGGAGCGGATGAGGCCGCCCGAATCACGGCCGAATCCTGCTTTGAACTCATCCGCGAGCTGCGGGATCCGCTCGAGCGCACGGAGCTGCTTGTAGTGCGCGAGGTAGCGCACCTCCATGAACGCCTCGGGCCCGACCATCGCGCCGATCGAGACCGGTTCGGCCGGATCGAGCACCTGGCGAGGCTCAAAGCGCGGCAGGTAAGTGTCCACCTGCTCCTGAGTGGGAATGTCGACGCGCTCGTAGGCGTGCGTGAGGATGAACCCGTCCATGCAGACCATGACCGGGCACGACAGCTCCTCCGCGAGCCGGAAGGCCTGGATGTGCAGGTCGGCCGCCTCCTGGTTGGTCTCGGCGTAGAGCTGGATCCAGCCGGCGTCCCGCATCGACATGCTGTCCGAGTGATCGTTCCAGATGTTGATCGGCGCGCCGATCGCGCGGTTGCCGACTGTCATCACGATCGGCAGGCCGAGCCCGGCCGCGTTGTACACCGCTTCCGCCATGAAGAGCAGACCCTGGCTGCTGGTCGCCGTGTAGGTCCGTGCGCCCGCGGCGCTGCTGCCTATCGCGACCGACAGCGCGCCGAACTCGCTCTCCACGTTGATGAACTCGCACGGCGACAGCCTGCCGTCCTTGACCATCTCGCCGAGGCCCTCGACGATGTGCGTCTGCGGCGTGATCGGATACGCGCAGACGACCTCGGGGCGGCAGAGCGCGATGGATTCGGCGACCGCCGCGGATCCTTCAATCTGCTTGAGCACCCTGCACCTCCTGGTCTTTACTCACGAGCTCGAAGGCGGCCTGTGCCGCGGCGACGTTTGCCTCGCCTACCGCCCCCGGAAACTTTCGCCGGATGGCGGATTCCACGGATTCGAGCTTCACAACTCCGCTGATCGCCGCGAATCCGCCGAGCAGCGCGGCATTCGGCAGCGGACGGCGGACGTGCTTCATCGCGAGCTCCGTCGCCGGCACCGTGCACAAACGGTAGTGATGGAAGTCCCGCGCGAATTCGCTGAGGCCGAGCTCCTCGAAGGACCGTGTGGAGTTGATGAGGATGTAGCCGTTCGCGTGCAGGCCGTTGAACAGGTCGACCTGGTGGAGCAGCGTCGGGTCCTGGATGATCAGCGCGTCGGGCTCCATGACCGGCTCGCGCAGCCGGATCTCCTTGTCGTCGATCCGGCAGAACGCCATGACCGGCGCGCCCATGCGCTCAGAGCCGAAGCTCGGAAAGGCCTGGGCGTGGCACCCGTCTAGAAATGCCGCGACCGAAAGCATCTCGGCGCCTGTCACCACGCCTTGGCCACCGCGGCCATGTAATCGAATCTGAAACATCTCCTCCTCCAATCACCCGTCGGCAATCACCGACGTGCGCGCCCTACCTTTGATGCTGCGTTGCAGTAGGCCCGGAGCCTTTGACTCAGATCAAATGCGCGGATGGACCTCCCGAGGTTTCTTGATGCCCACTTTGCTGGCGTGGTAACTCATCCTTGCCTCACGCCGTGACCGGAATCTTGCCGATCTTGATGCGCCACTCGCGCGGACCGGACTTGTGCACCGCCTCGCCCGTGGAGTCCACCGCCACGGTCACCGGCATGTCGTGCACCTCGAACTCGTAGATCGCTTCCATGCCGAGCTCGGGGAACGCCAGGACCTTCGAGCGGCGGATCGCCTTCGAGACGAGATAGGCGGCACCGCCGATGGCGATGCAGTACACGCCGCGATGCTTCTTGATCGCCTCGATGGCCGCAGGGCCGCGCTCGGACTTGCCGACCATGCCGATGAGTCCGTGACGCGACAGCATCGCGTCGACGTACCGGTCCATGCGCGAGGAAGTCGTCGGGCCGGCAGGTCCGACCGCCTCGTCGCGAACGGGATTCACCGGCCCGACGTAGTAGATGAACCGGTTGCGGAATTCCACCGGCAGCTGCTCCCCCTTCGCCGCGATGTCCGCGATGCGCTTGTGCGCGGCATCACGCCCCGTGAGCAGCTTGCCGGAAAGCAGCAGGCGCTCGCCCGCCTTCCATTTCGCCACGTCCTCGCGCGTCAACGTGTCGAGGTTGACGCGGCGGCTCGACGAGAAATCGAGCTCGAGCTTCGGCCACTCGTCGAGATCCGGCGGGTCGAGCTGGGCCGGGCCGCTGCCATCGAGCACGAAGTGAGCGTGGCGCGTGGCCGCGCAGTTGGGAAGCAGCGCAACGGGCTTCGATGTCGCGTGGGTGGGGTAGTCGACCACCTTCACGTCGAGCACGGTGGTGAGCCCGCCGAGGCCGGCCGCGCCGATGCCCAGCGCGTTCACCTTCTCGTAGAGCTCGAGCCGTAGCTCCTCCGCGCGAGTCGACGGCCCACGCGCCTTCAGCTCGTGGATGTCGAGCGGCTCCATCATCGCCCACTTGGCCATGAGCATCGCCTTCTCCGGCGTGCCGCCGATGCCGATCGAGAGCATTCCCGGCGGACACCAGTCCGCGCCCATGGTCGGCACCTGCGCGAGCACCCAGTCCACCACGCTGTCGTTGGGCAGCAGCATCGCGAATTTCGACTTGTTCTCCGAACCGCCACCCTTCGCCGCGACGATGACCTCGACCTTGTCGCCAGGCACGAGCTCGACGTGCGTCACGGCCGGCGTGTTGTCGCCCGTGTTCACGCGCCTGCCGTCGGGGTCGTGCAGCACGGAGTTCCGCAGCACATTGTCGGGATGGGTATAAGCGCGCCGTACGCCCTCGTTCACCATCTCCTCGATCGTCATGGTCGTGTCCCAGCGCGCGTTCATTCCGACGCGCAGGAAGGCGATCGCCGTGCCAGTGTCCTGGCACATGGGACGGTGCCCCTCCGCGGCCATCCGCGAATTGATCAGGATCTGCGCCAGCGCGTCCTTGGCCGCCGGCGACTCCTCCTGCTCGTAGGCCTCGCGGACCGCCCGAATGAAGTCGACCGGGTGGTAGTACGAGATGAACTGGAAGGCATCAGCGACGCTCTGGATGAAGTCTTCCTGCTTGATGGTGGCCATCGACGTTCCTCGATATGAATTCGGTGACGGGACGCGCCGCGCCCGCATTGCCCGGAGAGGTCCATTCTGCCCCGAAATCGAACGACCCGCGACGGCCCGCGTGGGTCCGCCCCGTCAGAGCAGCAGCGCCACTGCAAGCAGGCAGCTGAACGTGAGTTGCAGCTGCGCGGTGTCGGCGAGAATGCGGTTGAAACCGGGCCCTGGACGCTCGCGCAGGAAGCGCACCGCGATCCAGACCGCCATCGGTACCGAGCCGAATGGAAGCAGCAGCCACCAGCCCGCATGCGTGCAGCCTCCGAGTGCTAAAAGCAGCGCGTACGGCGCCCCGAGCAGAAGCACGAACTCCAACCGGCTCCAGACCCGTCCGGCACGAACCGCGAACGTGCGCTTGCCGACCTGTCGGTCGTTGTCGAGGTCGCGATAGTTGTTGACGACGATGACGGCTGCCGCGAGCGACCCGATCATGCAAGCGACGAGCACGCCGCCCCAGGTCCACGCGAACGTCTGCAGGTAATAGGTCCCGAGCACGGCTGCGAGCCCGAAGAAGACGAAGACGAAGAGCTCGCCCGTTGCGCTGTAGGCGATCGGTCGCGGTCCGCCCGTGTACGCGATCCCGGCGGCGATCGAGGCGAGCCCGAGCAGCAGTATCGGCAAGCCGCCGTGCCACACCAGCCACGCGCCCACGACCAGTGCAATGGCGAACACGAGCAGCACGGCTCTTCGCACTTCACCCGGTTCGAGCCAGCCCGAGCTCACGGCACGCGGCGGGCCAAGCCGCTCCGCGCGATCCGCGCCACGCTCGTAGTCGCCCACGTCGTTGTAGAGATTCGTGCCGATCTGGATCAGGAGCGCCGCGGCCGCGGCAAGAACAAACGGGATCCAGAGGATGCGGTCCGCATCGTGCCAGGCGAGTGACGCACCGACGAGCACCGGCGCAAGGGAGATCGTGAGGGTGGCCGGTCGGATCGCAAGCCACCAGATGCGCAGCCGCGATGTTCCCCCGACCGTGGACTCGACCGGCTTCGTCATGGCCGGCGAGTCTAACACCGCTCCCCAGCGGGCACCCAGGGGCGTTCAGAACTCTGCCCAATGAAAAAGGGGAGCGGAAGGTTACGAACAGGAGGGAACCGGCTGGTTCCCTCCCGTGACCCTCCTTCCCGCTGAGAGCGGCCGCGCTGAAGCAAGGTCGTCTGCTCCCGTAGCACGCGACATGACTACTCGAGCGCTTTGTCGCTTCCAGCACCACGAATCGCGAGAGCGACGCGTTGGTGGAAGCAGGGCCGCTCGGACCGGGATGCGGGTAACGGGGGGAAACCAGGCGGTTTCCCCCTGTTCGTGTGTTCGCGCCCGCTTTTCGCAAAGGGAAACCGATAGGTTTCCCGCGCGAAAAAAAGGGCGCCGAAGCGCCCGCCCTCCTCCCAGGCTAATCTTTGTAGGCGATGCGCCGTCGCAACCGAGACGAAAGCGCCGCACCCGCTCCCCAAGATGGGAGGTCGCGAATGCGGCGTGTCCTTAACTCGTCTGGGTGCGGGCCTCGCCCGTGGCAGGCTTCTCGACCTCGTCCGCGAACTTCTGCCGCGCTTTGCCTGCCTTCACCTCGTCGTACCAGAGCTTGTGATGGTGCTCCGCCCAGTGCTCGCTGACTTCGCCGAAGCGCATCGCACGATATGCACCCCGTACCCCTAATGTGCCGAGGTAGATGTGCACGGCGGCGAGCGCCATGGCGATGTACGCGGCGACCATGTGGATCATGCTCGCATTCTGCATCGCAGAGCGGCCCTGCCCGTAGTTCGGGAAGTTCAGCACGAGCCCGGTGATCACCAGGATCGTCGTCAGGATGGTCAGCACCACCCAGAACACGAGCTTCTCGCCGGCGTTGAACCGCTTGGAGGGCGTTTCCTTGCCGCGGAAGTAGCCGAAGATGTTGCCGAACCATTTGAAGTCGGCGGCGCTGATCCCGTTGTCCCGAACGTATTGGAAGAACATCCAGGGCACGGCGATGATCAGGATGGGTCCGACGAAGTTGTGAAGACCCTTGGAGAGGATTGCGAGCCACGAGAACAGCGTATAGCCGATTACCGGGAGCAGCAGGTCCTTGCCGAAGGAAATGATGAGCCCGGTCACCGCCAGAACGGTCCAGGAAATGGCCAGCAGCCAATGCGCGTACCGGTCGGCCGGACTGAAGCGCCGGATCATCCGCGCGCCGGGTTTCTCCACATCGCCCATGGACCCGCGGATGGCGTAGAAGACCGCCAGCCCCGCGAGCGCCACCGCGACGAGCAGCCCGCCCCAGAACGCGATCGGCACGCGCGCCTCGCGCCAGGTCTGGCCCCGGCTCTGGACGAGCACGCCGGTCTCGATGCCCTGCACGGTCGTGTAGCCCGGCGCGCCGGAACGCACGTCGCGCCAGACCGGCGCGTTGTTTCCGGGTTGAACCATCTCCCGCTCGGCCTGCGCGGCCGGACCCGTGGGCGGGGGCTGCTGGGAGAGCGCAGGCGCCGCAGCCGCGAGCATCACGGCCGCAGCGAGCACGCCGAAAAAGTCTGCGAGCTTGCGCACGTTAACCTCCGATGCGAACGTACTCGTTTTGGCCCTGGGTCCGCGTCTCGATCGCGCGCTCCCACTTCGCCTGGTCGCCGCCGTACTCGGGGCTGTCCCAGGGCTTTGTGTCGGGCTTGCCCTGGTACTTGCCCTGCTTGTACACGGTCACCTGCTGGTTCTCGCCGCACCCAGCCAGGCCGAGTGAAGCGACTGCGACGAACGCCGCAACGATGACGGTCCGGGGGGCGCTCATTTCGTGGCTCCTTGCTTGGGCGGCGCGCCGTAGGCCGTGGACCAGCCCCACAGTGCATCGCTGGCCCGGCCACGCTTGAGCACGCGCTGGCGATAGATCTCGGAGATGACGTCGCCGTCGCCACCGAGCAGCGCCTTGGTCGAGCACATCTCAGCGCAGGCCGGCAGCTTGCCCATGGCGAGGCGGTTCTCGCCGTACTTCTTGAACTCGGCCTCGCTGTTGTCCTTCTCAGGGCCGCCCGCACAGAAGGTGCACTTGTCCATCTTGCCGCGCAGCCCGAAGGCGCCGGCCTGCGGAAACTGCGGCGCGCCGAACGGACACGCGTAGAAGCAGTAGCCGCAGCCGATGCACAGGTCCTTGTCGTGCAGCACGACGCCTTCCTCGGTCCGGTAGAAGCAGTCCACCGGGCAGACCGCCATGCACGGCGCATCCGAGCAGTGCATGCATGCCACGGAAATGGATTTCTCCGCGCCGATGACCCCATCGTTGACCGTGACGACGCGCCGGCGGTTCACGCCCCACGGTACGTCGTTCGTGTTCTTGCAGGCAGTGACGCAGCCGTTGCACTCGATGCACCGCTCGGCGTCGCACAGGAATTTCATTCTGGCCATGATCGTCTCCTTATCCTCGTCCTATGCGCGTCAGGCCCGGGCCACCTGGCAAAGCGTGGTCTTGGACTCCTGCATGTTGGTGACTCTGTCATAGCCATAGGTCGTGGCCGTGTTCACCGCCTCGCCGCGCACGATCGGCGCCGCGCCGTCGGGATAGAAGGCCAGCATGTCGTCGCCCTCCCACCAGCCGGCGAAGTGGAACGGGACGAACACCGTGTCGTTACCCACTCGCTCGGTCACCAGCGCCTTCACCTTGATCTTCGCGCCGGTCGGCGTGCTGACCCATACGTACTCGCCGTTGCGGATGCCGCGGTCGGCTGCGACCTTCGGGCTGAGCTCCACGAAGTTGTCCTGCTGCAGCTCGGCGAGCCATGGGTTGGAGCGCGTCTCATCGCCGCCACCCTCGTACTCGACCAGCCGTCCGCTCGTGAGAATGAGCGGGAACTTCTTCGAATCGCCGTCGGCCACCGATTTGTCCTGCACGGTCTTGAAGAGAGTCGGCACGCGGTTGAGGAACTTCACGTCGTCGTGCGTCGGCCACTTCGCCACCAGGTCGGGTCGTGGCGTATAGAGCGCCTCGCGGTGCAGCGGCACCGGATCCGGGAAGTTCCACACCAGGGCACGGGCCCTGGCATTGCCGAACGGCACACACTCGTGCTTGAGCGCCACGCGCTGGATGCCGCCCGAAAGGTCAGTCTTCCAGTTCTTGCCCTCGGCCTCCGCCTTCTCTTCCGCGGTGAGGTCGTCCCACCAGCCGAGCTTCTTCAGCAGCTTCTCGTCGAACTCGGGATAGCCCGATGTGAGCTCGCTGCCCACCGAATGGGATCCCTCTCCCGCCAGCAGGTCGACGCCATCATGCACCACCCCGTAACGGGCGCGGAAGGTGCCGCCCCCGTTCATCACGCTCTTCGATGTATCGTACAGATTGGGCGTCCCCGGGTGCTTGACGGAGGGGTTGCCCCAGCACGGCCACGGCAGGCCGTAGTAATCGCCGGTGAGGTCGTACCCGGTCTTTTCGTCCTTGCCACCGACCGCACGCAGCGTCTTCACGTCGAAGACGTGCATGTTGCGCATGTGAGCCTGGATGCGCTCGGGAGACTGCCCGGTATAGCCGATCGTCCAGGTGCCGCTGTTGATCTCGTGCAGGATGTCCTCGATGTCGGGCTCCATCATGCCGCCCTTGCCCTTCACCAGCTTGACGTTCTGCTTGCCGTCGCGCTTGCCGATCAGCTGATCGCCGAAGCCGAGCTTTTCGGCGAGCTGATACATGATCATGTGATCAGTGCGCGATTCGAAGAGTGGCTCGATGACCTGCTCGCGCCATTGGAACGACCGGTTCGACGCCGTGACGCTTCCCGCGCACTCGAACTGGGTGCAGGCGGGCAGCAGGTAGGCGCCGTCCTTGCGCACCTTGGCGAACATCGCCGCGGAAGCCGACGGATAGGGGTCGATGACCACCATCATGTCGAGCTTCTCCATGGCCTTTAGCATGTCGAGGCCGCGGGTTTGCGAGTTCGGCGCATGGCCCCAGAACATGACGGCCCGCAGGCTCGACGGCTGGTCGAGGTTTTCCTTCGTCTCGAGGACGCCGTCCACCCACCGCGAGACGGTGAACCCCGCCTCGCCCATCAGCTTCTCGGAGGCAAACTGCTTCTTCAGCCAGTCGAGATCGACGTTCCAGACTCGCGCCCAGTGCTTCCACGCGCCCGCCGAGAGCCCGTAATAGCCCGGCAGCGTGTGGGAGTTCGGACCGACGTCGGTCGCGCCCTGCACGTTATCGTGGCCGCGGTAGATGTTCGCGCCGCCGCCGGTGCGCCCGGCGTTCCCCAGGCTGAGCATCAGGCAGGCGCTGGCGCGCGTCACGGCGTTGCCGTTGGTGTGCTGGGTCTGGCCCATCGCCCAGATGATGAAGCCCGGCCGGTTATCGGCGAGCATCTTCGCGACCTCGTACATGTCCTTCTCGGGGACGCCCGTGACGTCCTCGACGGCCGCAGGCGTGTACTTGGCCATGACCTCTTCCTTGACCTTGTCCATGCCGTAGACGCGCTTCGCGATGTAGTCCTTGTCTTCCCAGCCGTTGTTGAAGATGTGATACATCAGGCCGAAGAGCATCGCGACGTCGGTGCCGGAGCGGAACCGCACATACTTGTCGGCCTTCGCCGCGGTGCGCGTGTAGCGCGGATCGGCGACGATGACCTTTGCCCCGTTCTCTTTGGCGTGCAGCGTGTGCAGCATCGAGACCGGGTGCGCCTCGGCCGCATTCGAGCCGAGGAAGAAGAGGCACTTGGAGTTCTGCTCGTCGTTGTACGAGTTGGTCATCGCCCCGTAGCCCCAGGTGTTGGCGATGCCGGCCACCGTCGTCGAGTGGCAGATCCGCGCCTGGTGGTCGACGTTGTTCGAGCCCCAGAGCGAGATCCACTTGCGCATGTAGTACGACTGCTCGTTGTTGTGCTTGGAAGAGCCGAGCACGAACAGGGCGTCGGGACCACTCTCTTCCTTGATCTTCTTCAGCTTGTCGGAGATCTCGGTGTAGGCCTGATCCCACGATACCCGCTTCCACTTGCCGCCCTCGAGCTTCATCGGATAACGCAGACGATGCGAATGCTCGGTCATCCCGTGCTCGCGCACCGACGCGCCCTTGGCGCAATGCGAGCCGAGGTTGAGCGGGGAGTCGAACACCGGCTCCTGGCGCACCCAGACGCCGTTCTGCACGACGGCATCGATGGCGCAGCCGACCGAGCAGTGCGTACACACGGTGCGGCGTACCTCGACCTTGCCACCCATGGTGTCCGTGGCGGCTTCGGCCTTGCGGATCATGTTGAAGGGCAGCTGGCTGGCAACCGCGCCCGCGCCCACGGTCACGCCCGACCGCTTGAGAAACGCGCGCCGGTCGATCGTGCGGTTGAGCATCCCGTTGAGACCACGCGCGAGCCGCGACTGCGGCGCCGTGGAGCTGGTGGCGGTTTTTCTGGTAAGCAACATGGCGGCCCTCCTCGATCAGACCAGCGTGGTGCGGTAGTACTTGCGGACGTGTTCGGTGACCTGGTACCCGGTGGACTGCCCTCCGGCGGTCTTGCTCGCTTCCTCGGACGCGGGTGCCACGGTCTTCGCCGCAACGGCCGCGACGGTTGCCGCGGTCCCGGCACCGACCGCGACGAGGAAGTTACGGCGGCTGCGCTTGGTCTTCGCCATCGTGCTATCTCCTATCGGAAATCAAGAGCATATGTAACTGAACGCATGCCTGTTCAAAGCATGTCGAAAGACTGGGACTCGACGTCCAGAAACGCGCGCGTGAGGCGCGCGACGTCCTTGTAGAAATTTGCTCCTCCGCTTCTTATGACCGCGTCCGTCAGCGCGGTGTAACCACTCTGAATATAACGCAAAAAGAACTTCTTCTGAAACTCAATTTGTGGGACGTCGCTGCCCTGCACAACCAGGTGACGCATCACCTCGAGCAGTCCGGAAAGATGGTCTTCGGGCTCATGCGTCCCACTCGTGCGGCCGAGTCCCGCTTCGAGCAACTCGTCCCGCAGCGCAACAACGATGCGCTCGCGGCCGGTTTCCGTCAGGTAGTGGCTGCAGTAAAGCGTGATCTCCGCACTACCCGTGCCGATGAATAGGGAATCGTATTCATGTATGACGTCATCGGGGTTGGCCTCGGCAGCGGAACGCGCCAGCGCGCGCCACGCCACTGCGAGCGCGGTCTCGCCCGCGTCTTCCATCAGACTCGCGCTCCGCGCAAGCGCGTCGAGCAATTCCCGGTCGGGCGCGGCGTACCACAAACGTGCCAGCACGCCGTACAGGTTGGCGCGCGCCTGGTCTTCTTCGGAGAGCGTCGATTCCCCTTCAGTCAACCCGGTTTCCGCCTCGTCCCTCATTGTTTCTGATCGATGACGCTTGCTTCGTTCTTGTTTTCCATCATGTCAACGATCCGGCAATCGGCGCACATCATCATGCGCTGCAGCACACCGTCTCCCTGCCACATCGAATGGCCGGCCAGCTTGGCCACCATGCTTTCGATCAGCTGCTTGGTGCCGAACGGCTTGCCGCACTTGACGCAGTTGAACGGTTCGGCCTCGTAGAGAACGACTTCCTGACGCGCTGTCTCCGTCAAGTTGAGCCTCGGGACGAGCGTCACCGCGGATTCCGGACAGGTGTTCACGCACAACCCGCACTGGACGCAGTTGCGCTCGATGAACTTGAGCATCGGCGTGTCGCGGCCGTCGACCAGCGCCGATTCGGGACATGCCCCCGCGCACGCCATGCACAACGTGCAGGTCTGCTTGTTCACCGCGACGCTGCCGAACAGTGCCCCGGCGGCAAGGGGAATCGCTTCCTGAGGCGTCGGCGCGTGCTTCGCGAGGTGATCCAGCGCGAAGTCGAGGGTCGCCCGCTTCTCGGCGCTCAGATTGAATGACCCCGGCTTCGCTACGGTGCGCGCGGGAGTGAGTTTCCAGAGCGCCTCCTCGAGCGCCGCGGGCGTCTCGGCACGAATGAGTTCGACGTGCCGCCCGGCATAGCCCAGCGCGTTCAGGATCGTCTGCGCGACCCGCATCTCGCCGTCGAGCGCCGCCGTATAGCTCTCGGGCTCGCCGCCGGTGGTCACCACGACCACCTGGCTGGCGCCATACGCGATCGCGCCGAGCATGACGTCGATGCCGACCGAGGCAACGTGGAACACATCCAGCGGGAGCATGCGCGCCGGTAATCCCTTTCCGCCGCGTACCGCATGCCGCCCGACCCCGTGCACCAACGCCCGTCCGTCTTCCGTGTTGTGAAAAACGATGCACGCGTCCTTGCCGCCCGCTTCGCGGTAGGTGCCGAGCACCGTCTTCAGTCGCTGCCCCGTATAGGGGACCCCTGGATACATGTGGGTCATGGCGCCCGACGGGCACACCGTCGCGCAGCCGCCGCATCCTGCACAGAGGTGCGGCTCGACCTTCACGCGGTCGCCGTCCGACCGGATCGCGCCCGTCGAGCAGACGTCGATGCAGCGCGTGCAGCCGGTCTTGCTCGAGCGCCCGTGGGCGCAGATGCGCTCGTTGTAGGCGAAGAACTTCGGCTTCTCGAACTCCCCGACGAGCTGCGTCAGCTGCGCCGCGGCGAGCGACTGATCGAGCGGATCGCTCCCGGGTGCCAGATACCCCTGCGGCAGATCCGGCGTTCGCAGCAGCGGCTCGGCGGATAGATCGAGAACGAGATCGAAGTGCTCACTCCGTGCGCGTTCGGCGCGTGAGAAGTCGACGGCCCCGATCGCCCCGCACGCCTTCACGCACTGGCGATGCGCCTTGCACCGATCGAGATCGATCTGGTAGGTGAAGTCGATGGCGTTTTCGGGACAGGCATTCACGCACGCGTTGCAGCGCGTGCAGAGCGCGAGATCGATCGGGTTGTCCTGTTCCCATGCCACCTCGAATGCGCCGAGATATCCGGACACCTTGACGTTGCGCCCGGACCACACCGGGTATCGGCGCTCGGCCGGCAGCTCACCCCCCTCGTTGCGCGTGATCAGCACGCTCGGCTCGAGCTGGCCGGCGAGCCGCCTGGCCCAGTCGAGGGCGGCACCGGACGGGCCGATCACCAACACTTGACCTCCGGACTTGTAGTCGACGCGCGGCACGGGGTCGGGTTCCGGCAGCGCCGCGGCGGCGATCAGCGCGGCGATCTTCGGCGTCACCTGCCTGCCTTCCGCGGACCAGCCGGCAGCTTCGCGGATATTGAAAAAGCGCAGCTCGCTCTTCGATTCGGCCAGCGACGCCAGCTCGGTGAAAAGCGGGGCCTCCTGCGTGCAGGCAACCAGCACGTCGGGATCGCCCAGCGTCGCCTGGAACGCCCCGGACTCCTTCCGGCACAGCTCGGAGTGGACCGGAATCGGATCGCCCGACTTCAGCGCGGCCGCGAGGCCTTTCGCATCGAGCGGGATCGTGCGATTGCAGTTGCACAGCTTCAGCGTCTTGCCTTTCAAGTCCATCATCTATCCGTTCTGTGTCCGCGGTTCGCCGGACGGCCGCGAAGGCGCGTCCCCGGCAGCTTGACTCGGCTCCTCGGCGGGAGGAGGCGATTCGACCGATTCTTCCTTCGGCTGCGCACCCTCTGCAGCGGCTGAAGCTGCAGCCTGCTGCTCCTCCGCCTCGATCCGATCCGCCTCGTCGTGTCCGAGCAAGGTGCGCCGGGCATGCGCCAGCCTGTCAGCCATCCCGGCGGGAAGCGTCTCCAGCAGGGTGTAGTCCTCGGCGAAATCGTCGAGCATGTCCTGGACGTTGAAATGCGGGTCGGCGTACAGCTTCTTCAGCGCCAGACGGCGCAGGGCGTCGGGCACTCTCGGATCCATGAACGGCCGGAAGTCGGACTCCGGCGTGAGCTCTTCGATTGGCGGCAGATCGGGAAGTGGCGCGTCCGGCTCCGTCGTGTCCGGCGTGTTGCGCGCATCGGAAGTCGGCTCCGGAGAGGTGGACACCCTCCCCGGCGCGGGCGCTTCTTCCACGTCGCCGCCTTCGCGCTTCAGTCGCGACCAGCGCGAGAGGAAGGGCTCGGTATCCTTTGCCATCAGCCACTCAGCCCTTGGCGCGGTCCTTCGGATGCATGAACGAGCGCGGCCGGATGCGCTTTTTTGGCTCGGGCCGGTAATTGTCGCGGACGTAGTCCCCGAGCCAGAGCACGAGCTCGGGCGCCATCGGCACCGGATCAACCTGGTCGCCGGCGTCCATCCAGGTGCTCGCCTCGTCGTAGCTCGCGCTCACCAGATGCGGTACCGCCCGATCGTCCTCCATCTGCCACTGCACGAATAGACGCGGCTCGGCGCTGGTCACGTTCAGAAAGTAGCCTTCGCCCTCATCCCGCCGCAACGTCACCTCGTAGCCCGGATGCAACCATCGCGCGGAAGCGCTGTCCTCACTGATCAGACTCGGCTCGGTGTTTCCGGTATCCGGGATCACCGCGACGGCTTCCCATTGCTCCGTCTCCCACCGATTCGCGAGCGTGCGCCGCTCCATGATGACCGCTACCCGAACGCTTGGATCCCGCATCCACTTGTCACTAAAATTAGTGTTTTGCTGAAACGGCTATCATGCTTTGCCTGAGGGCCGAAGATCAAGTTTCGCATGACTGACCGATGACCGACCGTATTGTCCCACTCGTCGACGCTCGCCGGGCAAAGCCCTTGCCCCCGGTGGGGACACTGCGCGCCACCGGACCGGAACCCGGCATGGATACGCGCGGCCGGCCGCTTCGTGATCTGCGCATATCGGTCACCGACCGCTGCAATTTCCGTTGCACGTACTGCATGCCGAAGGAAGTCTTCGGGCCAGACTACCAGTTCCTGCCGCGCAGCGCGGTGCTCTCCTTCGAGGAGATCGCCCGGCTCGCGCGAATCTTCAAATCGCAGGGCGTGTCGAAAATCCGCCTGACGGGTGGCGAGCCGCTGCTGCGCAAGGATCTCGAGCGCTTGATCGGGATGATCGTGGATATCGGCGGGTTCGAGCTCACGCTCACGACCAATGCGTCGATTCTGGCCCGCAAGGCGCGCGCGCTGAAAAGCGCCGGACTCGAGCGCATCACGGTCAGTCTCGACTCGCTCGACGACCGCGTGTTCCGCGCGATGAACGACGCCGACTACCCGGTGGCAAGCGTGCTCGCGGGCATCGACGCCGCCGCCGCCGCGGGATTGGCGCCCATCAAGATCAACATGGTCGTGAAGCGCGGGGTCAACGATCACACCGTCCTGGATATGGCGCGCCATTTCAAGGGAAGCGGCCATATCGTGCGGTTCATCGAGTTCATGGATGTCGGCGCCACCAACGGCTGGCGCATGGACGACGTGGTTCCCTCGGCCGAAATCGTGCGCAGGATCGATGCCGAGATGCCGCTCGAGGCGGTCGACCCGAACTACTACGGGGAAGTCGCGGAGCGCTGGCGGTATCGCGATGGCACCGGTGAGATCGGCGTGATCTCCTCGGTCACGCAGGCATTCTGCAGGACCTGCACGCGCGCGCGCCTGTCCACCGAGGGGATGCTGTACACGTGCCTGTTCGCAACGTCCGGTTACGATCTGCGGGCGCTGCTGCGCGACGGCTCGGCCGACGACCAGATCGCCGATGCGATCGACCGCATCTGGCAGGTGCGTGCCGACCGCTACTCCGAGATCCGCACGGCCGAGACGGCCGCGCTGCGGAAGATCGAGATGTCCTACATAGGCGGGTGATCGCCGAGATGAACGCCCCTTATCGCCCCCAACTGACGGACGCCGGGCGGCCGGCCACGTACACGGTCGACGCGCTCAACGAGCGCGGCGAGGTGCTGCCCACGGCCATTGCCGGCGAACATCCCCTGACGTTGTACGTCGACAAGCGCGAGGTCGTCACGCTGATGACGCTTGGCCAGGCCCCCGAGTGCCTGGCGATCGGGTATCTGCGCAACCAGCGGCTGGTCGGCTCGATCGAGGAGATCGCCGCGGTCCAGGTCGACTGGGAGACCGATTCGGTCGTGGTCAAGACGCGCAAGGGCGTGAAGGGCCTCCGCCAGAAGATGAAGAAGCGCACGGTGACCACCGGCTGCGGGCAGGGAACCGTGTTCGGCGACCTCATGGAGGAGATCGAGTCGATCAAGCTGCGCGACGACGTGAGGCTGACCGAGGAAACGCTCTACAGTCTGCTCGACGCCGTGCGGCGTCATGAAACCGTCTACAAGGCCGCGGGCGCGGTTCACGGCTGCGCGCTCGCCAGCAACGAGCCGATGGGGAGCGAGATACTCTCGTTCGTGGAGGACGTCGGTCGCCACAACGCCGTCGACGCGATTGCCGGCCAGATGTGGCTCGACGGGATCGACGGGTCCGACAAGATCTTCTACACGACCGGCCGGCTCACCTCCGAAATGGTGATCAAGGCCTCGCAGATGGCGATTCCCTTCCTCGTCTCGCGCTCGGGGTTGACCAAGATGGGGCACGACATCGCCACGCGGATCGGCGTCACGATGATCGGCCGCGCGGTCAACAAGCACTATCTCCTCTTCACCGGCAAGCAACGCTTCGTGAAGACCACGATGCCCACCGCGCTCGCATAGCGAGGCGTCAGGAACCGCGAGTGAGCAGCGGCGTTACCGGACTGATCCTCGCCGGCGGACAGGGCCGCCGCATGGGGGGCGTGGACAAAGGCCTCCAGCCGCTCCGCGGCAAGCCGATGGTCGCCTGGGTGCTCGAACGCCTCGCGCCGCAGGTCGACGAGGTGATCATCAACGCGAATCAGCACGGGGATGAGTACGCGCGTTTCGGGCATCGCGTCGTCCCGGACCGCATCGGCGGCTTCGCCGGTCCACTTGCCGGACTCCAGGCAGGCCTGCAGGCTGCGGGGTGCCCGCTGCTCGTCACGGTGCCCTGCGATTCGCCATTCCTCCCACGCGACCTGGTCGAGCGACTGCGCGAGGCGCTGGAGAAGGCGGACGCGGAGCTCGCGGTCGCGAAAACGGGGACGCAGCCGCATCCCGTGTTCTCGCTGGTGCGCGCATCGGTGCTTTCGAATCTGACCGAATTCCTCGAGGGCGGCGGACGCAAAATCGACGCCTGGTACGCCGCGCTGAAGGTCGTCGAGGTGGCGTTCGACGACGAGGCCGGGGGGTTCTCCAATATCAATACCCGGGAAGAGCTCAAGGGCTTCGAATCCGCTGCATGAGATCGCTCGAGACCTTCGTCAGCTGCCTGGACGACTACGACCCGAACGCGCTGGCCGTGGACAAGGCCCGCGAGATCGTCCGCTCGTACGTGACGCCGATCACCGTCAACGAGAAGGTGCCCGTTCGCGCAGCGCTCGGGCGTGTGCTCGGCACGGACATCATCTCGACGGTGAACGTCCCCGCGCACGACAACTCCGCGATGGACGGCTGGGCCGTTCGCGGCGACGACCTCGATCCGTCGGGCGACACACGGCTGCGCGAGATCGGCTCCAGCTTCGCCGGTCGCACGTTCGCGGGCCAGGTCGGACGAGGCGAGTGCGTCCGCGTGATGACCGGCGCCGTGATGCCCGCCGGCACCGACACGGTCGTCATCCAGGAAGTGGTGCGCGTCGACGGGGACGCCGTCGTGGTCCCGGCGGGTCAGGCGCGCGGCCAGAACATGCGTTTCGCCGGCGAGGATCTCGCGGCCGGGAAGCCGGTGCTGCGTGCCGGACAGTGCCTGCGTCCCGCCGAGCTGGGCCTCATCGCCTCGCTCGGCATCGCCGAGATCGCGGTGCGACGTCCTCCGCGCGTGGCCTTCTTCTCGACGGGCGATGAGCTGGCCTCGATCGGCCAGGTGCTCCGCGAAGGCGAGGTCTACGACTCGAACCGCTACACGATCCACGGCATGCTGGCGCGGCTCGGCTGCGACATCATCGACATGGGCGTGGTCCGCGACGATCGGCAGAGCCTCGCGCAGGCGCTGCGCGAAGCGTCCGCCGCGGGGGACGCGGTGGTGACCTCCGGTGGCGTCTCGGTCGGCGAGGCCGATTTCACGCGCGAGGTTCTGAGCGATCTCGGTGAAGTGCTCTTCTGGAAAATCGCCATGCGCCCGGGCCGACCGATGGCTTTCGGCAGAATCGGATCCGCTTACTTCTTCGGGCTGCCCGGCAATCCCGTCGCGGTCATGGTGACGTTCTACCAGTTCGTGCGCGACGCGCTGCTCGCGCTTTCCGGACGCACCGACGCGTTCGAGTTGCCGCTCGTGCAGGCGCGCAGCGTCAATGCATTGCGCAAGAAGCCGGGGCGCACCGAATTTCAGCGCGGCACCCTGGCAAAGAACGAGCGCGGCGAATGGTGCGTGCGGGTCACCGGGACGCAGGGCTCCGGCGTGCTGCGCTCGATGTCGGAGGCCAACTGCTTCATCGTGCTCGAGCACGACCGCGGCAACGTGGAAGCCGGCGACTACGTCAGCGTCCAGGTGATGGACGGGGTGGTTTGACGGTTGGTGCGAGGTCAGAAGCGGTAAGCTTCTTCCCCTCCTCTCCGAGGAGGGGAAAAGACAAAGCTGCTTACCCTGACGCGCCCGGCTCAGCGTCGTCGGGCACGCTTCCGATCAGCTTCTTGGCTTGGCGCTCCGGCAAAGCCTCGACGTCCTTCAGCTTGCGCTCCATTTGCCGTGTTCGCGTTTCCGCGGCGACGATCGAGTTCGTCACGCTCTGCAGCTGCTGGCGCGTCCTGGCCAGCACCTCGCCGAACTTTCCGAACTCGCCCTTCACGGCACCGAGCAGCGACCACACCTCACTCGAGCGTTTCTCGATCGCGAGCGTGCGGAAACCCATCTGCAGGCTGTTCAGCATTGCGAGCAGCGTGGTCGGGCCCGCGATGCTCACGCGGTGGTCGCGCTGCAGCGTCTCCACCAATCCGGGACGGCGCAGTACCTCGGCGTAGAGCCCCTCGGTCGGCAGGTACAGGAGGCCGAAGTCGGTGGTGTGCGGCGGCGCGACGTACTTGTCGCGAATGGTGCGCGCCTCGTCGCGCAAGCGGGCCTCCAGCGCCTTGGCCGCACTCTCGATCTCGTCATGGTCCGCGCGCTCCTGTGCCTCCTGGAGCCGCTGGTAATCCTCGAGCGGGAATTTCGCGTCGACCGGCAGCCAGACGGGGGACCCTTCATCGTCCCGCCCAGGCAGACGAATGGCGAACTCGACCCGCTCGCGGCTGCCGGGGATGGTGGCAACGTTCTGTTCGTACTGGTCCGGCGTCAGCACCTGCTCGAGCAGGCTGCCAAGCTGCACCTCGCCCCAGGTGCCGCGCGTCTTCACGTTCGTGAGAACACGCTTGAGATCGCCCACCCCGACTGCGAGCGACTGCATCTCGCCCAGACCCTTGTGCACCTGCTCGAGGCGCTCGCTCACGAGCTTGAACGACTCGCCGAGACGCTGCTCGAGGGTGGCGTGCAGCTTCTCGTCCACGGTCTGCCGCATCTGTTCGAGCTTCTGCGCGTTGTCCTGCTGGATCTTCTCGAGACGCCCTTCGACGGTGTCGCGCAACTCCTTGAGCCGCGCTTCGTTCGCCTGGCTCATCGAGGTCAGCTGCTGGGTCAGACCCTCCCCGAAACGCCGCAGCGTATTGGCGGTCTCCTCCCGACCCTGATGCGCGTCCTGCTGGGCGAGACGCAGCTTGTCGTCCACCGTGGCCCGCACGCCCTCGAGCTTTGCTTCGTTCGCCTTGGTGAGCGCGCCGAGGCTCTGCGCGAAGTTGTCGATTTGGCTGTTCTGCACGGTCGCGATCTGTGTCAACTGGTCGCGTACCGAGTGCCCGAACCGGTCCATCGCGTCGCCAAGCTCGGCGCGCGCCGCCCGGGCCGCCTCGGCCGTCTCCTGCCTGGCGCGCCCGAGCTCGTCGCGAAGGTCGCGCTCCTGCCGGTCACCCAGCTGGCCGATGGCTTCCAGCCGTGCCCGCAGTTCCGCGGCGCCACGCAGCTGACGGCTGATCACCAGGATCTGGAGCACCAGCACGGCCAGCAAGGCAGCGCCGAAGACCCCACCTAGCACCACTATGTATAGCGCCTCACCGTATAGCGTCTCGCTCATAGCCAGGCAGTATAGCCACTCGATGGCTCACCCCGTGAGCTCCCCGGCCCGTCAAGCTGCGCAAGCTCCAGCTAGAATCGAGCGGTGAAAGGCTCCGCAGAATGACGAATCACTGGGCCGGCTATCCGGTGCCCGCCGTGCGCGTCGAGACGCATTTCGGCCGCGAGATGCGCTGCTTCGCCGAGCGGCCGGCGAACGTGAACGCCCTGATCGCCGCTTCGGTAGCGGCATTTCCCGAGCACGAGGCGGTCGTCTCGCTCGAGCGACGGCTGCGCTATGCAGATCTCGATCGGCTCGCCGCACGTGTCGCCGCGAACCTGGCGCAGCGAGGCGTGCAGCGGGGCGATCGCGTCGCGATCTTCTGCCGAAACGATCTCGAGTTCGTGCTTACGACGCTTGCCACGCTGCGGCTTGGCGGTATCGTGGTGCCGCTCAATACGCGCGAGCAGCGGGACGAGCTCACTTACATCCTCGATCAGTGCGGCGCCAAAGCGGTCGTGTTGGACACGGACTTGGCCGATCGGCTGCCCGAGCTGGGCGAGACGCCGGCGCTCACGTTGCGGTTCGCCGTGGCCGGGAACGCGCCGGGCACAATGCCGTTCGAACCGCTGCTCGATGCCGCCGCGCCCGACGTCCCGATCGCCGATGTCGGCGAGGAAGATACCGCCGTGATCCTCTACACCTCGGGCACGACCGGTCATCCCAAGGGCGCGATGCTCACGCATCTGAACCTCGTGCACACTGTGCTGCACTACCGCGCGTGCATGCGGCTCACCGCCCGGGACCGCTCGCTGCTTGCCGTACCGGCGAGCCACGTCACCGGTCTTGCAGCGATCCTGTTCACGATGCTCGGCGTGGGCGGATGCGTGATCATGATGCGGGAGTTCAAGGCAAGCGCATTCCTCGCACTCGCCGGGCACGAGCGCATGACGCACACGCTCGTCGTGCCGGCGATCTACGCCCTCCTCCTGCGCGATCCCGATTTCGACGACTACGATCTCTCGGCGTGGCGCGTGGGCGGCTTCGGCGGCGCGCCGATGCCCGAGGGCACGTTGCGGATGCTGGCGGAGAGGTTGCCGGAACTTGCGCTCGTCAACGCATATGGAGCCACCGAGACCACATCCCCGACGACGATGATGCCGGCGGATCTGCAGGCGGCACATCTCGACAGCGTCGGCGTGAGTGTCCCGTGCGGCGAGGTGCGCGTCGTGGACGAGCGCGGTCATGATGTCCCGCCGAGCGAGGCCGGCGAGCTCTGGATCGCCGGGCCGATGGTCGTGCCGGGCTACTGGGACAATCCGGAGGCCAACGCCCGCGAATTCGCCGGCAGCTACTGGAAGTCCGGGGACATCGGGTCAATGGATCCCGACGGGTTCGTGCGACTCTTCGACCGCAAGAAGGACCTCGTGAATCGCGGCGGATACAAGGTGTACAGCGCCGAAGTCGAGAGCGCGCTGTCGACACACCCGGCAGTCGCCGAGGCAGCCCTCGTTGCGCGAGCCGATCCCGTGCTGGGCGAAAAATCGCACGCATTCGTCGTGCTGCGCGATCGACGCTGCACGGCGGCGACGCTGCGCAAGCACTGCGTCAAGCACCTCGCCGACTACAAGGTGCCGGATTTCTTCACCCTGCTCGACGAGCCGCTACCGCGCAACGCGAACGGCAAGGTGATGAAGCGGACGCTCCGCGAGAAGATACCGTGACCGCCCTGGACGCCCCATGCCCTTCGCCTATTACGATCGCCTCTCCGCCGCGCGGAAGAAGATCTATCGCCGTAGCGACGAGATCCACGCTGTCCGGCTTCCAGCGCCCGAAGCCCTGGCGCCGCTCGTCACCCGCGTCGAGCACTGGCTCGCACGCGAAAACCGCGATGAGCTCGAGCTGGCGTGCCAGCGGCTGGCGAACGGCCTCTGCGACCAGATGCAGGTGCGCCGGGTGAGGATGAAGGTGCTCGCGGTGCGCCCGCGCGCCGACTGGGGCGAGCTGCACGGACTCTACGATGGCACCGACGGCCGCACGCCGGAGATCTCGCTGTGGATGCGCACCGCGCACCACAAGCGGCCGGTTGCCTTTCGCACTTTCCTGCGAACCCTGGTGCACGAGATCTGTCACCATCTCGACTACGAGCATTTCAAGCTCGCAGAGACCTTTCACACCGAGGGTTTCTACAAGCGCGAGTCGAGTCTGACCAACCAGCTGGCGGGACCTCCCGCCCGTCGAGCAACCGCGCCTTGACGCAACGCGAATCGGCTGGCGAGGCCACCGAAGGCGTCTGATCCGGCCAGTCAACTGCACGCCGTCGACGAGCTTTCCGGAAGACGTTCTGGTGCCTCCGGCGGTGGGTCGAAAGTACTTGTTCTGAGCGGCTGCCGGATGTCTACGCCGCGTCGCGCGCGAGGCGCATACCCATGAACTGCCAGCGCTGCTGCGGATAGAAGAAGTTGCGGTAGGTCGCGCGGATGTGCGACGCCGGTGTTGCGCACGAGCCGCCGCGCAGAACGAGCTGGTTCGCCATGAACTTCCCGTTGTATTCGCCGACCGCTCCCGCCGCAGGCTTGAATCCGGGATAGCCGCCGTACGGACTCTGCGTCCACTCCCAGACGTCACCGAACATCTGGCTCAGCTCGCCTCCCGTGCCGGGCGCGACATCGGGATGATGGCGCCCGCTTTCGACAAAGTTTCCGCTGACGGGCACGCTCGCGGCGGCGAGTTCCCACTCGATCTCGCTCGGTAGACGGGCGCTCGCCCAGCGCGCGTACGCGTCCGCCTCGTAGTAGCTCACGTGGCAGACCGGTTCGTCCGGGACGACGGGAAGCAGGCCGCCCAGCGTGAACACATGCCATGTTCCGCCGTTGCGCTCCCCCGTGTGTTCCCAGTAGCACGGCGATTCCCAGCCGAGCGCGGTGCGCGTATCCCAGCCGTCCGACAGCCAGAGCTCGGGACGTGCATAACCGCCGTCGGCCATGAACTCGAGGAACTCCGCATTGGTGACCGGCCGCGACGCCAGCTCGTAGGCATCGCACAGCACGCGGTGGCGTGGCGTCTCGTTGTCGAAGCAGAAATCCGCGCCGCGATGGCCGATCTCGCGCTCGCCACCGGGAAACCGGCGCCAGACCCGCGCGGAGGGGCGCGCATCGCTGGCCGCCGGCGCGGGGCGATATGCCGGGTTGAGCGGATTGAGCGAAAGCAGGTTCTTCAGGTCGGTGAGGGCAAGCTCCTGATGCTGCTGCTCGTGGTGCAGTCCGAGCTCGATCAGCGCGTCCACCGCCGGCTCGACGCCCCGCTCGATCAGGCGGAGCATGCGCTCGTCGACGTTGGCACGATATGCACGCACCTCCTCGAGCGAGGGCCGTGAGAGCATTCCGCGCTGCGGGCGAGGATGGCGCGGGCCGATCGCAACATAGTACGAGTTGAACAGGACTCGGAATTCCGGCCGCATCGGACGGAATCCGGACTCCGCCTTCTCGAGCACCATGGTCTCGAAGAACCACGTGGTATGGCCGAGATGCCACTTGATCGGACTCGCGTCGGGCATCGACTGCAGCGCACAATCCTCCGGCGACAGAGGCTCGGCAAGACGTTCCGTCGCCGCCCGGACCTCCCTGAATCGGTCCGCTGTCACGCGCGGAAAGGATTGCTGGGACGGTACGTGCTGGCGCAGAGGGGTGGCGGTCACGGATTTTCCTCGGTGTTGTTCGGATTTTGGTCGAGTGGAACCGGAATTCCTTACTGACCTGTGCGGCTCCGTTGTTCGCACGCGTCATGGTACCCGCAGCGGCCCCGCGAGAAAACCCGCAGCCGTGTGTTGCTACCCGGCTGCGACGGCGCGCGCCCGGTGCTCCGTCCGATGTCGGCTGCGCAAGAACCGCGCCAGCGCTACGGCAGTGTACGAATCGCGCTTCATGCTGGTGATCTCTTCGGGCGTGCCCTGCGCGACGATCTTTCCGCCCGCGTCGCCCCCTTCGGGGCCGAGATCGATCACCCAGTCGGCTTCCGCCACCACGTCAAGATCGTGCTCGATGATCACGACGCTGTTGCCGGCGTCCACCAGGCGGTGGAGAACGCGGATGAGCTTCTCGACGTCGGCCATGTGCAGTCCGATCGTCGGCTCGTCGAGCACGTACAGCGTCGTCCCTTTCGCGCCGGTCTCGACCTCCATGCCCTTCTTGCGGATGCGCGAGGGCGCCGCGGGCTTGAATTTGGCGAGCTCGGTCACGAGCTTGATGCGCTGCGCCTCGCCTCCGGAAAGCGTCGGGCTCGCCTGGCCGAGTGTGAGATAGCCGACCCCGACATCCTGCAGCAGCCGCAACGCATGGTGAATCGGAGGATGCGCCGAAAAGAACTCGACCGCCTCGTCGACGCTCATCGCCAGCACTTCCGCGATCGTCTTGTCGCGATAGCGGACCGCAAGCGTCTCGTCGTTGAAACGCTGGCCGCGGCAGATGTCGCACGCGACCTTCACGTCCGGCAGAAAGCTCATCTCGACCGTTTTGAGGCCCTGCCCCTCGCAAGCCGGGCAACGCCCGCCGGCAACGTTGAACGAGAAACGGCTCGGGTTGTGGCCGCGCAACCGCGCGTCCGGCGTACCGGCAAAAAGCTTGCGGATGTCGTCCCAGAATCCGACGTATGTCGCCGGACAGGAGCGCGGTGTCTTGCCGATCGGCGTCTGGTCCACTTCCAACACGCGCGTGATCCGCTCGGCGCCGCGGACTTCGCGACAGCCGCGCAGCGCAGCCTTGCCGCGCTTCGCGGAAACCAGCGCTCTCAGGTTGTCGTGCAGGACGTCGCGCACCAGCGTGCTCTTGCCGCTGCCGGAGATTCCGGTCACGCACACGAGGCGCCCGAGCGGAATCTGCGCGCGCAGATCCTTGAGGTTGTGCAGCTTCGCCCCGATCAGTTCGAGCGCCGGGGTACGCGCCTTGCCGCTACCCGTCAGGAGGACCGGGCGGCGGCTTCCGAGCACCGGATGCACGAGCGGCCTCGCCAGTGCGCGTCCCGTGAGAGAGTCCGCGGCGGCCATCACATCGTCGAGCGAGCCTTCCGCGACCACCCGCCCGCCGTGAACGCCCGCCCCGGGACCGAGGTCGATCAGATGCTCGGCGTGGCGGATCGTCTCCTCGTCGTGCTCGACCACCACCACCGCGTTGCCCTTGTCGCGAAGCTGCGCCAGCGTGGCGAGCAGGCGCTGATTGTCGTGCGGATGCAGCCCGATGGTCGGCTCGTCGAGGATGTAGCACACGCCGCGCAGGTTCGAGCCGAGCTGCGCGGCAAGTCGGATGCGCTGCGCCTCGCCCCCGGACAGCGTCGGCGCCGCGCGGTCGAGCGACAGATAGGAGAGGCCGACCTGCGTGAGAAACTCCAGCCGCGAGTCGAGCTCCGCGCGGATGTCGCGCGCGATCTCGGCGTCGCGGCCGCCCAGACGGAGCTTGCGGAACTGCTCCTGGGCGTCCTCGACGGACAGCCGCGCCAGCTCCGCGATGCTGCGGCCGTGAAATCGCACGGCGAGCGCGGTGGGATTCAGCCGGCTGCCCTCGCAGGCCGGGCAGATCGCCGCCTCGCCTTCCCACCATTCGTTCCACCAGATCTCCTCGCCCGTCTGCTCCGAGTCGAACCCAGCGAGCTTCACGCCCGTGCCGTAGCAGCTCTCGCACCAGCCGTGCTTCGAGTTGTACGAGAAGAGGCGCGGGTCAAGCTCCGGGAAGCTGCGGCTGCAGCGCGGGCACGCGCGCTTGGTTGAAAAGATCGTCTCACCGCTTTTCGGGCGCGCTTCCTTTGCGCGGCCCGCTCCCCGATTAGCCGCCCCTTTGGCGCGAACGGCACCGTTCCGGGCTTTCGCGGCCGCGCGGGAGCGCACGCCGTCGACCGCGACGATCACATTGCCCTTGCCGAACGCGAGCGCCTCGTCGATCAGCCCGCGCAACTCGCGCTCGCTGCGCGCACCGACGTCGATCGACCCCACGGGCAGCTCGATATCGTGCTCCTTGTAGCGCGCCAAACGTGGCCAGCTGTCGGTCGGCGTGTGCACCCCATCGACGCGCAGATGCGCGTAGCCCTTGCCGGCCGCCCATTTCGCAAGGTCGGTGTAATAACCCTTGCGCGCGACCACGAGCGGCGCGAGCAGGTGCACACGCTTGCCGCGATGCTCGCGCAGGATCTTCGCCACGATCGATTCGGGCGTCTGAGGTTCGATGGGGATCGCGCAGTCGGGGCAATGCTGCACACCCAGCTTGACGAAAAGCAACCGCAGGAAATGGTAGATCTCCGTGACGGTCGCCACGGTGCTCTTGCGTCCGCCGCGACTCGTGCGCTGCTCGATCGCGACGGTCGGAGGAATGCCGTAGATCGCGTCGACTTCCGGGCGTGCGGCCGGCTGGACGAACTGGCGCGCATAGGCGTTCAGCGATTCGAGATAGCGCCGCTGGCCTTCGGCAAACAGGATGTCGAAGGCCACCGTACTCTTCCCGCTTCCCGATACACCCGTGATGACGGTGAAGCGGTCGCGCGGGATGTGCACGTCGATGTTCTTGAGATTATGCTCGCGAGCGTTGTGAATGCGGATGGCGCGCGAGCCGATCCGCGCGGGCTCCGGCGCGACAGGCATTCCGGGCTGGACATATCCCTTGCCGAGCGCCGCCTCATAGTCGCGCAGCGCAGCGCCGGTGTGACTCAGCGCATGGCGCGCCACCTGTTCAGGCGTGCCGAGGCACACCACCTCGCCGCCTCCGTCGCCGCCTTCCGGTCCGAGGTCGATCACCCAGTCCGCAGCGCGGATCACGTCGAGGTTGTGCTCGATCACCACGAGCGAGTGACCTGCCTTGAGGAGCCTGCGGAATGCCTGCAACAGCTTCGCGACGTCCTCGAAATGCAACCCGGTGGTGGGTTCATCGAACAGGAAGAGTGTTCCCACCCCCCCGTTTCCGCCCGCCGCCAGATTCCCGGCGAGCTTGAGCCGCTGCGCTTCGCCGCCGGAGAGCGTCGGAACCGGCTGGCCGAGTTTCAGGTAGCCGAGGCCGACCGCCTGCAGAGGCTCCATGCTCCGCATCACCTCCGGGTGGCCGGCGAAGAACGCCACCGCGTCGTCGATCGTCATCTCGAGCACTTCGGCGATCGACTTCGGCTGCACGCCCCGGCCCGCCCCTGCGGGCCGCCATTTCACTTCGAGCACCTCGGGCCGATAGCGGCGGCCGTCGCAATCGGGACAGCGCAGGTAGACGTCGGACAGAAACTGCATCTCGACGTGCTCGAAGCCGTTTCCGCCGCAGGTGGCGCAGCGGCCATTTCCGGCGTTGAAGCTGAAGGTTCCCGCGGTGTAGCCCCGCTCCTTGGCGAGAGGTTCGTCCGCGAATAGCTTGCGTATGGCATCCAGCGCACCGACGTAGCTGGCCGGATTCGAGCGCGTCGTCTTGCCGATCGGCGACTGATCGATCAGGACCGTCTTCTCGATGTGCTCGTGTCCAATGATCGCCCGATGCCGACCGGGAACGTCCACCGGCTTTCCCTTGAGCTTCGTCAGACCGCGATAGAGCACTTCCTCGATCAACGTCGATTTGCCCGACCCGGACACGCCGGTCACGCAGACGAAATGGCTGAGCGGAATCCGGACATCGACCTCCTTGAGGTTGTGCTCGGACGCGCCCAGGACTTCAAGCCACGCATTCACCGCGATGCCGTGGCTTCCGGCCGTGCGCGCCCGGTCGGAGACCACCTTCTCGCCACGCAGGTATTGCGCGGTCAGCGTATCGCCATCCCGAACCAGCGCCCCGGGCGGCCCGAAGAAGACGACTTCCCCGCCCCGCTCGCCCGGTCCCGGCCCGAGATCGAGGATCTGGTCCGCGGCAAGCATGATCTGCGGATCGTGCTCGACGACCAGGAGCGAGTTGCCGGCATCGCGGAGTCGCTCGAGCACGCCCACGATCCGGCGCACGTCGCGCGGATGCAGGCCGATCGAAGGCTCATCGAGCACGAACAGGGTATTCACGAGCGAGGTGCCGAGGGCGGTGGTGAGGTTGATGCGCTGGACTTCCCCACCCGAGAGAGTTCGCGACTGACGATCGAGCGTGAGATAGCCGAGCCCGACCTCGACCAGGTAGCGAAGCCGTGTACGGATCTCACCGATCAGCAGCTCCGTGGCTTCGTCGAGCGGCGCCGGAAGCCGCACCTGCTCGAAGAACTCGCTGCATCGGTCGATCGGCAGCAGCATCACGTCGTGAATCGTCAGGCCCGGCAGCTCGGCGAACGCCTGGTCCGTGAAGGCCGTTCCGACCGGCCGGAAGCGCGCACCGCGCGGCATCACCCGGTCCGCACAGGCATGCGACCCCAGGCGGTAGAGCAGCCCCTCGGTGCGAAGCCGCGCACCGCCGCACGCGTTGCAGCTGTTGTACGCGCGGTACTTGGACAGCAGCACCCGGATGTGCATCTTGTAGCTCTTGGTCTCGAGCCAGTCGAAGAAGCGCCGTGCCCCGTACCAGACCTTCTTTGTCCACGGTCCCTCGCCCTCGATCACCCACTCGCGCTGCGCGTCGGTGAGCTCGCGCCACGGCACGTCGACCGGAATGCCGCGCTTGCGGGCGAACTTCATCATGTCGTCCTGGCATTCCCGGTAGCTCTGGGTCTGCCAGGGCCGGATCGCGCCGTCGGCCAGCGTCTTGCCCTCGTCCGGGACGACCAGCCCGTAGTCGATTCCCATGGTCCGGCCGAAGCCGCGACAGGTCTCGCATGCCCCCAGGGGCGAGTTGAACGAGAACATGCTCGGCACCGGCTCGCGGTAGTGAATGTCGCAGTCCGCGCAATGCAGATCCGACGAGAAGCGGAGCGGCAGACCTGCGTCGCCGCCCGGGTGGACGGTGGCGCGGCCGCCGCCGATCTTGAAGGCGGCTTCCAGATCTTCCGTGATCCGGCTGCGGTTCTCGGCGGCGAGACGAACGCGGTCTTGGAGGATCTCGAGCGTCGCGCCGCGCTTTGCGTGCACTCGCGTATAACCCTGACGCTCCAGAAGTTGCAGCACCTCGGCCTCGCCAAAGTTCTGCGGAACGGTGACCGGGAACGTGATGAGCGCCGGCGCGTCTCCCGTCTCGCCGCGGGCGAGAAGCTGTTCGCAAACCGACTGGGGCGTGTCGCGCCTGACCAGCCGTCCGCATCCCCGGCAGTGAAGCGCGGCCACGCGCGCAAAGAGCAGCTTCAGATGGTCGGCGAGCTCCGTCATCGTGCCGACAGTGGATCGCGAGGTGCGGACCGGATTCGTCTGGTCGATCGCGATGGACGGTGGGATCCCTTCGATGCGCTCGACGCGCGGCTTGTCCATGCGATCGAGGAACTGCCGCGCATAGGGAGAGAACGTCTCGACGTAGCGGCGCTGACCTTCGGCGTAGATCGTGTCGAACGCGAGCGAGGACTTGCCGGACCCGGAGACGCCGGTCACGACGATCAGCTGATGCAGCGGGAGCTCGAGGTCAAGGCCCTTCAGATTGTTCTGGCGGGCCCCGCCGACGAGCATGAGCTCCTTGTTCATACGGTAGATGGGAATTGCTGCGGAGAATCGTGGGCCAAACCGCCAATTCTACCGGGAGCGCGTCAAACGCGAGCCGCGCCCTTCATGCGGCCTCGCGCAACGCGAGCATCGGCGGATGATTGAGCGCCGCGCGCGCGCCCATCCAGGCGTTGAAGCTGACGCACGCGAGCCCCAGGATCGGGCCGGCCACCCAGATCCAGCTGCTGAACGCGTAAGGAAAGTTGAACACGCGATCGGCAAGCACGTACCCGATGCTGAACGCGGAAATCGAAGCCAGCATGCCGGCGATCAGGCCGAGCGCAAGGAACTCCGCCTGCTGAGCCTTCGCGATCTGCGCGCGGGCCGCGCCGAGCGCACGCATGACCGCCGCCTCCTGTAGCCGCTCGTCCTGGGTCGCGAGCAACGCCGAATACAGCACGAGCACTCCCGCGGCCAGCGCGAACAGGAAAACGATCTGCACCGCGTTCACGACCTGATCGACGATCCTGAGCACCTGGTTGAGGATGGCGCTCATGTCAACGACCGTGAGGTTCGAGAATCGCCCGATCAATCGGTTCATCGCCTCGTGGGCACCGCCTGGCAGGTAGAAGCTCGTCAAGTAGCTCGTCGGCCGGTCGTCGAGGAGGTTCGGCGTCGTGATCACGAAGAAGTTGACTCGCATCGAGTCCCAGTTGAGCTTGCGCAGATTCGTCACCGGCGCCGTGAACTCGCGTCCGGCCACCGACCAGGTGAGCGTATCGCCCACGCCGATGTTCAACCGCTTTGCGATCCCCTCCTCGACCGAAAGCGCCCCGCGCGCCAGGTCCTGCGGCTGGAACCACCGCCCCACCGAAACGCTGTTGTGGGCAGGCAAGTCTTCCATGAACGAAAGATTGAACTCGCGCTCGACGAGGCGCTTGGTGCGTTGATCCTCGTAGGTCTCCGCGTTGACCGCCCGGTCGTTAATGGCCATCAAGCGCCCTCGAACCATGGGATAGGTGACGGGCGGGGGCAGATGCTCGGCCGCGAAGAACTCCGCGAGCGGCACGCGTTGATCGGGCTGGATGTTCAGGATGAACCGGTTCGGCGCGTCCGGGGGCGTCTTGGCGCGCCACGCCTCGAGCAGATCCCCGCGCGTGAAAGTAAGCAGCAGAATTGCGGTGAGTCCGAGCGCCAGGCCAGAAACCTGGACGGTATTGGCAACGCTCCGACGGCGCAGGCTGGCCAGCCCATAGTGCCATGACGCACGCGCGCGCGCGCCGAGCTTCGCGATCATCTGGATCAGGAAATATCCGAGCGCCCCGGACACGACGAGCGCCACCAGGAAGCCGCCGAGCACGTACCCGGCGAGCTTCGCGCTGCCCGCTTGCCAGAAGATGAGCCCGGCGAAAGCGGCCAGGCCGATTCCGTATGCGACGAGCGCGCCCTGCTTCGCTGGGCCAGCGTCGCGCCGGATCACCCGCAACGCCGGGACGTTCTTGAGCTGCAACAGTGGCGGCACGGCAAAACCCAGCAGGATGACGATCCCGGTGCCGAAACCTTGCAGCGCGGGACGGATGGTCGGCGCCGGAAGCGGGACCACGAACAGGCGGCCCAGCCAGTACTCGAGGCCGGCCTGCACGGCGAATCCGAGCGCACAGCCGAGCGCGCTGGCCAGTATGCCGAGCACCGCGAATTCCCAGGCGAACAGCGAGACGAGTCGCCGTTGTGTCGCGCCGAGGCATCGCATGACGGCGTAGCCATCGAGATGGCGCCGGGTGAAACGACGTGTCGACAGCGCGATCGCAACGGCGGCGAGGATGACCGCGAGCAGCGCCGTGAGCCCGATGAATTGCTCCGCGCGCTCGATCGTTGCGCGTGCCGCGGGGCGCGCGTTCTCGAGCGATTCGAGGCGCTGCCCGCGCCCCAGCCGGGGCTTCAACCACTCGCCGAGCGCATTGATCGCTTCGGCTTCTCCCGCCGCAACAAGGTAGTAGTAGACGCGGCTTCCGGTCTGCACGAGTCCCGTCGCCGGCACGTCCGCCAGGCTCATCATCACGCGCGGCGCAAGGTTGAAGAAGCTCGCGCCACGGTCCGGCTCGAGGGTCAGCACGGCAGCCACCTTCAAGCGCGCGTCCCCGAGCTCGATCGATTCACCGACTTTCAGATTGAGGAGGCTGAACAGGCGCTCGTCCAGCCAGACCGTGCCCGGATCCGGCCCATGCTCGGTGGGTCGGTCCGCTGCGTTCGGCGCGTCCGCGATCCGCATGCGACCTCGCAAGGGATAGTTGCTCGACACCGCCTTGATGCCGGAAAGGTGTGCCACGTCGCCGTGACGCGCCATGCTGATGAACCATGTCGCCTCGGCCTGGCGCAGGCGCCGTTTCGCGATCTCGTCGCGGATGTTGTCGGGCCACGGCTCATCGGCCACGAGCAGCAGATCGCCGCCGAGCAACTGATGGGCATCCCGTACCAGCGCCTGGCGCACGCGATCGGCAAAGAATGCGACGCTCGTCACGCTTGCCACCGCGATGACAAGCGCTGCGGCGAGCACGCGCAATTCCCCGGCCCGCCAGTCGCGGGCGAGCATGCGAAGCGGCAACGTCGCTTTGCGGGTCATGTCCCTCAGCACCTTCTCGAATCGCTCACGCCGTCGCGCCGTTCACGATCCGGCCGGCGGAAAGGCGGACGAGCCGGTTGCAGCGGCGCGCGAGCATTTCGTCGTGCGTCACGAGCAGCAGAGTCGTGCCGTTTTCGGCGTTCAGCCTGAAAAGGAGATCGATGATCCCCTCCCCGGTCGCAGCGTCGAGGTTTCCGGTCGGCTCGTCGGCTAGCAACAGCTTTGGCTGCTGCACGAACGCGCGCGCCAGCGCGACGCGCTGCTGCTCGCCGCCCGAGAGGGTCTTGGGGTAGTGCGTCAGCCGCTCGCCCAGACCCACCCGCTCCAGCATCGCGCGCGCCGCCGGCTCCGCGTCGCCCCGCTCGGCGAGCTCGAGCGGCAGCGACACGTTCTCGAGCGCGTTCAGCGCGGGCAACAGCTGGAACGACTGAAAGACGAAGCCGAGCAGCCGCGCCCGCAGCGCGGCGCGACCATCCTCGTCGAGATCGAAGAGCTCCGCGCCGTCGATGCGTATCGACCCCGCGCTCGGCGTGTCGAGCCCGGCGAGCAGGCCGAGCAGCGTGGACTTGCCCGAGCCGGACGCGCCCACGACGGCAACCGCCTCGCCGGGCATGACCTCCAGGTCGATATCCGTCAGAATTGCGAGCAACGCGTCGCCGCTGCGGACACTTTTCGACAGGCCGGTCGCGCGAACGATCGGCGTAACGGATGATTCGGACATGCTCAGGAAACTGATCCTAGTCGTTCTTGCTGCGGCCTGGTGCCCGGCCGCCGCCGCGGCCACGATTCTCGTCTTCGGCGACAGCCTTTCGGCCGCCTACGGCATCGGCGCCCGGGAAGGTTGGCCTACCCTCCTCGAGGAGCGCCTGCGCCAGAACAAGCTCGATTATACCGTCGCGAACGCGAGCATCAGCGGTGAAACGTCGAGCGGCGGCGCCACACGCATCGCCGATGCGGTGAAGCGCACCCGACCTTCGATCGTCATCGTCGCGCTTGGTTCCAACGACGGGCTGCGCGGCCTCCCGGTGGACCAGATGAAGGCAAATCTCAACCGCATCGTCCGCACGGCGAAAAGCGCCGGAAGCAAGGTGCTTGTGGTGGGGAGCCGAATGCCGCCGAACTACGGCCCGAGGTACACCCGGGAATTCGAGCAGGTCTTCGCGGAAGTCGCCACGGAGCAGAACGCGGCGCTCGTGCCGTTCATGCTCGCAGGGATCGCCACCACCCGGGACTATTTCCTGTCCGACAATCTGCATCCGACGGCCGCCGCGCAGCCGATCATTCTCGACACGATCTGGAGGGGACTGAAACCTCTGCTGGAGGACGGAGCCGCTTCGCGCTGACCCGTTCAGATCACCGTCACTCGCTGCGATCCGGCCGCAAGCGAGCCAATCACGCGGGCATCATCGAAGCCGTCACGCCGGAATTCCGCGATCACGGCCTCCGCCGTCTCCGGTGCGCACGCCAGCAGCAGACCGCCACTCGTCTGCGGATCGGTCAAGAGCTTTGTCTTCCACTCCGCCCAGTCCGCGGGAAGGGAAACGTCGCTTCCGTATCCGAGCCAGTTACGGTCGGAAGCACCGGTCGCCACACCCTGCATCGCCCATTCACGCGCCACCGGCAGGATCGGCAAGTCATCGAATCGCACTGTCGCGCCGAGCTTCGAGCCGCGGCAGATTTCGAGCAGATGACCCGCGAGCCCAAACCCGGTGACGTCAGTCATCGCGTGCACGCCGCGCAGATCGGCGAGCCGGATGCCCGTCGTGTTGAGCTGTGTCGTCGCGGCAAGCATCTGCGCGTACCCCTCGGCAGAGAGCTGACCCTTCTTCAGCACTGCCGAAAGAATCCCCACGCCGAGCGGCTTGCCGAGCACCAGCACGTCCTCCGGCCGCGCACCGTCGTTACGCTTGACCTTTTCCGGATGCACCACGCCGAGCGCCACCAGTCCGTAGATCGGTTCGACGGTGTCGATCGAGTGCCCGCCGGCGATGGGAATGCCGACCGCCTCGCACACCGATTCGCCGCCTGCGACGATGCGCCGGATCACCTCGACGGGCAGCCTGTCGAGCGGCATGCCGACGATCGCGAGTGCCAGGATGGGCTGGCCGCCCATCGCGTACACGTCGGAGATCGCGTTGGTTGCGGCGATGCGGCCGAAGTCGTACGGGTCATCCACGATCGGCGTGAAGAAATCGGTCGTCGCCACGATCGCCTGGTGATCGTTCAGGCGGTAGACCGCCGCATCGTCGCTCGACTCGATGCCCACCATCAGCGCCGGCGGCAGCCCCCGCACCGGTGACTTTGCGAGAATTTCCGACAGGACGGCCGGCGCGATCTTGCAACCGCAGCCGCCGCCGTGGCTGAATTGCGTCAGGCGGATCGGGGCCGGATCAGGGGCGTTCAACGGAGTCTCCTCGTGGCGCGCGTGTAGAATCGGTGCGTATTGTCGTCTATTGTCGTTCTGTTGTGTCGTTCTGTTGTGTCGTTCTATGTGTCGTTCTATGTCTCGTCCTATTGTGGAGTGGATGGTTCGTCGCTGGTCGTTGCGCTGTCGTTAGACTAGCCCGATGTCTCCGACCGATACGCAGAGATGAAGTTTCCGGATTCCGCAACCGTCGCGCAAATCGACCTCTTCGAAGAGGTCATTGACGTCCGCTCGCCCGCCGAATACGCCGAGGACCACGTTCCCGGCGCGCAGAACCTCCCGGTGCTGGACGACGCGGAACGCGCCGAGATCGGAACGCTGTACAAGCAGGTATCGCCCTTCGAGTCGAAGCGTCGCGGGGCAGCCCTGGTCGCGCACAATATCGCACGCCATCTCGAGACCCGCCTCGCGAAGAAAGACCGCTCCTGGCGGCCGCTCGTGTATTGCTGGCGCGGCGGCAAGCGATCGGCGGCCATGGTCCACGTACTGCGCGAGATCGGCTGGCAGGCCGCGCAACTCGAAGGCGGATACAAGTCGTACCGGCGCCTGGTGGTGGAGAGCCTCGAGACGCTGCCCGACCGATTCCGCTATCTCGTGCTCTGCGGCGAAACCGGCAGTGCAAAGAGCCGGCTGCTCGAAGCGCTCGCGCGCCAGGGGGCGCAGGTGCTGGATCTGGAAGG
>JAJDOG010000116.1 GCA_022340285.1 Betaproteobacteria bacterium
GCGGCCTTCGCGTTCTTCGCCTTCTGCTCGCGCGGGTCGGTCGGCCGCAGCCCGTAACCGATGTCGTCGTTGCCGCGCGCGAACTTGACGTGCTGGCCCACGAACTCCTTGTTGACCTTGCCGCTCTGGATGATGTGATTCGCGATGAAGTTCAGGATCGCGAGATCGGTCTGCGGCGTGAAGACGATCTGCTGATCGGCGAGCTCGAAGCAGCGGTTCTCGAACGTCGAGAGCACCGCCACCTTCACGTGCGGCGCGGAGAGGCGCCGGTCGGTGAGCCGCGACCACAGGATCGGGTGCATCTCGGCCATGTTCGCGCCCCACAGCACGAAGGCGTCCGCATTCTCGAGATCGTCGTAGCAGCCCATCGGCTCGTCGATGCCGAACGTGCGGATGAAGCCCGCCACCGCCGAGGCCATGCAGTGGCGCGCGTTCGGATCGATGTTGTTCGAGCGGAAGCCGCCCTTCATGAGCTTGACCGCCGCGTAGCCTTCCCACACGGTCCACTGGCCGGAGCCGAACATGCCCACCGCCTCCGGACCGTGCTTCTTGAGCGTCTCCTTCCACTTGGCCTCCATGATGTCGAAGGCCTCTTTCCACGAGACGGGCTCGAACTCGCCGTTCTTGTCGTACTTGCCGTTCTTCTTGCGCAGGAGCGGCGTCTTCACGCGGTCTGCGCCGTACATGATCTTCGAGAGGAAGTAGCCCTTGATGCAGTTCAGCCCCTTGTTGACCGGCGCGTCCGGATCGCCCTGCGTGGCGACCACGCGGCCCTCCTGCGTGCCGACCAGCACGCTGCAGCCGGTGCCGCAGAAGCGGCATGGCGCCTTGTCCCACCCGATCTTCTGTCGCGGGCTCTGGGCGAGCGCGTTGCCGGGGAGCTGCGCCCCGACCGTCGCCGCTGCCGCGGCCGCCGCATTCGACTTGATGAAATCGCGCCTGGTGAGTTTCATTGCATGGCCTCCTCGGTCTCGGATCCGGTCTCTTCGTCGGAGTACTCGTAAACAAGGGAGACGCCGATGACGCCGCCCAGGTTGTGAATCGACACGATGCTCTCGGCGGGGTACACGCCGTCCACGTCCTCGACGGTGACGACGATGCGGCCCTCCGGCTGAACCGCATGGACCTCGACGCCCGGCATCTGGCGCAGCGCTTCGCCGAGAGCCGTCAGCCGCTCGGGCCGCGCCCGTACCACCAGACTCGCAACTTTCATCCTGGTCTCCTTTCAGACCGCCGCTTCGGCGGGCTCGAACATCGCTATCGCATCGGCCGGACACACCGCGACGCAGGCGCCGCAGCCCGTGCACGCACCGCTATCGAGCTCGGGGCGCGCCACGCCCCGCGGCGCGAGCCGGAAGCGGATCGCTCGAGGCTCGCAGCGGTCGCCGCAGCTGCGGCACACCACGCCCTGAAGCGCGAGACAGGCCTCGCCGATCCGCGCCCTGATCGACCACGGCGCCTTCCCCTCGGCGCGCACCAGCGCCGCCGGCTTGCAGACCTCGACGCACTTCCCGCAGAACGTGCATTCCCCGGCTGCGAAGCTCACCAGCGGGAAGCCACCGCGGCCCTTCTCGATGATTCCGGTCGGGCAGGCGCCGAGGCAGTCGCCGCAGCGCGTGCAGCGCGCGACGAAATCGTCCTCGGCAAGCGCCCACGGAGGGCGTACCGGCATCCGCCGGGCACTCCAGTCGCCGCTCAGAAACTGTGTTCGTGTGATCCTGGCCATGGCTTTGGCCAAGCGCTCAACTCGGTCGCCCGGCCGGTCTCGTCTTTTTTCTTATCTTATTGGCGAAGGTGACGCAGGCCCAGCCCTGCTTGTTTGATCGAGATCAATTCGCGGGCAGGGCTCCGAACCGGGGTCCCGAATCCATGATGCAGAGCAAAATTTCCGGCGCGGCGCGGTCGCGCAGGAAGCCAGGTACGGGCTGCATCTAGCGCCGCTCGCCTATACTCGCCCGCAGTCCTGGCCCGCGCCCACATACCGATGCCCGCGACGCTGTTATTCGACGATCTGGAGACGCTCGGGCAATCGTTCGACGACGCCGCTGCGCGCGCAGCAACCGGGCTGGCGGCGCTCGGCGTCGGCGAAGACGATGTCGTCTGCATCATGCTGCGCAACGAGCCGGCGTTCCTCGAAGCCGTGTTTGCGGCGCGCCGCCTCGGCGCCTATCCGTGCCCGATCAACTGGCACTACAAGGCAGACGAAGCCGGCTGGATCCTGACCGACAGCGATGCGAAGGCACTCGTCGTGGGTGCGGATCTCCTGCCGCATATCGCGCACGCCATTCCGCGAGGTGTGGAGATCGTGGTCGTCGAGCCGGAGGCCGCGACGCGATCGGCGTTCGGCATCGCGGCGCAAGACGCGCGGGTGCCGAACGGTATGCGGGAGTGGCGCGCCTGGCTCGCCACGCACAAGCCGTGGTCGGGCCCGGCGCGCGTGCCGCGCGCGAACATGCCCTACACGTCCGGAACGACCGGGCGCGCCAAGGGTGTGCGCCGGATCCTGCCCGCGCCGGAAGCCGCCGAGGCCGCAGCGACGCTCGCGCGCGAGGCGCTGGGGCGAGCGCTCGGCATCGAGCCGGGCATGCGTGCGCTGCTCTCGGCGCCGCTCTATCACAGCGCCCCGATCTCCTACGCGATCCAGGTCGTGCTGTCCGGCGCGATCTTCGTGCTGGAGCCGAAGTTCGACGCGGAGCGCACGCTCGCACTCATCGAGCGCCACCGTCTGTCGCACGCGTATCTCGTGCCCACGATGTACGTGCGCCTGCTGAAGCTTCCCGACGCGGCGAAGCGACGCTACGACCTTTCTTCGATGCGGTTCGTGGCCTCGACCGGCTCGCCCTGCCCGCCGGACGTCAAGCGCGCGATGATCGAATGGTGGGGCCCGGTCTTTCACGAGTCGTATGCGTCGAGCGAATCCGGATACGTCACGGCGATCTCGTCGGAAGAAGCGCTCGCCAAGCCGGGCTCCGCCGGGCGACCGATCGGCCGGGGCGCGCTGAAGATCCTCGACGCCGAGGGGCGCGAACTCCCGCCCGGAGAAGTCGGACTGATCTACGCGCGGCAGCCTGCCTATCCCGACTTC
>JAJDOG010000034.1 GCA_022340285.1 Betaproteobacteria bacterium
GCCATACGGCGTCGTCGCACCCCCAGCCTACTATGGATGCAGCGGAATCTATCTCGCGCTTGCCCGGCAGAACGAGGACCTCTCCCGGATCCGGGCGCGGCTCCGCCGGCTCGAGCTCGAGACCGACGAAAGCGTGCGCGCAAGGCAATGGATCAGCACGCTGGACGCGGAAAACCGCAATCTGCGACAGCAGAACGTGCTGTTTCAGCGGCGAGTCGTCGAGCTGGAAGCCGAGCTGAAAGCGAGTCGCGACGCCGGTCCCACGGAAGCAGGGCACTAGCGCCTCAACGTACGGCTGCCAAGGCATTGGGGCTTCAAAAGACTAGTACTTTGCGTGTCCGGGGGTACGCGGAAACGGGATCGCGTCGCGGACGTTGGAGAGCCCGGTGACGTAGGCCACCGTGCGCTCCAGGCCCAGCCCGAATCCTGCGTGGGGCACCGTACCGTAACGCCGGAGGTCGCGATACCAGCCGTAATGCTGGGGATCGAGGCCTATCTCGGTCATGCGGGCATCGAGCACGTCGAGCCGCTCCTCGCGCTGACTCCCGCCGATGATCTCACCGATTCCCGGAGCGAGCACGTCCATCGCGGCGACCGTCTTTTGGTCGTCGTTCACGCGCATGTAGAACGCCTTGATGCCCTTCGGATAGTTCAGCACGACCACGGGTTTCCTGGCGTGCTTCTCGGTCAGATAGCGCTCGTGCTCCGATTGCAGGTCCACGCCCCACTTCACGGGGAACTCGAACTTCTGCTTGGCGCGCTCGAGGATCGCGATGGCTTCGGCGTAATCCATCCGCAGGAATTCCGAGTCGACGATCGTCTGCAATTTCTCGATCACGCCTTTCTCCACCCGCTGCTCGATGAACGCCATGTCGTCCGGTCGCTCGGTTAGGACGCTCCGGAAGATGTGCTTCAGCAGCGCCTCGGCGAGGTTCGCGTTGTCCGAGAGGTCGGCGAACGCGATCTCCGGCTCGATCATCCAGAACTCGGCGAGATGCCGGCTGGTGTTCGAGTTCTCGGCGCGGAACGTCGGCCCGAATGTGTAGACCTTCGAGAGCGCCAGGCAATAGCTCTCGACGTTGAGCTGGCCCGACACCGTCAGAAACGTCTCCTGGCCGAAAAAATCCTGCGCGAAATCGATCTTCCCCTCGGGCGTGCGCGGAAGGTTGGCGAGATCGAGCGTCGATACGCGAAACAGCTCGCCGGCGCCCTCGGCGTCCGCGCCGGTGATGATCGGCGTGTTGACCCAGAAAAATCCGTTCTCGTGGAAGAAGCGGTGGATCGACTGGGCGATGGTGTTGCGGATCCGCGTCACGGCGCCGATCACGTTCGTCCGCGGGCGCAGGTGGGCGACCTCGCGCAGGAATTCGAACGTGTGGGGCTTCGGCTGGATCGGGTAGGTATCCGGGTCGTCGACCCATCCGATCACCGCAATGGAACTTGCCCGCATCTCGAACGGCTGACCCTTGGCGGGGGAGGGCACGATGGTGCCGGTGGCTTCCACCGCGCAGCCGGCGGTCAGGTGCAAGACTTCCGAGGTGTAGTTGTGAAGCGTGTTCGGCGCGACTACCTGAACAGGGTGAAAGGTGGAGCCGTCGGACACGTGCACGAACGAGATGCCCGCCTTCGAATCGCGGCGCGTGCGGACCCAGCCTCTGAGGGTGACAGGTGCGTCGCTCGGCGCTTGCCCAGCGAGGATCTGTGCGCACGCGAGCGCGGTCATGCCGGCATCGCGGCCGATTGCCAGGCAACGAACTTCCAGCCGGCATCGGTCCTGGTCCAGGCAGCGAGGTAGCAGAGATTCAGCTTGCGCGGCGCGCCCTCGACGTCGATGTCGATCGCAGCCTGGCCGCTCACCAGCGCCGTGTCGCCGTAGAGGCGCACCCGCTCCTTCGTCTGCTCGATACGCTTGTAGTCGTGCTTTCCGCTCGTGATTCCGCTGATGAAGCTCGATCTGTTCTCCGCGAGACCGGAGGAGTGGGTGAAGATCATATCCTCGTGGAACAGGCGACCCATCGCCGCTTCGTCGCGCGACAGCATCGCGGCGCATCGCTCCGCCTCGAGTTTCAGAATTTCCTGCTCAATGCTCGTCGTCATGGTCCTTCGCGCCTGGCTGGTGGGGAAAGCGCTTCCTTCCCGGTCGAATGATATCGGGATCGCCCGGGCGGCGGACGATCAACCCTTCGAGAGCCGCTCGGGCCAGGTGAGCACGGAGAAGAAGTCCAGCCCGCCGTCGCCGCGCTCCTGGAATGCCGTGTTGAACTGATGGACCATGCTGGTCAACGGCATCGGCGCGCCCTGGAGGCGCCCCCATTCGAGCGCCAGATCCAGGTCCTTCTCCACCAGGTCGATCGTGGCCATGGGCGTCCAGTCGCGACGCTTCATCATATCCGCCTTGTAGCCGATCACCGGCGACGCACCCACGCTTTGACCGATCGCGTCGATCATCTGGGACCAGTCCAAGCCACTTTTCGCGCCGAGCGAGAGCGCCTCCCCGACGATGGCCGGCGTCATGCAGACGATCATGTTGATCACGAGCTTGAGGACGCGAGCTTCCTCGCCCTGCCCACAGTAGGTCAGCCTGTTCCCCAGGCGCTCCAGCGCGGGACGCACCGACTCGAATGCCTTCCTGGGCCCCGAACAATACAGTGCGAGGGATCCTGCGGCCGCATTCGCGGTGCTGCCCGACACCGGAGAGCGAAGATACTGCGCCCCGGTCGGCGCGAGCAGTTCAGCGACCCGTTCCGACCGCGCCGGCGAGACCGTGCTCAGGTCGACGAAGATCTGGCCGGGACCGATGGTCCGCGCCACGCCGCGCTCGCCGGCTACGATGGCGAGGAGCACTTCGTCGTTCGGCACCATCGAGAATACGGCGTCCACACTCCGCGCAAGCGTCGCGGCGTCCGGGCTCTGCTTTGCGCCCATGGCCGTCATTCCCGCCACGCGCGCCGGGTCGGTGTCGACAACGGACAAGTCGAATCCCGCCTTGAGAAGGTTGGTGCAAAGCGGGGTTCCCATCTTGCCGACCCCGATCCAGCCCAGGCGTGAAAGCCGCATGGTCTCCTCCGGCATTCTTGTTTCCTCCCTTGTTGTTTCCTGCCCATGCGCGACGTTCCGCGCCGTCGCTACGACAACACTGCCACATGGACAGAGGCGATACAACCGAAGGGACCATTTGCCTCCGGAGAGCGCGCCGGCCGGCGCGGCGTGATGTTTTTCACGCGAACGCCCGGGCCGCTCGGCTGAATGTGCATCCGACACAAATTGCCTGTGGGAGGAGGCATCGAGTCCTGGGACGCAGTCTCCTAGAGTGGTCTCGTGTCGAGTCGAGTGGTGACCGGCACCGACCAAAGGAGGAACAACCAATGCTGAGCAAACTGGACGACCTGAAGCTCCTGGCCGTTGCGGCGTTCATCGCCGTCGCGTTGTTTGCGACCGCGGCCTACGCGAATCCGACGAGGACGGGGGTCTACGTGAACGGCGTAGAGCTCTCGACTCTGCAGGTGGCCGGGGTATACAGAATGACGGGGCAAGTGCCTGCGCGAGGACACTATCTCGTGTGGAACGGCTGTATCAAGCATGTCGAGAGCGGGCAGGTGGCGTGCTCGCAGCCGGCTCGGCAGGGTTACGAATATGGTGGTCGATCCGTCGGCGGGGGATACGGCTACAACGGTGGCCAGAGCGGCCAGTGGTTCCACCGTGGGAGCGACGCCTCCGGGGGATATTCGGTCGGCGGCGACGGATCGGGTTGCATCTACACGCCCAACTGGTCGAACTGCTAAGGAATCTCGGAGCAAAGGGGGATCAGCTCCCCCTTTGGCCCTAGGCGTTCACCGCCCGGGGCCCGGTCTGGGCGGGCGGCGATTCGGGGAGCGGACCGGTAAGGTCCTTCACCGTCATGCCTTCGAGGGCGGCGTCGGTTGCGCGATCGATCCGACGCAGCATCTCCTCGATCGGCTCGGGAGTGGGCAGCGACGCGATGCTCAAGTACCGGTCCTCGCCGGCGCCACGCACCAGATCGAGAAGCTGCTTCGCGCTCACGGTGCCGAGATCGCGCGCCGGAACGTACCCGCGGGGCTCGTCCGTCGTCTGAGCGACAACGCCCCCTGCCTTCAATGCATCGAGCAGCGTTTCCACGGTCCGCAACGGGACACGGAGCGCCTCGGCGAGCGCCTCGGCGGTCCAGGGATTCGATCCTTCCAGATGCCGGCGCGCGATCATGCCCATCAAGGTCAGGGCAAGTCGTTCACGCATCCGGCTGCTGAGCCGCGGCTCGCCGGACTCCTGGACCCGATACTCGGGATGCTGGACATAGAATGCGACGCTCGCGCCGAATAGCAGGATGAGCCAGCTCAGATAGAGCCACAGCATGAACAGGATGAGGATCGCGAAGCTGGAGTAGATCGCGGCGTACTTCGTCGAGCCCGCGGCGAACAAGGCGAAAACCCAGCCGGCGGATTGCCACAGGATGCCGCCCACGATGCCCCCGGCGAGCGCCGGCCCGATCCGCACCTTCGTATTGGGGATGAAGACGTAGATGAAGGTGAACGCACCGATCACGAACAGGTAGGGCATCAGTCGTCCGCCCTGCGCAGCGAGCCAGCCGAGCGGCTCGAACTCAAGCAGATCCCGAACGAACGCCATGCTCATCACCGCGGCGGTCATCCCGAGCGCCGCGAAGAGCAGGATCGGCCCGACGAGGAGCGTGCTCAGGTAGCGGCTGAATCGCTCCCCGACGCCGCGTGCGCGATCCACGTGCCAGATGAAATTGAACGACTCCTCGATCTTCTGGACCAGTGACACCGCCGTGTAGAGCAGCAACGCCAGCCCGACCGAGCCCAGCACGCCAACATTCATGTTCTGGATGAACTGGATGATGCGGTTGGTGATCTCGACGCCTTTTTCCCCAAGGGGCTCGAGGAACTTGAGCAGCATCGGCTGCACCTGGTTGTACACGCCGAAGGCCTTCAGTACCGAGAAGCTCAACGCGAGAAGCGGCACGATGGAGAGGAGCGTCGTATACACGAGGCTCATCGCACGCAATGTCAGCTGCCCCTGCGATAGGTCGCGGGCGAGCACCAGCACGAGCCGCATGAGCCGGACGATGAACACCCTGCCTGAGGACAGCGAGTCGAAATGACTGCCCCAGATGGTGTTGTCGAATGCCGTCCGGAGCTCTGCGAGGCGCGTTTTCACTTGGCGCGTTCTCCTAAAGTGGTACGCGGCACGCGGCCAACTTGGGCGGTCTCCGACGATTGTGAACTTTGGTCACACGGGTTGAATTCGTACACGGCACCGCTATCCTCGGCCTTCAGAATACCGTTTCCCTTCCACTCGCGCAGTCGCCGGTGCCCATCCGGTTTCCCGCGGTTGCAGCACACACGGCGCACTACAACAAGCCCGAAAGAGGCGAACTACGTTGAAACCGGGGGCGCGGCCAAGGCCGCGCCCTTTTTTCTGCGCCCGATCAAGCGTGATACCCCGTCAGTTCGCCTCGTTTCGCGCATGACATGCGACTGGTGAAGGTGCGGGTCGGCGCTGCAATTGTCAACTTCTGTCAATCGCACGCAATTTGCGGGGGCTTTGGCTATGCTGCAATCGACAGTGGGCGAAGCAAGCCCGCGTCCGCCGCCGCGTCGCACCGGTGGCGCATGGGGGAGGAGGAATGCGAGCACGGGCGTCGGGCGCCATTCGAAGCGGGGCGCGGCACATGCCGCGTGCACTCCTGCGCGACGTTCCGGAAATCTTCGAGATTCCGCGCTGGCCGTTGGGATGGATCGCCCTCGGAGCGTTGCTGCTGCTGGCCTTGAAGTCGCTCGTGCCCGCGGGGCTCGCGCACCTGGATCTGGTGATCGCAACGGAAGGGCGCGTCCTCTCGCCAGCGATAGCGGTGATGCCTCAAACGCTCGAAGGCGCCGTCGTCGGCGCGGTTCGAGTGCGCAACGGGCAAGCGGTCCAACGGAACGAAGTTCTTCTGCGCGTTGCCGCACCGGCGACCGCTGCCGCCATCGATCGCCTGCGGCGCGAGCAAGGCGAGGCATTGCTGGACATGCTGCGATTGGAGGCGCTGTTGGCCGGGGATCCACGCGTTCTGAATGCCCCTGCCGACGCCGATCCGGCACTGGTCGAGCGGGCGCGCTCGCTGCTGGCGAGACAGATGCAGACCCAGCAGGCACACGTGAAAACTCTCCGGCAGAACATCGCGCGAGATCGCGCCAGTCGGGCGAAGATCGCAGCGGAAATCGCGTACCTCGAGACGGCAACGGCGCAGTTGCACCGTCGCATGGCAGTCGAGCAGTCGCTCGTCGAGCGGCAGTTTGTGTCGGAGGCGAGGCTCGCCAGGGTCCGGGGTCAACTCGCCGAGAAATATCGCAATCAGTCGGCAATCGCACAGCGACTCGCGGAAGTTGACGAACGAATCGCGCACACCTCACTGATGCTGCACGGCGCAGCCGCAGCGTTTCGTGCGCGGACGCTTGCGGAGCGCGCTGCCGCGGCGCGGCGTTTCGAGGCGACTGGCCAGGCGCTGGCGCTGAAGGACCGCGATCTGCGTGAAATTCGCGCGCCGGACGACGGTTTCGTCAGGGGCGCCTTGGCGCTGGTGAACGGCGATGCCGTAAGGGAGGGCCAGCCGCTTTTGAGGATCGTTCCGGCAGACGCTGAATTCGAGTTCGAAGCGCTTCTGCCGAACGGGGCCCTCCGGTGGATCGTCGAGGGGCAACGCATTGCGCTACGACTTGCCCCATCCGAACCCGGAAATCTGCTGCAATTTGACGGCGAAGTCGCGCGAATCTCCGGCGATGCGCTTCATGATGCAATGCTTGGGTCGGTCTATCCCGTGCGAATCCGGATCGTCGGACAATCGCTTTCGGATCCCGAGCTCCTATTCGCGCTGGCCGCTCGCGCCGACACGCCGCTGAGGGCGCATGTTCACTTGGGCGCGCGTAGCGTGATCGACTGGCTGTTGCAAAAGTTCTGGCGTCGGGACTTCGCCAGCGCGAGACGCTCGAGCAAGTCAGAGGTGCGTGCGCAACATGCGCTCCGTCGCGTCCCATAGCGACTCGGCGAGCTTTGCGTCACGCGCGACGCGGGCCGGCGTTTTTTCGCGGCAGTCGTCGAAGTGCTTCCCGCTGATGTTGGCGACGTCCGGCGAGGAAGCAAGGTAGACCGAAGTTCGCGCACCGCGCTCGACCGGCGCCCCGCCCATGCCGAACCGGCTGTGGAGCAGCTTGGTCGAAATGACGCCCGGATGGCAACAGTTCGCGGTCACTGCCGAGCTGGCAAGCCGTCTCGCCAGGGCAATCGTGAACAGGATGTTGGCGAGCTTGGACGTGGCATAGGCGCTGTATCCGTCGAAGTGCTTGGCAAGCGCGAGATCGTCCAGGTCGATCCGGCCGCTCGAATGGGTCATCGAGGAAACCGTCACGACGCGCCCCGCGCGCGCGGCGCGTAGGGCGTCGAGAAGACGATGCGTCAGCAGGAAGTGGGCAAAGTGGTTGACGGCCATGGTGAGCTCGAAGCCGTCTTCGGTCACCGTGCGCTTCCCCACGCTGACGCCCGCATTGTTGACGAGGACGTCCAGGGTTGGCACCCGCATCAGGGTTTGGCGGGCGAGACCAACCACTTCCCGCATGCGCGATAGATCGCCCCACACGGGCGCATAGGATCCTGTGCTACCGGTTTTGGCGAGCGCCTCGGCGGCGCGTCGGGCCTTCGCTTCGTTGCGCCCGTGAACCAGAACGTGCCAGCCGAGCGCACCGAGCTGGCGCGCAGTCTCATGACCGATGCCGTCGGTTGCGCCGGTGACGAGCACCGCCTTCACTTGGCGGACATCTCTTCCGGGTCGACATTGTCCGGGTCGTACTCGGGGCGCCAGATGGCTGGCGTGAGGCGACGTTTTCCGTCCTTCGTCCTGCGGAGGCCCGGCTCCTTCAACCCCTTGCGGTCCCAGAGCTGGCAGGTGACCTGCTGGTGCTTCTGGTCGAGTGCCTCGCAGTAATTCGTGTACTCGCAGACCATGATCTCGTCTCCGTGCCCCGAGCGCACTTTGCGGAACCAGTCGGGATCGGCGAGGCTTTGCCGGGCCAGACCGATCACGTCTGCCTGCTCCTCACGCAGCAACGTTTCGGCCTGCTCGAAACCGTGGATGCCGCCGGTGACGATCACCGGCGTCGTGAATCCGGCCGCGCGGACTGCGTTGCGGATGGCGGCAGTGGGCTCGATGTTCCGCCCGAACGGGCCGCGCTCGTCGGAGACGTACTGAGGCATGCACTCGTATCCGCTCGGGCCGGTGTACGGGTAGGCGGACCAGCCGACCGCCGGCTGCTTGGCGTCGTCGAACTTCCCGCCGCGCGACAGGGACAGGAAGTCCATGCCTGCGTGGGCGAATTCCACACCGAAGTACGCGGTGTCTTCCACCGTGTTCCCACCTTCGATGCACTCCTCGGCGAGAAACCGGCATCCGACGGTGTAGTCGTCGCCGACGACTTCGCGCACTCGTCGGAACACTTCCAGCGGGAGGCGCACGCGATGGTCACGCGGGCCGCCGTAGCCGTCCGTCCGGTCGTTCAGTCGCGACAGGAAGGAGGCCATCGTGTAGGCGTGCGCGTAGTGCAGCTCCACGCCGTCGAAACCGGCATCGCGTGCGCGGCGCCCGGCCTGAGCGAACAGATCGGGCAGCACCCGCGGCAGATCGCGGATATGGGGAAGGTCCATGTCGGTGACGCGCTCACGATAGCCGTAGCGCAGCGCCTCGAGCTCGCGGGTCTCCAAAACGCGCGCAAGCTCCTCGTCGGACAACTGCGCGAGGCGCTTGCGGATCCGTTCTTCCGACCATTTCTCCGCGCCGAGGCGCTCGCGGTGCCAGGGCATGATCTCGAGATAGCGCGCAAAGAATTTCTCGGGGTCCGGACGACGCCGGACCGCGAGGAAGTCGATGATCTGAATCAGCAGGCGCGTGTGGCCGCCGCTCGCGCTGTGGACCGTCTTGACCAGGTCGCGCAGGCCCGGGATGAAACGATCGTGACCGATGCGCAGCAGCGGGCCGGAAGGGATGTCGCGGATCCCGGTTGCCTCCACCACGATGGCGGCGGGACGGCCGCGCGCAAAACGCTCGTACCATTCCAGATTTTCGTCCGTGACGAAGCCCTCCTCGGTCGCCCGCCAGGGCACCATCGCCGGAACCCATGTCCGGCTCTCGAGGTGGAGCCGACCGACATTGACAGGGCTGAATAGCCGCGAATTCACCGCCTCTTCCCGCGTCGGCCAGCGGCCCGGGGCAGGCTTCCATTTGATGCGTTGGGGCGGGCGCCACATCGGGGTCGGTCGGTCGTGGAAGTCGCGTGTCGGAACTGGAGCAATCAGGGCGCAATCATCCCTAATGCGCCGTTTCCCACGCCAGTTTACCCGGCCATTCGCCGTGCAGGGCCGTTTGGGGCAAAATGTTAGCTGAATCAACAAGAATCGGCGGACCGTGGCGTTCATCAACCTGTACCGGCACAACTTCATCCGCGCCGCGGTATGCACGCCGGAAGTGCGCGTTGCCGACCCCGCATTCAATGCGGCGCAGACCGTGGCGCTGATGCAGCGGGCCGCCGAGCGGCACGCGGTGTTCGCAGTCTTTCCCGAGCTGGGCCTGTCCGCCTACTCCTGCGAGGATCTCTTCCATCAGCAGGCGCTCCTCGACGGCGCGAAGCATGCGCTTTCCGAGGTGCTGGCGGCCTCGCGCGATCTGCCGCTCGTCGCGGCGGTGGGCGTGCCGCTGCAGGTCGGGAGCCTGCTCTACAACTGCGCAGTGGTGCTCGCCGGTGGGCGAATCCTCGGCGTCACGCCGAAGACCTACCTGCCGAACTACCGCGAGTTCTACGAGTTGCGCCAATTCACACCGGGCGATACCGCGCAGGTCGAGGCGATCGATCTTCTCGGACAGCGAGATGTACCGTTCGGCGCGCACCTCGTATATCAAGCCGAAGCGCAACCGCTGTTCACCTTTCACTGCGAGATCTGCGAGGATCTCTGGACGCCGATCCCGCCGTCGTCTTATGCGGCACTGGCTGGCGCGACGGTGCTGGCAAATCTTTCCGCCTCGAACGTCACGGTCGGAAAGGACGACTACCGTCGTCAGCTTGCCGCAAATCAGTCCGCACGCTGCCTCGCCGCGTATCTCTACAGCGCCGCGGGGTTTGGTGAATCCACGACGGACCTGGCGTGGGACGGGCAGGGATTCATCTACGAGAACGGCACCCGGCTCGCCGAAAGCGAGCGCTTCGAGTACGCCGCGCAGCTCATCACCGCCGACATCGATCTCGATCGCCTCGCGCAGGATCGCATGCGGCAAACGACGTTCGGCGAGTCGGTGGCGATGCACCGCGCCGAAGTCGCCCGCTTCCGTACCGTGCGCTTTCGGCTGGACATGCCGCTCGAGGACGAGATCCGTCTCGAGCGCGCCTATGAGCGGTTTCCCTACGTCCCGTCCGACCCGGCGACGCGGGACATGCGCTGCCACGAGATCTACGAGATCCAGGTGCACGGTCTGGTGAAGCGTCTGCGGGCGATGAACAGCGACAAGGTGGTGATCGGCGTTTCCGGCGGCCTGGATTCCACCCAGGCGCTGATCGTGTGCGCGCGCGCAATGGACGTGATGGGGCTGCCGCGATCGAACATCCTCGCATACACGATGCCGGGGTTCGCGACGAGCGAGCGAACCCTCGATCAGGCGCGCCGGCTCATGAGCGCGATCGGATGCACGGCCGGAGAGATCGACATTCGCCCGAGCTGTCTGCAGATGCTCGCCGACATCGGCCACCCCTACGCGAAGGGCGAGCAGGTCTACGACGTGACGTTCGAGAACGTCCAGGCCGGAGAGCGAACCAGCCACCTGTTCCGGCTCGGCGGCGTGAATGGCGCGCCCGTTGTTGGCACCAGCGATCTGTCGGAGATCGCGCTCGGCTGGTGCACCTACGGCGTCGGCGACCACATGGCGCACTATCACGTCAACGCGAGCGTCCCCAAGACGCTGATCCAGTACCTGGTGCGCTACGTGGCGCGGACCGGCCTGCTCGGCTCCGATGCCGGGCGCGTGCTCGAGGACGTGCTCGATACCGCAATCAGCCCGGAGCTCGTTCCCGGGCAGAAGAATGGCCAGCCGGCGCAGAACACCGAAGCCATCGTCGGCCCCTACGAGCTGCAGGATTTCCACCTGTATTACGTGCTCCGCTTCGGCTATTCGCCGGCGAAGGTGGCATTCCTGGCGTGGAGCGCATGGCACGATCGCGCTGAGGGAACCTGGCCGGAGATTGTCGAGGCGAAGCGCAATCAATATTCGCTCGCCGAAGTCAAGCAGTGGCTCGGCGTCTTCCTCAAGCGCTTCTTCCAGCTGAGCCAGTACAAGCGCAGCGCGCTTCCCAACGCGCCCAAGGTCGGCTCAGGCGGCTCGCTCTCGCCGCGCAGCGACTGGCGTGCTCCGAGCGACGGGGAAGCCAAGGCGTGGCTGGCCGCACTCGCGGAGATTCCCGAGCGCTGACCACCGTTGCGCTTTCAGGCGGGCGAGCCGGGAGGGAAAGCGACGACGTGATCGACGTCGAGGCGGATGCCGATGTGCTCGCCGAGCGCATGGTTGTGGTGGCTCGGCACGAGGGCGAGGACCTTGCGACCGCTCTCGAGACGCAAGGTGTAAAGGATCTCTGCACCCCGAAACGCCTTGTGCAGGACTTCCGCGCGCATCCGGCTCGCATCGTCGTGAACGATATCGTCGGGCCGTAGCAGCACGTCCACCTGGCATCCCTTGCCGCACGCATCGCAGCCGATCTCGCACATCTCCGGAATTTCGCCCCGCAGCGCACCGAGCTCGATGTCGACCTCTCGAGAGCTGCGAACGCTTCCCGGCAGGAACACCCCCTGGCCCACGAAATCGGCGATGAAGCGACTCACGGGGCGGTGGTAGAGGTTGTACGCAGTGTCCCATTGCTTGATTTCGCCGTCGTGCATGATGCCGATCTCGTCGGCGATGGCGAAGGCCTCTTGCTGATCGTGGGTGACCAGCACCGCAGTGGTGTTGCTGCGCTTGATGATGTCGCGCACTTCCTGACCGAGCCGCTCGCGAAGGTCCACGTCGAGATTGGAGAACGGCTCGTCGAGTAGGAGGAGATCCGGGCGTGGCGCGAGCGCTCGGGCCAGCGCGACGCGTTGCTGCTGTCCGCCGGACAGTTCATGTGGATACTTGCCGCTCGCTCCGCTTAGCCCGACGCCCGCGAGATACTCGGCGGCGCGCCGATCCCGCTCGCTCCGCGCGAGGCCATGCAGACCGAATGCGATGTTCTCCAGTACGGACAGGTGCGGGAACAAAGCGTAGTCCTGGAACACCATGCCGATTCGCCGCTGCTCGGGGGGCACCATCCTGTCTGGTGCCGAGACGACCAGTCCGCTCAGGACGATCTCGCCTGCGGTCACCGTCTCGAAACCGGCAATGCAGCGCAGCACGGTGGTCTTGCCGCAGCCGCTCGGGCCGAGGAGACAGCCGATCCCGCCGCGGGCGAGCGAGAAGGACAGCCCCTTCACGACCTCCTGGTCGCCATAGGACTGGCGGAGCTGCTTGAGCTCGAGGAGCGTGGGCGTTGCGGTTGCTGCCATAATTCAGTGATTATAAACAGATCGCCTGGCATGGAAACAAGAATCATTATTAGGCATAGGCGCAAGAAATCATCTGTGGCGCATCCCTCGGAACGGCCTCGGGTCTCCGGGAACGCATGAGCGACGCCATCGCTGCCGAAGCGGTCAGCGCGGCTCCACAGCGGGCCCGCCTTGGACTCCTGGGGTGGTCCTCGCTCGTCATCGCTGCCTGCGTCTTGGCCCCCATTCTCGCCGTAGTGGGAAACATCTTCCGCGGCAGCGGAAGCGCGTGGGCGCACCTCGCGTCCACTGTGCTGCCCGGATACGTCGGCAACACCATTTTGCTCGTCGTCATGGTGGCCGCCGGAGTCGTCTCGATCGGCGTCCTGTCCGCCTGGCTCGTGACGGCGTACCGCTTTCCCGGACATCGACAGCTCGAATGGGCGCTCATTCTGCCCCTCGCGATGCCGGCCTACGTCATGGCGTACGCCTACACGGACTGGTTGCAGTTCACCGGCCCCGTACAGACGTGGCTGCGCGACCTCCTTGGGTGGAAGGCAGGGGACTACTGGTTCCCGGAGATCCGGTCGCTGTACGGCGCAGCAGCGATGTTCGCCTTCGCGCTGTATCCCTATGTCTATCTTCTTGCGCGCAGCGCATTTCTGGAACAGTCGCGTACCGCGATCGAAGCAGGGCGGCTGCTGGGCTACAGTGCCTGGGGCAGCTTCTGGCGCGTTGCGCTGCCGCTCGCTCGTCCCGCCGTGGCGGCAGGCACCGCCCTCGCGCTGATGGAGACGCTAGCCGACTTCGGGGTGGTGTCCTACTTCGCCGTGCAGACCTTCACCACGGGCATCTACCGCGCCTGGCTTTCGCTCGGGGACGTGGTGGCCGCCGCGCAGCTCTCGGCATGCCTGCTCGGATTCGTGCTGATCGTGCTCGTTCTGGAGCGCATGCAGCGCGGCGGCGCGCGCTTCGCCGGGCCGCGCAAACCGACGCCGCCCTACGCGCTGCGGGGGTGGCACGCCGCGGTGGCGTTCGTGCTGTGCGCGGCGCCGATCATCTTCGGATTCATGCTTCCGGGCGGCGTGCTGCTGCATCTTGCAGTGACCGATCCCGATGCCCGGATCGGAACACGCCTCTACGGGTTGATCGCCAACAGCGCCACGCTGTCGGGGGTCACGGCTGGCGTCGCCGTGCTGGTGGCCGTTCTGCTCGCGTATGCCGGCCGCCTGTCGAAGAGCGTGACCGTACAAGGCGCGAACCGGCTGGCTGCGCTCGGTTATGCGATGCCGGGCGCGGTCCTTGCGGTCGGAATCCTCGTGCCGCTGGGCAAGCTCGACAATGTCATGGCCGACTGGATCTTCCAGCAGTTCGGGATAAAGACGGGATTGCTGCTCACCGGCTCGGGCATCGCGCTGGTCTACGCCTGCCTGGTCCGCTACCTCGCGGTCGCATTCCAGACGGCGGAAGCCGGGCTCGCACGCGTCACGCCGAGCATGGACGATGCAGCACGCAGCCTAGGGCTGTCACCTGCTCGGACGTTGGTCCGAGTGCACGTGCCCATGGTGTGGGGAAGCCTCTTGACCGCGGCGCTCCTCGTCTTCGTCGACGTGATGAAGGAGCTGCCGATGACATTCGCCATGCGGCCCTTCAACTTCGACACCCTCGCGGTGGAAGCCTACAACCTGACCAAGGACGAGCGCCTGGCGGAGGCGGCCATTCCCTCGCTGGTGATCGTCGCGATCGGCCTCGTGCCGCTGATCGTGCTGTCGCGCCAGATCGCCCGTTCCCGGCGCCTCCTGCGCTGAACTGCGCGCACGAGGCAGGGCCATTACTTCCAGCCTGCCTGGTCGGCAAGTTGCTGTGCGACGGGCTGTGCCTGTCCCAGCTTCGCGACGTTGATCTCGTCCGATTTGAAATCGCCGAGCGACGCGAGGGCAGGGTTGTCGAACTTCACACCGGGCACCGCCGGCCATTCGTTGTTGCCGTTCGCAAAATGCGCCTGAGCCTGATCGCTCGCGAGGTACTCGAGGAACTTGATCGCTGCGTCGGGATGCGGCGCGTGCTTCAGGACGCCGCCGCCGGAAATGTTCATGTGCGTGCCGCGGTCTCCCTGATTCGGGAACACGATCGCGACCTTCTCGACGACCTTGCGGTCCGCCGGCTTGGACGAGCGCATCAGACGCACGTAGTAGTACTGATTCGCGATCGCGATCGCGCATTCGCCGGCGGCGACCGAGCGGAGCTGGTCGGTGTCGCCGCCCTTCGGGTCGCGCGCGAGATTCGCTTTCACTCCCTCGACCCACGCCTTGGCCTTGGCCTCGCCAAGGTGATTGACCATGCTGGCGGTCAGCGAGAGGTTGTAGGGGTGCGCGCTGGAACGCGTGCAAAGCTTTCCTCTCCACTTCGAGTCGGCAAGATCTTCGTAGCGGGTGATCTCGCCCGGCTTCACCATGTCCCGGTTGTAGGCGATGACGCGCGCGCGCGCCGAGAATCCAAACCACTTGTCCCGCGGGTCACGGTAGGCCGCAGGAATTCGCTTTTCCAGCAGGGCCGACTTGGTCGGTGCGAAGATTCCAGCCTGGTCGGCGCGCCAGATGCGGCCGATATCGACGGTTATGAACACGTCCGCCGGGCTGTTCGCCCCTTCGGCCTTGATCCGCTCGAGCAGCGCGTCTTCGCCGCCTTCGATGCGGTTGACCTTGATGCCGGTCTGCTTGGTGAAGCCCGCATAAAGCGCTTCGTCGGTCGGATAGTGGCGCGCGGTGTAGAGATTAAGGACCTCCTCCTGCGCCATGAGGGCAGGGGATAAGGCGACGAGTCCTACGGCCAGAACCACAGCCAGTGATCGATTGCGGGACATCAAAACTTCCTCCATGTAATCAGAGATTCCCGGCGACGCAGACTATAACAAGAATCATTATCACTGTTTGACGCGCATCAAACATCGGCGACAGCGATCGCCAGCGCGCGACCGTACTTCGTGCCTAGAGGAACACTCGGCGGGCGCCGTCGAATCGGCGGAGCCAGTACCGCCCTCGCATGTTGTCGATTCGAACTGTTCCGCCCGAGCTCGGCGCGTGGATGAAGCGCTGGTCGCCCAGGTAGATGCCCACATGCGAGTTGCGGTGCCCCTGCGTGTTGAAGAACACCAGATCACCGGGCCGCAGGTCGTGAGAATCGATCCGCATGCCGATGCGGCTCAGGTAGCCGGTCGTGCGCGGCAGCTCGTGCTGCGATGCCCGGAAGTACGCATACGCGACCAGCCCGGAACAATCGAAACCGGAAGTCGGGGAGGTGCCGCCCGCTGCATAGCGCACACCCACCATGCTTATTGCCTGGAAGGCAACTTCGCGGCCCAGTTCGGCCGAAATCGGTGCGCCCTGCCCGGATGGCGTGCGGGATTCGACGACGCTCCTTTCCTGGGGAAGACCGCCGCATCCCCCCAGTACAACTGAGCAGGGAAAACAGATCAGAAACATTACCTTGGTATTCATACTTAAAGTAATCTAGGAGAGGACAACGGGAAAAGCAAGCACGGGAAGATCGCGACGTCCGCCATTTGCCTCTAGCGGTGCGCGGAGGGAGGTAGGCTTGCGTTACTTCCGATACCCGCCGAGTCGGTGCGGTCGGACGTTTACGGAAATCGACTGATGAAACGGTTCAGAGTCTTAGCGGCCTTGATGCTCGTCGTGGCGGGCGCCGCGTTCGCCGACGAGATCGAGGTGATTCCCCTCCATCACCGCACGGCCGAGCAGGTGGTCCCGACGGTGCGGCCTTTGGTGGCGCCCGGAGGCGCCGTCACGGGAATGCAGAACTCGCTGATCATCCGGTCCACGCGGGCCAACATCGAGGAGATCAAGCGGGTCGTGGCTGCGCTGGACAAGGCGCCTCGCAAGCTCCTCATCTCGGTGCGCCAGGATGCGAGCGGCAGCTCGGATCGACAGTCGATGTCGGCCGCCGGGACGGTCTCGGGTCGCAGCGGCAGCGTCAGCGTGGGCCAGGGCCCGCCCGCCGGACGCGGCGTCAACGCGCGGATTCTCGATTCGACACGCACCACGGACGATCGGGTCGTGCAACAGGTGCAGGCGCTCGAGGGCAGTCCGGCCACCATCAGCATCGGTTCGAGCCGACCCCTGCCGGCGCGCACCACCACCTACGGGCCGGGTGGCGTCGTGGTAACCCAGGAGACGGTCTACCAGGACGCCTCGACCGGCTTCACGGTCGTCCCGCGTCTCGCCGGCGACCGGGTGACCCTCGATATCAATCCCCGTCTCGAATCGTTCAATCGGCGTCCGCCGGGCAGCGTAAGCACCCACACGATCGCGACGACGGCAACCGGCCGCCTCGGCGAATGGATCGAGTTGGGCGGAGTGAACCAGAACGCCTCGCGCGAGGAGCGCGGAATCCTTTCGCGAGACAGCGCGTCGCGCCGATCCGTGGGCAGCGTCTGGGTAAAGGTGGAAGAGATAAAGTGAGCGCTGCGGCCGAAGACGCGCTCGAGTCCGCGTTCGCGCCGGAAGGCGCGCTGGCGCGGGCGGTGCCCGACTACCGGGTGCGGCCCCAGCAACTCGAGCTCGCGCGACGCATCGACGCCAGCATACGAGTCGGATCGGCCCTGATCGCCGAGGCAGGGACGGGCACCGGCAAGACTTTCGCCTATCTCGTTCCGGCGCTCCTGTCGGGAGGCAAGGTCATGATCTCGACCGGGACCAAGACCCTGCAAGACCAGCTGTTTCACCGTGACTTGCCGGCGGTGAGCAAGGCGCTCGGTGTACGGGTCACGACCGCGCTGCTCAAGGGACGCGCGAACTACGTGTGCCACCACCATCTCGAGCGCAACATCGCGGACGGCGCGCTGCCGACGCGCGAAGCCGTGCACGACCTCCATGCCATTGCCGGATTTGCGCGGCGCAGCGCGAGCGGCGACCGCGCCGAGCTTTCCGACGTCGCGGAGGATTCCCCGGCGTGGGCGCTTGCCACCTCGACGCGCGACAATTGTCTGGGGCAGGGCTGCGCGCATCTCCGTGATTGCTTTGTCATGCGGGCGCGCCGCGAGGCGCTCGCAGCCGAAGTGGTAGTCGTCAATCATCACCTGTTCTTCGCCGATGTGATGCTGCGCGACGAAGGGATGGCGGAGCTTCTGCCGGCGTGCAACACGATCGTTCTCGACGAAGCGCATCAACTTCCGGGCACCGCGACGCTCTTCTTCGGTCGCTCGGTCACGACGGGCCAGATCCTCGAGCTTTGCCGAGACGCGTTGGCCGATGCTGTGGCCGAGGCTCCGGACATGGCGGACCTGCGCGAGCTCATTCGCGCCGCGGATCGAGCGGCACGTGATGCTCGCATCGCCGTTCATCTGAAGGAAGGGCGCCTGCCCGCGGCGACGCTCGAACGCGACGACGCGTTCCGTCAGGCGCTCGAGCGCCTGGGCGCGACGCTCGATCGCCTTGCCGCCGGGCTGGACGGCGTTGCCGAGCGGGGGGAGGGTCTCGCCAATTGCGCAGCGCGCGCCGGAGAGCTGGCAGTGCGCGTCGAGGCCTGGCGCGGCGATGACGTCAATGACCTTGTGCGCTGGGCCGAGTTGCACACGCGCTCGCTCGCGCTGCATGCCACGCCGCTCTCGATCGCGGAGATCTTCCGGAAAGAGGTGGAAGCGTCGGTGCCCGAGAACGCCAGCGACGGTCCGGATCAGCCAGGTCGTTCACGCGCGTGGATACTCACCTCCGCGACGCTCGCCGTCGACGGGGACTTTTCGCATTACAAGCGACTGATGGGGCTCGACGACATCGAGAGCGCCAGCTGGGGCAGTCCGTTCGACTATCCCTCCCAGGGCGTGCTCTACGTGCCGCGCGCACTGCCCGAGCCCAACAGTACCGCACATACCGATGCCGTCGTGGATGCCGCGCTGCCGGTGATCCGGGCGAGCGGCGGCCGCGCGTTCCTGCTCTTCACGACCTTGCGCGCGATGCGGCACGCGCATGCGCGATTGCGTGACGCGTTCGAGTCCGACCAGATGGACTTTCCGCTGCTCGTCCAGGGGCAGGGATCGCGCAGCGAGCTGCTCGAACGCTTTCGCCGGTTGGGCAACGCTGTGCTGGTCGCCAGCGCGAGCTTTTGGGAGGGAGTGGACGTCCGGGGCGAGGCGCTGTCGGTCGTGGTGATCGACAAGCTGCCCTTCGCGCCGCCCGACGATCCGGTTCTCGCCGCGCGCCTTGCCGCCCTGAAACGCGCCGGGCGGAACGCGTTCACGGAGCTCCAGCTTCCCGAGGCCGCGCTGCTGCTCAAGCAGGGCGCGGGACGCCTCATCCGCGACGAGCATGATCGTGGCGCGCTGGTCATTTGCGATCCGCGGCTGGTCTCGCGACCCTATGGCGCGCGGTTGCTCGCCGCGCTGCCGCCGATGCGGCGGACGCGCGACCTCGCCGACGTGCAGCGGTTCTTTGCAGTCGCCGAAACCGAACGACCCGGCGCCGCCCTCACAGGTTGATTAGAATGCCTCCAGCCTGCACGGCGTGGCGAGCTGCGCAGGCATTCCGACGGAGGAGCAATGAAGGTCTTCATCACGGGCGGTGGCGGGTTTCTCGGCTATCGCCTTGCCCGCACACTGCTCGAGCGCGGCACGCTGACGGGCCGTGACGGGAAGGCGGCGCCGATCACCCAGATCAAGCTCCTCGACACCGTATTTCCGCCCCAAACCGATCCGCGCCTGCAACGCGTGCAGGGCGATCTCAGTGCCCCGGGAACGATTGCCGCGGCGCTCGAGCCCGATACCGCATCGGTGTTCCACCTCGCGTCAGTCGTGAGTGCCGGCGCGGAAGCCGATTTCGACCTTGGAATGCGCGTCAACCTGGAAGGGACCCGGATTCTCCTCGAGGCCTGCCGACAACTCGAGCGCCCGCCTCGGCTGGTCTTCACGAGCTCGGTTGCGGCCTTCGGCGGCGAGCTTCCCGCAACCCTCGACGATTCGACGACGCCGAAACCACAGACGTCGTACGGAACCCAAAAAGTGATCGGTGAGTATCTCGTTGCCGATTACACCCGTCGCGGGTTCCTGGATGGACGCTCCCTGCGGTTGCCGACCATCGTGGTGCGGCCGGGAAAACCGAACCTGGCAGCCTCGTCCTTCGCGAGCGCAATTTTCCGCGAGCCCCTCGGTGGGGAAATCTACGAGTGTCCGCTTCCCGATACGACCGGCATATGGCTGCTCTCCCCGCGCAAGGTGATCGAGGCGTTCGTGCATGCGCACGACTTGCCGGAGACCGCATGGGGCAGCAACCGCGTCGTGAATCTACCCGGCATCACCATCACGATACGGCAGGCCGTCGCGGAACTGCGCCGGATTGCCGGTCGGGAAGTTGCCGAGCGAGTCCGCTTCAAGATCGACCCGCGGATCAAGGCGATCGTCGACACGTGGCCCGTCCGCTTCGCGACGCCGCGTGCGCTTGCAATGGGTTTCAGCGCGGATTCGGACATCGAATCCGTGATCCGCGACCACATTCGGGAGCAGGGTATCGCGGTGTGAAGCGCCGCGCGGGACGCTGCGAGCAGCTAGTAGCGCGGCGCCCAGAACTTCCACCAGGGCGGGCTGGGCCCGACGGAGCCGCCTGTCAGCGCATTGCTGTTGGGGAAATTCGTGCGTAGCACTCGCTCTGCGTCCTCTTGAAGTTCTTTCATGCCGAGCTTCTCGTAGGCGCGCGCCGCGATGAACAGCGCTTCCTCCACCGCGGGTGTCTCGGGATAGGTCTTCACCGCGAACTGCGCCCGGTTCGCGGCTGCGACAAAGGCCCCACGCTCGTAGTAGTACCGGGCGACGTGCACCTCGTGCGAGGAAAGTCCGTTTACCAAATAGTTCATGCGTGCGGTCGCGTCGGCCGCGTACTTGCTCTTCGGGAAGCGGGTTACCAACTCCTTGAAGGCGGCAAACGAATCGCGTGCCGAACGCGGGTCGCGTTCCGTCGGATCCTGGCCGGACCACTTTGCGAGCGCGCTCTGATCCTCGTAGAAGTTCACCACGCCTTTCAGGTAATACGCGTAATCGACGGTCGGGTGGTTCGGGTGCAGCTTGATGAAGCGGTCGCACGCGGCGATCGCCTGGGCCGGGTCGTTGTTGCGGTAGTACGCGTAGGCGATCTCGAGTTGCGCCTGCTGCGCATAGCGACCGAACGGATAGCGTGCCTCAAGCTTCTCGAAATAGCTGATCGCCCGTTCGTAGCCCCCCTTGCTCATCTCGTCCTTGGCCTCTTCGTAGAGGCGCTGTGCTGTCCAGCCCGCGGTCTCGTCCTCCGCCCCGAACTTCAAGATGCCGCATCCGGCGAGCATCATGGCGGCGCACAGCAGAAACGCTAAACTACGCCACATGCTGGGGAACGACCGCGTGTTCAATTGCGGATCGAGTCGTGTATCGAGACGCACGTTGAAGGCCAAGCTCAGGCTGTTGGACGGAGTGTCGAGGAAAGGGTGACGGACGCGCAGCATTATAGCCCGCGGATCGAGCGACTGGTGCCCGCCAACCTGGCCGGGATGCGTTTCGATCAGGCGCTTGCGCGCATGTTTCCCGAGCATTCGCGCAGCCGGTTGCAGGCCTGGGTGCGCGAGGGTCGGATCACGCTCGATGCGGCGGGTGTGGACGTCAAGCGCAAGGTATGGGGCGGGGAGCGCGTGCGCATCGACCCCGGCGCCGATCGCGACGGGTGGGAGGCGCGCGAGGCGTCCGCGCATCGCGCGCAACCGATCGCATTGGAAATCGTCCACGAAGAGGACGCGCTGCTGGTCGTCGACAAGCCTGCCGGGCTCGTCGTGCATCCGGGAAGCGGGAATCGGGACGGAACGCTCCTCAACGCAATTCTGCACCACGCGCCCCAGTGCGCGGCGCTGCCACGAGCGGGCATCGTGCACCGCCTGGACAAGGACACGAGCGGGCTGCTGGTGATCGCCAAGACGGCCGAGGCGCAGACCGACCTGGTGCGACAGTTGCAGGCCCGCACGATCGGGCGCGAATATCTCGCCGTGGTCCACGGCGTCCTCATCGCGGACGGCGCGGTCGATGCGCCGATCGGCCGACATCCGGTGGAGCGCACCCGCATGGCGGTCGCGGCTCGCGGCAAGCCCGCTCGGACGCATTTCACCGTACTGCGCAGATTCGCGCGGGCGACGCTCGTGAAATGCCGACTCGAGACCGGGAGAACACATCAGATCCGCGTCCACATGCGATCGATCGGCCATCCGATCGTGGGGGACCCGGTGTACGGCCATCGTCATGCGCACCGCGAGGGACTGCGATTCCCCCGGCAGGCGCTGCATGCCACGCGCCTCGCGCTCGTGCATCCGGGTACGGGCGAGCCTGTTTCCTGGGAGTCGCCCCTGCCGGAGGACATGCGTGAGTTGCTGAAAGCCCTGGACTGATCATGCCGGCTTCTCAGGGTTGGATCGTTCCCGATTGGCCGGTCGCTGCCAACGTGCGCGCGTTTGCAACGACGCGCGCGGGCGGCGCGAGTCGCGGCCCCTACACCGGATTGAATCTCGCCACGCGGGTGGGCGACGATCCCCGTGCGGTCGCGCGGAATCGCGACGTGCTGCGCAGGTATCTACCGGCCGACCCGATCTGGCTTGAGCAAGTGCACGGCACCGATGTCGTGGAGGCTGAACGCGCTGCCTCATCGACGCGCGCCGACGGCGTGGTGGCGCGTACCCGCCACCATGTCTGCGCGGTCCTCACCGCCGACTGTCTGCCGGTCCTGATGGCTGGCCGCACGGGAGGCGTCGTCGCCGTTGCCCACGCAGGTTGGCGCGGGCTGGCCAACGGCATCATCGAGGCGACGCTCGCGCGAATGGGCGTCTCCGGTGCAGAAGTCGTCGCGTGGCTCGGGCCGGGAATCAGCCAGGCGGCCTATGAGGTCGGAAGGGACGTCTACGAATCGTTCGTCAGCCGGGATCCGGAGGTACGCGGTGCTTTCCGACCCGGCGCGCCGGGAAAGTACCAGGCCGATCTGTACGCACTCGCCCGATGCAGGCTTGGCGCGGTCGGTGTCACCGCCGTGCACGGCGGCGGATTCTGCACCTACGGCGACGCCGACCGCTTCTACTCGTATCGCCGGGACGGTCCCACCGGGCGCATGGCGACGGTCATCTGGATGGACTGATGGGAACGCTCGGCAACATCATGGTGGCGTGTGTGGCCGGGGGCGTCCTGTCGGTTCTCTGCGCGGCGGTCTTCTCGCTTACCGCGCCGCAGCGCTGGATCGGCGCGCTGGTGAGCTTTGCGATCGGCGCGTTACTCGGCGCGGCGTTTCTCGAGATCCTGCCTCACGCACTGGAAACCTCGCAGGACACACGCGCCGTTGCTGCTGCGGTGCTCATCGGCATCCTCGGATTCTTCTTGCTCGAAAAGCTCGTCTTGTGGCGGCACTATCACATCGGTGACGACGAGTCGCACGGTCACGCCCACGCGGAACACGCCGGCCACGACCAAGGGAGGTCGGGCCTGCTCATTCTGGTGGGCGACAGTTTTCACAATTTCGTCGACGGGGTACTTGTTGCCGCAGCCTTCATGCAGGATCCGTCGCTGGGAGTGGTCACCGCCACGGCCGTGATCGCCCACGAGATTCCCCAGGAGATCGGCGATTTCCTGATCCTGCTGAATTCCGGATACAGTCGCGTGCGGGCGTTCACCCTCAATCTGCTGTCGAGCCTTGCGATGATTGTCGGCGGACTGGCCGGGTACTTCGCGCTCAATCAGATGCAGGAATGGACCAACGTCCTGCTCGCGGTGGCGGCAGCGAGCATGATCTACGTCGCCGTCGCCGACCTCATACCCGGCTTGCACAAGCGAACCGAGCTTCGCGCCACCGCGCAGCAGATCCTACTGATCGCGGTGGGCGTGCTGCTGATCTGGTTCGTCGGGGAAGTGCTCCACGGGGACTGAAGCGCTGCGGACGGCGTTCCGGGCGCGTCGTTTCGGTGCTCCGACGACCCACCAGAAAAGGAACAGCGGCGCCAGCCCGTACAGGAGAAACGTGAGCAAGCCCGCGGTCACGCTGCGCTCGGTCAGCGCCATCAGGACCGTTACGAACAGCCAGGCGATTGCGACGATGTACATGGCGAGCGGGTGGGGCGATGGGGACATTCTAGCGAAGGGGTCCTCGCCGGATCGCCCGTTCGCTCGGAAGGGGATCCCGGGAGGACACGATGATCTAGCCGGGCGAAACCGGGCGTGCAGACGTTGTCCAACTGTTTAATTTGAGGAAATCGCGCGGGCCGAAGCTTCCTTGACACTCTGATTGTGCGGTGCAATACTGATTCGGTTTAACTCGGTCAATGCGCTGTTGCGGCACGGAATCGTGTATTCACCTTTTTTCCCGTCGTCCGACCCCGCGCTGCAGGCCGGGCCGTCCGTCGTGACCGGCCTTCTGCAATGGCTTTCCCGCGGGTCGGACGCGGACATCTCCCGTCGGTTCGCGGACTGGTCGACGCGTTCGGCGCGTGCTGGGGAGCTCTATTCGGCGCACTACCAGCGCACCGCGACCCTGTGGCAGACGATGTTCGCGCGCAGCCGTGGCGCGGAGCAGGATTCGGTCGTGCAGCCCGATCCCGGCGACCGGCGCTTCGCGGCCGCTGAGTGGCGCGAGGATGCGTACTTCGACTTCCTCAAGCAGAGCTATCTCCTCAACGCGCGATTCCTCATCGAGCTGATCGAGGCGGCCGAGATCGAGCCGCGCGCCAAGCGGCAGCTGCGCTTCTACGCGCGGCAGTTCATCGACGCGACGAGTCCGGCGAACTTCGCCGCGACCAACCCGGAAGTCATGCGGCTCGCGCGAGAGACCAACGGCGAGACCATCACGCGTGGCACGCAGAACCTGCTAGGGGATGTCGTCAAGGGGCGCATATCGACCACGGACGAGTCGGCGTTCGGCGTCGGCAAGAATCTCGCTGCGACGCCGGGCGCGGTCGTCTTCGAGAACGAGCTGATCCAACTCATTCAGTACAAGCCGGCGACCGAGACGGTACGCGGGCGGCCGCTGGTGATCGTCCCGCCGTGCATCAACAAGTTCTACGTGCTCGACCTGACCCGGGAAAATTCGTTCGTGCGGTACGCCGTCGAGCAGGGCAACACCGTATTTCTCGTGTCGTGGCGGAACGTCACGGCCGAGCTCGGCCACCTGACCTGGGATGACTACATTCGCGACGGTGTGATCCGCGCTCTTGAGGTCGCGCGCGTGATTTCGAAGGCCGATAAGGTGAATGCACTCGGGTTCTGCGTCGGGGGCACGCTGATTGCGACTGCGCTCGCCGTACTTGTTGCGCGGGGCGAGGAATGGGCCGAGAGCCTGACGCTTCTCACTACGCTGCTCGACTATGCCGAGGCCGGCGAGATCGGCCTGTTCGTCGACGAGGCAAGCGTGGCGGCGAAGGAGGCGGAGATCGGTGCGGGCGGCATCATGGAAGGGCGCAACCTCGCGTTCGTCTTCTCCATGCTGCGCGCGAACGATCTCGTATGGTCATACGTCGTCAACAATTATCTGAAGGGCCGGGCGCCGGACGCCTTCGACATCCTTTACTGGAACGCGGACTCGACCAATCTGCCCGGGCCGATGTATTGCTGGTATGTGCGCAACACGTACCTCGAGAACCGGTTGCGGGAGCCGGGAGCGCTCAGGACATGCGACCAGCAGGTCGATCTCGGCGAGCTCCGCATGCCCGTCTACATCCTCGCCACGCGCGAGGACCACATCGTGCCGTGGAAGGCCGCCTACGCTTCGACCCGCCTGCTCAAGGGACGCGCGCGGTTCGTCCTGGGTGCGAGCGGCCACATCGCGGGCGTGGTCAACCCCGCGGCCAAGAATCGCCGGAGTTATTGGACGAGCGAGATACTCACCGAATCGCCGGAGCCCTGGCTCGCGGGCGCACGCGAGGTGAAGGGCAGCTGGTGGAACGACTGGAATGCCTGGCTCGCACAGCACGCGGGCGGAGAGAAGCCGGCGCCGAAGCGATTGGGCGGCGGCAAGTACAAGCGTATCGAGAATGCGCCGGGACGCTACGTGCAGTTCCGGGTAGTGTGAAAAGTGGACCTGAATTTCGGCGGTACTGCAAAGGAGGCACAGCATGACTGACGTCGTCATCGTCGGCGCGGCACGCACCGCGGTCGGCAGCTTCAATGGAGGGATCTCGAAAATTCCCGCGGCGGATCTTGGCGCACACGTGATCAAGACGCTGCTGGCAAAGACCGGCGTGAAACCCGATCAGGTATCCGAGGTGATTCTCGGTCAGGTGCTCACTGCGGGAGTCGGCCAGAACCCCGCGCGCCAGGCGTCGATTCGCGCCGGGCTCCCGGACATGGTGCCCGCGATGACCATCAACAAGGTGTGCGGCTCGGGACTCAAGGCGACCCACCTCGCCGCGCAGGCAATCAAGGCGGGGGACGCCGAGATCGTGGTGGCGGGCGGACAGGAAAGCATGAGCCTTGCGCCGCACGTGATGATGGGCTCGCGCGGTGGCTTCCGCATGGGCGATGCGAAGCTCCAGGACTCGATGATCATCGACGGTCTCTGGGACGTCTACAACCAGTATCACATGGGCGTCACCGCCGAGAACGTTGCAAAGAGGTACGGCGTGAGTCGCGAGGACCAGGACCGCTTCGCGTTCGAGTCTCAACGCAAGGCCGAGGAGGCGCAGAAGGCCGGGAAGTTCAAGGACGAGATCGTGCCGATCGAGATCCCGCAGAGGAAGGGCGCCCCGCTCGTGTTCGACATGGACGAATACCCGAAGCACGGCACGACGCTGGAGACGCTTGCCGCGTTGCGACCCGCCTTCGACAAGCAGGGCACCGTGACGGCTGGTAACGCTTCCGGCATCAACGACGGCGCCGCAGCAGTCATCATGATGTCGGCGAAGAAGGCCGAAGCGCTGGGGCTCAAACCGCTCGCTCGCGTGAAGGCCTATTCGTCGGCGGGTGTCGACCCGCAGATCATGGGCATGGGCCCCGTGCCGGCCTCGAAGCTCTGTCTCGCCAAGGCCGGCTGGAAGCCGCAGGATCTCGACCTGATGGAGATCAACGAAGCGTTCGCGGCGCAGGCCTGCGCGGTGAACAAGGAGATTGGCTGGGACACCTCGAAGATCAACGTCAACGGCGGTGCGATCGCGATCGGTCATCCGATCGGGGCGTCGGGTTGCCGGATACTCGTGACGCTGATCCACGAGATGATCCGCAGGGACGCCCACAAAGGGCTCGCGTCGCTCTGCATCGGCGGGGGCATGGGTGTTGCGCTCGCGATAGAGCGCTAGGAAAGGAAGGTACGAATGACTCAGCACGTCGCGTTCGTGACCGGTGGCATGGGGGGCATCGGCACGGCGATCTGCAAGCGGCTCGCTCGGGACGGCAACAAGGTTGTCGCCAACTGCCTGCCGGGATATGACAAGAAGGATGAGTGGTTGCAGTCGATGCGGGGCGAAGGGTATGACGTCTACGCCGCCGAAGGCAACGTGGAGGAATACGAATCCTGCGCGGAAATGTTCTACAACCTGCGTTCGGTGGTCGGTCCCGTGGACGTGCTGGTGAACAACGCCGGGATCACGCGCGATGGGGTCTTTCGGCGCATGACGCCCGGTGACTGGTACGCGGTGATCAACACCAACCTGAACTCGGTGTTCAACGTCACTCGCCAGGTGATCGACGGCATGATGGAACGCGGTTGGGGCCGGGTCGTCAACATCTCCTCGGTGAACGCGCTGAAGGGACAGTTCGGCCAGACGAACTACTCGGCGGCGAAGGCCGGAATGCACGGCTTTTCCAAGGCGCTCGCGCAGGAGGTTGTAAAGAAAGGCGTCACGGTGAATACCCTCTCGCCGGGATACGTCAACACCGACATGGTGCGCGCGATAAAGCCCGAGATCCTGCAGAACATCGTCGCGTCGATCCCGATGGGGCGACTCGCCGAGCCGGAGGAGATCGCCGGGCTGATCGCGTACCTGTGCTCCGAGGAGGCGGGCTATATTACCGGCGCGAACATCTCGATCAACGGCGGTCTGCACATGGACTGACACGGCCGGCCCGTCGAGCGGCGGCATCGAGGCGTGCCATAATCCAGGAAGAACCGCGAACGGGGAATTTGAGAAGGAAGGAGGACGGCGATGGTGCAGAGAGTGGCTCTGATCACGGGCGGCATGGGCGGCCTGGGCGAATCGATCAGCGTGAAGATGCACGATGCGGGGTTCCGGGTGGTCGTCACCCACTCGCCGGGCAACAAGAACGCGACGGCGTGGAACGCCGAAATGAAGGCGCAGGGCTACGACTTCCACCCTGTGCCGGTGGACGTTGCGGACTTCGAGTCGTGCCAGCAATGCGTGGCGCGGGTCGAGTCGGAGGTTGGGCCGGTCGATATCCTGGTCAACAACGCCGGCATCACCCGCGACATGACTTTCAAGAAGATGGGCAAGCCCGACTGGGACGCGGTGATGAAGACGAATCTCGACAGCGTCTTCAACATGACCAAGCCAGTCTGTGACGGCATGGTCGAGCGCAGCTGGGGCCGCGTGATCAACGTGTCCTCGGTGAACGGGCAGAAAGGCGCATTCGGCCAGACGAACTACTCGGCGGCCAAGGCGGGCATGCACGGTTTCACCAAGGCACTCGCGCTGGAGGTCGCCCGCAAGGGCGTGACGGTGAATACGATTTCGCCGGGCTACATCGGGACCAAAATGGTCATGGCGATCCCGAAGGACATCCTGGACTCGAAGATCGTCCCCCAGATTCCGGTCGGCCGCCTGGGCAAGCCGGACGAAGTCGCCGGGCTGATCATCTACCTATGCTCGGAGGAGGCCGCGTTCGTGACGGGCGCGAACATTGCCATCAATGGCGGTCAGCACATGTATTGATGGTCCCGGGGTCCGCACGGCGCGGGGTGCCGATGCGGGCGGGACGAGCGCAATGCCCCGCGCGGGCGCGCGGGGCGGAAAGACGGGAGCAGTAGTGGGCTTATTTCTTCGTCGCGCCACGCACCATCTGCGCCGCGGCCGCCTTGATGGCGGACTCGGAGAGGGCGGCGAACTGCCGGCTGGCCTGATTGAGACTCTCCATCATCGCGGAAGTGGCGGCGAGCGTGGATTTCAGCGCCGCGGCCTGGAGGTCGCCGCCGGGCGCGTTCTTGCCGAGCTTGTCGGCAGACTCGGTGACGTCCTTGGAAAAGCGCGCGACGCCGTCCTCGAACATCTTGGAGAGCGCGGACTGCGTTTCCGATACGAGCTCGTAGACGCTGTTCGCGTACGCCGCCGCCTGCTGCATGTTCGTCTCGGCGAGGCGGCTGCGGAGTGCCATCAGCTCCTGCGGATCGTGCGCGGAGAGGAGTTCGCGGGTCGCCTTGGTGTTTTGCTCAAGCGACGCGCGAGCGGCGTCCAGATTGAGTCGGAGCAACTGTTCCGCCGTGGTGAGTCCGGCGCGCGCATAGGTCATTGCGGCGTCGACCGCAGCTTGGTTCCAGTCGGCCATCTGCTTGGTGGGATCGATCATGACGGGCCTCGTGCTTCTGGGTTGACGATAGGTCTCGAGAACGTTTACCGGAAGGTATCAAAGGCGAGAATGGAATTTGCTGCATTGCAGCAAATTACTCTCAATGCAGCAATCTGGCAAGCGGTGCCGTCCGTACTTCGGTGGCATCATTGCAATCCTGCGAGTACGCGATGAAATCAGCGAGAACCGAAAGTACGATGCCCGAATCCGTCCGACTGATCAAGAAGTACCCCAACCGCCGGCTTTACGACACCCAGACGTCGAGTTACATCACGCTGGCCGACGTCAAGGACTTGGTGTTGAAGCACGAGAGCTTCCAGGTCGTGGATGCGAAATCCAGCGAGGACCTCACGCGCCAGATTCTGCTCCAGATCATCCTGGAGGAGGAGTCGGCGGGGTCGCCGATGTTCTCGCACGACGCGCTCACGCATCTCATCCGCTTCTACGGCAATGCGATGCAGGGAATCATGGGCAACTACCTCGAGCGCAACATCCAGGCTTTCATGGAGATCCAGAAGAACCTGCAGGACCAGTCGCGCGCGCTCTACGGCGATTCCGCGAAGGGCAACCAGGAGGTGTGGTCGCAATTCCTGACGTTCCAGGGCCCGGCCATGCAGAGTCTGATGCAGACCTACCTGGAGCAGAGCAAGAACATGTTCGCGCAGATGCAGGATCAGCTACAGGCGCAGACGCGCAACATGTTCAACGCTTTTGGCGGGTTCAGTCAGTCGCCGACGCGGGACGAAACCAAGCCCGAGGTGGACGAACCCGACGAGAAGGCGTGAGCGCGATCGGGTAATGGGGCCGACGCCAAAGATCGGGTTCGTATCGCTCGGCTGCCCCAAGGCAATCGTCGACTCGGAGCGGATCCTCACGCAGCTGCGTGCAGAAGGCTACGGGACTTCGCCCACCTACGACGGGGCGGACCTCGTCATCGTCAATACCTGCGGTTTCATCGATCCCGCGGTAGAGGAGTCCCTGGAAGCGATCGGCGAGGCGCTCGCGCTTAACGGGCGGGTGATCGTCACCGGCTGTCTCGGAGCAAGAGGCGACGTGATCAGGCGGGCGCATCCGAGCGTGCTGGCGGTCACCGGTCCGCACGATGTCAACGCCGTGATGGCTGCCGTGCACGCGGCGCACCCGCGGCCACACGATCCGTTCGCTGACCTGGTGCCGCCGCAAGGCATCCGGCTGACGCCCGGGCACTATGCGTATCTCAAGCTTTCGGAGGGCTGCAATCACCGCTGCACGTTCTGCATCATCCCGTCGCTGCGCGGCGACCTCGTCAGTCGCCCGATCGGCGAGGTCATGAGCGAGGCCGAAAGGCTGGTCGCCGCAGGCGTCAAGGAGCTGCTGGTCATCTCGCAGGATACGAGCGCCTACGGCGTGGACATGCGCTATCGCACGGGGTTTTGGGGCGGTCGCCCGGTCAAGACGCGCATGACCGATCTCGCGCGCGCGCTCGGCACACTCGGCGCCTGGGTCCGACTGCACTACGTTTATCCCTACCCGCATGTCGACGAGGTGATCCCCCTGATGAACGAGGGGAAGGTGCTGCCCTATCTCGACGTTCCATTCCAGCATGCGAGCCCGCGTATCCTCAAGCTCATGAAGCGTCCCGCCAGCGGCGAGCGGAACCTCGAACGGATCCGTCGATGGCGCGAGGTCTGTCCCGAGCTCACCATACGGAGCACTTTCATCGTCGGATTCCCGGGTGAGACGGAGCGCGAGTTCGAGGAGCTGCTCGCTTTTCTCGAGGAGGCGGAGTTGGACCGGGTGGGCTGCTTTGCTTATTCCGCCGTGGAAGGCGCGGCCGCGAACGGACTGCCCGGGCAGGTTTCCGAGCGCCTCAAGGAAGAGCGGCGAGCGCGATTCATGGCGGTTCAGGAACGGGTCAGCGCGAAGCGGCTGGGCGACAAGGTGGGCAAGACGGTGCGAGTGCTGATCGATGCGGTCGAAGCGGGGCGTGCGATCGGTCGCTCCGCGGCGGACGCCCCGGAAATCGACGGGCTCGTCTACGTCGAGCACCCGGGCAAGGTGAAGCCGGGCGACTGGGTGGACGTGCGCGTCGCTCGCGCCGACGCGCACGACCTCTTCGGGACGCCGGTAAGGTCGGCCTCCCGCAAGCGGGAGCTCGTGGCGGCGAATTGACGCAAATCGTCGGCCCCGATGCGAAGGGGTCGTTCGAGTATCGGCTCTCCGCATCATCGGAGAGACACAACGGCTGCGCGGCGATGGCGCGCGGCGCAACGCGTAGGAGGAAATCATGGCTCGTGAAGTCGTAGTGCTTTCCGGAGTGCGGACCGCGATCGGCGATTACGGTGGCGCGCTGAAGGACGTCCCACCGACCCAGCTCGGCGCCACCGCGATCCGCGAAGCGGTGTCGCGCGCGAAGATCGATCCGGCGACGGTCGGCCACGCGGTGATCGGCAGCGTGATCCACGGTGAAGCGCGGGACATGTACATCTCTCGCGTGGCGGCGGTGGACGCCGGCCTGCCCGTCGGCACGCCATGCCTGACGGTAAATCGACTGTGCGGCAGCGGCCTGCAGGCGATCGTCTCGGCTGCACAGCACATCATGCTGGGCGATTGCGACGTGGCGGTGGGCGGCGGCGCCGAGAGCATGAGCCGCGCCGCGTATTTTCTGCCTTCGGCCCGCTGGGGACAGCGTATGGGTGACGCCGCTGCGCTGGACGCGATGACCGCTGCGCTGCACGACCCGTTCGGCCACGGCCACATGGGCGTCACCGCGGAGAACGTCGCTGCCAAGTACGGCATCACTCGCGAGGAGCAGGATGCTTTCGCGCTGGAGAGTCACCGGCGCGCCGCAGCCGCCATCGAGGCGGGACACTTCAAGAGCCAGATCGTGCCGGTGGAGATCAAGAGCCGGAAAGGCACGGTTGTTTTCGACACCGACGAGCACGTGCGCAAGAGCGCCAAGATCGAGGACATGTCGAAGCTCAAGCCGGCATTCAAGAAGGATGGCACGGTCACTGCGGGGAATGCCTCGGGAATCAACGACGGCGCTGCGGCGGTCGTCCTGATGGAGCGCTCGGCCGCGGAGAAGCAGGGCCTCAAACCGCTCGCGCGGCTGGTGGCCTATGCGCACGCGGGTGTCGAGCCTCAATTGATGGGTCTCGGCCCGATTCCGGCGGTCAAGCGCGTGTTCGAGAAGTCCGGCATGAAGCCCTCCGACATGCACGTGATCGAATCGAACGAGGCTTTCGCGGTGCAGGCAATGGCCGTCTCGCGTGACCTGGGGTTCGACACGGCGCGCGTCAATCCCAATGGTGGCGCGGTGGCCCTGGGCCATCCCGTCGGCGCGACCGGCGCAATTCTCACGGTCAAGGCCCTGTACGAGCTCGCCCGCATCGACAAGCGGTATGCGCTCGTGACGATGTGCATCGGAGGCGGGCAGGGGATCGCTGCGATCTTCGAGCGCATGTGATTGATCAGCGCGAGGCAAGGGACGACGAGTGAGGCGTGACCGTGGTCGGGCGCGCGACAGTGCGGGCGCGCCCGATCTGGTGACGCGACGCGCATTTCTGAAGCAGTCGGCGGGTATTGCTCTCGCCTCCGCGTTCATATCGCCTGCCACGGCCGAGAGCGTCGGCGAGGGCGTCTGGCCGGTCCTCAACGCCGTCGCGGCGAACCAGCAGCTTGCGCCGGAACAGTATCCGAAGACGGCGATCTGGGGCTACAACGGCGTGACACCGGGCCCCGTGCTCCGGCTGCAGCAGGGCGAGCGGCTGCGTGTGCGCCTGTCCAACAGCCTTCCCGGTCAGGACACGACGATCCATTGGCACGGCGTACGTTTGCCGAACGACATGGACGGCGTGCCGCAGGTCACGCAACCTCCCGTCGGCCCCGGCCAGATCTTCGATTACGAGTTCGTCGCCCAGGATGCGGGCACATACTGGTATCACTCCCAGTTGCTCGCCTACGAACAGGTCGCGCGCGGCCTGCACGGAGCGCTCATCGTCGACGAGCCGGTCCAGGTCGAAGTGGATCGCGATCTCCTCTGGGTGATTGCTGACTGGCGTTTCAATCCGAGGGCGGCGATCCAGGACGACTTCCAGGACCTGCACGACCTTTCCCACGCCGGACGCCTTGGAAGTGCCATGACCATCAACGGACGATTCGCGCGCGAGGTGCCGCTCGAGATTCGAGCGGGCGAGCGGGTGCGTCTGCGCCTGGTCAATGCGTGCGTCGCGCGTATCCTCGGCCTGCGATTCGCCGATCACGACCCGGCCGTGATCGCCCTAGATGGCCAGCCCGTGGAACCGCACGCGCTCGGGGACGGCGGCCTAATCCTCGGGCCGGGCATGCGTGCCGACTTGGTACTCGACGGTACGGGCTCGCCCGGCAGACGGCATGCCATCGAGGATGCGTACTACCCTGGCGATCGCACTGAGGTCTCGGAGATCGTCTACCGTGACGAGGCGCCCTTGCGAAGCACCTTTGGGTCGCCTCCCGCACTGCCACCGAATCCGGTACCCGAGCCTGACCTGGCGCGGGCGGAACGCCGCGAGCTTGTGCTGCAGGGGGGCGCAATGGGCTCGTTGCGCGAGGCGCGCGTGCGCGGCCGGCCGACATCCATCGGGGAGATGTTGCGCGAGCATCACCTCGGGTGGGCCATCAACGGCGTGGCCGGCAAGGGTCAGGGCGATGCGCCGCTATTGAGCCTGAAGCGCGGCGGACACTACGTCATCAAGATCCGGAACGACACCGGCTGGGACCATCCGATGCACCTGCACGGCCATGTCTTCCGGTTGATCACCCGGAACGGACAGCCTGCGCGCTATCGCCCATTGGGGGACACGGTTCTCGTGTCGCGCCGCCAGTCGGTCGAGATCGCACTCGTCGCGGACAACCCGGGGCTCTGGATGTTTCAGTGCCAGACGCTTCTGCATCAGGAGGGCGGACTGGCGGGATTCGTGCGAGTGGCGTGAGCCGTCGCGCCTAGCCGAGCTGCCTGACGAATCCTGCAATTCCCCGCAGCACCATTTCGACCGCAAACGCAGTCAGGATCAAGCCGAACAGCCGTTCGATTGCGGCCAGCGCGCGCTTGTCCACACGCCGTGAGAGCCGCTCGGCAAACAAGAGGACCGCGAGGCTTGCGAGCATGGCGATTGCGACGGCCGCCGTCCACTCCAGGACGCGATCCGGTGCGCGCGACGCAAGCAGGATCACTGTGGCCATCGTGCCCGGTCCCGCGATTGCCGGGACCGCGAGCGGCACGACGAGCGGCTCGCCTTCCGGGAGACCCGCGAAGGCGCCGATACCCGGTCGAAAGATCATGCCGAGCGCGATCAGGAACAGGATTACGCCGCCCGCGATGTTCAGCGACGGATCGGAGAGACCGAACAGGCGCAGCACCCCCTCGCCGGCGAAGACGAACCCGAGCAGCAGGGCGAGAGCGATGAGCCACTCGCGGAACACGATCCATGTGCGCCGACCTGGTGCGACGTTCCCGAGCAGGGATACGAACAACGGGATATTGCCCAGCGGGTCGATCACGAGGAACAGGACGACGACCGCGGAGATGAACGAAAGATCCATTTCCCCGTCCTATACGCGCGCGCGCAGCGCGATGAACACGCCGCTCGCGACGATGATTGCCATCCCCGCGAGCGACCAGGTGTCCGGAAACTCGCCGAAGACGGCGTAACCGAGGATCAGCACTGCGACGAGTTGGCTGTAGACGAACGGCGCGAGCACGGACGCCGGGGCATGGTGGAATGCCCGGATGAGCACGAAATGGCCCACCGCGCCGAGCACGCCGAGCATCACGAGCAGCAGACCGTGCAGGATGTTCTCGGGCGGATGCCAGAAGAACGGCACGACGAGGCTCGTCAGCGCGGTACCCACGATGGCCGAGTAGAAGAGCGTGGTGAAGCTCGAATCGACGCCTGCGAGCTGGCGGGTCATGATCTGGTAGCCGGCGAAGCAGCATGCCGTCGCGAGCGGCAGCATGGCGGCGGGGCTGAACACGGCGCCACCCGGACGGATGATGATCAGCACGCCGACGAAGCCGGCTGCGACAGCGATCCAGGCGACAGGAGGCACGCGCTCGCGCAACAGAAGAACCGACAGTGCGGTGAGGAGAAGTGGCGAGACGAAAGTTATCGCGGAGGCCTCGGCGATGGGCATCAGCGACAGCGCCGAGAAGAAGAGCAGCGTGGCGAGCGCAAGCGTGGCGCCTCGGGCGATTTGCAACCCCGGCCGGCGGGTGCGCAACAGGTCCAGCTTGAGACGCGGGCCGAGCACGAGAAGCATGAAGAGCGCCTGGGCGAAGTAGCGTGCCCAAACGATGGCCGGTACCGGGTAGGTGCGCGACAGGTACTTGGCGGTGGTATCCATGACCGCGAAGGTGGAGACCGCCGCGACGATGAGCAGGATTCCTCGCAGGGGGTGCTGCGAGCCGTTTGAGGAGGCGGACATCGGCGGCGGGGAGGGCGTGCCGCGGCGACGAAGGGCGCAAGCGGTACGGCCTTGAATTATATCGGACGCGCTGCACGCTCCCCTACGTGCGCATAGGCCCGCATTCTGCGGGAAGGGGGGTAACGGGGGGAAACCAGCCGGTTTCCCCCTGTTCGTGACGTTCGGGTTTTTCCCGAAAGGGGAAACCAGCCAGTTTCCCCCTGTTCGTGATCTACCGAATTCTCTTTCAGTGAACCCGGTGCGCGAGGGCTTCGGGCTGCGCAAAAGCAAGCGTCGGACGCAGGCCTGCCTCCACGCGGAGGAGTTCGTTCCAGCGCGCCACGCTGCCCGGATCGGCGATCGAGCCGAGCTTGAGCAGGCTGGCGTTCCAGCCTACCGCGAGATGTATCGCAGTGGCGTCGTCGCCCGCCTCGCCATCGGCAGCCACCGCCGTCTCCCATCCCATGGCGCGGGCGGTTTCGAATGCCGTGAACAGGGCGCTCATCGTTCCCGCCTCCTCCGGCGTGGCGATGAGGGCGCCGCAGAGACCCTCGGCGGCCGCGTCGGCCACGCGCTCGGCATCGCAGGCGAGGAGCTCGTGCCCACCCAATCTCACCAGGCTCCCGAACGCGCGCATGAATCGTTGCTGCCCAGCACGGTCCGCGGCGGCGAACGGGTCTTCGAGTATGGCAATCGGGAAGCGCGTGATCCACCCCGCGAGGAGTTCGCACCATGCATCGCTGTCGCGAGGCTCTCCGCGCGGGCCACGGTAGCGGCCGTCGCGGTACAAGCGCGCCGCGTGCAGCTCGGCGGCGATCGCGATTTCCTCGCCCGGCACGAAGCCTGCGCGTTCTATGGCACTGACGAGCAGCTCGAGCCCGCGTTCGTCGTCGGCGAAGGCCGGTATCCCCGCGCGCGTCACGGGCGCCAGCTCGACGGTGGCAGCGTGAATCGCTGCGCAGGCGTCAAGGGCTTCCTCGGCACCGTTGGCGCAGGCCGGAATCACCGCAAGTCGGTGCAAGACCGCCGCGGGATCAGCCGAGACCAGGGTGGCCACGACGGGCAACGGGACCCGCGAGGCCTCCGGCTGGAGGTACCTGAATAGCGGTTCTCCCGCCGCGTCGGCAGCGGCGCGCAGCGCCGCGATCGAGCAGGCTGCCAGGACGTCCGACCCGACGCGCACGGGCGAATGTGCGTTGAGACTCAGCAGGCTGCTGTCTATGTCGTCGAGCGATCGCGCGTCGAGCCCGTGCAGTGTCGGATCGACGACCATCGTGATTTCGCGGATCCCGGTGGCGGCCGATCGTCCCACGGACGAGGCGATTGCGGGCACCACAGCACGGCCCGACGCACCGCAGTGCAGGTGCACTTCGGCTTCGAGGGCACGGAATCCTCCGGCCGCCAGCGCGCGGCGTCCGCAGACGCGGGTGACCGTCGTATCTCTCACGGCCACGTCAGTCCCCCGACGCTGGCCGCCGTGCCGGCGCGGACTTTTGACGCAACCTGGAAATGCTATCGTTACTGTGGCGCATGTTCGAACCGAGTGTGAAGTTCTCGGTCGAGCATGCAGCGAGAAACGGGCCAGAGCCCGCTAGCGCGTGTGAACTGCCTCACGTTGCGCGTCGACACCCGTCCAGGGTGTCGACGCCGCCGACATCTCCGTCTATCTCGCGACGGTGCGCAGCATCCCGTATCCGCCCTGGGCGAGGACTAGGGCGTAATCGGTCGCGCCCAGGATGATGTTGTCGCCGGGCCGCACGAGCTTCAGGCTCACGAATACGACGCCGTTTCTTCCCCTGGCGTCACTCGCATAGGTTCCTACCACCACCGCCTGCGCGCCGTGCTTGGCCGAGATCTCCCGCACTTCGCGCGACAGCATGAGCTCGCCCTCGGGTGTGCGCATGTAGACCGGATCGAGCATCTTGAGCTCGGTCACCGCATAGCCCTTCTGTGCAAGCCGCGAGGCCACGTGCTCGGAGATGAGGCGGCCGAGCGTCGAAGAGCGCTCGAGTTGATCGATGTCCACGACCGTGGCGACCAGCAGCGTGCCGCCGGTCGTGGCGATCTTCGAGCTCGCGACCAAGGCGTCGGTCGCCGCATAGTTTCCGCGGATCAGATTGCTATCGCCGGCGCCGTAGTAGTACGCGCCCGCCGCGCATGCACTGAGCACCAGTGATGCCGCAACGATCACCACCCCGCGTGCGGTCCGTTCGATCAACCCTCGCATGGTTCCTCCCTTCGCTGATCCGAACCGGCCGCCCGCGGCGGCCGCGTCGCTCACACCCCAATGGTAACTCAGCCCACAACGGTGCTTCATGCTTCCGGACGCATGTGCGGAAACAGGATCACGTCCCGGATGCTGGCCCTGTCGGTGAAAAGCATGACCAGGCGGTCGATGCCGATGCCTTCGCCGGCGGTCGGGGGCAGGCCGTGCTCGAGCGCACGGACGTAGTCGGCGTCCTTGTACATTGCCTCCTCGTCGCCGGCCGCGCGCGCGCGTACCTGCTCGTCGAAGCGGGCGGCCTGATCCTCGGGATCATTGAGCTCCGAAAATCCGTTTGCCACCTCGCGCCCGGCGACATAGAGCTCGAACCGGTCCGTGACCTCGGGATTCGAATCGCTGCGTCGGGCGAGGGGCGAGACCTCGGCGGGATAGTCGACGATGTACGTCGGCTGAATCAGCATCTGCTCGGTCGCCTCCTCGAATAGCTGCAGCTGAAGTGTTCCCAGCCCCGCACCGCTGGCGGGCTCGGCGCCCGCTTTGCGGATCTCGCGCTCGAGGACGGCGCGATTCTGCAGGTCGGCGTTGGAGAAGTGCGGGTGGAACGTGCGGACTGCCTCGGTGATGGTCAGACGCTCGAACGGCTTGGCCAGGTCGACCACATGTTCGCCATACGGGAGCTGGAGCGTGCCGAGAACGTTCTGAGCGACGCTCCGGAGGAGTTCCTCGGTGAAGTCCATGAGGTAGCGATAGTCACGGTACGCTTCGTAGAACTCCATCATCGTAAATTCCGGATTGTGCTTGGTCGAGATGCCCTCATTCCGGAAGTTCCGGTTGATCTCGAATACCTTCTCGAATCCACCGACCACCAGCCGCTTGAGATACAGCTCCGGTGCGATGCGCAGGTACAGCTGCATGTCCAGCGCGTTGTGATGCGTGACGAACGGCCGGGCGGCCGCGCCTCCGGGAATCGGCTGCATCATCGGCGTCTCGACCTCGAGATAGCCTTTCCCGATCATGAACGTGCGGAATTCCTGGATGATCCGACTGCGCAAAATGAAGGTCGCGCGCGTCTCCTCGCTCGTGATGAGATCGACATAGCGCTGCCGGTATCGGCTCTCCTGATCGGTGAGGCCGTGGAACTTTTCCGGCAACGGCCGCAGCGCCTTGGTGAGCAGTCGGGCCGCCGTGGCGTTCACCGTCAGCTCTCCCGTGCGCGTCTTGAAGAGCGTTCCCTCGACGCCCAGGATGTCGCCCAGGTCCCAGTGCTTGAACGCTTCGTGGGCCGCCGCACCGGTGAGATCGTTCGAAACGTACACCTGGATGCGCCCGCCCGCGTCCTGGACCGTGGCGAAGCTCGCTTTGCCCATGACGCGCTTCAGCATCATCCTCCCGGCGACCGCCACGTGAATCGCGTGGCCTTCGAGCTCTTCTTTGGTCATCCCGTCGTAGGCGCGGTGCAGATCGCCTGCGAGATGCGTCCGTCGAAAGTCGTTGGGGAAAGGGTTTCCCTGATCGCGGAGGCCGGCAAGCTTCGCGCGCCGCTCGGCGATGATCTGGTTCTCGTCCTGGGGCGGCTTTTGCTCGTCGGCCATTGCTTACTCCCGCACCACGGCCGCCGCCGCGCCCACGCCCATCTTCAGGCTGGCAGCAATGAATTCGTCGAGGGCACCGTCCAGGACCGACTGCGTGTTGCCGACCTCGACTCCGGTGCGCAGATCCTTGATACGCGACTGGTCCAGCACGTACGAGCGGATCTGGTGGCCCCAGCCGATATCGGTCTTCGCGTCCTCGAGCGCCTGCTTGGCCTCCATCCGCTTGCGAAGCTCCAGCTCGTATAGCTTGGACTTGAGCATGGCCATCGCCTCCGCCCGGTTGCGATGCTGTGACCGGTCGTTCTGGCATTGAACGACGGTGTTGGACGGAACGTGGGTGATGCGAACCGCCGAATCGGTCCGGTTGACGTGTTGGCCACCGGCACCCGATGCCCGGTAGGTGTCGATGCGGAGATCCGCCGGATTGACGTCGATATCGATGGACTCATCCACTTCGGGGTAGACGAAGACGCTCGCGAATGACGTGTGGCGCCGCGCGTTCGAATCGAACGGGGACTTGCGAACTAGGCGGTGGACTCCGGTCTCGGTGCGCAGGTGGCCAAAGGCGTACTCGCCGGTGACCTTGATCGATGCGCTCTTGATTCCCGCGACTTCGCCCTCGGACTCCTCGAGCACGTCCACGCGATAGCCCTTCCGCTCGCAATACCGGATGTACATGCGTAGAAGCATGCTCGCCCAGTCCTGCGCTTCCGTGCCGCCGGAGCCCGCCTGGATGTCGACGAAGCAGTTGTTGGGGTCCATGGGATCCGCGAACATGCGCTGGAACTCCATGTCCTCCACGATCGTGCCGATGCGGGCAACGTCGCGCTCGATCGACCCCAGCATGTCGTCATCGTTTTCTGCATCGGCGAGCTCGAACAGCTCGCGCGCGTCGCGCAGGGCATTGCCAAGATCGGTCAGGCGCGCCACCACGGCCTCGGCGGCCTTCTTCTCCCTGCCGAGTTCCTGGGCCCGCTTGGAATCGGCCCAGACGTTGGGATCCTCTAGGGCTTTGGTGACGGCCGCAAGGCGTGCCTGCTTCGCCTCGAAGTCAAAGATACCTCCGCAGCTCGCCCTCTCGCGCGGACAGGTCGGCGAGGGTGTGCGTGAGGGTATTCAGCCGTTCGGCGTCCATTCGCGGGGCCTTGATCGAAAACGCGAAGTATACCGGAGCGGCCTGGCGGAACGGTGGTTCACTCCAGAGAGCGACGGCTGCGGATACCCGATCGCGCGATCCGCATTATCATCGAGCGATCCTCATTGCAGGTGCTCATGGCCGAAGCTCGAACAATCGCAGACCGTTGCAGCCGGATCTTCACGCTGATCTTCCTTGCCTGCGTGGCAATCCTCGGATTCGCTCTTTATTTGCAGCACGTGGACCATCTGGACCCGTGCCCCTGGTGCATCGTCCAGCGGCTCCTCTTCATCGCCGTCGGGCTCGTCAGCCTCGTCGCGGCGCTGCATCGGGCGGGACCCCTGATCGCAACGTTCTACGCGATGCTCGGGGCCGCCACCGCGCTCGCTGGCGCGGCGGCGGCCGGTTACCACATCTACCTGCAGGCTGACGAGGCGCGCGCCAATGCGTGTGCCGGATCCACAGTCGAGCGCTTTCTCGACCGGACCGACGTCGGCAGCTGGATTCCGCCGCTTCTGCAATACGACGGGCCCTGCACGACGGTGGATTGGTCCTTCCTCTGGCTGTCGATTCCCGAGTGGTCGTTCATCTGCTTCATCGTGCTCGGTGTCGTCCTTGCGTTCACGCCCAGTCTCGCAGGTCGCTAGTCTTCCGCGTGCGAGGCGCCGCGCCGCGAATCGTCAAATTTTGTGAATTGCGGATGAGTTCACACGCGCGGCCGATGTGCGAGCGTCGCGTGTAAACAATTGTCAAATCATGAGCTTTTTTGCTTGATGGTCAGTCTAGGGGCGGCAAGAATTCGGACAGATTGCCTTCTCGACCGATTCGTTCCCGCCCCCCGGGAACAAAGCCGCCTCCGGGCGGCTTTTCTTTTTCTGCGGTGGTGAAATTGAGCGCGTCACTTCCGCAGACCTTGTAGGTCACAAACAGGAGGGAACCGGCTGGTTCCCTCCTGTTACCCTCCTTCCCGCTACGAGGGCTTCGCAGATGAGCAGGGTTCTCTCTCTCAGCGAGAGAATGGCTTTCGTACCCCCTTGTGTAGGAGAGGAGCTGCCCAAGGCGACGGAGGGGTCTGCGTGCGGTCCTGGAACCACCCCGCCCGCTTTGCGGGCACCCCTCCTTGAAAAGGAGGGGAAACACCAACACCCTCGCCGCGACCGTACCGTAGGACAACATCGATTGCGCGGTGGTCTCCTCTCAGCGGGAAGGAGGTAACGGGGGAAACCAGGCGGTTTCCCTCTGTTCGTAACGTTCCGCTTTTGTCTTACCGAAGTCACCTCGACCTATTCTTTCAAGACCGTCTTCTCATAGAGATTCTTGAAAACCCCGTTGGGGTCGTACTTGGCCTTCAGGGCGTCGTAGGCCTGCTTGTCGTAGATCGACCAGAACTCGTCCTGCGGGAAGTACGAGTCAGAGTAGAGTGACTTCAGTCCGCCGAGCTCCTGCACCTTCCGTTCGATCTGGCGGTTGAAGTGTCCGGGGGGATGCGGCTCGTCGGGCCGCACCACGTCCCAGAAACCGAAATTGACGAACAGGGTCGCGGGATCGGCCGGAAACAGTGGCCAGTAGGCCCCCTTGTTCGGCGAGCGAAACGGACAGATCCACAGCGGAAGGATATCGATCTCGCGCAGGAAAAACTCCAGGAACTCGGGAGCGCGCGCGATCGGAATATCCACATCCTGAATGACTGACTCGGGGTGCTTGCCGAGCAGCCGGTCCAGCCGTCGCGTGAGCCCCACTCGAGAGTTCCAGCGCATGACCCGCGTGTAGAAGATGGAGTTCAGGCGCTCGCGCCCGAGAAGGCGGCGCACGAAGGGGTTCTGCGCATAGAGGTTCTTCGAGCACCAGAACCAGTCCGTATCCCATCGCCAAATGTAGTCGTGCGTCGAGAGGTAATCCTCTTGGCGCTCCCGTATGGACCGGTAATAGATGTGCTCGAACGTGTAATCGCTCGCATAGGGCGCCGTGTCGGCGAAGTGTCCGACGGTGATGACCTGTTCCGACGGTCCGAACACCACGCCGTCCACGAAGTCGGCGTCCGATTCGCAGCGCCGCGCCAAGTCGGCGAAAAAGGCCCCCGCTTCGGCATGCCGGATGTGAGTGAGCCGCACGAAAGCCTTTGCGGGGATTGCCTGCGCCCGGGCGCGCAGCACGTATCCGAGGGTGCCGTACGAATTGGGGAAGCCGTAGAAGAGATCCCTGTGCGCGTTGTCGGGACGAGCGATCACCGTCGATCCGTCGCCGAGCAGCACCTCCAGCTCCTTGATGCTCTCGTGCACCAGGCCGTGCCGGAAAGAGGAGGACTCGATGCCCACTCCCGCGATGGCGCCGCCGATCGTGATCGACTTGAGCTGGGGAACCACGCACGGCATGACGCCTTGGGCGAGGGTCGCATCGACCAGCGTCTCGTAGGAGGTCATCCCCTCGACCTCCACCCACCGGTCGACGGCGCTGACCGAGAGCACGTGATGAAATTCGCGAACGTTCAGCCGTTGGCGCGGCGCTTCGGCGCGGTCCCGGAATAGATTGGAGGTGTCCTTTTCGAGCCGAAATGGCGCGCCGCCCCGACCGGCGGCCGCGCCGAGCGCCCGGGCGAGCTGGGCCTTCCGGTCTTCGAAGGTGTCCATCGCGTGCCTAGGCGGCGCGCTGGACCGGCGCAACGGACTCGCGACTGGCGGAGCCGTCGTAAAGGAATGAACGGCTCATCGGGTAGTTCCTGCGATTGATGTTGCCCTTGCTGAACACGATCTGATAGAGATTCGTGTCGCAGTGTGCCGACCGGAACATCTCCGCGCAACCGTAGAGATAGGTGCGCCAGACACGGCGGAATCGCTCGTCGAACTTCCGGGGATCGAGCGCGTGTATGGTTTCCCAGTTGCGGTCGAACCGTTCCGCCCAGGCGTCGAGTGTCAGCGCGTAGTGTCGGCGCAGGTTCTCGATGTCCACGACTTCGAGCCCGCACGCCTCCATTGCCGTGATCGTCTCGGCGAGACTCGGTATCCACCCTCCGGGGAAGACATGCTTGCGGATGTAGAACTCCGTAGGGCGCATCCCGATGTGCCCGATGAAGTGCAACATGCCGAGCCCGCCGGGCTTCAGGAAGTCCGCGTGGGCCTTCACGACCTCGTACACGTGGTCGCGGCCTGCGTGCTCGAGGACGCCGATGGACACGACCTTGTCGTACTGGCGATCCACTTCCCGGAAATCGGCCTCGCGCACTCCGATTCGGTCCGTCAGATTGCGACGCGCCACTTCCTCGCGAAGCCAGTCCACCTGCTCGGTCGTGGTGTTGAGCGCGGTGCCGCGAATGCCGTAGCGCTCGACCGCCTGGAACATGAAGCCGCCGAAGCCAGTCCCGATGTCGATCACCTCGTCGCCGGGCTGCAAGAGGAGCTTGCGGCAGACGTGCTCGATCTTGTTCGACTGCGCTTCCTCGACGGTGCGGGTTCCGTCGTCCCAGTACGCGCACGTGTACATCCTGAGCGGCAGGTCCAGCCACTGGCTGTAGAAATCCGCGCCCAGGCCATAGTGGTGGCGCGCGTTGATGCGTGCCTGCTCGATCGTCCGGTTGGAGAACCGGAACTCGTGCCAGCGATTACGGACGCTGACCGAGAACGTCTGGCCGTGCGAAAAACGGCTTTCGAAGGCGACCTTGAATATGCCGGCGAAGTCGCCGTCGATGTCGATCGACTGGTCGAAGTACGACTCGAGGAGACCGATATGCCCGTTCACGACGGTATTCCATTGCGCGCCGGGCGTCTTGAAGCCCATGTCGAAGACGGGGTTGCCGGGCGCGTTTTGATAGCTTGATCCGTCGGCAAACCGCACCCGGAAGGGCGCGGTGGTGCGCGAGCCGAGCGTGGAAATGACTTTGCGAAGCAGAGGCGTCATGTTGGTTGTTGTCTCGTGGGCCGCCAGCGCGCGAGTTTAGCCAAACCGCGTGGCGGAGGCATGACGCACTGCACGCAGGGCCACCGCTGGCGGCTTGGCGCTCGGATTCGCGCGCGCTTGCCCCAGTTCAGGTGCGCCGGGGCGAAAAATCCTCTTCGATCTTGTCTTCGAAGAAGCTGGTGGGAGACGGGGCGGCCATGAATTGACGATGTATTTCCGGCGACACGCCGGTATAGGCGAGGATCCGCCCGTCGCTGAACTCCACCTCGAGCATCCGTTCCTTCAGGTCGTAGCCCACCGCGCGGATCCTGCTCGAATTGACGCGCTTGCGCTCCATTTTCGATCCTCCTTCGCGTCCCGAGGGTGACGCAACACGAAGAATACCCGAGCGGTGTGTCGATGCGGAAGTATGGAGTCTTTCGCGCTCAGACGCCTTCCCAATGCTCCAATGTGAGCGTCACCGACTGGACCCCGTTGAATTCGTCGACAGCCAGCCGATAAGCCCCCCGAATGCGGCCGGGAACCGGGGTGTCGTGGCGGAAGAGCATGGCATTGAACCGCTGCCCGGCGCGGACGAGGCGCAGCTTGAGGTGCTTTTCCCCCACCAGGCGCTGGTTCTCGACAATGAATTCGTCCAGGAAGAGCGGGGGTGGAAAGCCCTGGCCCCAGACTTCCCCACCAAGCAGGCGCGCCGTGTCGAGGCTTGCATACGCCACCTCGAGCGAGCCGTCCGTCTCGACCGTCCGGGCAAGCATGGCCGGATCCACCATCTCGCGGACCGACGCTTCGAGCAACGCGCGAAACTCGTCCAATCCGTCGGCGCGCAGGGTGAGCCCGGCCGCCGCCGCGTGCCCCCCGAACCGCAGGAGCAAGCCGGGCGAGCGTTTCGATACCAGGTCGAGCGCGTCGCGCAGATGTAGACCGGGAACCGACCTGCCCGATCCGCGCAGCTCGCCGGTGCCGGACGGGGCAAACGCGAACACCGGGCGATGCACGCGGTCCTTCACGCGCGATGCGAGCAACCCGACCACGCCCTGATGCCACGATGCGTCGTAAAGGCATACGGTTGCCGCCTGTCCGGGATCGATGTGCGCAAGCAGTGCTTCCGCATCGCGCTGCATGGTGGCTTCGAGCTCGCGGCGCTCGCGATTCAGCGCGTCGAGGTCCTGGGCGATGTTCAGCGCGCGCCCGGTGTCGTCGGTAATGAGGCACTCGATCCCGAGACTCATGTCGGCGAGACGGCCGGCCGCATTCAAGCGAGGGCCGATCGCAAAGCCGAGATCGAACGTTCCGGCGCGGCGCGGATCGCGTCCGGCGACAGCGAACAGCGCCTGAATACCTGATTGCATGCGACCCGAGCGGATGCGGGCCAGTCCCTGGCTGACCAGGATACGGTTGTTGTGATCGAGCTTCACCACGTCTGCAACGGTGCCGAGCGCGACCAGATCAAGCAGGCCCGCGAGGTTCGGTTCTTCTCGGGATGCGAAGGCTCCGCGGCGGCGCAGGGCGGCGCGCGTCGCCAGCATCACGTAGAACATCACGCCGACGCCGGCAATCGACTTGCTGGGAAAGCGATCGCCCGGTTGACTGGGATCGACGATGCACGCGGCATCCGGAAGCGTGTCTCCCGGCAAGTGGTGATCGGTTACCAACGTGGCGATTCCCCGGCGCCGGGCCTCGGCGACGCCGTCGACGCTGGCAATTCCGTTGTCGACCGTGATGATGAGATCCGGCGCGCGCGGCGCTGCAATCTCCACCACCTGTGGCGACAAGCCGTAGCCGGTTTCGAATCGATTCGGTACGAGGTACTCGACCTGCGCGCCGAACGCGCGCAGGGCCCGCATGCCGACCGCGCACGCGGTAGCCCCATCGCAGTCGTAGTCGGCGACGATGAGCAGCCGCTTTCCCGCGTCGATGTGATCGGCGAGCAGCTCCCCGGCCTGCTCGGCGTTCTTCATTTCTCCCGGGGGAATCAGCGTGCCGAGTCCGTATTCGATCTCCGCGGCGCTGCGCACGCCACGCGCCGCGAGGATCCGGGACAGCAGCGGGTGAACGCCATGCTGAATGAGCATGTGGAACTCGCGCTGCGGAACCGCGCGGGTGGTGATGTCGGTCATGCCGCGTAGGCGGCGAGCCGCTGGCGCCGGCGCCAGAAACGGCGCAGATCCTGTCGGGTGGTTTCCGCCTCGTGGGTACGCACGGCGGCCGGTGCGTAAAGGGTGATCATTCCAATCCGTCCCGCACGGAGTGCGGCGAGCAAGGGAACGAACCAGTCCCGCTCGAGGTCCGCGAGGGTCGATCGCCACCCCGACATGTCGCCGTACGCCGCCGGCTCCCGTAGCGCCTCCAGGATGATGGCCTCGACGCCGGACCGACCGGAACTATCGAGCCACTCGCGCGCGGAAGCGGGAAGGGGGTCGTGGCGAATTCCGGCCGCAAGCGCCAATCCCTTCGCGACCGGACTGTCGGAAGTCACGCGCTGATAGGCCATGCGCGGAGTCTCCGTGACGCGACCTGCGCCCCAGAACCAGAGGCCATTGACGGTCGCTGCGCGACGTGCCTCGCGTGCCACGTTGACGGGGTGCTCGTGCAGGACCATTTGGACCTCGTTCAGGACCGACCGCCAGCGCCCGCCGTCCGGTCCCTCCGGCAGGCTTTCGAACATGTCTTGCCCGCGGACTTCTGCGACGGGCGGCGCGGTCATGCGCGGGCTCTGTTCGACCCGTGCGTACCACCGATTCGATTGCAGGGGATGAAAGGAGATGCCGACCGTCGCGAAATGCGCATTCAGGCTTGCAGCCAGCGAAGCCACCTCCTCCTGCGTGACATCGAAGCGCGCCGCATCCGAAAGCAGGACGGTATCCCCCTCGACGCGGAGGTTGACGGGATCAGCGCGCAGCCACCACGCACCATTGGGCAGGCCGCCGTCGGCAATCAGGGAATACGGCGCAGCGGGCCAGTCCTCTTGCTTTGCCACGGCGAATGACTCGAGCAGCCACGCCTCCAGGCCGATGCCGCGAGCGGACTTGCGCCGGCCCCGGGCAAACAAAATCTCGAGCGCGTCGGCACGCGTCTGCGAAAGCTCGGCGTCGCCCCGCTCGGGATCGGGAAAAAGCTCGGGAACGACCAGATGCACGTTCATCGCGACGCACGAGTCTATCAGTTCGGCTGAGAACGGGAATCTGCGCGCGGCCTCACTTACGCTGGCGAGTCGGCGCGGCGTCGCGGAAAGCAACTGTAAACTCGGCAAGCGGCCGATTCGTCGGGCGCTTGCTCTGACATAGGGGATTCGCAAAAGGGGAAGTTTCCCCTTTTGGCGCGTGTGCAGTGTGTATGGCACACTTGAACGGCATGCGCTTCGACTGCCTCATCGGCTATGACCTCGCGCCGGGCACGACCGCGGTAGCGGCCACGTCGCCCCCCCGCGCGCCGGCCCAAGGGCGCCGCGAGCGCTGCTGATGCGCGTGCCCTACGAGCTCTTCGTCGGCCTGCGCTATACGCGAGCCAAGCGGCGCAACCACTTCATCTCCTTCATTTCGCTCGTCTCGATGCTCGGGATCGCGCTCGGCGTTGCCGCACTGATCGTCGTGCTGTCGGTGATGAACGGCTTCCAGAGGGAAGTGCGCTCCCGCATCCTCAGCGTGGCGTCGCACGTGCAGATCACGGGTCCGAACAACGAGCTGCGCGACTGGCGCAGCGTGGCGGACCGCGCCGCGCGGCTACCGCACGTCGTCGCCGCGGCGCCTTTTGTGAACGGGCAGGGCCTGCTCGCCAACGGCGACGCGGTGCGCGGTGCGCTGGTGCGCGGGATAGTCCCCGATCTCGAAAGCCGGGTTGCCCAACTCGCCGCGAAGACGTTCTCCGGCGCGCTCTCGGCGCTCGCGCCGGGCGAGTTCGGCATCGTGCTCGGCGCCGATCTTGCGCGCGCGCTGCGTGTGTTTCCAGGCGATCAGGTCACGCTCATCGTGCCGCAGGGCCTGGTCACGCCGGCCGGCGTGATCCCCCGGCTGAAGCAGTTCAGGGTGGTGGGGATATTCGAGGTCGGCTTCTTCGAGTACGACAACGGCCTCGCGCTCATTCACTTGCAGGACGCACAGCGCCTGTACCGGCTGGGAGAGGCGGTGTCTGGCGTGCGGCTGAAGCTGGACGATTTGTTCCAGGCACGGGCGGTGGGGCGCGAGATCGTGCAGGCCCTCGGTCCGAATCTCTACGTGAGCGATTGGACGCGCAGCCATGCCAATTTCTTCCGCGCCGTGCAGATCGAGAAGACGATGATGTTCATCATTCTGACGCTGATCGTCGCGGTGGCGGCCTTCAACATGGTCTCGACGCTCGTGATGGCGGTGACGGACAAGCAGGCGGATATCGCAATCCTGCGTACGCTGGGGGCGACGCCCTCGAGCATCATGCAGATCTTCGTGGTGCAGGGCGCCATCATCGGCGTCATCGGGACCGCGCTCGGCGTAGCGGGCGGGATCGCACTCGCGCTCAACATCGACATCGTGGTGCCCGCGCTGGAGCGTCTGCTCCACATCCAGTTTCTGTCGAAGGACGTGTATCTGATCAACGAGCTGCCCTCCGAGCTGCAGCGCAGCGACGTGATCGCGATATCCACCGTATCGCTTGCGCTTGGCTTCCTCGCCACGCTCTATCCGAGCTGGCGTGCCGCGCGCGTGAGGCCCGCCGAGGCGCTGCGGTATGAGTGACGCGGTGCGCCCCGAGGCGCCGGTTCTCGCGTGCCGCGGGCTGAAGAAGTCCTACACCGAAGGCCGGATGCCGCTGCCGGTTCTGCTCGGAGTCGACATGCAGGTGGCCGCCAGCGAGGTGGTCGCCATCGTCGGTGCCTCGGGGTCGGGCAAGAGCACGTTGCTTCATCTGCTCGGAGGACTCGACACCGCGACCGGGGGCGAAGTGGAAATACTCGGCAGGTCGATGACGTCGCTGACCGATGGCGAGCGTGGTCGACTGCGCAACGAGGCGTTGGGCTTCGTTTACCAGTTCCATCACTTGCTGATGGAGTTCAGCGCGCTGGAGAACGTCGCCATGCCGCTGCGCATCCGCCGTATGCCGCGCGAGGAGGCGCGGGAGCGCGCCGCCGCGGTATTGCGCGAGGTGGGGCTCGGCGAGCGCCTTCACCACCGGCCCGGCCAGCTTTCCGGCGGCGAGCGTCAGCGCGCGGCCGTCGCGCGCGCGCTCGTCACCCGTCCGGCCTGCGTGCTGGCCGACGAGCCGACCGGTAATCTCGACCGCCGCACGGCCGAAACAGTTTTCGAGCTCATGCTGGCGCTGAACCGCAACTATCGAACGAGCTACGTCATCGTCACCCATGAGCCGGGGCTTGCAGCGCGTGCCGACCGCATTCTGCGGTTGCAGGACGGGGTTCTGGTTCCGGATCAAGCCTGACCGGAGTCAGGCAACCGAGCGCCGTAGTTTCCGCTTGCGCCATTGATGAATGACCCATGCGCGCCAGGCGACCTGGACGAGAAACCAGCCGATCACGGCGAGCGAAACAGCCAGTGTCACCAGTCCGATCGCCAGGGGGGGGCCGAGCGAGAGCGACCATCCGGCAAGCGCCTTGATCGAGGCGCCGATCGCCGACCAGTCGAATTCCGGTGGGCGAGCCACCGCGCGGTGTGAGGCGCCAGTCAGCAGGCTGCCCAGGTAATACGCAACGATGTACAAGGGAACGATCGTGAACGGATTGGTGTAGAAGGTCGTGATCAGCGCCACGGGCAGATTCCGTCGCAGCAGCACGGAGAGCAGCGCAGCCGTCAGCATTTGCAGCGGACCCGGAATCAGGCCGGAGAACAGGCCTATCGCAACCCCTCCAGAGACCGACTTGCGATTCAGGTGCCAGAGGTTGGGGTGATGAAGGTGCCGCCCGAACCAGGCGAGGTACCGGTTCTGCCTGACTTGTTCGTGGCTGGGGAGGTACTTGCGGAAATACTTGCGTGGCATAGGGTTGGCATGCGAGGCGAGCGATTCTACCGCCTCGGGCTGATCGTCAAGAAGCGCGGTTGCGGAATTGCCGTCCTGCACCACCGCGTTTCCCAATCGGGAAGATTCAACCGGACGCAGGGGCCGCGCGTTGCTGGATCGTCCATGTGGCGAGTCCTTCGATGCGCGTCGGAATTCTGGCGTTTGCGGGCGGCGTCTGGCTGCTTCAAACCATGCCGGCGTTACCTCCCGTTGGTTGGGTGGGGGTCGCTGCAGTCGCTGCAGCGGGGGGGTGGTTTGCCGTCCGCCGACGGGACCCTGGCGGCTTGCCAGCGCGTGCGCTTGGCGTCATGGCGGCTTTTGCGGTCGGCATCGCATGGGCCACGATCAGTGCGCAATGGCGGCTGTCGGACCGGCTGGACCGCCAGTGGGAAGGACAGGACATCCTGCTCACCGGCGTCGTCGCGAGCCTCCCGCAGTCCTTCGAACGTGGCGTGCGGTTCGAGTTCGACGTCGAAGCGGGGGAGCCGGCCGGCGCAAAGCTGCCCAGGCGAGTGTTGCTTACGTGGTATCACGGGCTGACAGCTGACGAGTTCGAGGCCCTTGCCTCGGTCCGGGCCGGCGAGCGCTGGCAGTTCACGACACGGCTTCGTCGGCCGCATGGACTGGTCAATCCGCATGGCTTCGACTACGAGGCATGGTTGCTCGAGCGAGGCATAGGCGCCACGGGCTACGTCTCGGCGCACGGAGTGCCGACGCGGCTGGCGGAGTTCGTCGCGCGGCCGGCGTACGCAATCGAGCGCCTGCGGGAGCACGTGCGCGACAAGTTCCGGAACGACCTTCCCGAACACCGCTACGCAGGGGTTCTCATCGCTCTCGCGATCGGTGACCAGCGCGCCATCGGGCCGGATGACTGGCGGATCTTTACCCGCACCGGGGTAAACCATCTGATGAGCATTTCCGGTCTGCACGTGACGATGGTGTCCGGGCTGGTGGCGCTCGCCGTCTTCTGGGCGTGGCGTCGTTCGGCGGCGCTTGCCGTGCGCCTCCCGGCCCGCAAAGCCGCCGCCGTTGCCGGGTTTCTCGGCGCACTGCTCTACTGCCTGCTTGCGGGCTTCGCAATCCCGGCCCAGCGGACGCTCTACATGGTCGGCGTAGCCGCCGCCGCCCTTTGGCTGGACCGGCTGCAGTCCGCGTCGAAGGTGCTCAGCATCGCGTTGCTCGCCGTGCTGGTGGTCGACCCGTGGGCGGTCATCTCGCCAGGGTTCTGGCTTTCGTTCGGCGCGGTTGCGGCGATCTTTTACGCAGGCGCCGGCGCCAATCGCCGACCGGACTGGCTGCGCGCCTGGGCGCGCATGCAATGGGCAGTGACGATCGGCCTCGCGCCGCTCCTGCTGGTGCTCTTCAAGCAGGTCTCGCTGGTCTCGCCCATCGCGAATGCCGTCGCGATTCCCGTGGTGAGCTTCGTCGTTACGCCACTTGCGCTGGCGAGCACGCTCTGGCCGGGCGATGCGCTTGCAAAGCTTGCACATTGGATCTTCGAGCTGCTCATGTTGTTGATCGGCTGGCTCGCCGGACTGCCCGGGGCAGTATGGCAGCAGCACGCGCCCGCCTGGTGGACGCTACCCCTGGCGCTCGTCGGGATTGGGTGGATCCTCCTGCCGCGCGGTGCCCCCGCCCGCTTCGCCGGGGTGCTCCTGCTTCTGCCGCTCTTTGTCGTCGCGCCTGCGCTGCCCGCGCCGGGGTCAGCGCAAGTCACGTTCCTGGACGTCGGGCAGGGCCTCGCCACCGTGGTGCGCACGGCGCGCCACGTGCTTCTCTACGATTCCGGTCCATCTTACGGCGTCCAGGCGGACGCCGGCGAGCGTGTCGTGGTGCCATTCCTGCGCGGCGAAGGGGTCGCTGCGCTGGATATGATCGTCATCACCCACGATGACACGGACCACTCTGGAGGTGCTGCAAGCGTCGCGCGCGCAATTCCGGCCCGCCTCCTCTTCTCGTCGGTCAGCGACGCGCATCCCGTTCGCGATCTGATTGCGTATCGATTGCCGTGCTATGCGGGCCAGCATTGGACATGGGACGGTGTGGCGTTCGCGGTGCTGTATCCGCCCGCAGACCGGCACGGGGATCCGCGGGCCAAGTCCAATGCGCGAAGTTGCGTGCTGCGTGTGCAGACTCCGTACGGCACCGTCCTGTTGACGGGTGATATCGAGGCCCGCGATGAAGCGGCGCTGCTCAGGAGCGGCCAGCCTCTCGGGGCAAGCGTCACCCTGGTGCCGCATCACGGCAGCCGAACCTCCTCGACGTCGCGCTTCGTCGCCGCGATCGGCGCCGAGCATGCGGTGTTCACGGTCGGTTATGGCAATCGCTTCGGCCATCCCAAAGCGGACATCGTTGCGCGCTACGCCGGGGCCCGTCGCTGGCGCACCGACCTTGACGGCGCGGTCTCGCTGCAGTTCGGTCCGCAAGGTCTGACGGTCACGGCTCAGCGCGAGCGCGAGCGTCGGTACTGGCGTGACGTCCAGCCGGCGCGGTGACGCGAGGAGAATTCGAGACGAGAGCGCGGCGCCGCAGCGCGCAGGCCCCGTATAATCCATCGTCGGTCACGTCTTGACATGATGAAACGAATCCGCGACTACACCGTCAAGGAGTTGGCGGCGGTGGTGCTGCCCGTGACGCTCGCGGTTGCGGTGGCGTTCTGGATCACCTTCAAGTTCGTCGAGCCCGCGCCGCCGCGCGTCGTCGTGATGTCCACCGGCGGGGAGGGGGGTGCCTATCAGGCCTACGGATTGCGCTACCAGGCGATACTGGCGAAGGACGGCGTGACGCTCGAGCTGCGCCCCTCGTCGGGCGCGGTGGAGAACGTGGCGCGGCTACGCGACCCGGAGTCCGATGTCTCGGTCGCGTTCGTGCAAGGGGGAGTCGCGAAGGCCGCCGACCCGCCGGTGCTGGAGACGCTCGGGAGCGTGTATTACGAGCCGCTCTGGGTCTTCTATCGCGGTCGCGCAGAGATCGACAAGGTCAACGAGCTCGAGGGCAAGCGGATTGCCGTCGGACCGGAAGGAAGCGGCACGCGGAAGCTGGCGCTTGCCATTCTCGATGCGAGCGGCCTGGGCGGGGCGAAAGTGGGCTTGGTGGATCTGGGCGGGTCCGGCGCCGCGGATGCCTTGATCGGAGGCGCTGTGGATGCAGCGTTCATCGTCGCCGGACCGGAGGCGGAGATTGTGCGCCGGCTCATCCAGGAAGAGGGCATCCAGCTGATGAGCTTTTCCCGCGCGAGTGCCTACGTGGCGCGTCTGCCCTATCTCCACAAGCTCGTGCTGCCGCGCGGATCGCTGGACCTCGTGCGCGATCTGCCGCGCGAGGATGTCGCGCTCGTCGCGCCCACTGCCGATCTCGTCACGAAGGAAAGTCTGCATCCGGCGATCGCCTACCTGTTGCTCGCCGCTGCACGCGAGGTGCATGGCGGACCGGGCCCCTTTCATCGGGCGGGCGAGTTTCCGTCGCCGGAAAGCGTCGACTTCCCGCTCTCGAGCCAGGCGGAGCGGTTCTATCGGTCCGGGCCGCCGTTTCTCCAGCGCTACCTCCCGTTCTGGGCGGCGACCCTTGTCGATCGCATGATCGTGTTGCTCGTACCCCTCTTCGCGGTGGCGGTGCCGCTGTTTCGGATCGTTCCGGGACTGTATGCGTGGCGCGTGCGGCGCAAGGTTTACCGATGGTATGGCGAGCTCAAGTTTCTCGAAGAGGAGGTGCGCAACCGGCAGCATGGGGACGACCCCTCCGACGAACTCGCGCGGCTCGCGGAGATAGAAGCCGAGGTGAGCGACATCCGCGTGCCGCTCGGTTTTGCCCACGAAGTCTACACGCTGCGCATGCACGTCAAGCTCGTGCGGGAGATGCTGGAGCAGGGTTCGGCGTCCGGTTCCACCGGCGGCTAGCCCGCGGGCGCTGCACCATTCAGCTTGCTATACTGCCGCGCGGTTTCCTGCCGCTGAACGTCGCATCACCACGCATCAAAGACTCGTACAAGACTCCAATGGCAGAGCGTATCTCCGCGCGCGTCGTCGTCACCGGCGAGGGGGCGTTGCTCCCCGCGTACCGGGAACGCGTGAACGAGCTGCTCGACGAGGATTATTCCGGCACTTACCGTGAGCTGCACACGGCCGATCGCCTCGAGTACGATGTCCGGGGTCGCGGCGGTGTTCCGTTTCCGCCGTTCGTCAAGGCGTCCGAGGAGTTTCCCGAGCTCGAGATCGCGGTGCGCTGGGAGAATCCGGCGATCGGCGAGCGCGGCGCCGCGGACATCCAGGCGGGGCGGCTCAAGGAGCAGGCAACGAGCGAGGTCTCCGTCGAGAGCGATGTGGAGATCGACATCCGCGCGGGGGGCGATGGGACGATCGTCCTTGCCGTCGCGTCCCGCGAGCGAAGCGACGGCGAGTGGATCGGATATGCACTGACCGCGTCGCAGCACGGATTCTTTCGTATTCGCTCGGAGGTCGGCGCCGTGGTGCTTTCGGCAAGCGACGGCGTCGCGGCCGAGTGGGCCGAGCGATGGCGCGTCGCTGCGGATGACGTGACGTACCGGGAGCTCGAGCCGCGCGAGCCGATCGACGCGCAATTGCTTGGCGAGCTCGACCGGCTCGCAGCGGACTTTGCTTCGGGCTGGATCTGGTTTTCGGCAGCCGGCCCCGACGAGACCGCGGTCGAGCGCCATCGCTACGAGCTTTACAGTCTCAAAGTGAACGACGCGAACTTACGGGCGGAGCGATTGCGCAGGATGATGCAACCCGAGCTGGGCGGCTACGCATATAGCTCGGTCGGGGACGCGGGAGCGCGCGTCGTGGCGCTGGTCGCGCGTCACTGGCTGGGCGAAAGTCGGGAATGATCGCCCATCCGCCGTTCCGCCGGCGCAGCGTACAGTGCGCAAGCCCCGGCGGGCTGCATCGCCTCTCGTACCTCGAATGGGGCACGCCGCACGCCGCGCGTGGGGTGGTGGTCTGCGTACATGGCCTGACGCGCTGCGCGCGCGATTTCGATTCTCTCGCACAGGCGCTCGCAGGCGAGTACCGGGTCATCTGTCCCGATATGCCGGGGCGTGGCTACTCCGACTGGCTCAAGAATCCCATGGAGTACGCGCTCCCCACTTACGTGAACGATCTAGTCACGCTCATTGCACGCCTGGACGTCGAGCAAGTGGACTGGGTTGGCACGTCCATGGGTGGGCTGATCGGGATGGCCCTCGGCGCGCAGCCCGGTGCGCCGATCCGCCGGATGGTGCTGAACGAGGCGGGGCCGCTGGTCAGGGCCGAGTCGCTGGACCGCCTCGCGCGCTACGTGGGGCGCGCGCCCGCGTTCGGGTCGTTCGAGGACGCGGAGCGCTACGTGCGCGACGTGAGCGCGCCATTCGGGCCGCACAGCGATCTGGAATGGCGCTTTCTCACCGAGCACGTGATGCGCCAGCGGGCGGATGGCTCGTATGTCGTGCACTACGATCCGCAGATCGCCGTGGCATTCAATGCGAATCAGCCGCATGAAGACATCGATCTCTGGGGCCTGTGGGACAGCTTGACCTGTCCAACGCTGGTGATCCGGGGAGAGCTTTCGGATCTTCTCGACCGCGAGACGGTTGCCGGGATGAAGACCCGCGGCCCGCGGGCCGCTTCCGTGGAGTTGGCCGGCATCGGTCACGCGCCCACGCTCATGAAATCCGACCAGATTGCGATCGTGCGTAATTTCCTGATGCAGGATTGAAGGAGCGTGTCTTTGTTCAGCGCCGTCATGCACCGCGCTCCGAATTGCTCTCGTCACGCCTGAGCGCCGGATCCTGCCGGTAAAAGAGCGCGAGCTGCCGATAGAGTTCCGGATACTCGTCGCGCAAGGTGAGCGGGTCGGTGAAGAACTCCTCGCTCATTACGGCAAAGAACTCCGCCGGGTGTTCGGCCGCATAAGGGTCGAACGGCAGCTCCCGTCCCTGTTCGTCGATCGCAACGAGCCCATCCTTCCGCCGTGTCCGGCGCGCCCCGCGCTTCACGGCCGCACAGAAACGTTCGTAGCTCTCCTCGAGCGCCGCATGCCACGACTTCGCTTCCATGCCCGAGTGCGCGAACGGAAACCCATCGGCGTCGCCGTTCAGCATATCGATCTTGTGCGCGAATTCGTGGATCACGACGTTGTAACCGACTTCGCCAAATCGGACGTCTGACCAGGAGAGCACGACCGGGCCGCCCGGCCAGGATTCGCCGGCGAGCTCGTCTTCCCACTCGTGCACCACGCCCGACTCGTCGACGTCCTCGCGGCGCACCTTGAATTCTCCCGGATGGACCACGATTCCGATCCAGCCTTCGTAGACGTCCAGGCCGAGATTCAGCGCGGGCAAGCAGGCTTGGAGCGCGATGGCCAGGCGGACGTCGTCCGCGAGGACGAGGCCGTGCGCGCCGTGCATCTCCTTCTCGTTCAGGAAGATCAGCGCCATATCCCGCAGCCGGGCGAGCTCGGACTGATCCAGAATGTCAAGAAACGGTAATCCAGCGGTCACGGAGCGCCACAGCGCTTCGTCGATCTGGGTCCGTTTCAGGAGGCGCCGGCGGCGCCAGGATTTCAGGATGCCCACGTGGCGGAATCGAGGCTCGGCATGCGGGAAGACGGTTCGGGCGATTATCGCCGAGGTCGGAGCACGCGCTGGACGATGGCATAATCGACGCTTACTGCAGGCGGCCGCCTCACCAGGCACTTCCCGCGTGGAAGTCGTTGACCGGGTGAGTGGCACAGACGCCCGCGCACGAACTCATTTCTGCGCCTGAAGCGCAGTCGCCCCGCCCCCGAATCGCCATGGTGTCGGTCAGTACGTCTGCCGAAAACGACGCATCCGTCGACGCGCTCGAGGCCGCGCTTGCGGGACTCGGGCCGGACGAGCGCAAGCGGGTGCGCGAAGCGCATGCGTTTGCGACCGAGCTCTACGCCGATCGGGTGCTCGGTACGGGCGAGCCGGCGCTGACTCACGCGCTGGGGCTTGCTGCGAACCTCGCTGCGCTCAGATTGGAGGGCGATGCGCGCGTGGCGGGCCTGCTGTTTGCCGCGCCCGAGTACCTGCCGGACGCGGGAACGGTGCTTGCAGCGCGCTTCGGCGATGGCGTCGCCGCGCTGGTCACGGGAATCTGGAAGCTGAACCGGCTGCGCGTCGTGACGCGCGGAATCTCGTCGCAAGAGGCAAGTGCCGCCAAGGGCTCGCAGGCCGAAGCGCTGCGCAAGATGTTTCTCGCCATGGTCGAGGACATCCGGGCGGTGCTGATCCGACTCGCCAGCCGCGCCCAGACCATGCGCGCAATCGCCAAGGCTCCCGACGAGGTTCGCCGTCCGGTGGCGCGCGAGACGCTGGACATCTACGCGCCCCTCGCCAACCGGCTCGGGGTGTGGCAGCTGAAGTGGGAGCTCGAGGACTATGCGTTCCGCTTCCTGGAGCCGGAACTCTACAAGCGCATTGCCGGGATGCTCGAGGAGCGGCGCACCGAGCGGGAGGCGTTCATTACCTCGGCAATCGATACGCTGCGCCAGCGGATCGAGGCGGCGGGAGTGCGGGCCGAGGTGTCCGGACGTCCGAAGCACATCTACAGCATCTACAGCAAGATGCGCGGCAAGGGTCTCGATTTCTCGCAGCTCTACGATGTGCGGGCGCTGCGGGTCCTGGTCGACTCCATCAAGGATTGCTACACGGTGCTCGGCGTGGTCCACGATCTCTGGCAGCCGGTGCCGAACGAGTTCGACGACTACATAGCGCGCCCGAAGGGAAACGCCTATCAATCGCTGCATACTGCCGTCGTCGCATCCGACGGGCGCCCGCTCGAAGTCCAGATCCGCACGTACGAGATGCACCGGCACGCCGAGCTGGGCGTCGCGGCGCACTGGCGCTACAAGGAAGGCCAGGGCGGTGCGCCCACGGGGGGCGGAAAGTCCGACGCCTTCGACGAACAGATCGCGATCCTTCGCCAGATGCTCGCCTGGCGCGACGAAGTGATCGACGCGTCCGACTGGGTCGGTGAGACGAAGCGCGCGGCGCTCGACCAGACCGTCTATGTCCTGACTCCACAGGGAAGCGTGATCGATTTGCCGCGTGACGCCACGCCGGTGGATTTCGCCTACGCGGTACACACCGACCTGGGGCACCGTTGCCGCGGCGCGAAGGTCGACGGCGCGATGGTGCCGCTCAACACCAAGCTCGCAAACGGTCAGCGCGTCGAGATCGTCGCCGCAAAGACCGGCGGGCCATCGCGCGACTGGCTCAACGCCGAGCTGGGGTACATCGCGAGCCCGCGGGCGCGGAACAAGGTACGCCAGTGGTTCAACGCGCTCGAGCAGCGCGAGGTCGCGGCGGCCGGCCGAGCCGCAGTGGAGCGGGAGCTGCATAGGGAGGGCGTTACCGGCGCGAAGCTCGAGACGCTCGCGCAGCAGCTCGGCTACGCGAAGACCGATGAATTCTTCGCGGCGTTCGGTCGCGAGGAGATCGGCGGTCAGGCGCTGCGCACGGCGTTGCGCGGGCCGCAGGAGCCGGCTGGGCCACCGGACGAAGTGGTGGCGCGCAAGAGTCGTGCGCGTGGTGCGGCCGGCGGCGTGCTGATCGTCGGGATGGACCGCTTGATGACGCAGCTCGCGCGCTGCTGCAGGCCAGCGCCTCCGGACGAGATCGTCGGATTCGTCACCCGGGGGCGCGGCGTGTCGGTCCATCGACGCGGATGCAAGAGCCTCGCGCAGCTGCTCGCGCGGCAGCCGGAGCGGGCGATCGAGACGCAGTGGGGCACGCGCGTCGAGACGGTCTTTCCGGTCGACGTGGTGATTCACGCGCACGACCGACAGGGCTTGCTGCGCGACATCTCCGAGGTGTTCTCGCGCGAGAGCATCAATGTCACCGCCGTCAACACGCAAAGCCGGCATGCCTCGGCGGTCATGCACTTCACGGTCGAGGTCGGGGATGTCGCGCATCTCGGGCGGGCGCTCGGTCAGATCGCCGATGTGCGGGGTGTCTCCGCAGTGCATCGGCGTGAATGATGCGGGATGGAGATCGAGCTCAAGCTTCTGCTCTCACCGGAGGAGCTCCGCCAGGCCGCCCGTCACGCCGCGGTTGCGGCATTGCGCGCGGGTCGCGGACGTACCGATCGGCTGGTCAGCATCTACTACGACACGCCGGACGCCGCGCTGGCGCGTGCCGGCGTGGCGTTTCGGCTGAGGGAAGTCCGGGGCCGCTGGGTGCAGACGGTCAAGGCCGGGGGTGAAAGCGGCGCTGGGCTGCATGAGCGCGACGAACGGGAGTGGCGACTCGCCGCCCCGGCACCCGACCTGGATCTTCTCGCGGGAACCCCGTTCGATGAGCTTTTCTCCAGCGCGCGCACAGCGGGACGTCTCGCACCGGTGTTCCGCACGGAGTTCGAACGCGTAGTCCGCCCGCTGGCGTGGCCCGATGGCACGCGCGCGGAGCTGGCGATGGACCACGGTTCGGTGCGGGCCGGCGCGCGCAGCGAGCCGATCAGCGAACTGGAGCTGGAGCTGCAATCCGGGGACGCCACCCGGCTCTTCGAGCTCGCCCAAGCGCTGTCGGCCGATTTGCCTCTACGCCTCGGGCACGCATCGAAAGCCGAGCGCGGCTACGCGCTTGCCCGCCTCGTCAGACGCGCACCGCGGAAGCAGCGGCGCATCGAGCTTGACCCGGCGATGCCCGCGGCCGCGGCGCTCCGGCGAATCGCGCTCGCGTGCATCGCTCAGATGCAGGCGAACGAGGACGGATTCTTCGCCGGCCGCGATCCGGAATACCTGCATCAGCTGCGCGTCGGGCTCCGACGTCTCCGTTCCTGCGTTGCGCTGGTGCGGAAGCTCGTGCCGCGCGAGCGGATCGATCCGCTCGCGGAGGAGCTGCGGTGGCTGGGCCGCGCCCTGAATCCGGCCCGCGACTGGGATGTGTTCATGAGCGAGACGCTTCCGCCTCTGCTGAGCTGCTTTCGCGAGGATCCTGGTCTTGCCGCGCTGAATGCGCGAGGCATCCGCTTGCGGCGCGCGAGCAATGCCGCCGGGCGCCACATGGTCCGCTCGGCCCGCTACACGAGCCTTCTGCTAGCCGTGGGTGCCGCGCTCGCGCGCGAGGACCTTGCGGCGCTGACTGCGGGGGCCGGTGAGCTGAGCGAGCCCGTCGGGAGTTTTGCGGTGCGACTCATCGAACGGCGTGACGCGAAGTTCCGAAAGCGCGGCGCCGCGCTACGCGAGGCGACGCCCGAGGCCCGCCACGCGGCCCGCATCGCGGCGAAGCGTCTTCGCTACGCGACCGAATTCTTTGCGTCGCTCTATTCGCCGAAGCGCGTCAAACGATACATCGGCGCGCTGGAAGACATCCAGGACACGCTCGGCCAGTTGAACGATCTCGCCACGGCCGAACGGTTGCTGGCCGATGCCGCGAGCGGCGGCGACAACGCGTCGGACGCGCGCACCGTCGGCGTCGTGACGGGTTGGTGCGCGGCGACTGCGAGCCAGGCGCTCGCGCAGCTCGACAAGGACTGGAAGCGATTCAAGTCGGCGCGGGAGTTCTGGCGATGATCGCGGCGCTGCCTGCCGGCGCTTCCGGCGGTTGAAGCACGGAGTTTCCTCAGTCTGCCTTGGTGCTGGCAGCCAGCAACTCGAGCAATTCCTGCTGGGCGCTGTGTGCCTCCCGCTTTCCGGGTTGCCTGCGCGCATACGCGCCATCCGGTCCCATGTCCCAAGACTGCAGGTTGTCGGCGAGGTAGATGTTCAACCCCTCCTTGATGACACGCTGGCGCAGCTTGCGATCGAGCAGCGGAAAGGCGATCTCGATGCGCCGAAAGAAATTCCGGTCCATCCAGTCCGCGCTGGAGAGGTACACGTCGTGCCGATCGTCGTTGCGGAAATAGAACACCCGGTGGTGCTCGAGAAACCGCCCGACGATCGAGCGCACCCGTATGTTCTCCGAGAGTTCCGGCACGCCCGGCTTGAGCGCGCATACCCCGCGCACGATCAGATCGATCTTCACGCCCGCCTGTGACGCGGCGTAAAGCGCCTCGACGGTCTCCGGCTCCAGGAGGGCATTCATTTTCGCGATGATGCGGGTGGGCTTGCCTTCCCCGGCGAGGCGCGCTTCGTTGCGGATCGCGTCGATCACGTTTGCGTGCAGCGTAAAGGGCGACTGCCACAGATGGTGAAGCTTTCCCGGTCGGCCGAGGCTGGTGAGCTGCGTGAAGATGCTGTTCACGTCCGAGCACACCTGCTCGTCGGACGTCAGGAGTCCGAAGTCGGTATAGAGCCGCGCGGTGCGCGGATAGTAATTGCCGGTGCCAAGGTGCACGTAACGGCGCAGCCGCCCGTCCTCGCGCCGCACCACCAGCAGCGCTTTCGCATGCGTCTTGTGGCCAACCACCCCGTAGACGACGTGCGCGCCCACCTCCTCCAGCCGCGCGGCCCAGTTGATGTTGGCTTCCTCGTCGAACCGCGCCTTGAGCTCGACCACGGCAGTCACTTCCTTGCCGTTGCGCGCCGCCTTGATGAGCGCTTCCATGAGTACCGAGTCGGTGCCCGTGCGATAGACCGTCTGCTTTATCGCGACCACGTTCGGATCCACCGCGGCCTGCTCGAGGAAGTTGACGACCGGCGCGAAGGACTGGAAGGGGTGGTGGAGCAATACATCACTGCGGCGAATGACCTCGAACATGTCCGCCGGCCGCTTGGCGAGCTCGGCGGGAAAGCCCGGATGGAACGGGCGATAGAGGAGATCCGGGCGCTCGACCGAGTCCGGCACGGGCATGAGGCGAACCAGATTGACCGGCCCGTTCACGCGATAGAGATCCTCGGGGCCCAGGTTGAACTGCTTGAGGAGGAACTCGGACATCTCCGGGGAGCAGTCGTCGGCGACCTCGAGGCGGACCGCGTCGCCGAAATGCCGGTGCGTGAGCTCGCCCTGCAACGCGAGGCGCAGATTCGTGATCTCTTCCTCCTCGACGAAGAGGTCGCTGTTCCGCGTGACCCGGAACTGATAGCAGCCCAGCGCCTTCATGCCCGCGAACAGCTCGTCCACGTGCGAGTGCAGGATCGATGTCAGAAAAACGAGGTGAACTTCGCCTTCCGGTACCAGCTCGCGGGGGAGCGGCATGACGCGTGGCAAGATGCGCGGCGCCTGGACGATCGCGGTACGCGCGTCGCGTCCGAAGGCATCGCGGCCCTCCAGCTCGACGGCGAAGTTGAGGCTCTTGTTGAATACGCGCGGAAAGGGGTGTGCGGGGTCGAGACCTATCGGCGTCAGCACCGGAAGCATTTCGCGGAAGAAATAGTCGCGCACCCAGGCGCGCTGCGTGTCGTTGAACTCCGTCCTGCGCAGGAAGCGGATCCGCTCGCGCTCGAGCGCCGGAAGGATCGAGTCGTTGAGCAACTGGTACTGCCGGTCGACGAGCTCGTGCGCCAGCTTGCTGACCTGGGCGAACGTCTCGCGGGGGCTCATGCCGTCCGCGTCCGCGCTCGGCAGATCCATCTTGATCTGTTCCTTGAGCCCGGCAACGCGGATCTCGAAGAACTCGTCGAGGTTCGAGGAGACGATGCACAGGAAGCGGAGCCGCTCGAGGAGCGGAATGGACTCGTCCTCGGCCTGTGCGAGCACGCGGCGCTGAAACTCGAGAATGCCGAGCTCGCGGTTGAGAAAGTGGGTGCGGATGTGCTTCGGCGGCGGGGCGGTCTTGGCCAACATGACAAAAGCCTACCGGAACACTGTTCGGTCGGCCACTTCTGTGTTCGGCGCGAGTCGTTCGCGGGGAACGGGCGCAATAAATCTGCAACGATTGCAGCGAACCGCGAGCGATGTACCCGTATTCCTGCCGGCATCCGCGATTCGGGCATTGCCGAGCGTACGCCCGGGTGCTATGGTCGCCGCGGCAACTCATCTCCTGCGAGGCTCGTGCGCAACAACACCCTTGCCGCAGTCGATCTCGGCTCGAACAGTTTCCACCTTCAGGTCGGGCGGGTGGTGGAAGGTCAGATCTACCTGCTGGACGGGCTCCGCGAGCCGGTGCGATTGGGCGCCGGTCTCACACGCGACAAGAAGATCGACCGCGCCACTCAGGTGCGGGCGCTCGAGGCGCTTGCCCGCTTCGGCGAGCGCTTGCGCGGATTCGAACCGGATTCGGTCCGCGCAGTCGGCACGAACACCCTCCGGGTCGCGAAGAACGCGCCGCAGTTCCTCGCCGAGGCCCGCGATGCGCTCGGCTTCCCGATCGAGGTCATCTTCGGTCGCGAGGAGGCGCGCCTGATCTACCTCGGCGTATCCCACACCTTGCCGCCGTCGGCGCATCGCCGCCTGGTCGTGGACGTCGGCGGCGGGTCCACGGAGCTCATCCTCGGTACGGGCTACGAGTCCGAGCTGATGGAAAGTCTGCCCATGGGATGCGTGAGCTACAGCCTCAAGTATTTTGCCGACGCGCGCGTCGACAAGCCGTCCATGAAGAAGGCCGAGTTGGCGGCGTCCAACGAGGTGGAGAGCATCGTGAAGGCGTACCGCCGTGCGGGTTGGCGGAGGTCGGTCGGGTCGTCGGGTACCGCGAAGACCATCGCTGGCGTGCTGGTCGCGAACGGCTGGAGCAAGCAGGGCATCAGCGCGCAGGGTCTGGAGAAGCTCCGCGATCGGCTGATCAAGGCGGGAAACGTCGATCGACTGGCGCTGCCGGGCCTGCGCGAGGATCGCAAGCCGATCCTGGCGGGAGGAGTCGCGATCCTGGGCGCAGTATTCTCGGTGCTGGGCATCGAGGAGATGGAGGTGTCAGACGGCGCGCTGCGACAGGGAGTGCTCTACGACCTAATGGGCCGTGTGCAGCATCGCGACATGCGCGAGCTGACCGTCAAGGCATTCATGCGTCGCTACCATGTGGATGCGGGGCAGGCAGAGCGCGTCGCGGGACTCGCGCGCGCGCTGCATGCGCAGCTCGTGCCTCGTGCGCGCGAAGTGGAGCAGTACATGCTCTCCTGGGCCGCGGCGCTGCACGAGATCGGTCTCACGATCGCGCACGCCGGCTACCACAAGCACTCGGCTTACATCCTCTCGAACGCCGACATGCCAGGTTTCTCGCGGGACGAGCAGGCGCGTCTGGCGCGTCTCGTGCTCGCGCATCGGGGCAAGCTGTCGAAGCTCGAGGCGCTGCCGGTTAAGAGCGCCGATTGGCTGATGCTGTTCTGCTTGCGTTTGGCCGCGCTGTTCTTCCGGCATCGCGCCGATATGCAACTGCCGCCTATCGAATGTCGGGCGACGGGGAGCGGATTCGAGATCGAGTTGCCCGCGCCCTGGCTCGATGCGCACCCGCTCACCGCGGCCGCCTTGGAGTCCGAGGCCGAGGAATGGAAGGCATTCGGGCTCAAGCTCGAGATCGAGCCGGTTGCCGAGGCTCGGTCGAAGGCCGCCGGGTAGGGCAGCCTCCGGGGTTCGCACCCCGCGATCTGGTTTTATGAGTCAGATCAAATGCTTGCCAAGGACCCATGGGGTGCGCTCCGATTGACCCACGTCCTGGAACGACGCCCGCACTCAGATCAGGTCTGGGCCGATCGCGGCGCGCAGCAGCGCCTCGTCGCGACCGCCGCGCGTGCGGCTCTCGAACCACCACAAGGCGGCCTTTCGTATCGACCACTCCGCATCTTCGCCGGACAGCAGATGCGCCGCGACCTGGCCCAGGGTCGGTTGATGTCCGACGACAAGAACGGTTCCGCCGCGGCGCGGCCAGCCGCTCGCCGCCAGAACCTGGGCAGGTGACGCGCCGACGTCCAATGCGTCGACCGTCTGAAACTTGAGATGTAGCGCTTCGGCGGTCTGGCGGGCGCGGGTGGCCGGGCTCACCAGGATCTCGCAATCCGCCGGCAATCGCGCCTTGAGCCACTTCGCGACCGCTTTCGCTTGCTTGCGTCCCTTGTCCGTCAGTGCCCGCCCTGAATCCGGGATGCCTTCTTCGGCATCGGCGTGGCGCCAAAGGATTAAGTTCGTCTGATTCAACGTTTGCTCCGTACGGAGTGCACCCGACCGTCTTCCACGTTCATATCCTAGCGCGCTCCATACGCCGGAGACACCCCATGAAGCTCGTTGCGACCCTGATTCTTGTGCTGACCTTGTCCGCGTGCGCCGCGTTTCCCGGCTCCCAGTCGGTCCGGGACGGCGAGACGCAAAGCGCGGTACGCGCCAAGCTCGGTGCGCCTGCCGTGGAGCGCAAGCTCGCGTCCGGGGATATGGCTTGGTACTACGTGACGGGTCCGTCGAGCTTCTTCACCTACCGGGTCGTTTTCGGGAGCGGAGGCTCCGTCACCGACTATTCCCAGGTTCTGACCAGAAAGAACTTCATGGCGCTGCCGCAGGGGGCGACCCCGTCTGCCGTTCTCGACGCCCTCGGCCCACCGATGGAACGGATGACCTTTCAGCGCACCAACACCGAGGTGTGGACGTACCGCTGGCTGGAAGGCACCTTCGAAATGCTGGCAAACGTCGTCTTCGACACCCGCAACGGCGAACTCAGCGATGTCTTTCTCTTGCGTGACCCGGTGTTCGGGGATGCGGTCTCGCCAGTGTAATCGGACGCCCTAGCGGACGGCTACGTGTCGACTTGCGCATCGTGCGCGCTGCGATGCGGACAGTCCTGCCGCGTGCATGCTGCATAGATGTATAGCGAATGCTCGCGGATGGCGAATCCCCGTTCCTTGGCGACCCGGAGCTGGCGCTTCTCGATCTCGGCGTCGTAGAACTCCTCGACCCGGCCGCAGTCAAGGCAGACCAGATGGTCGTGATGGCTCGAGTCATTGAGCTCGAATACCGCCTTTCCGGACTCGAAGTGATGCCGCTGGAGGAGACCGGCTTGCTCGAACTGCGTCAGGACGCGGTACACGGTGGCAAGGCCGATCTCATGACCGTCGCTCGTCAACAGCCGGTACACGTCTTCCGCGGTGAGGTGGCGCACTTCGCTGCGCTCGAACAGCTCGAGAATCCTCAGGCGCGGCAGTGTCGCCTTGAGGCCGATATTCTTCAGGTCGGCGGCGTTGGTCATTCGGGAAGCGCTCGAGACTCCGGTATCATAGCGGCTTTGCAGCCCTTCGAGAACGAGCTTCGCTTCAAGCCATGTACCGCCAGCTCGCCCTTGCTTGCGGGTTCGTCGCGTGCGCGGTCATGTTGAGCGCATGCGGCCCGCTCGTCTACCGGATCGAGATCCAGCAGGGCAATCTGGTGACCCAGGAAAACGTTGCCCAGCTCAAGCCGGGAATGAGCAAGGACCAGGTGCGATTCGTGCTGGGAACTCCGCTCGTGACGGATATCTTCCACGCCGACCGGTGGGACTACGTCTACACGCTTCAGCCGGCGCGTACCAGTTCGATCAAGGAAGAGCGCCGGCTGACGCTGTTTTTCGACAAGGATGGCCGGCTCGAGCGGGTCGAGGGCGATGTCGTCCCGAAAGGAAGCAAGCCCGGCCCCACGGCGGACAGCAAGTGAGGGCGTAAAAGTGCGAGTCGCCATCGCGGGAGCAAGCGGGCGAATGGGCCGCGCGCTGATCCAAGCGACCCTGAGCGCGGATGACCTGACGCTCGCCGCGGCGCTGGAGGTCTCCGGCGCGCAGGCGCTCGGGTCCGATGCCGGCGAGGCGCTCGGCGTGACGACCGGAATCGCGATAGCCGCCGACATCGGCGCGGCCCTCGCGGCAAGCGACTGCCTGATCGATTTCACCCGGCCCGAGGGATCGGTCCTCCACGCGGAAGCGTGCGCGAAACAGAGGAAGCCGGCCGTAATCGGCACCACCGGCTTCAGCGACCCGCAGCGACAGCGGATCGTCGACGCGGCGAAGCGTATCCCGATCGCCATGGCGGCCAACTTCGCAGTCGGCGTGAACGTGCTGTTCAAGCTGGTGGATGTCGCCGCGCGCGCGCTGGGCGACGAGTTCGACATCGAGATCATCGAGGCGCATCACCGGCACAAGGTGGACGCGCCGTCGGGCACCGCGCTGCGGATCGGCGAAATTGCAGCCCAGGCTCTGGGTCGTGACATCGGGCAGAGCGCTGTCCACGGACGCTCCGGCGAGACCGGCGAACGGCCCCGCTCGGCGATCGGTTTTCACGCCGTGCGCGGCGGCGACATCGTGGGCGAGCACACCGTCATGTTCGCGGGCACCGGTGAGCGGATCGAGCTCGTCGTGCGCTCGGCGAGCCGCACGACCTACGCATCCGGTGCCCTGCGTGCAGCACGATTCCTGCAAGGCAAGCCGCCCGGCTTGTACGACATGCAGGACGTGTTGGGATTGCGTTAGCCGAGGCCGATTGGGGTCCGTCTGGTACGCCTGCGGCCTCAGTCGCGGGGTGGGCATGGTCGCTGCTCCGTTCGCATGTCGCCGCGAAGTCGACGATGGCGCTATAATTTGAGTTACCAACGGGACGGGCAGAGGCCGGTCCCGTTTTCATATCCTCCGCCGCCACCGCACCGTGACCCTGCCGTCCCAGCCAGCCATCCTAGCGCTCGCCGACGGCAACGTTTTCAGAGGCAAATCGATCGGCGCAGCGGGCACCGCAGTCGGCGAAGTGGTGTTCAACACCGCGATGACGGGCTACCAGGAGATTCTCACGGACCCGTCGTACTGCGGCCAGATCGTCACGCTGACGTATCCACACATCGGCAACACCGGTGCCAATCACGAGGACGAGGAGGCGGCGCGTATTTTTGCGGCCGGGCTGGTCATTCGCGACCTTCCGCTGCGAAGTTCGAGCTGGCGCGCCAAGTTCGATCTGTCCGAGTACCTCAAGCGCGGCAACATCGTGGCAATCGCCGGGCTGGACACGCGCCGGTTGACCCGGCTGTTGCGCGAGAAGGGCGCGCAGAATGGTTGCATCCTCACGGGCGAGGACGCTGCCGAAGCGCTGGCCAAGGCCCGTGCGTGCCCGAGCATGGCCGGTCTCGATCTCGCGAAAGCGGTCACCACGGCCGCGCGCTACCACTGGAGCGAGGGCAGCTGGCGACTCGGCGAAGGGCATCAGCGTTTGAGCAAGACCATGTTCCATGTCGCCGCCTACGATTTCGGCGTGAAGCGCAACATCCTGCGGATGCTCGTGGACCGCGGATGCCGAATCACGGTCTTTCCGGCGCAGACGCCTGCCGCGGAGTTGCTCGCGAGCGAGCCGGACGGCGTGTTCCTCTCCAATGGTCCAGGCGATCCGGAACCGTGCGAATACGCCATCGTGGCGATCCGGGAGATCCTCGAGTCCACGCGGATCCCGGTATTCGGGATCTGCCTCGGCCATCAGCTGATGGGACTCGCCTCGGGCGCGCGCACCGTCAAGATGAAGTTCGGCCATCATGGGGCCAATCATCCCGTGAAGGATCTCGATTCCGGGCAGGTCGCGATCACCAGCCAGAACCACGGCTTCGCGGTGGATGCGAACTCCCTTCCGAGCACGATGCGCCCGACGCACGTCTCGCTGTTCGATGGCAGCCTGCAGGGCCTGGCGCGTACCGACCGCCCGGCGTTTTGCTTCCAGGGGCATCCCGAGGCGAGCCCCGGCCCGCACGACATCGGCTACCTGTTCGATCGGTTCGTGGAAATGATGAAGGACGCGGGGCAATGCCGAAGCGCACCGACCTCCGCAGCATCCTGATCATCGGCGCCGGCCCGATCGTCATCGGGCAGGCGTGCGAGTTCGACTATTCGGGCGCGCAGGCCTGCAAGGCCCTTCGCGAGGAGGGCTATCGCGTCATCCTGGTGAACTCCAATCCCGCGACGATCATGACCGATCCCGAGATGGCCGATGTGACCTACATCGAGCCCGTCCAGTGGCAAATGGTCGAGTCGATCATCGCCAGAGAGCGGCCCGACGCGCTACTCCCGACGATGGGCGGTCAGACGGGCCTCAACTGCGCGCTCGATCTCGCGAGGCACGGCGTCCTGGAGAAGTACGGCGTCCAGATGATCGGCGCCACCCGCGAAGCGATCGACAAGGCGGAGGACCGGGAAAAATTCAAGCAGGCGATGAAGCGCATCGGCCTCGAGTGCCCGCGCTCCTCGCTGGCCCATTCCATGGAAGAGGCGCAGCAGATCCAGGCTGCCATCGGTTTTCCGGTCGTGATCCGGCCTTCGTTCACGCTCGGCGGATCGGGCGGCGGCATCGCCTACAACCGGGAGGAATTCTTCGAGATCTGCGAGCGGGGCCTCGACGCGTCCCCCACCCACGAGCTTCTTATCGAGGAATCGGTGACGGGGTGGAAAGAATTCGAGATGGAGGTCGTCCGCGACAGCCGTGACAACTGCATCATCATCTGCTCGATCGAGAACCTCGATCCCATGGGCGTACACACTGGCGACTCGATCACCGTCGCGCCGGCGCAGACGCTCACCGACAAGGAATACCAGATCCTGCGAAACGCCTCGATCGCGGTGCTCCGGGAGATCGGCGTGGATACCGGCGGATCCAATGTCCAATTCGCGGTCAATCCGGAGAACGGACGGTTGCTGGTGATCGAGATGAACCCGCGCGTCTCGCGCTCCTCGGCGCTCGCTTCAAAGGCCACCGGCTTTCCCATCGCGAAGATCGCGGCCAAGCTCGCGATCGGCTACACGCTCGACGAGCTGCGGAACGAGATCACGGGAGGCGCGACGCCCGCGTCGTTTGAGCCGACGATCGACTACGTCGTCACCAAGATCCCGCGCTTCGCGTTCGAGAAATTCCCGCAGGCGAGCGATCGCCTGACCACTCAGATGAAATCGGTGGGGGAGGTGATGGCGATCGGGCGCACCTTCGCCGAATCCTTCCAGAAGGCATTGCGCGGGCTGGAGACCGGGATCGACGGGCTCGACGAGCGAACTCACGACCCCGAGGTTCTGGAAAAGGAGCTCGGTCTGCCCGGCCCGGAACGCATTCTCTACGTTGCCGATGCGTTTCGTCTCGGCCGCACGCTCGAGGAGCTGCATCGCGATACGCGCATCGACCCGTGGTTTCTCGCGCAGATCGAGGGCCTCGTGCGGAGCGAAGAGTCGATCGCGGGCCGCCAGCTCGGTGCGATCTCCGCCGACGAGCTCCGTGAGCTCAAGCGTGCGGGCTTCTCGGATCGCCGTCTGGCGCGGCTGCTCGGGTCGAGTGGCGACGCAGTTCGCGAGCGCCGGATCGCCCTCGGCGTGCGGCCGGTCTACAAGCGCGTGGACACTTGCGCGGCGGAATTCGCGACGCGCACGGCCTACATGTACTCGACCTACGAGGAGGAGTGCGAAGCGGAGCCGACGGACCGCGGGAAGATCATGGTGCTGGGCGGCGGGCCCAATCGTATCGGGCAGGGCATCGAGTTCGACTACTGCTGCGTGCATGCCGCGCTCGCGCTCCGCGAGGACGGCTACGAGACCATCATGGTCAACTGCAATCCGGAGACGGTGTCGACCGACTACGACACCTCCGATCGGCTGTATTTCGAGCCGCTCACGCTCGAGGACGTGCTCGAAATCGTCGACAAGGAGACGCCCGAGGGCGTGATCGTGCAGTTCGGTGGCCAGACGCCGCTCAAGCTCGCACGTGATCTCGAGCGGCTCGGTGTGCCGATCATCGGCACGAGCCCGGACTCCATCGACATTGCCGAAGACCGCGAGCGCTTTCAGAAGCTGCTCGAGCGGCTCGCATTGCGTCAGCCGCCGAACCGGACCGCACGCACCGAGCCGGACGCGCTCGCGCTGGCGCGGGAGATCGGCTATCCCCTGGTGGTCCGGCCGAGTTACGTGCTCGGCGGGCGTGCGATGGAGATCGTGCATGCCGAGACGGACCTCGAGCGCTACATGCGCGACGCGGTCAAGGTCTCGAACGACTCGCCGGTGCTGCTGGATCGCTTTCTGAACGACGCGATCGAGGTGGACGTCGACGCGGTGAGCGACGGGAAACGCGTGCTGATCGGCGGAATCATGGAGCACATCGAGCAGGCCGGCGTCCATTCGGGCGATTCCGCGTGCTCGCTGCCCCCGTTCTCGCTGCCGCTTGCCATTCAGGAGGAGCTCCGACGCCAGACCAACCTGATGGCTAGGGCGCTCAATGTCGTCGGGCTGATGAACGTGCAGTACGCGATCCAGGGCGGCGACGTCTACGTGCTGGAGGTCAATCCGCGCGCTTCGCGTACCGTGCCCTATGTATCGAAGGCAACCGGGCTTCCCCTGGCCAAAGTCGCGGCGCGCTGCATGGCAGGTCGCTCTCTGGATGCGCAGGGCATCGCCGGCGAGGTCGTGCCGCCCTACTTCTCCGTAAAGGAGGCCGTGTTTCCGTTCATCAAGTTTCCCGGCGTGGACACGATACTCGGCCCCGAGATGAAATCGACGGGGGAGGTCATGGGGGTTGGCGCAAGTTTCGGCGAGGCGTTCGTGAAGTCCCAGCTCGCGGCCGGTGTCCGGCTCCCTGAGGGTGGCACGGCGTTCATCAGCGTGCGCGACGTCGACAAGCCTGCGGCCATCGAGGTCGCGCGCGAGTTGGCGCAACTTGGTTTCGCCCTCGTAGCCACCCGCGGAACGGCAGCGGCCGTGGCGGCGGCCGGTCTGGAGGTTTCCGCGGTGAACAAGGTGGCGGAAGGCCGGCCGCACGTCGTGGACATGCTCAAGAACGGCGAAATCGACCTCATCGTCAACACCGTGGACGAGACGCGCAGCGCGGTGTCCGACTCGCGTTCCATCCGCACCACCGCAGTTCAGCTGCGAATCACCTACTTCACGACCATGGCCGGGGCGCGGGCGGCGTGCGCTGGGATGCGTGCCATGGACGCATTATCCCCCTACGACTTGCAGGGCTTGCAGAAGCGGCTGAAGGCTGCTTAACTAGCAGTTGAACCTGTCCCCGGCCGCGCGCCGGGGTTCCTTTTTTCATATTCCGGCATGCAGAAGACTCCCTTGACCGTTGCTGGCGCAGAGAAGCTGCGCGCCGAGCTGCACCAGCTGAAGACGGTGGCCCGGCCGGGCGCGATCACCGCGATCGCCGAGGCGCGCTCGCACGGGGATCTGTCGGAGAACGCGGAATACGATGCCGCCAAGGAGCGGCAGGGGTTCATCGAGGGCCGCATCGCGGAAATCGAGGCGAAGCTCGCCAGCGCCCAGGTGATCGATCCGAAGGAGCTCGATGCCGACGGGCGTTGCGTGTTCGGTGCTACGGTCGAAATCGAGGATCAGGAAAGCGGCGAGAAGCTCGCCTACCAGATCGTCGGCGACGACGAGGCCGACATCAAGGAGAGCAAGATCTCGATCGGCTCGCCGGTCGCCCGGGCGCTGATCGGGAAATCGGCGGGCGACATCGCGGAAGTCCAGGCGCCGGGCGGGGTAAAGCATTACGAGATTCTGGACGTCCGCTACGAGTAGTTATCCCGTCATCTTTGATGACGGGATAACTGTCCGCGTTGGAGCGGACGCGAAGAACCGCGCCGCTCAACGCGGACGAAGCGTGCCGCGGCGGGGTTTTGGTGGGCGTCGCGACCTTGTCCGTACGCCAGCTCCGGATCGACGGGGCGCGGTCCGCTTGGCCGGTTTGGCAGCCCGCGGTGGCTCTTCGCGCAGCGATTCCTCGGGGCGCTCGCGAAAGATCACGATGACCTTCCCGATATGCTGCACCGGCGACGCGCCCGTCGCGCCGCAGATCTCGATCAGCAGGCGGTCGCGCGCCTGGCGGTCGTCTCCCAGGACGCGAATCTTGATCAGCTCGTGCGAATCGAGCGCGCGGTGGATTTCGGCAAGCACCGCGGGCGACAGTCCCGCCGCCCCGATCAGCACGACCGGGTCGAGTGTGTGGGCACGGCCTCGCAACGTCTGTCGTTGGGCCGGCGTCAGGTCGGTGGCCATCTGCGCGTTTCCTCGCGCTGGATTCTAGAGCCATGGCACGGAGTCGGGCCAGCAAGACATGGATGCAGGAGCACGTCAGCGACCCGTACGTGAAGCGGGCCCAGGCACAGGGCCTGCGCTCGCGTGCGGCATTCAAGCTGCTCGAGCTGGATGCGAAGGATCACCTGTTCAGCCCCGGCCAGACCGTCGTCGATCTCGGCGCGGCGCCCGGCAGCTGGTCGGAAGTCGCGCTGCGCCAGGTCGGATCCGGCGGTAAGGTGATCGCGATCGATCTCCTCGAAATGGCGCCGCTCGAAGGGGTGACGTTCGTTCAAGGCGATTTTGGCGATCCCGCTGCGCTGGCGCAGCTCGAGGGCGCACTCGACGGGAGCGGCGTCGACCTTGTGTTATCGGACATGGCCCCCAATATCACGGGGGTGAGTGTCACGGACCAGGCGCGCAGCCTGCAACTTGCGGAACTGGCGGCGGAATTCGCCTTGGCACACCTGAACCCGGGGGGCGTATTGCTGGTCAAAGTTTTTCAGGGAGCCGGCTTCCCGGAATTTCTTACCTGGCTCCGCAGGGCGTTCGAATCGGTCGCATCGCGCAAGCCGGGTGCTTCGCGAGACCGGTCCCGCGAGATGTATCTGCTGGCGCGCCGACCCCGGCCGCGGGGTGGCGCCGTAAGTGCTTGATCGAGTGCAGGGAGTTGTGCCTGCCTCGGGCGAAAAATTCGGATTAGAATAGCTTCGGAAGCGCGGCACGACCGCAAGAAGGAGTTGATTTGAACAACCTGATCAAGAACCTGGTGATCTGGCTGGTAATCGGCCTCGTGCTGATGACGGTGTTCAACCAGTTCAACACGCGCCAGGCGGCTCAGGCGCCGATTCCGTACTCGCAGTTCGTCGACGAGGTCAAGGCGCGGCGGATTCAGAGCGTGACCATCGAAGGGCGCATGCTCAAGGCCACGACGACCGAGGGCAAGCGTGTCACGAGCTATTCGCCCGGGGACATCTGGCTGATCAACGACCTGCTCAAGTATGGCGTGAAGGTCGAGGCGAAGCCCGAGGAAGAGCCTTCGCTCCTCATGAATATCTTCGTGTCGTGGTTCCCGATGCTGCTCCTCATCGGCGTGTGGGTGTTTTTCATGCGCCAGATGCAGGGCGGGGGGCGCGGCGGCGCGTTCTCGTTCGGCAAGTCGCGCGCGCGGATGCTCGACGAGTCCAACAACAATGTGACCTTCGCCGATGTCGCGGGCTGCGACGAGGCCAAGGAGGACGTCGCCGAGCTGGTGGACTTCCTCAAGGATCCCTCCAAGTTCCAGAAGCTGGGTGGCCGCATTCCGAAAGGCGTGCTCATGGTCGGCAACCCCGGAACGGGCAAGACGCTGCTCGCGCGCGCGATCGCGGGCGAGGCGAAGGTGCCGTTCTTCTCGATCTCCGGATCCGACTTCGTCGAGATGTTCGTCGGCGTCGGTGCGGCGCGTGTCCGAGACATGTTCGACCAGGCCAAGAAGCATGCGCCGTGCATCGTGTTCATCGACGAGATCGATGCGGTCGGACGTCAGCGCGGAGCGGGGCTCGGCGGCGGCAACGACGAGCGTGAGCAGACCCTCAACCAGCTGCTCGTGGAGATGGACGGCTTCGAAGGCACCACGGGGGTGATTGTCATCGCCGCGACCAACCGGCCCGACGTGCTCGACCCGGCGCTGCTGCGGCCCGGGCGCTTCGACAGGCAGGTGGTGGTGCCGCTGCCCGACATCCGCGGCCGCGAGCAGATTCTGCTTGTCCACATGCGGAAGGTGCCCCTGGCACCGGACGTCAAGGCCGACGTGATTGCCCGCGGCACCCCGGGATTCTCGGGGGCCGACCTCGCGAACCTCGTCAACGAGGCCGCGCTGTTTGCCGCGCGTCAGAGCAAGCGGCTCGTCGACATGGACGATTTCGAACGCGCCAAGGACAAGATCATCATGGGCGCCGAGCGCCGCTCGATGGTCATGCCGGAGGAAGAGCGTCGCAACACGGCGTACCACGAGTCGGGACACGCGGTGGTCGCAAAACTGCTGCCCAAGACCGATCCGGTGCACAAGGTCACGATCATTCCCCGTGGGCGCGCCCTCGGGGTGACGATGCAGCTTCCGGAGCAGGATCGCTACAGCCAGGATCGCGATCGGCTGCTGAACATGGTCGCCGTGCTGTTCGGCGGACGCATCGCCGAAGAGCTGTTCATGAACCAGATGACGACCGGGGCGGCGAACGACTTCGAGCGGGCGACCGAAATCGCCCGCCGGATGGTGACCCAGTGGGGCATGTCCGATTCGCTCGGACCGATGGTCTACGGGGAGAACGAGGGCGAAATCTTCCTGGGCCGGTCGATCACGACGCACAAGAACGTCTCCGAGGCGACGATGCAGAAGGTGGATCAGGAGATTCGCCGGGTCATCGACGAGCAGTATTCCCTGTCGCGACGGCTCCTCGAGGAGAATCGCGACAAGGTCGAGGCGATGGCCAAGGCCCTACTCGAATACGAAACGATCGACGCCGACCAGATCAACGACATCATGGCAGGGTTGCCGCCACGGCCGCCCAAGCCGCCGCAGCAGCCTCAGCAACCTCAGCAACCGCCCAAGGGCGATGCCGCCGGGGCCGCGGCACCCAGCGTCGCCTAGCGGCGGGGGATGAGGGATCGGGAGTGAGGCGCGACGGGGAAGCCCCGCGCGCCGCGACCGCTGTCCTTCGCTGCGGCCGGTTCGATCTTTCTCTCGCGCGCCCCTTGATCATGGGGGTCGTGAACGTCACGCCCGATTCCTTCTCGGATGGCGGTCGCTACGGCGACCCCGAGGCGGCGATCGCCCATGCAAGACGGCTGGCGGAAGAGGGTGCGGATCTCCTCGACATCGGCGGTGAATCGAGCCGTCCGGGCGCCGCGCCGGTGTCCGCAGAGGAGGAACTCCGTCGCGTCCTGCCCGTGCTGGAGGCTTTGCAGGAAGCATCGCTCCCCGTTTCCATCGACACCGTGAAGCCGGAGGTCATGCGTGCGGCGCTGGAGTGCGGCGCGTCGATGGTCAACGACATCAATGCCTTGCGCGAGCCGGGCGCGGCAGAGGCGGTTGCCGGGACCCGCGCTGCAGTTTGCCTGATGCACATGCAGGGAGAGCCGCGCACGATGCAGCGCGAGCCGCGTTATGCCGACGTCGTCGCGGAGGTCAAGGCGTATCTGGCGGAACGCGCGGCCGCCGCGGAGTCCGCGGGCATCGAGCGTGAGCGTATCGTCCTCGACCCGGGCTTCGGATTCGGGAAGTCCGTCGCGCACAATCTTGTTCTGCTACGCGAGCTCGTGAGCCTTGCAGCGCTCGGCTATCCGCTCATGGCGGGGCTCTCCCGGAAGTCCACGCTCGGCGCCATCACCGGCCGCCCGGCTGGTGACAGAATGCCTGCGAGCGTCGCGGCAGCGCTGCTCGCCGCGCAGCGCGGCGCTAAAATCCTCCGTGTCCATGATGTGGCCGCGACTCGCGACGCCCTTGCGGTCCTCGCGGCCGTGGCGGAGCAGGAGCGCCCGACGCAATGAGCCGCAAATATTTCGGCACTGACGGTATCCGCGGCCGGGTCGGCGAATCACCGATCACGCCTGACTTTGCGTTGCGACTCGGCTTTGCCGCCGGCATGGTGCTCGCGCGAGGTGGCCAGAGCGGGGAGCATCGTCCATCGGTGCTCATCGGCAAGGACACGCGCATATCGGGCTACATGCTCGAGGCGGCGCTCGAGGCGGGATTTGCGTCGGCAGGCGTCGATGTCATGTTGTGCGGCCCGATGCCGACGCCCGCAGTCGCCTATCTCACGCGCGCCCTGCGCCTGCAGGCAGGCATCGTGATCAGCGCTTCGCACAATCCCTACCCGGACAACGGCATCAAGTTCTTCTCGGCGGAGGGCGGCAAGCTTCCCGATGCGCTCGAGCGGGACATCGAGGTGGCGCTGGACCGGCCGCTCGCGTGTCGCCCATCGGCGGAGCTCGGCAAGGCGCATCGGATCGACGATGCGGCGGGCCGGTATATCGAGTTCTGCAAGAGCACTTTCCCGACATCGCTCGATCTGCGAGGGCTGAAGATCGCAGTGGATTGCGCGCACGGCGCCGCGTATCACATCGCGCCGCACGTGTTCCACGAGCTCGGGGCGGACGTGGTCACGGCCGGCATCGCACCGAACGGCCTCAACATCAACGAGCAGGTCGGCGCAACGCATCCCGCGTCGCTCCAGGACCTGGTGCGCGCCACCGGCGCCGACCTGGGGATCGCCCTCGATGGCGACGCCGACCGCGTGGTAATGGCCGACGCCGACGGAGTCGTGTACGACGGTGACCAGCTCCTTTATGCGATCGCCGTGAACCGGGCGCGACGGGGCAGGGTAGCGGGCGTGGTGGGCACGCTCATGACGAATCTCGCGCTCGAGAAGGCGCTTGGCGCGCTCGGCATCGAATTCGTCCGCGCGCGCGTCGGCGACCGCTATGTGCTCGAGCTCCTGGTCGAGCGCGGGTGGGAGATCGGCGGCGAGAATTCCGGGCACATCATCTGCCTGGACAAGCATACGACGGGCGACGGCATCGTGTCCGCGCTCCAGGTGCTGACCGCGCTGCGCGAGCAGCGCAAATCGCTCGGGGAGCTCGCGGGAGGGCTTGTGCTCTATCCGCAGAAGCTCATCAACGTACGGATCGCGCGCGATTTCGACTGGCAGTCGAACAGCCAGATTGCGCGCGCCCGCGCCGACGCCGAGGCCCGTCTGGGTGCGCGGGGTCGCCTGCTGCTCCGACCGTCCGGAACCGAGCCCTTGCTGCGGGTGATGGTCGAGGGCGAAGACGGTGCCGAAGTCGCGTCGATTGCGGCGGAGGTCGCGGCGGCTGCGGAGCAGGCTGTCGCCGCCGCAGCGTGATTACGCTTCCGGCCGTGTTCCGGCTCCTCTGACTCATTGCGCCAGGGCCGCGGATAGAGCGCGGCTGTAACCTGGCTGTCACATCTAGGTAATACACTGCTTGCGGCTGTCAAGTGAGGCAGTCCTGTCCAGCAAGGAGTGACTTATGGGATCGAGAATCATCTCAGTCGCGGCGCTGCTCGCCGGCGCGACGATGGCAACCGCCACTTTCGCGGCGGATATGACCGGTGCCGGGGCGACATTTCCCTACCCGATCTACGCCAAGTGGGCGGACGCGTACAAAAAGGCGACCGGAAATGGCTTGAACTACCAGTCGATCGGATCCGGCGGAGGCATCAAGCAGATTCGTTCGAAGACCGTCGATTTCGGCGCCTCCGACAAACCGCTCAAAGCTGAGGATCTGGAGAAGGACGGCATGATTCAGTTTCCCGCGATCATGGGTGGGGTCGTGCCCGTCGTGAAGGTGCCCGGCGTGGCGCCCGGCCAGCTCAAGCTGTCCGGCCCGCTGCTCGCGGACATCTTTCTCGGCAAAGTCAAGAAGTGGAACGACCCCGCTATTGCGGACATGAACCCCGGCGTCGCGCTTCCGGCATCGGCCATCACGGTGGTGCATCGCTCCGACGGCAGCGGAACCACGTTTCTTTTCACCAATTACCTTTCGAAAGTCAGCGGCGAATGGAAATCGAAGGTCGGCGAGAATACGTCTGTGTCCTGGCCGGCCGGAATCGGCGGAAAGGGCAACGAGGGCGTCGCCGCCCAGGTACAGCGCCTGAAGGGATCGATCGGCTATGTGGAGTATGCGTACGCCAAGCAGAACAAGATGGCGTACGCGCTGCTGAAGAATCGCGCCGGATCGTTCGTGGAGCCGAGCGAGAAGACGTTCCAGGCGGCGGCGGCGAACGCCGATTGGAAGCACGCGGCGGGGTTTTACGAGATCCTTACCGACGAACCGGGTGCCGAGAGCTGGCCGATCACCGGGGCGAGCTTCATCCTCATGCACAAGGCGCAAGCCGATCCGGCAAAGGCGATCGAAGTGCTCAAATTCTTCGACTGGTCCTTCGCGCACGGCGACAAGATGGCCTCCGAGCTCGACTACGTGGCGATTCCACCGAGCGTTGTCGGTCTCATCAAGGAGTCCTGGAAGGCGAACCTCAGGGGGCCGGGCGGCGCGATGATCTGGAAGTGACCGGCGATGTAAAATCGCCGGATGGCCTTGCCATCGCCCGTCGAGTCCTTAGATTTTCCGCGCAAGGAGGAAGGTGCCGGGCATAGCGTTCCGGCACGGTCGGCGGGCGACCGTATGGGCAACAGGCTGCGCCGGCAGGACGCGGCGTTTCGTTTCGTCACCCAGGGTTTTGCCTTCCTCGTCCTCCTCGTGCTGGCCGGCATCATCCTTACGCTGATCGCCGGCAGCTGGCAATCGATCACGAGATTCGGCGCCGGTTTCCTCATCAGCAGCGAATGGAACCCCGTCACCGAGGAATTCGGTGCGCTGGTGCCCATCGTCGGTACGCTCGTGACTTCGGCGATCGCGTTGCTCATCGGCGTCCCGGTGAGCTTCGGAATCGCCCTTTTCCTGACCGAGCTCTCCCCGGTATGGCTGCGGCGTCCGATCGGCACGGCGATCGAGCTTCTCGCCGCCATCCCGAGCATCATCTACGGCATGTGGGGGTTGTTCGTGTTCGCTCCCCTTTTCGCCGATCATGTGCAGCCGCTCCTGATCGACGTCCTCGGCCCGATTCCCCTGATCGGTGTCCTGTTCGAGGGACCGCCGATGGGGATCGGCGTGCTGACGGCCGGCATAATCCTCGCCGTGATGGTGATTCCGTTCATCTCGGCCGTCATGCGCGACGTGTTCGAGATCGTGCCCGCGGTGATAAAGGAATCCGCATACGGAGTCGGTGCGACGACGTGGGAGGTGGTCTGGAACGTCGTGCTTCCCTACACGAAGGTCGGCGTCATCGGCGGGATCATGCTCGGACTCGGGCGTGCGCTCGGCGAAACGATGGCCGTCACGTTCGTGATCGGGAACGCGCATCGGCTGTCGAGCTCGCTGCTCGCGCCCGGGAACAGCATCGCGTCCGCCCTGGCGAACGAGTTCACGGAGGCCGTCGGTGAGCTCTATTTCTCGGCGTTGATCGAGCTGGGGCTGATACTGTTCGTCATCACCTTCATCGTCCTGTCGCTGTCCAAGCTGCTCCTGCTCCGGCTGGCCCGACGGGAAGGCAAGCAGACCTGACACGCTGGGCTGCCGCGAATGGATCTGTATAGGCGCCGCTTGTGGATGAACAGGTTCAACCTGTTCATGTCGCTCGTTGCGACGGCGTTCGGGCTGTTCTGGCTCGCATGGATCCTGTGGACCCTCTTCGACGCCGGGCTGGCGGCGGTGCGGCCCGAAGTCTTCACGCAGATGACGCCGCCGCCGGGAAACTCCGGCGGGTTGCTCAACGCGATCGTCGGGTCGCTGATCATGGCGGGTGGGGCGACACTGCTCGGTACGCCGATCGGGATTCTGGCGGGCGTCTACCTCGCCGAATTCGGGCGGCGCGGTTGGCTCGCGCCCACGACACGCTTCATCAACGACATCCTGCTCAGCGCGCCGTCGATCGTGATCGGCCTGTTCGTCTACGAGGCATACGTCTTTCACGTCAAGCATTTCTCGGCGATTGCCGGGATCCTCGCGCTCGCATTGATCGTGATCCCCGTCGTGATCCGCACGACCGAAAACATGCTGAAGCTGGTGCCGGACAGTCTTCGCGAGGCAGCTGCAGCGCTGGGCGCGCCGCAGTGGAAAATCATCGTGATGGTGACCCTGCGTGCGGCGCGCGCCGGCGTACTGACCGGGATCCTGCTTGCGGTGGCGCGAATTTCCGGTGAGACTGCGCCGCTGCTCTTCACGGCGCTCAACAACCAGTTCTGGAGCGTCAACCTTGATGCACCCATGGCGAATCTACCCGTCGTCATCTTCCAGTTTGCAATGAGCCCCTACGAGGACTGGCAGAGACTTGCGTGGGCGGGCGCCCTCCTGATCACGCTCAGCGTCCTGGCGCTGAACATCTTCGCGCGCGTGATTTTCCGCAACCGAACGGCATCGGTTTGAGACGTTCAACGGTGACCTCCAGACCCGAATTGAGCGCATCGGCGCCCGGCGAAGCGCTGGCGAGGGAGAAGATCAAGATCGAGGTGAGGAATCTCGACTTCTACTACGGCAAGTTCCATGCGCTGAAGAACGTCAGTCTCGTGATACCCGAGCGGCGGATCACGGCCTTCATCGGGCCGTCGGGATGCGGGAAATCCACGCTGCTGCGCACGTTCAATCGCATGTACGCGCTGTACCCGAGCCAAGAGGCGAAGGGAGAGATCGTCGTGGACGGCGAGGACATCCTGGCGTCCCGGCAGGATCTGAACCGTTTGCGCGCGAAGATCGGCATGGTGTTCCAGAAGCCCACGCCCTTTCCGATGTCGATCTACGACAACATTGCGTTCGGCGTGCGCCTCTACGAGCGGTTGCCGACGCGTGAAATGGATGAGCGGGTCGAGTGGGCGCTGCGCAAAGCTGCGCTGTGGGACGAGGTGAAGGACAAGCTCTCGCAGAGCGGGATGAGCCTGTCGGGCGGGCAGCAGCAGCGCCTTTGCATCGCGCGCGGCATCGCGGTGAAGCCCGAGGTGCTGCTGCTCGACGAGCCATGCTCTGCGCTCGATCCCATCTCGACTGCGCGAATCGAAGAACTGATCAGTGAACTCAAGAGCGACTACACGATTGTCATGGTCACGCACAACATGCAACAGGCCGCGCGCGTTTCGGACTACACCGCTTACATGTACCTCGGCGAGATCATCGAGTTCGATGTGACCGACCAGATCTTCATCACCCCCAAGAAGAAGCAGACCGAGGATTACATCACCGGCCGCTTCGGATAGCGGAACCGGAGTGTCGCGGCGGGAAACCGGATACCAGGTGCGCCCGCGGCGGCCCCGCGCATGATCGCCTTACTGCAGCGCGTGATCGAGGCACGGGTCACGGTCGACGGCGAGACGATCGGCGAGATCGGGCCAGGACTCGTGGTGTTCGCGTGTGCCGAGCGCGGCGACTCGCTGCGGCAGGCGGCGCGTCTAGCGGAACGGATCCTTAACTTCAGGCTCTTTGCCGATGACGCCGGCAAGATGAACCGCGCGGTGCGCGAAACCGGGGGCGGCGTGCTGCTCGTCTCGCAGTTCACCCTTGCAGCCGACACGCGGTCCGGCAACCGTCCCAGTTTCACGCCGGCCGCTGATCCGGAGGCAGGTCGCCGGTTGTATGAGGCCTTGGTTCAGAGGGTCTCGTCCGCGCATTCGCCGGTCGCGACAGGCCGATTCGGCGCGGCCATGCAGGTGCACCTGGTGAATGACGGCCCGGTCACCTTCTCGCTACGGGTCGATCCGGAGAACGACGGTTGACCTTGGCGGCGGCAAGTCGTCGGTGCGGCAAATTGACCGCATCGGCAATAGACCGGTAAAATTCAAAGGTTTAAATGAGGTGAACGCGGATGCGGCGCAAGCTGGTCGCCGGAAATTGGAAGATGCACGGCAGTCTCGCGGCGAACCAGCGCTTGCTCGAAGCGGTGCGGGAGGCTTGCGGCGAGCCGGGCGGCGCAGAATGCGTGGTTTGTGTGCCGTTTCCCTACCTCGCGCAGGCGGCCAGCGTGCTTGGGGGCACTCCGGTGGCCTGGGGGGGTCAAAACGTTTCGGAGCACGACTCCGGTGCGTATACGGGCGAAGTTTCCGGCGCGATGCTGCGCGATTTCGGATGCCGGTATGCGATCGTCGGGCATTCCGAGCGCCGATCGCTGTACGGCGAGCGTGACTCCCAGGTCGCGGCGAAATTTCAGGCTGCGCAGCGCGCGGGATTGACCCCGATCCTGTGCGTTGGCGAGACGCTCGAAGAGCGCAACCAGGGCGCGACCGAGGAGGTCGTCGGGCGCCAGCTCGATGCGGTGCTGAACAACGCCGGGGTGCAGGCTTTCGCTGCGGCGGTGCTGGCCTATGAGCCGGTCTGGGCGATTGGCACCGGCCACAATGCGACGCCCGCGCAAGCGCAGACGGTGCATGAGATTTTGCGTGCGCGTGTCGCGAAGCGGGATGAGGCGCTGGCAGGAAGTCTCTCGATCCTGTACGGCGGAAGCGTCAAGCCGGCCAACGCCGCCGAGCTGTTCGCGATGCCGGATGTCGACGGCGGGTTGATCGGCGGGGCGTCGCTCGTCGCCGAGGATTTCATTGCGATCTGCAGCGCGGCTGCGAACGCCTAGATTTGAGGAAACGGAATGAACAATACTTGGGTAATCGTCATTCTTGCGGTTCACGTCATCGCGGCCATCGCCGTCGTCTCGCTCGTGCTCCTACAGCACGGCAAGGGCGCCGACGTCGGGGCCGCGTTCGGTGGCGGCGCGTCGGGCAGCCTGTTCGGAGCGACCGGCTCGGCGAACTTTTTATCGCGCGCCACCGCGGTGCTTGCCGCGATCTTTTTTCTGACGAGCCTCGGTCTCGCCTATGTTGCAAGCCACCGGCCGAGTGCGGGGGGCACGGTCATGGAAGCGGTGAAGCCGCCCCCCGCGCCCGCGGAGGACGCGTCGAAATCGAAGTCCGAATCGCCGGACTCGCGGGCCAGTGAGGTGCCGAAGTGAGGTAGAATTTCGCCAATGCGCTTGGGACTAGGCGTGCGCGGGGACGGCAAAACACGCCGACGTGGTGAAATTGGTAGACACGCCGTCTTGAGGGGGCGGTGGCGAAAGCTGTGTGAGTTCGAATCTCACCGTCGGCACCAAAATGCAGCGCGGACGGGGTGGCGCGTTCCACCCCGCTCCGAACTCTTGAAAAGGCCAAGCGAGTGGAGCGGTTGAGCAGAGAGGCCGGGCGCGGAAGCCCGATAGCCCTCTTGGTGTCCTGGCGATAGCGATGCTCGCAGAGTATTACCCGATATTGCTCTTCATCCTCGTCGGCCTCGGCTTCGGCGCGCTGCTCGTGGGGCTGGGGTGGACCGCAAGCACGGTCCTGGGCGTGAACCGGCCGGACAGCGAGAAACTCTCGCCCTACGAGTGCGGGTTCGAGGCGTTCGAGGATGCGCGCATGAAATTCGATGTGCGCTACTACCTCATCGCGATCCTTTTCATCTTATTTGACCTCGAGATCGCGTTTCTCTTTCCGTGGGCGATAACGCTGAACGAGATCGGCATGTTCGGCTTCGTATCGATGATGATCTTTCTGGGCATCCTCGCCGTCGGGTTCATCTACGAGTGGAAGAAGGGCGCGCTCGAGTGGGAGTGAGAGAGCATGGGTGCAAATGAAGGCTTGATGCAGCGCGGTTTCGTGACGACGACTCTCGATGCCGTGATCAACTGGACGCGAACGGGGTCGATGTGGCCGATGACCTTCGGGCTCGCCTGCTGCGCGATCGAGATGATGCACACCGGCGCTGCACGCTACGATCTCGACCGGTTCGGCGTCGTGTTCCGTCCGAGCCCGCGTCAGTCCGACGTGATGATCGTCGCGGGCACGCTGTGCAACAAGATGGCGCCGGCCTTGCGCAAGGTCTACGACCAGATGGCCGAGCCGCGCTGGGTCATTTCCATGGGATCCTGCGCGAACGGCGGCGGGTATTACCACTACTCCTACTCCGTCGTGCGCGGGTGCGACCGGGTCGTGCCCGTGGACATCTACGTGCCGGGCTGCCCGCCGACGGCCGAGGCGCTGCTGTACGGCATTCTGCAGCTGCAGAACAAGATCCGGCGCACCAATACGATCGCACGCTAGCCGATTACGCCAAGCGCCTCCGCTAGAATGACTGCGAAACTCGAGCGGCTCTCCACAGCGATCGACGCCGCCTTGGGCGACAAGGTCGCGAGCAGCACAGCGGCACTGGGTCAGCTGACCGTGGTAGTCGATGCCGCTGATTACCTCGCCTCGGCGCGCATCCTTCGCGACTCGCCCGAGCTCAGGTTCGAGCAGTTGGTCGATCTCTGCGGGATCGACTACTCGACATACGGTGACGGGCGCTGGGAAGGACGACGGTTCGCGGCGGTCTCCCATCTGCTTTCGGTAACCCACAACTGGCGCGTCCGCCTGCGCACGTTCGCGCCCGCCGACGACTTCCCGGTAGTGGATTCCCTGGTCAACGTCTGGCCATCGGCGAACTGGTTCGAGCGCGAGGCGTTCGACCTGTTCGGCATCATGTTCGCCGGCCATCCTGACCTGCGCCGCATCCTCACCGACTACGGCTTCATCGGTCATCCCTTCCGCAAGGATTTCCCGATTTCCGGGAATGTCGAGATGCGGTACGACCCCGAGCAGAAGCGGGTCATCTATCAGCCGGTCACCATCGAGCCACGCGAGGTCACGCCGCGGATCATCCGCGAGGACACCTACGGGGAGGCCGGGCGTGGCTGAGATCCGCAACTACACCATGAACTTCGGACCGCAGCATCCGGCTGCGCACGGCGTGCTGCGACTCGTGCTTGAGCTCGACGGCGAGGTCATCACGCGCGCCGACCCGCACATCGGGCTGCTGCATCGTGCGACCGAAAAGCTCGCGGAGAACAAGACCTACGTCCAATCGCTGCCGTACATGGACCGGCTGGACTACATATCCATGATGTGCAACGAGCACGCCTACTGCCTGGCGGTGGAGCGCCTGCTCGAGATCGAGATTCCTCTGCGGGCGCAGTACATCCGGGTGATGTTCGACGAGATCACGCGGATCCTGAACCACCTCCTGTTTCTGGCGACGCACGCCTTGGACATCGGCGCCATGACCGTATTCCTCTACACGTTCAGGGAGCGAGAGGACCTGCTGGATTGCTACGAGGCGGTGTCGGGCGCGAGAATGCACGCGGCCTACTACCGCCCCGGCGGCGTGTATCGCGATCTCCCGGAGGAGATGCCCAAGCATCTTCCCTCGCCGTACCGGAGCGCCAAGGAAATCGCACGACTCAACGAGCGGCGCGAAGGTTCGCTGCTCGATTTCATCGAGCGTTTCACCGAGACCTTCCCGCGCCGCGTCGAGGAGTACGAGACGCTGCTCACGGACAACCGGATCTGGAAGCAGCGCACCGTGGGGATCGGAGTGGTCAGCCCCGAGGAGGCGCTCGCCAGGGGATTCACCGGGCCGATGCTGCGCGGATCGGGCGTGGAGTGGGATCTACGCAAGAAGCAGCCCTACGAAGTTTACGACCGCGTCGACTTCGACGTGCCGGTGGGCGTGAATGGCGACTGCTATGACCGCTACCTGGTGCGCATGGAGGAATTTCGACAGTCCAACCGGATCATTCGCCAATGCATCGACTGGTTGCGCGCCAATCCGGGGCCGGTGATCGTCGAGGATCACAAGGTGGCGCCGCCGTCCCGCGTGGCGATGAAGAGCAACATGGAGGAGCTGATCCACCATTTCAAGCTCTTCACCGAGGGGATCCACGTCCCGCCCGGTGAGGTCTATGCGGCGATCGAGCACCCCAAGGGCGAATTCGGGATCTACATCGTTTCGGACGGCGCCAACAAGCCCTACCGGCTCAAGATCAGGTCGTCGGCCTTTACGCATCTCAGCGCGATGGACTTTCTGGCGACGGGCCACATGCTCGCGGACGTTGTCGCGATCATCGGCACAGTAGACATCGTTTTCGGCGAGGTGGACCGCTGATGCTCTCCAGCCAGGCAACCGAAAAAATCGATCGTGAACTCACGAAGTATCCGCCCGACCAGAAACGCTCTGCCGTGATATCGGCGCTCGCTATCGCGCAGCACGAGAACGGACATCTCTCCGCAGAAGTGATGGACGCGGTGGCTGCCTACCTGGGAATGCCGCCCATCGCGGTCTACGAGGTTGCGACGTTCTACGGGATGTACGACCTCGAGCCGGTCGGCGCGCACAAGCTTTGCATCTGTACCAATCTGCCCTGCGCGCTGCGTGGCTCGGTGGAGGCCGCGGAGCATCTGAAGCGCAAGCTCGGAATCGATTTCAACGAGACCACGCCAGACGGCAAGTTCACGCTCAAGGAAGGCGAGTGCTTCGGCGCCTGCGGCGACGCGCCGGTGGTCCTGCACAACAACAAGGCCATGCTGTCGTTCATGTCGAAGGAGCGAATCGACCAGCTGCTCGCGGAGCTATCCAAATGAATACCGCGCATCCTCCGTTTTCCCCCGATGCCTTCGGCCCCGACGCGATGATCATGAAGGGCATAGACGGGATGAACTGGCGGCTGAAGGACTACGAGTCGCGCGGCGGCTACGCGGCGCTTCGCAAGATCCTCGCAGAGAGGATTCCGCCGGACGCAATCATCGCGGAGGTAAAGAAGAGCGCGCTGCGCGGACGCGGCGGAGCGGGGTTCCCGACCGGTCTCAAATGGAGCTTCATGCCGCGCAGCTTTCCGGGGCAGAAGTACATGGTGTGCAATTCGGACGAGGGCGAGCCGGGTACCTTCAAGGACCGCGACATCCTGCGCTACAACCCGCACAGCGTGATCGAAGGCATGATCATCGGCGGGTACGCGACCGGCGCGTCGGTCGGGTACAACTACGTCCACGGCGAGATCTGGGATATCTACGAGCAGTTCGAGGGGGCGATTGCCGAAGCCCGCGCCGCGGGCTATCTGGGTCCAAGCATACTGGGCAGCGATTTCTCGTTCGAGCTCCATGCGTTTCACGGCTGGGGCGCCTATATCTGCGGCGAGGAAACCGCGCTTCTCGAGTCGCTCGAAGGCAAGCGGGGGCAGCCGCGATTCAAGCCGCCGTTTCCGGCGAGCTACGGCCTCTATGGCAAGCCGACTACCATCAACAACACGGAGACGTTCGCGGCGGTGCCGTGGATCGTCGCCCACGGCGGAGAGCGCTTCCTCGAGCTCGGACGGCCGAACAACGGCGGCACAAAGATCTTCTCGGTGTCCGGGAACGTGGAGCGGCCGGGCAACTACGAGGTGCGGCTCGGGACGCCGTTCGCGACGCTCCTCGAGATGGCGGGCGGCGTAACCAAGGGACGGCGTCTCAAGGCCGTCATTCCCGGCGGATCGTCGATGCCGGTGCTTCCCGCGGACGTCATGATGAAGACCGACATGGACTACGATTCGATCGCCAAGGCCGGCTCGATGCTCGGCTCCGGAGCGGTCATCGTCATGGATGATTCGACCTGCATGGTCAAGGCGCTCGAGCGCCTCGCGTACTTCTACTACGAGGAGTCGTGCGGGCAGTGCACGCCCTGCCGCGAAGGGACCGGCTGGCTCTACCGTATGGTGCATCGGATCGAGACCGGTCGTGGACGGCCTGAGGACCTGGATGCGCTGACGAGCATCGCGGACAACATCCAGGGTCACACGATCTGTGCGCTCGGCGACGCGGCCGCACTGCCGGTGAAGAGCTTCATCAGCCACTTCCGGGACGAATTCCTGCATCACATCGAGCACAAGCGCTGTGCGGTCAGTGTTGCCGGCGGTTACGCGACGAACCCGGGCGCGACGCTTCGGGCGGCTGCATGATGGCGGACAAAAAGCTGAACATCGAGATCGACGGCCGTCCGGTCGAGGTACCCCATGGCGCCACGGTCATGGAAGCCGCCAATCAGCTCGGCGTCTACGTTCCGCACTTCTGCTATCACCGCAAGCTCTCCATCGCAGCGAATTGCCGCATGTGTCTCGTGCAGGTGGAGAAGGCACCCAAGCCGCTGCCCGCCTGCGCGACCCCGGTCACCGACGGAATGAAGGTGTGGACCGAGTCGGACTATGCCCGGCGGGCGCAGCGCGGCGTGATGGAGTTTTTGCTCATCAACCATCCCCTGGATTGCCCGATCTGCGATCAGGGCGGGGAGTGCCAGCTGCAGGACCTGGCGGTGGGCTACGGTGGCAGCGCGTCGCGCTACGAGGAGGCGAAACGGGTCGTCCCGCACAAGCCCCTCGGGCCGCTCGTCGCTGCCGAGGAGATGACGCGCTGCATCCACTGCACGCGCTGCGTGCGGTTCGGGCAGGAGATCGCGGGCATCATGGAGCTGGGCATGACGGGCCGCGGAGAGCATGCGGAGATCATCTCGTTCGTGGGCCGGTCGGTGGATTCCGAACTGTCCGGAAACATGATCGACATTTGCCCGGTCGGGGCCCTCACGTCGAAGCCCTTTCGCTACACCGCCCGGACATGGGAGCTCGCGCGCCGCAAGTCCGTATCGCCGCACTGCGGCCTGGGGTCGAACCTTGTCGTACAGACGCAGCACGAGCGCGTGATGCGGGTGCTGCCTCTCGAGAACGAGGCGCTGAACGAGTGCTGGCTCTCCGACAAGGACCGCTTCTCGTACGAGGGTCTGAATTCCGAGGAACGGCTCACCCGCCCCATGCTCAAGCAGGGCGGCGAGTGGCGGGAGGTCGACTGGCACGTCGCGCTCGAGTACGCGGCGCATGCGCTGCGCGAGATCAAGTCCGCCGACGGGGCGGGCGCGATCGGTGCGCTCGGTTCGCCGCATGCAACCCTCGAGGAGCTCTACCTGCTGCAGAAGATCGCGCGCGGGCTTGGCTCGGACAACGTCGATTTCCGCCTGCGCCAGTCGGACTTCGCGGGCGACGGCCATTTGTCCGGCGCGCCCTGGCTCGGCATGAAAGTGGCCGACATCGGCACGCTTGATCGCGTGCTGGTGGTCGGGTCGTTCCTGCGCAAGGATCATCCGCTCATCGCGCACCGGATCCGGCAGGCTGCCAAGCGCGGGCAGGAGGTGAACTTCCTCCACGTTGCGGGCGATGATTCGCTAATCAGGACCGCCAACAGCCTGATCGTGGCCCCGAGCGCGCTACCGACCGCCCTGGCGCAGATCACCCGGGCCGCGGCGGAAGCCAAGGGGGCGAAAGTCCCGTCCGAGCTCGCTGCCGTGCAGGCGTCTGAAGGGGTCAGCGCAATCGCGCGCAGCCTTTCTTCCGGGCAAAGCGTGGGCATTCTTCTCGGCAATTCGGCACAGCATCATCCGCGTGCCGCGCTGCTGCACGCCCTCGCACAGGAACTCGCCGGCGTGCTCGGTGCACGCTTCGGCTTTCTCGGCGAGGCGGCAAACAGTGTGGGCGGCTATCTCGCGGGCTGCGTGCCGGGGGCAAACGGCCTGGACGCCGGCGCGATGCTTGCCGCGCCGCGCAAGGCCTATCTGCTGCTGGGCGTCGAGCCGGAGCTCGATTGCTATGACCCCCGGCGAGCGGTTTCAGCGATGAACGAGGCCGACCTCGTCGTTGCGTTGACGGCGTATCGCGGCGCTGTCGAGGACTACGCCGACGTGCTCTTGCCGATCGCGCCGTACACCGAGACTTCGGGGACGTTCGTCAATACCGAGGGACGGCTGCAAGGCTTCAATGGCGCGGTGCGACCGCTGGGGGAAGCGCGCCCCGGATGGAAGGTGCTCAGGGTGCTCGGCAATCTGCTCGGGATCGACGGATTCGAGTACGACAAGAGCGAGATGGTGCGCGACGAGGCCTGCCCGGCGACCGAAATCGCGGCAAGGCTCGATAACCGGATCAAGGGTGTATCGCTCACGTTGCCCGGAGAGGCGCCCACCCTGCAGCGCGTCGCCGATGTGCCGATCTATTTCGCCGACCCGATCGTGCGTCGTGCCAGATCCCTGCAGCAGACGCGCGACGCGCGAGCACCGCAGGCATACATGAACAACGCAGCGCTGGCCGGCCTTGGGCTCTCGCCGGGCCAGCGGGTACGGGTACGGCAGGGCGCGGGCGAGGCGGAGGTCGAGCTGGCCTGCGACGACCGGCTGGCGGACGGCTGCGTCAGGCTCGCCGCCGCGCACGCCAGCACGTCCGGACTGGGTGGCATGTTCGACGCGCTCACGCTGGAGCCGGCATGAGCGAAATCGTTCACACGTTCGAGGGCTACTCCGCCGCGTGGTTCGGTCCGGAGTGGGGTCCGGCGCTGTTCCTCACCGTGAAGACACTGCTGCTCATCGTCGCGATCGCGATACCGATCATCCTGTGCGTGGCGTACCTCACGCTCGCCGAGCGCAAAGTCATCGGTTACATGCAGGTGCGCATCGGGCCGAACCGCGTCGGCTGGAACGGGCTGCTGCAGCCGTTCGCCGATGTGCTGAAGCTGCTCGTGAAGGAGGTCGTGGTGCCGACCGGCGCGAACCGCTTCCTCTTCGTCCTTGCACCGATGCTCTCCCTGATGCCGGCGCTCGCCGCCTGGGCGGTGATCCCCTTTGCCCCGGAACTGGTGCTTGCCGACATCAATGCCGGCCTGCTCTATCTGCTCGCAATCACCTCGATGGGCGTCTACGGCGTGATCATCGCCGGCTGGGCGGCCAACTCGAAGTATGCCTTCCTCGGGGCGATGCGCTCCGCGGCCCAGATCGTCTCCTACGAAATCGCCATGGGCTTCGCGCTCATCTGCGTGCTCATGGTTTCGCAGAGCCTGAACATCTCCGACATCGTCAACGGGCAGGGTCGGGGCCATTTCGCGGAGAAGGGGCTGAACTTCCTGTCCTGGAACTGGTTGCCCCTTTTCCCGATGTTCCTGGTCTACTTCATTGCGGCGGTTGCGGAGACCAACCGCGCGCCCTTCGACGTCGCGGAGGGGGAATCGGAGATCGTGGCGGGTTTCCACGTCGAATATTCGGGCATGACGTTCGCGCTCTTCTTCCTGGCCGAATACGCCAACATGATCCTCGTGTCGACCCTTGCGGCGCTCATGTTCCTTGGTGGCTGGCTGTCGCCCGTCGACTCAACGTTCGCGAACGCCGTGCCGCCGATACTGTGGCTCGCCCTGAAGGTGGCGGCGCTGCTCTTTTGCTTCCTGTGGTTCCGCGCCACGTTTCCGCGCTATCGCTACGACCAGATCATGCGGCTCGGCTGGAAGATCTTCATCCCGCTCACGCTCATTTGGGTCGCCGTGATCGGGATCTGGATGCAGACGCCTTACAACATCTGGAGCGGGTCATGACCCGTGGCCCTGCTCCATCCGCCAACGGAGGCACGCGATGATCGATCGGATACGCGACCTCTTCAAGACTTTCCTGCTCATCGAGCTCGTCAAGGGCATGGCAATCACCGGACGCTATCTCTTTGCGCGCAAGATCACGGTGCAGTACCCCGAGGAGAAGACGCCCATCTCGCCGCGCTTCCGTGGGCTGCACGCGCTGCGCCGCTACCCGAACGGGGAAGAGCGTTGCATCGCCTGCAAGCTCTGCGAGGCGGTCTGCCCGGCGCTGGCGATCACGATTGAATCGGCACAGCGGGAGGACGGCACGCGGCGGACGACGCGCTACGACATCGACCTCACGAAATGCATCTTCTGCGGCATGTGCGAGGAGTCCTGCCCGGTCGACTCCATCGTCGAGACGCGGATACTCGAATACCACGGCGAGCGACGCGGTGATCTCTACTATACGAAGGAGATGCTGCTCGCGATCGGCGACAAATACGAGGCGCAGATCGCGGCGGACCGCGCCTCCGATGCGGCGTACAGATAGCCACGCACGAATGTTCGAGACGATCGTCTTCTACGTCTTCGCAGCGATCCTGCTCTTCGCGGCAGCCCGCGTCATCACCGCGCGCAATCCCGTGCACGCCGCGCTGTTCCTGGTGCTTGCATTCTTCACGGCGGCGGCGATCTGGCTGCTGCTGCGGGCCGAGTTCCTGGCCATCGCACTGGTGCTGGTCTACGTCGGTGCGGTGATGGTGCTGTTCCTGTTTGTCGTGATGATGCTCGACATCAATCTCGATCGATTGCGGGAAGGGTTCTGGCATCACCTGCCGCTGGGGCTCGCCGTGGCCGTCGTCATGCTTGCCGAGACGGTGTTCGTGTTGGGTGGGCGCTACTTCGGCCTCGCAACGCTGCCGGCACCCGGGGACCCGGGGACGGCATACAACAACACGAAGGAGATCGGGCGCGTGGTGTACACGGACTACATCTACCCGTTCGAGCTCTCTGCGGTCCTGCTGCTGGTGGCGATCATCGCCGCTATTTCTCTGACGTTGCGCAGGCGGACCGACACGAAGGCACAGAACCCGGCGCAGCAGGTGGCCGTGAAGCGACAGGATCGCGTCCGGCTGGTTTCGATGCCGGCAGAGAAGGAAGAGTGAGGAACGAGGCCCGGTGAGCGGCCTTGCTCCCGACTCGTAGCGAGAACGAAAAAGGGGAGAGTTCATTGCTATCGCTGTCGCACTTCCTGATCCTGGGAGCGGCCCTCTTCGCGATCAGCATCGTGGGGATATTCCTGAACCGCAAGAACGTCATCATCCTGCTGATGGCGATCGAGCTCATGCTGCTCGCGGTGAACATCAACTTCGTCGCCTTCTCCTACTACCTGGGAGATATCGGCGGGCAGATCTTCGTCTTCTTCATTCTGACGGTCGCGGCGGCCGAGTCGGCCATCGGCCTCGCGATTCTCGTGGTGCTGTTCCGCAACCTGCACACGATCCACGTCGAGGATCTGGACAGCCTGAGAGGATGACACCGCGATGACCGGAATGATGAAACTCGCGCTCCTGGTCGTGCTCGCGCCGCTGGCGGGCTCCATCGTGGCAGGGCTGTTCGGCCGGACCATCGGCCGCGTCGCGTCGCATCGTGTCGCGATCTCGAGCGTCGCCGTCGCCTTCGTCGCTTCATGCATCATCTTCTACGACGTGCTGGGCGGCGCTCGCATCGAGGGGAGCGTCTACACGTGGCTCACGGCGGGATCCCTCAAGCTGGAAATCGGATTCCTGATCGACCGGCTGACCGCACTGATGATGGTGGTGGTGACCTTCGTGTCCCTCATGGTCCACATCTACACCATCGGCTACATGGAGGACGACCCCGGGTACCAGCGGTTCTTCTCCTACACCGCGCTGTTCACTTTCTCGATGCTGATGCTCGTGATGGCGAACAACTTCCTGCAGCTCTTCTTCGGCTGGGAAGCGGTGGGCTTGGTGTCGTACCTGCTGATCGGCTTCTGGTGGAAGCGGCCCACCGCCATCTACGCCAACCTGAAGGCTTTCCTCGTAAACCGGGTCGGCGACTTCGGCTTCATATTGGGCGTTGGTCTGGTGCTCGCCTATTTCGGCAGCTTGGACTACGCGACGGTCTTCAGCCAGGCCCCGGCCATGGCGGGCACGACGATTCAGATCCTGCCGGGTTCGCAATGGGCGCTTATCTCGGTGGTCTGCATCTGTCTATTCGTCGGGGCGATGGGCAAGAGCGCGCAATTCCCGTTGCACGTCTGGCTGCCCGACTCGATGGAGGGCCCGACCCCGATCTCGGCGCTCATTCACGCGGCGACAATGGTGACGGCGGGAATCTTCATGGTGGCGCGCATGTCGCCGCTGTTCGAGCTCTCCGAGTCGGCGCTCTCGTTTGTCCTGGTCATCGGCGCGATCAACGCGTTCTTCATGGCGCTGGTGGCGCTGGTGCAGTACGACATCAAGCGGGTGGTGGCGTACTCCACGCTCTCGCAGCTCGGCTACATGACGATGGCGCTCGGCGCATCGGCCTATTCGGCGGGGATGTTTCACCTGATGACGCACGCCTTCTTCAAGGGCTTGCTGTTCCTGGGGGCCGGGTCGGTGATCATCGCGATGCACCACGAGCAGGACATGCGCAAGATGGGTGGCCTGCGCAAGTACCTGCCGATCACGTACATCACGATGGTGATCGGCGGCCTCGCCAACGCGGGACTCCCCCCGTTCGCGGGTTTCTTCTCGAAGGACTCGATCATCGAGGCGCTGCACGCCGCCCAGCGTCCGGGTGCCGGGTTCGCCTATTGGCTCGCGCTCGGCGGCGCGTTCATAGGCGCGATCTACACGTTCCGGCTGATCTTCTACACGTTTCACGGCAAGGAGCGGTTCGACGTGACCGGCGCCACGGCGCATGCCGATCACGGCCACGGCGGCGATGAGCACGGCGGTCCCCCGCACGAGCCACCCTGGGTCGTTACGGTACCTCTCGTGATGCTCGCCATCCCGTCGGTCCTCGCGGGCTTCTACATCGGGAAGATCGTGTACGGCGACTATTTCGGGTCGTCGATCCTCGTCCTGGATGCCCATGAGTGGATCGCAGAGCTGGCGCACGAATTCCACGGTGCCTGGGCGATGGTGCTCCACGGCCTGACGTCGGCGCCGTTCTGGCTCGCCGTGGCGGGGGTAGGTGTCGCCTGGTATCTGCACATCGCGCGTCCGGACCTCGCGGGCGTGGTCCGCGACAAGGGCGGGATCCTGACCCGGATCCTCGAACAGAAGTATGGCTTCGACGAGTTCAACGACTGGTTCTTCGCCGGCGGTGCCCGAAAGGTGGGCACCGGCCTGTGGAAAGGGGGCGACGTGACGCTGATCGACGGGCTGTTCGTCAACGGGTCGGCGCGGCTGATTGGCTGGTTCGCCCGGATCGTGCGCAGATTCCAGACCGGCTTCATCTACAACTACGCCTTCACCATGTTCATCGGCCTGCTGGGACTGCTGTCCATCTGGCTGTGGTTGTGGCGCGGCGCGCTACCGCAATAACTCGACAATAACGATGCAGGCTGCGACCCCCTGGCTTTCACTAGCGATCTGGATCCCGATCCTCGCAGGCTTCGCCGTCATGGCGACCGGCGGAGACCGGAATGCGCACATCGCACGCCCCCTGGCTCTCCTCGGTGCGATTGCAGGACTCCTCGTGACCTTGCCGTTGTATGCCGGCTTCAAGCTGGGCACGCCGGACATGCAGTTCGTCGAGCTGAGCCCGTGGATCGAGCGATTCAACATCAATTACCACCTCGGCGTGGACGGTGTGTCCCTGATCTTCGTGCTGCTGAACAGCTTCGTCACCGTCCTGGTCGTCGTCGCCGGGTGGGACGTGATCCGCAGCCGGGTCAGCCAGTACTACGCGGCATTCCTCATCATGTCCGGCCTGATGAACGGGGTGTTCGCTTCGCTCGACGCGGCGCTGTTCTATGTCTTCTTCGAGGCGAACCTGATTCCGATGTACCTCGTGATCGGCGTGTGGGGCGGACCGAACCGGGTCTACGCCGCGGTGAAGTTCTTCCTGTACACGTTGCTTGGCTCGCTGCTCTTCCTGGTCGCCCTGATCTACCTCTACAACCACGCCGGCGGCAGCTTCGCGATCCTCGACTTCTGGACGCTGCCGATTCCCCTGAACGCGCAGAAACTGCTCTTCTTCGCGTTCTTTGCCGCGTTCTCGGTCAAGGTGCCGATGTGGCCGGTCCATACGTGGCTACCGGACGCGCACGTCGAGGCGCCGACCGGCGGCTCGGCGGTGCTGGCGGCGATCATGCTGAAGCTCGGGGCCTACGGGTTCATCCGGTTTTCGCTGCCGATCCTTCCCGACGCGAGCATCGCACTCTCCGGCTTCATGATCACGCTTTCCCTGATCGCGGTCGCCTACATCGGGCTCGTGGCGCTGGTTCAGGCGGATATGAAGAAGCTGATCGCGTATTCGTCCATCGCGCACATGGGATTCGTCACCCTGGGGTTCTTCATGTTCAGCGGCCGCGAGCTGATTCCCATCGCGGTGGAAGGCGCCCTGATCCAGATGATTTCCCACGGTTTCATATCGGCCGCACTGTTTCTCTGCGTGGGCGTCATGTACGACCGCATGCACTCGCGACAGATCGCGGACTACGGTGGCGTGGTGAACACGATGCCGAAATTCGCGGCTTTCATGATGCTCTTCGCAATGGCCAATACAGGACTGCCCGGAACGAGCGGGTTCGTCGGTGAATTCATGGTGATCATGGGCGCGGTCAAGTTCAACTTCTGGATCGCTTTCGTGGCGGCGACCACCCTGATCTTCGGGGCCGCGTACACGCTGTGGATGTACAAGCGCGTCATCTTCGGCGACGTGGCGAATCGGCACGTCGCCGAGCTCATCGACATCAGCCCGAGGGAGTTCGTCGTGCTCCTGCTTCTCGCCGTTGCCGTCCTGGGGATGGGCATCTATCCGAAGCCGTTTACCGAGGTGATGGATGCAACCGTCGGCAATCTCGTCCGACACGTAGCGATCAGCAAGATCTGACCATGGCCGACGATTCGCTACCCCTGATGTTTCCCGCGTACGCGGAGATCTTTCTCTTCGTGATGGCTCTGGTGGTCCTGATGACCGACGTCTTCGTCGCGGAGCGCCGCCGGTGGATCACCTACGTCCTCGCCCAGACGGCGTTGCTCGGGAGCGCCGTCCTCACGGTCGGCATTGCCAAGACGCTCGGCGGGGTGACCGGCTTCACCTTCGGCAACATGTTCGTCTGCGATCTCATGGCGAGCGTGCTCAAGCTGGCTGCCTATATCGCCGTCTCGGCCTGCTTGGTCTATTCGCGGCGGTACCTCGAGGAGCGGGGGCTGTTGACGGGGGAATATTTCGCGCTGACTCTTTTCGCGCTGCTCGGCATGATGGTGATGATCTCGGCCAATCACCTACTCAGCCTCTATCTGGGGCTCGAGCTCCTCTCGCTGTCTCTCTATGCGTTGATTGCGATGAACCGCGATTCGAGCGCGTCGACCGAGGCGGCCATGAAGTACTTCGTCCTGGGGGCCCTGGCGTCGGGTCTGCTTCTCTACGGGATGTCGATGATCTATGGGGCCACCGGGACCCTGGAGCTGACCGAGCTGGCGAGCCGGATCAGCCGTGGGGGTCCACCGCCGTTGGTGCTGATCTTCGGCCTCGTGTTCCTCGTCGCGGGTCTGGCGTTCAAGATCGGGGTCGTACCGTTCCACATGTGGATACCGGATGTCTATCACGGGGCGCCCAACGCGATGACGATCTTCATCGGGTCGGCGCCCAAGATCTCGGCCTTTGCGATGGCGATGCGCTTGCTGGTCGACGGGCTCCTGGCGCTGGCGATCGACTGGCAACAGATGTTGATCATCCTCGCGGTGCTGTCGCTCGCAGTGGGCAATCTCGCGGCAATTGCGCAGACGAATATCAAGCGCATGCTCGCTTATTCCACCATCGCGCACATGGGGTTCATGCTCCTGGCGCTGCTGTCGGGCGTCATCAACCGCAATCTGCTGTCGGCGGGCGAGGCCTACGGCGCGGCGATGTTCTACGTGGTTGTTTACGTTCTGACAGTGCTCGGTGCGTTCGGCGTAGTCCTGCTCCTGTCGCGCGCGGGGTTCGAGGCGGACAACCTTTCGGATTTCAAGGGGCTGAACCAGCGCAATCCCTGGTACGCGCTCGTGATGCTCGTCGTCATGTTTTCGCTGGCAGGCATTCCCCCGACGGTCGGCTTCTACGCGAAGCTGGCGGTGCTTCAGTCGGTCCTCGCGGCCGGGCATGTCTGGCTCGCGGTCGTCGCGGTGATCTTCTCGCTGATCGGAGCCTTCTACTATCTGAGGGTCGTGAAGCTCATGTATTTCGACGTACCGGAGGATTCGAGCCCGATCGAGCCGGCGATCGACATGAGTGTCCTGCTTTCGGCAAACGGCTTGGCCGTCCTGTTTCTCGGAATCGCCCCGCAGCCGCTGATGGCCCTCTGCCTTCATGCGATCGAGCAGTCCTACGGATTCCGCTGAGCTCGCGATGACCGGAGCGGGCGACGACACGAAGCATCTCGCCGAGCAGACGATCTCCGGAGAGAAGGTGTACGGGGGCGTCCTGCTTCACGTGCACCGGGATTCAGTTCTGCTCCCGGACGGCAAGCCGGCGACCCGCGAGTACATCGATCATCCCGGTGCGGTGGCGATCGTCCCGATCGTCGATGGCGGGATGATTCTGCTCGAGCGCCAATTCCGCTATCCGCTCGGCACCGTGATGGTGGAGATTCCGGCCGGAAAGATCGACCCCGGCGAGGACCCGTTCGATACCGCGCGCCGGGAATTGCTCGAAGAAACGGGGCAGACCGCCGCCGAGTGGCGGCACCTGGGAACCATTCATCCGCTGGTGGCCTACTCGAACGAGCACATCGAGCTCTTCCTGGCGACCGGGCTGACGGCGACTCAGGCTGCCGCCCTCGACGACGGGGAGCACCTGGAAACGTTCATGCTGCCGTTGTCCGAGGCGCTCGAATGGATCCGTGATGGTCGCATCACCGACTCGAAGACCATGATCGGCCTGATGTGGGCCGAACGGCTCCGCGCGGGCCTCTGGTCGTGAATCCGAGGCGATCCGGTCTTGTGGCACCGCGGGATACCGATCGAGCCGGATTTTGCCGCATTGGCGTCCTAGTTACCGTGCGCGGACCAGCCGCCTTTGGAGTACCTTTGACCATATGTGTGGCACCGGCTGACCCGATGCTTCTATGCAGCTGATCACTTGGAACGTGCAATGGTGCCGCGGCTGCGACAAGCGCGTGGACCCCGGGCGAATCGTCCGGGTGTGCCGGGAGATGGCCGATTTCGACGTCCTGTGCCTGCAGGAAGTCGCGGTGAATTTCTCGGCGCTGGACGGCTCGGCCGGCGAGGACCAGGTCACCGCGATCTCCGGCGTTATGCCGGCATACGTACCCGTGTACGGTTCGGGACTGGATGTCCCGGCAGGTGACGGCCGGCGCCGCTATTTCGGCAACGTGATCCTTTCGCGGTATCCGATCAGGCGGGCGTTCAGGCATCTGCTCCCCTGGCCGTTCGACCCCGCGTACACCGGCATGCAGAGAGTGGCGCTGGAGACGGTCATCGACGCACCCTGGGGACCGCTGCGGGTCACCACGACGCACCTCGAGTACTACTCGCCACTGCAGCGGGCGGCGCAGGTCGAGCGCCTGCGCGAGCTCCACGCGGAGGCGTCGGCGCGCGCCGTAAAGTCGAAGGATTCGGACGAGCGCGAAAGCCGCGGACCGTTCGCCTGGCAGCCCAGGCCGGCGTCGGCATTGCTGGTCGGCGACTTCAACGTCAAGCCAGAGGATCCGTTGCACTCAAGGCTTCAAGCGCCGTATCCCGGCGCCGTTCCCGCGCTTCGCGACGCTTGGCAGATCGCCCACCCCGGCGAGGTGCACGAGCCGACCGTCGGGGTGTACGACAAGGAGCAGTGGCCGGGCGACCCTTTCACATGCGATTTCATTTTCGTCACCGAAGACCTCGGCGATCGGATCGAGCAGGTCACGGTGAACAGCAAGACCCAGGCGTCCGACCATCAGCCCGTACTGATACGGCTGCGCGACGACTGAGCACGACGCTCAGCGCAGGAGCAGCATCACGCAGGCCGCGACGAGCGCGACGCACACGATCGCAAGAACCCGCGTGCGCACGCGCAGCACCTCGATTGCCCCAACGAGTTTCTCGTCCTGGTCGGCGAGCGCCCGCAGAACCTCGGAGGAGGACAGGAGCTGTGCTCTGGTCTCGGCGAGTTCGGCGCGAAGCGACCGGATTTCCTCTTCCATCGACGGCGGGGTCCCGGCCGTTTCGACATCGTCCCTGGCCTCGACTGTTTCTGTGGGCCGGGTCTTGCTGATGCCCCGCCAGAGATCGCGCGCGGTCCGCGCGACCGTGGGTGCGGCCGCGATCACGTCCGTCCAAGGGATGATCTTGAATGCCGCGATCCAGTTGAACGGCATACTAGGTCGCTCCTGACTGCGCGCGTCGATCCGGGCGGCCGTCCGTCATGTAGGCATGGCGCTGGACAGGAAATCGCGCAGCGCGTCGAGCACCTCGTCGGGTTTCTCGGCCATCATGGCGTGCCCGCTTCCATCGATCTCGACGACCCGCGCGCCCGCGATGGCCTTGACGAGATCCTGTGCAGTCCGCCCCGGAGTCATGAGGTCGCGCCGGGCGATGAGAAAAAGAGTCGGACAACGCACCTTTGCAGCGGCCGCCAGTCCACCGCGATAGTCGTTGCACGCTGCGAAATCCACCGGGAGAACCCCGCGTTTCTGGCGCTCCATGAGGCGGAGGTTGGCGCCATGCACCCAGAAACCGGGCCCCGGGCTGCTCGGATAATGCGCGTAGGCACCGTGCGACCAGATGTTGATCATCTGCAGGGCGCGCGGCTCGTCGGTGCGCGTCGCCTCGAGCAGCTCGGTCGAGACCCGCATCGGGAACGCGGCCCCGAGCAAGGCGATTCGGTCCACGCGGCCTGGGTGCCGTGCTGCGACTTCCAACGCGACCAGTGCGCCGCTGCTGTGGCCGACGATCTGCGCGCGGGGCACGTGCGCTGCGCCCAGGACCTCGACGATCCAATCGGCGATCGCCTCGATCGACGCGAGCGGTTGCCCCGCCGAGCGGCCATGCCCGGGTAGATCGAGCGCCAGGACCGCGCGTCCGTGGTGCGCGAGATACCGGCTCTGCAATCCCCAGACGCTGTGATCTCCCTCGGCCCCGTGCACGAAAACCACGCAGGGCAGCGCCGGATCGAACGACTTGCCGCCGGTATACGCGTAGACTTTCGCGTTGCGGACATCGAGCTCCATGCGCGCTCCCCTTTTCAGGCCTTCTGCGAAGCGCGCAGCCCGCCCGCGAGGTCTTCGATCAGATCCTCCGCCGCCTCGAGCCCGATGGATAGTCGGATCGTCCCCGGGCCGATCCCGGCAGCAGCGAGCGCCGCGTCGTCCATCCTGAAGTGCGTCGTCGTGGCGGGATGGATCACGAGCGACTTCGCGTCGCCGACGTTGGCGAGATGGGAGAAGAGGCGCAGGGCTTCGATGAAGCGGCGGCCCGCCGCTCGGCCACCCTTGAGCTCGAAGCTGAACACGGCACCGCACCCGCGCGGAAGCAGCCGTTTCGCGAGCTCGTGATCGGGGTGCCCGGGGAGCTCCGGGTAGCTCACCGATGCGACGGCCGATTGCGTCCCGAGAAACTCGACGATCTTGCGGGTGTTCTCGACGTGCCGGGCCATGCGCAGCGGCAGCGTCTCGATGCCTTGCAGGACGATCCACGCGGTGGTCGGGCTCATGCATGCGCCGAAGTCTCGCAATCCTTCCCGGCGCGCGCGCAGCAGGAACGCTCCGACCGTCGATTCTTCCTGGAAGTCCATGCCGTGGAATCCCGCGTAGGGCTCGGTGAGCTCGGGAAACCGCCCCGATGCTTCCCAGTCGAACGTGCCGCCATCCACCAGAACGCCCGCGACGGCCGTGCCATGTCCGCAGAGGAATTTCGTCGCCGAGTGGTAGATCAGGTCGGCGCCGAGATCGAAGGGTCGCATCAGGTAAGGCGTGGTGAACGTGGCGTCGACCAGGAGCGGCAAATTGTGTCCGTGGGCAATCGCCGCGACAGCGGGAACGTCGAGCACGTCGAGCCCGGGATTTCCCAGCGTCTCGCCGAAGAGCAGCTTCGTGTTCGGGCGGATCGCGTCGCCCCAGGCTCTCAGGTCGCGCGGCGCGACGAAAGTTGTCTCGACGCCGAACCGGGGGAGGGTGTACGCGAGCAGGTTGTGGGAGCCTCCGTAGAGAGCCCGGCTTGCGACGATATGCGACCCGGCGCCCATCAATGTCGCGATCGCGAGGTGCAGCGCGGCCTGGCCGCTCGCCAGCGCGATCGAGCCGACGCCGCCCTCCAGCGCAGCAATGCGCTCCTCGAGCACGGCGTTGGTCGGATTCGAGATACGCGAGTAGACGTGGCCGGCGCGCTCCATGTTGAAGAGCGCCGCAGCGTGATCGGTGTCGCGAAACACGAACGACGTGCTCTGGAAGATCGGCACCGCGCGGGCACCCGTGGTCGGGTCCGGCTGCTGGCCGGCATGCAAGCTGAGCGTGTCGAGGTGCGGAGGTTTCGGGGCGGCCATCACGCTTTCTCCGGGGAAGTGCGATTGTAGCAGCCGGCTTCCGCGCCGCTCCGTGCGCAGGCGTCAGCAAGGCACCGCCACGGTCCGGGCGATGCGCTCGGGTAACATCCGGCAGTGAGAGCGCGATGAGCGAACGACGATGAGCGACGTACAGCCGGCAAAGGCACCCAAGATGCTGCTCGTGCGCGTCTTCGTGCCGTTCGCGTGCGGGTATTACCTCTCGTATCTCTACCGCACCGTGAACGCGGTGATCTCGCCCGATCTGGTGCGGGATCTCGGTGTCGATGCCAACGAGCTCGGACTGTTGACGAGCGCCTACTTCCTCGCGTTCGCGTCGTTCCAGATTCCGCTCGGCGTGTTGCTCGACCGGATGGGGCCGCGTCGAGTCGACGCCGGGTTGCTGGCGATTGCAGGGCTCGGTGCGCTCGTCTTCGCGCAAAGCGACGCTTTTGCGGGCCTTGTCCTGGGACGGGCGTTGATTGGTCTGGGCGTGTCCGCCGCGCTCATGGCGTCGATGAAGGCTTTCACGCTGTGGTTCCCGCTCTCCCGGTTCGCTTCATTGAACGGTTATCTCATGGCGATCGGGGGATTGGGCGCTTTGTCCGCGTCGGCACCGGTCGAGGCGGCGCTCCACCACACTGACTGGCACGGCGTCTTCGAGGTGCTCGCCGGTTGCACTTTTCTCGCCGCTGGGACAATCATGCTCGTCGTGCCGGAGCACGTCGTGGTCGCGCGTGGCCCCGGCGTCGCCGAGCTGCTGCGGGGTGTGGCGCGGGTTTATCAGGATGGCGGATTCTGGCGTGTGGCGGTGGTCAGCACGACGCTGTTGGCTTCGTTCCTCGCGATCCAGGGTTTGTGGGTCGCTCCGTGGCTGCGCGACGTGGCAGGCCTGTCGCGGGACGTGGTCGCAAACTATCTTCTGCTCATGGCCATCGCGATGACCGCCGGATACGCGTTCTTCGGCTGGGCCGCGGACCGCTTCGAATCGGCGGGCTGGGGCGCGGCGCGGCTGTTCGTGATCGGAACGCTCGTCAACGCCGGTGGCTTGGCGCTGATCGCCGCCGGCGTGACGACCGGAGCGCTCGCCATCTGGCTGACGATCAACTTTGCCAGTCCAGCGTCTTCGCTCGCTTACGCGATACTTTCGCGGCGGTTTACGCGCGATCTTGCCGGACGCGTCACGACAGCGCTCAACTTCCTGGTGTTCGTCGGCGCATTCGCGACGCAGTGGGGCCTGGGAGCCGTCATCAGCCTCTGGCCTGCCCAGGACGGGCAGTATCCGCTGGCGGCCTACCGCGCCGCCTTCGGCACGAGCCTTGCATTCCAGCTCGCGGCGGTTGCGTGGTTCGTCGCCGGGCGGCGCACACGTTCCGCACCCTGATAACATGTATTCACATGAGTAGGGCATTCGTGCGCGAAAACGACGACGCGCCGGACGACGATGCGGGCGAAACCGACGCGATCCCGGTGCCGCCGGGAGCGAAGAACTACATCACGCCCGCGGGGCACGTGCGGCTCAAGTCCGAGTTCGATCGCCTCTGGAAAGTCGAGCGCCCGGAGCTGGTGAAGACGATTGCCTGGGCGGCCTCGAACGGTGACCGCTCTGAGAATGCCGATTACATCTACGGCAAGCGGCGCTTGCGCGAGATCGACCGGCGGATCCGGTTTCTGTCGAAACGGCTCGAGCAGGCGGAGGTCGTCGATCCGTTACGTCAGGAGAATGACGAGCAGGTGTTCTTCGGCGCCACTGTCACAGTGCGTTCGGGCGCCGATGTCGAGCAGACCGTGACCATCGTCGGCATCGACGAGGCCGAGCCTGCGCGCGGGCGGGTGTCGTGGGTATCGCCGATCGCGCGCGCGTTGCTGCGCGCGCGGATCGGGGACGTGGTGACGCTCAGGACTCCGGCTGGCGCGGAGATGCTCGAGGTTCTCGAAATCCGCTACGAGCCGATCGACTGAATTCGATCGTCGCGCGGGTCAGTTGGCCGACTTCTGCGACGCCCGCGTCACGATCGGGCCGAAATCGCCTGCCTTGACGACTGAAAGCTTGTTGAGAGTGAAATGACGTCGCAACGCCTCGTTCACGTCCGCAGCCTTCAGGGCGGCGATTTGCGCCTCGAACTTCGAATCCCACTTGAACGTGCGCCCCAGATCGAGGTACCTGCATAGACGCGAAGCCAGCGCGGCGTTCGAGTTCCGCGCAAGATGGCGTCGCTTCAGCAATCCCTTGGCGCCATCGGCAACTTCCTCGTCGGTGAATCCCTGCTCGAGCGCGCGCTGTATCTCCTCGCGGACCGCGCTTTCCAGCCGGGCGCGATTCTCGGGAGCGTAGATGGCGGAGATGCCGAACTCGCCCGCTGCATCGCGCGATCCGGCCGTCAGCCACGATCCGACGCTGTAAGACAGCCCGTCCTGCTCGCGAATGCGGCGCCAGAGGCGCGAGTCCGAGGAGCCGCCAAGGAGATAGTTGCCGAGCACCAGAGCAGGGAAATCGGGATCGTCGTCGCGCAGCGGAAGATTGAATCCCGCGCGGTAGACGGCATTGGCCTTGTCGGGCGTCACGATGTCTTGGGTCATCGCGGCCGCGTCGAAATACCGCACCGCGATACGCTCATAGGGAGAGGGCGTCTTCCAGTCGCCAAAAAGCTTCTCGGCGATTTGCGCCACCTCGTCTGGGTCAAAGTCGCCCACCACCGCGAGCTCGCTGTGAGAGGCACCTAGAAACTCGTCGTGGCAGCTGCGCGCGTCTTCGAGGGTCACCGCCGCGATCTCGGTGGCCCGCTCCTCGAGCGTCGGCGTGTAGAGCCAGTGACCGTCCGGATACGGATTGAGGTGACGGCTGATCGAGCGGCCCGCGCGGACCGACGGATCGTTCTTTTGCGTGTCGATCGAGGTGAGCATCGACTTCTTGACCTGGTTGAACTCGCTTTCCGGAAACGACGGCTCGCGCAGCATTTCGGCGGCGATGCGCAGCGCCTCCGGGAAGCTTTCGCGCACCGTGTCGATCGAAGCGCCGCCGAGGCTGACCGAGACGTCTGCACGCAGCTGGTCCAGCGAATCGCTCAGCTCCGCGCGCGTGTGCTTCCGCGTGCCGCGGGAAAGCATGGCGCTCGCGACATTGCATGCCGCGCTGCGACCCATCGTCCCCCGCTCGTCGCCCCAGTGCAGGACCAGGACGGCGTTCACCTTGCCTCCGCGGGTGCGCTTGGGGAGCATCGCCAGCTTCATACCCCCCGGCAATTCGCGCCGGAGCAGCCGGGCTTCGAGGTTTTCGGGCGTCGGGTCGAACGCCTCACCCGCGGCGATCGATTCCGTGTCCGAAAAATCCTTGAGCATCGCCTCCACGTCTTGTACCGGCGGCATGGCGACGCGCGTCGGGTGCGCGGTCGGGATGAAGAGCCCGAGCGTGCGGTTCTCCGGCCGAAGGTAGGTCGTGGCGACGCGCTGGACGTCTTCCCGCGTCACCTTGTCGACCTGATCCCGGTACAGGAAGAGGAGTCGCCAGTCCCCCATTGCCACGAACTCGGACAGCGTGATCGCCAAGGCGCGCGAGTTGGAGAGGAGATCCTCGATGTCGTTCTGCAGCTGGACCTTCGCGCGATGCAATTCCTCTTCGCTCACCGGATTGGAGGCAAATCCCTCGAGAACCTCGATCAGCTCGTTCCGGGCCGCGTCGAGCGACTGGCTCTTCGGAACCACTGCGCCAAAGTACACGGACCCGGCTTCGCGCATCTGGCGGTCGACCCCGAACGAGGAGGTGGCCTTGCCCGACTCGACCAACGCCTTGTGCAACCGACCGGAAGGCTCATTCGTGAGAACCTGCGTCAGCACGTCGACGGCGGCAAAGCTCGGATCGGATCCGGGTGGCACGTGGTACATCGCGGCGACCAGCTGCACTTCGCCGACGCGCCGCAAGACCACCCGGCGCTCACCGTCCTGCGGCGGCTCCGCGGTGTAGGTGGGTTGCAGGACCCGCGCGGGCTTTGGCAGGGGGCCGAAGTACTTGGCCACGAGGTCCAGCGTCCGCTGGGGATCGAAACGCCCCGCGATCACCAGCGTCGCGTTGTCAGGCTGATAGTACGTGCGATAGAACGCTTGCAGCCGCTCGATGGGGACGTTCTCGATGTCGGAGCGAGTCCCGATCACCGAGCGCCCGTAGTTGTGCCAATGGTATGCGGTGCCGATCATGCGGTCCCGCAGCAAGCTGAATGGGCTGTTTTCCCCGGACTCGAACTCGTTGCGGACCACGGTCATTTCGCTTTCGAGGTCCTCTTTCGAGACCTTGGAGTTCACCATCCGGTCGGCCTCGAGGTCGAGCATCGCGTCCAGATTCTCCTCGCTGGCCGGGAAAGTGCCGAAATAGTTCGTCCGGTCATACGAAGTCGTGCCGTTGTAGCGCACGCCGTGCTTCAGAAACTCGCCCTTGACGTTGGGATATCGCGGCGTGCCCTTGAAGAGCATGTGCTCGAGAAGGTGGGCCATGCCCCGTTCGCCGTATCCTTCGTGCCGCGATCCCACCATGTAGGTCACGGAGACGGTCGTCGTGTCCTGGGAGGGGTCCGGGACGAGGAGCACACGAAGGCCGTTCGGAAGCCGGTATTCGCTGATCCCGGCCAGCGCGGGACCCTGGGTGAACCCCTGCGGGAGCGACAGGTTGGTTCCGGACTCGGCCCCCGCCGCAGTCGGCATGACAAGCGGCAGGGCGAGGAGGGCAACGGCGAGCCAGCGCATAATCGACATTAAACCCTCATGATATTAGGGGGATTGAAGTAACCGCAATTCTACCGATCCCTTAGACCGCAAGAAAGTTCCGTGCCAAGTGCAATGCCGCCATTCCAACAAGAATGGTCGCAAGTGGATTCCTGACCACCACGGCCATGCCGATCGCCGCGCAGCCTGCCACCAGTTTTGCATTGTGCAGGCCGATGTCGAGCGTGCCGCCGGCGAAGACGAGCTCCGGCACGAACAGCGCCGTGAAGACGGCGGCCGGTACGAACCGAAGCGCACGCTGCACGGTAATCGGCAGCTTGACACGATGCAGCCACAAGATGAAGGAAGCCCTTGGCACGAAGCTCGTGATGGCGAGCAGACCCGTCAGGGCGAGGGCTGTCAGCGTGTCCATCGTTCCGCTATGACTCCCGCAGCGATGCCGGCAATCGCGGCGGCGATAAGCCCGAGGCGGAAGGGCAGGTCGATCGCCAGGATTGCCGTGATGCCAGCAGCGAGTGCTGCCGCGGCTCCCGCGATATCCCGGATCGAAGCCACCGCCAGAGCGGTAAAGGTGAGGATGACCACGAATTCCAGGGACCAGCTGGAGGGAATGCCGGCGCCGACGACGATTCCGCCGATCGTGGCGGACTCCCACGTCACCCAGATCGCGGCGCAGGCGCCCATGAAGTATTCGGCATGCCCCGGGGCGGTCGGGTGCGATCCAATACGTGCGATGGTGTGTGCGTAGCCGTTGTCGGAGAGGAAATAGCCAGCCAGCCATCGCGCGCGGGGGCGCAAGCCCTGCAAATAGGGCGAGATGGACAGGCTATAGAGCATGAACCGCAGGTTGAGGATCAGACCGGCCAGAAAGATCACTCCGAGCGGCGCTCCGGCGGCGATCAGTTGCAGAGCGGCCAACTGAGCGGTTCCCGCGAATACGACCACGGACATCAGAGCTGCGAGCCACGGCGACAGCCCCGCACCGACCATGGCCACGCCGCTGATGGCACCGAATGCGGCGACGCCCGGGAGTACGGGCAGGCACGCTCGCAGGCCGGCAAGAAAGTGCGGGGAACGGATCAACGGTAGGTGGTCGGTCGCGCGGAGGGGCGCGCCGCGCGGCCCCGTCGAGGTTCCCGGATCTTAGCAGGGGGATCCCCGCCATCGGGTCGCCGGATGCCAGAGCTGGGCGGCAAGCCCTTGAAAACCGGATGCAAGCCCCCAAACTCCCTGGGTCAGTCCCATTCGAGCTACCGGAGACGAGCGTGTCCGCGACCGTGAAGGAAACCCTGAGCTTCCAGGCCGAGGTGAAGCAGCTGCTGCACCTCATGATCCATTCGCTCTACAGCAACAAGGAAATCTTCCTGCGCGAGCTCATCTCGAATGCGTCGGACGCGGCAGACAAGCTGCGCTTCGAATCGCTCTCTGATCCGGCGCTGCTCGGCGCGGATTCCGAGCTACGCATCTGCGTGAGCGTCGACCTGGAGGCCCGGACGATAACCGTTTCGGACAACGGTGTCGGCATGTCCCGGGACGAGGTGGTGACCAATCTCGGCACCATCGCGAAATCGGGGACGCGGGAGTTCCTCGCCACACTCACCGGGGACCAGGCCAAGGACGCGCACCTCATCGGTCAGTTCGGCGTCGGCTTCTACTCGTCGTTCATCGTTGCGGACCGGGTGACGCTCGTGACGCGCCGCGCCGGACTGCCCGAGAGCGAGGGCGTGCGCTGGGAGTCGAACGGCGAGGGCGAATATTCCCTCGAGACCACCACGAAGCCGGGCCGGGGGACGGACGTCATCCTGCACCTGCGCGCCGGCGAGGACGAACTCCTGGACGACATGCGCCTCCGGCAGATCATCCGGCGCTATTCGGATCACATCGCTATCCCGATCCTGATGAGTAAGCGGGAGTGGGATGAAGAAAAGAAGGCGTATCGTCCTTCGGAAGAGCAGGAGACCGTCAACCAGGCGAGCGCGTTGTGGGCTCGACCGAAATCCGAGATCACGGAAGACCAGTACCAGGAGTTCTACAAGCACGTCGCGCACGATTTCGAGCCGCCGCTTGCCTGGTCCCACAACCGGGTCGAGGGCCGCCAGGAATACACCCAGCTTCTCTACATCCCTTCGCACGCGCAGTTCGACCTGTGGGACCGCGCGAGCCGCAAGGGCCTCAAGCTCTATGTTCGCCGTGTGTTCATCATGGACGATGCGGAGTCGCTGCTGCCAGCCTATCTCCGCTTCGTCCGCGGGGTCGTCGATTCGAATGATCTGCCGCTGAACATCTCGCGGGAGATCCTGCAGGAATCCCGCGACGTCGAGGCGATCCGGGCGGGCTGCGCGCGCCGCGTGCTCACGATGCTCGACGAGCTGGCCGCGAACGAGCAGGAGAAGTACGCGACCTTCTGGAAAGAATTCGGACGGGTGCTGAAGGAAGGAATCGGCGAGGATCACGCCAATCGCGAGCGGATCGCAAAGCTACTCCGGTTCGCCTCGACGCACGCCGACACCGAAGCGGAAGACGTTGCGCTGGCCGACTATGTCGGGCGGATGAAGACCGGTCAGGAGGTCATCTACTACGTCACTGCCGAGTCGTTTCTCGCCGCGCGGAATAGCCCACACCTCGAGGTGTTTCGCGCGAAGGGCGTCGAGGTGCTTCTGCTCCACGATCGGGTGGACGAGTGGGTGGTCGCGAATTTGCCTGAATTCGACGGCAAGAAGCTGGTTTCCGTGGCGCGTGGCGACCTCGACCTTGCCAAGCTCGACGGCGAAGAGGCGAAGGCCGAGCAGGCGAAAAATGAAGACGAGTACAAGGAAGTCCTTGAGCGGCTGAGAGCGGTCCTCGAGAGCCGTGTGAAGGACGTGCGCGTGAGCACCCGGCTCACGTCGTCCCCGGCATGCCTGGTGGCGGACGAGCTCGACCTGGGCGGCAATCTGCAGCGAATTCTGAAGGCGGTCGGGCAGAACGTTCCCCAGGCCAAACCGATCCTGGAGGTGAACCCGGCCCACCTGATCATGCAGCGGCTCAAGCACGAACAGCGCCGCTTCGACGACTGGGCGCATCTCCTGTTCGAGCAGTCGCTCCTCGCCGAGGGCGGCACGCTCGAGGATCCCGCCGGCTTCGTGCGCCGGATGAACGAACTCATGCTCGAGCTCACCGGCCAGGAAGCAAGCCCGTCCAACTAGGAAGCTCGGGGGCAGTGGCCACGCCTGTCGGGCACGATGTTCTTCCTCTCCTTTTCAAGGAGGATGGCTGCGAAGCAGCCGGGGTGGTTCAAGAACGCGTTAAGGACTAGCCGCTCGAAGCGGCGACCACCCTGTTGCGGCCGGTCTCCTTGGCGCGGTAGAGCGCCTTGTCGGCCCACGCGACGAGCTGCTCAGGCGTGAGATGTGAGTCCGGTGCGGCGCATGCGACACCCAGGCTGATCGTCACGACCAAGGCAGCCTTGGAAGCTACGTGCGGTATGGCGTGCTCCTCGATGGCTCTTCGGACGCGTTCCGCCACCTCTGCGGCGCCCCAAAGCGGCGTGTCCGGCAGGATGAGCGCGAATTCCTCTCCTCCGTAGCGCGCCGCCAGGTCGGTCGGCCGGCGGCAGGATTGGTGCAGGATCTGGCCGACCTGGCGCAAGCATTCGTCGCCCTGCGTGTGGCCGTAGTGATCGTTGTAGCCCTTGAAATGATCCACGTCGCACAGCGTGAGCGACAATGGTTGCCCGTTGCGCATGGCCCGGAGGAGCTCCGTGCGGAGGTGCTCGTCGAATCGCCTTCGATTGGCGAGCCGCGTGAGCCCGTCCTCCCGCGACACGCGCGCCAGCTCCCGGTTCGCCGCCTCGAGCTCCGCCGAGAGCCGCGCGAGGTTTCGATGCATCGTGTCGATGCGCTGCATCGCGCGGATCTTTGCCCCCAGCACCACCTGGCTCACGGGCTTTACGAGGTAGTCGTCGCCGCCGGCGTCGATCGCCTTGTCGAGGTCCTGGTCCTCGTCGCTCCCCGAAAGAAAGATGATGGGGAGCCAGTCGTCTCCGCTGAGCGTACGCAGCCGACGCGCGACCGCGTAACCATCCATGTCCTGCATCGTGACGTCGAGTAGGATCAGGTCGGGGCGCTCCCGCACGAAGTGCTCGATCCCCTCGTTACCGGATCCGGCACTCGCGGCCTCGTGACCAAGGCGCTTGACCATGGCTTCGAGCGCCGCGCGGATGGTCCGGGAGTCGTCGACGATAAGAATCTTCACGCCCGCCCCGTGCGGCGCGCCGGCCGGCCGGTGCCGGTGCGACTGGCGGCGGGCGTTCGGATCGGCACGGCGAGCGACTCAGAGTTGCGCCAGCATCGCCTCGGCGCCGGAGACCTCGTATTTCCCGGGCGCCTCGATATTGACCTTCTTGACGACGCCGTCTTCGACCAGCAGCGAGTAGCGCCTCGCCCGGATTCCCCAGCCGCGTCCGGTCATGTCCTGCTCGAGGCCGAGCTTCTTCGTGTAGTCGGCCTGGCCGTCGGCCAGCATCCGAACCTTGTCGACCGCGTGCTGGTCGCGCCCCCACGCGCCCATGACCCACACGTCATTGACCGAAATGCACCAGATCTCGTCGACACCCTTCGTGCGAAGGGCATCGTAGTTCTGCACGTAGCTCGGCACGTGCTTCGCCGAGCAGGTCGGCGTGAAGGCGCCGGGCAGTCCGATGATCACGATCTTCTTCCCTTTCGCGAGCTCGGAGACCTTGTGTTTGGTCGGGCCGATCGGGCAGCCGGGCAGGTCGGTCTCATTGTGCTCCTCGAGTTCGCCGTCGGGCAGGCGATCGCCGGCTTTTATGGTCATCTGCACTCCTTTTCTGTTCCTACGCCGCCAATGTTGGAGGCGTGTATGAGCCAGTCCGAGGCGAGAATCGCCGATCTCGCACACAAAGTCAAAAACCGTCACGCGCTCGGCGCCAAAAGGCATTGAGGCAGAAGGGGTTTACGGGCTATATTCGCCCGTCATTTCCCCTACGCTTATGGCCGTCGCCGCAGTCGCTAACGAAGAACGCCGCCTGACCCTCCAGGAAGTGGTGAACGCCCTGGTCGCGGACGGTCTCGTGCCGCGCGAGGAGTGCGAGCGTCTGATCGTCGAGCGGCGCATGCACCGCGGCGGTCTGCACCCTCTCGTGGTGCTCGCCGACCAGAAATGGAAATCGGCTGTCCCGCCCCACAAGCTGCTGCACATCGAAACCCTCACCGAGTGGTTCGCCGGCAAGGTCGGACTGCCATACTTTCACGTCGATCCGCTGAAGATCAATTTCTCGTCGGTGACAGAGATCATGTCGAGCGCCTACGCCGAGCGCTTCAAGATCCTGCCGGTCGAAGTCACGAGCAAGGAGGCGGTCATCGCGACCGCCGAGCCGTACTTGCGCGAGTGGGAGCAGGAGCTTTCCCGGATCCTGAAGCTCGAGATCAAGCGCGTCTTCGCGAATCCGCTCGACATCAATCGCTACATCGTCGAGTTCTATAACCTCGCCAAGTCGGTCAAGCGGGCAGCCAAGAACGGGGAAGGCCGGTCCGATCTCTCGAACTTCGAGCAGCTTGTCGAGCTCGGAAAGACCAATCGCCAGCTCGACGCGAACGACCAGCACATCGTCCACATCGTCGATTGGCTGTGGCAGTACGCCTTCGACCAGCGCGCGAGTGACATCCACATCGAGCCGCGCCGCGACCTGGGCAACGTGCGGTTCCGGATCGACGGCGTGCTGCACAGCGTCTACACCCTGCCGATGCCGGTCGTATCGGCGATGACGAGCCGGATCAAGATCCTCGGGCGAATGGACGTCGTCGAGAAGCGGCGGCCGCAGGACGGTCGGGTCAAGACGCGCACGGGAGAGGGCCAGGAGGTGGAGCTGCGCCTGTCGACCCTGCCGACTGCCTTCGGCGAGAAGCTCGTGATGCGCATCTTCGATCCGGAAGTGCTGGTCAAGGACTTCACGGATCTCGGCTTTTCCGCGGAGGACAAGGGCCGCTGGAACGACATGACCTCGAAGCCCAACGGGATCATTCTCGTCACCGGGCCTACCGGGTCGGGGAAGACAACGACCCTGTATTCGACGCTCAAGTCGCTCGCGACCCCCGAGGTAAACGTCTGCACCATCGAAGACCCGATCGAGATGATCGAGCCGGCGTTCAACCAGATGCAGGTCCAAACCGCTATCGACCTCTCGTTTCCCGAGGGCGTGCGCGCGCTCATGCGGCAGGATCCCGACATCATCATGGTCGGCGAAATCCGCGATCTCGAGACCGCCGAGATGGCCATCCAGGCTGCGCTGACGGGACACCTGGTGCTCTCCACATTGCACACGAACGACGCGGCGTCGGCCGTCACGCGACTGCTCGACCTCGGCGTGCCGTCATATCTGCTGAATGCCACCATTCTCGGCGTGATGGCGCAGCGGCTGGTCCGCACGCTATGCCCGCAATGCAAGCAGAAGGTGCCCTTCGGCACGGATCGAGCCGCCGATGTGTCCTGGGACGAGCTCGTCACACCATGGAAGGCGCGTCGTCCAAGTCACGTCTATCGCCCTGTCGGTTGTCTCGAGTGCCGGATGACCGGTTTCCGCGGTCGCAGCGGCATCTACGAAGTGATGATGCTATCGCCGGCCGTCAAGAAGCTGATTGCCGGGCAGGCCGACCTTGGCCAGATCCGTGAGCTTGCCTACAAGGAGGGCATGAAGAGCCTGCGCATCAGCGGCGCGATGAAGGTCGCAGCCGGGCTCACCACGTTCGAGGAAGTTCTCAAGGCCGCTCCGCCTCACCAACAGGACAACTAGGCGCGCCATGGCGTCATCGCCTTCACCACCCGAGGCGCGTGCGGCGATGCTTCCGGAGGGGATTCGAACCGATCTGCCCAGAGTCATTGCGCTTGCCGTCGTGTATTTCGCCGTCGCATGGCTCGCCCTGCGCATCAAAGTCATCCACGACGCGGTGCCGGTGGTCGCGCCTGCGACCGGACTTGCCGTGGCAGCGCTCGTGCTCTTCGGGCGGAGAGTCGTCCTTGGCGTACTGATCGGCGCGTTCGGTGCGTACTTGGCAGCGGGCATTCCGCTCTGGGTTGCGGTTCCGCTTACCCTTGGCGTCGCGCTGACCGCCCTAGTCGGGGCATGGTTGCTCGTGAGCACCCCGGATTTTCGCTACTCATGCGCGCGCGGCCGCGACGTCTTCGCATTTGTGAGCCTGGCGGTCATTTGTGCGCCACTGGTCGGCGCGTCGATCGGAATCGGGGCCCTGTGGGCGGGCGATCTTCTGGCCATCGATCACGCGGGGGTTGTCTGGCTGGGAATCTGGGCCAGCGAAGCGCTTGGGATCCTCCTCGTCGCGCCTGTTGTGTTCGGCTGGGTGCCGCAGCCACGCCCTGACCGTCGCACTGTGGCGATCGCCGGCTACGCTGTCGTGATCGCGTTCTCGTTGTTGTTCGGGGCATATCTGGTCGCGGGCGTACTGGGCGAGGGACACGGACTGCCCGCGGTGGCGTTCGTCCTGGCGCCGCTCGCCGTGCTGCCCGCGATCCGACTATCGCTGCGCGAGGTGGCCACGTTCAACGTGGGCCTGGCGGCTCTGTGCGTCCTCGGCGTGGCGGGTGCCGACCTGCCCCTCGGCTCCGAGCCTGTTTATGCGGACGTCGTGACGCTGCAGGCCATGCTCGCGGCGCTTGCGCTGCTGACCCTCTCGTTGTCGGCGACCGGGGCGGCAAGCCGGGCGGCGCACGCCCGTATGCGCGAGAGCGAGGCTCGGTTCCGGAGCCTGACCGAGATGTTGGCGGACTGGTATTGGGAGATGGACGAGCAGTTCCGCTTCACCTCCATTTCGGGCAGGGTGGAGGCGACAACCGGGGTGAGGCCGGATTCACTCATCGGGAGAACCCGCTGGGAGATAGAGGGGCTCGAGCCCGCCGACGGCACGTGGGACCCGCATCGCGAAGACCTGGAGGCCCATCGACCGTTCCGTGAATTTCCCGTGCGCCGCGAACTGGCGGACGGCAGCGTGCGGCATGCGCTGCTGAGCGGGGACCCGGTCCTGGATGATGTGGGCGAGTTCCACGGCTATCGCGGGGTAGGGCGGGACGTGACGCAACAGGTCGTGGCCGAGCAGGCGCTGCGCGAGTCGGGACAACTCTTCGCCCACCTTTTTCACTCGAGCCCGCAGGCGATGGCGCTCAGCCGATTCTCCGACCAGGTCGTTACCGAGGTCAACGAGGCTTGGTGCGCGCTTTCCGGCGTGAAGCGTGAGGAAGCCATCGGTCGCACGCTGGCGGAGCTCGACCTGATGGAGAATCCGCAAGTGCGCGAGGCTTCGTTCCGCGAGCTTGCAGCCCGGGGAACGGTGCAGAACGTCGGGCTCCGGTTCCGTTCGCGCAGCGGCCGGATCGCCGAGGTGCTGCTCTCGGCGTCCGTGGTCGAGCTCGGCGGCGAGCGGTGCGTCATCGGCTCCCTCGTCGATGTCTCCGAGCGCAATCAGGTGGAACGTGAATTGCGGGAGTCGCGCGGACGCCTGGAGGCGATCTTCCGCGGCAGTCCGCAGCCCCTCGCGCTGTCCGCGTTCGACGACGCACGGATCATCGACGTGAACGATGCCTGGGAGCGAACATTCGGCTATGCCCGTGGAACGATCGTTGGTAACAGCTTTGCGCGGATCGGACTCTGGGTCGACCTCGATCAGCGCGAGCGCATGTACGACACGCTGCGCGCGACCGGATCGGTGCGAGAGGTCGAGTGCCGCTGGCGCAGGCCCTCGGGCGAGATCGTCGACGTGCTTTTCTCCGGAGAACGCGCCGAGCTCGCCGGCGAGACGGTCCTGCTGTCAACCTGCATGGATGTCACCGAGCGCCGGCGTGCCGAGCGCCTCCTCCACGAATCGGAGCAGCGCTTCGCGAAGATCTTTCACGCGAGCCCGGTACCGATCGTCATCAGCGTGCCGGAAGACGGCCGGTATCTCGAGGTGAACGAAGCCTGGTCGAATTTCTTCGGTTATCCCATGGATGCCGTCGCGGGTCGAACCTCCCTCGAGCTCGGGATCTGGACCGCCGAGGCGGACCGCGCGGAATTCGCTTCAAAGCTCGCGAGTGAGGGGCGGGTGCGCAACTTCGAGTACCGGATGCGCAAGCACTCCGGAGAGCTCGCCGACGTGCTGGTGTCGACCGAGACCATCGATCTTGCGGGCGAGGAGCGTCTCCTGACCTCGGTGATGGATATCACCGATCTCAAGCGCGTCGAACGCCAGCTCCAGGCCAGTGAAAGGCGGTTCCGCGACTTCGCGGAAGCGGCCGGCGAGTATGTCTGGGAGACCGACGTCGACGGTCGCTACACCTACGTCTCCCGCCGGGTCGAACAGGTGCTCGGCTATCCGCGGGAGGAGATGTACGGGCGCAGGCCCACGGAGTTCATGCCGCCGGGCGAGGTCGAGCAGATCCAGTCGGTGCTAGGGGAGGCGATCGCGAAGGGGGAGCCCTTCCGCAACGTCGAGCTGCGGTCGCTCACGCGTGCCGGAAGCCTGGTCTGGCAACTGGTGAGCGGTGTGCCGATCCGCGACGAGATGGGGCTCGTCCGGGGCTACCGGGGCACGGCGATGGAGATCACCGAGCGCAAGCAGGCAGAGCGGCGCATCGAGGAGCTTGCCACCCGCGATCCGCTCACCGGGTTGCCGAACCGACTGCTGCTCGCGGACCGCCTCGGCCAGGGCCTGCTCAGCGCGCAGCGCGCCGGCGACATGCTCGGTGTGCTGTTCGTCGACCTCGATCACTTCAAGAACATCAACGACACGCTCGGTCACCAGGCGGGCGACCTGCTCCTCAAGGAAGTGGCACGCCGCCTCGGTGGCGTCGTGCGCAAGGGCGATACGCTGTCGCGCCAGGGGGGCGACGAGTTCGTCGTCGTGCTCGAGGGACTGAAGACACCGGATGATGCCGGCCAGGTTGCGCAGAAGGTCCTCAATTCGCTGGCCCAGCCCTGCGAGATCGAAGGCCACCGGATCGTCACTTCGGGCAGCGTCGGAATCGCCGTCTATCCGAGCGACGGCGCGGACGCGGCGACATTGATGCGGCACGCGGACACGGCCATGTACGCGGCGAAGTCTAGCGGACGCAAGAACTACCAGTTCTTCTCGGCCGACATGAACCTGCGCACGACCGAGCGGCTCCAGCTCGAAGAGGCGATGCGCGGCGCGCTGGAGCGGGGCGAACTGCGCGTGTACTTCCAGCCCCGGGTCGATATCACGAGCGGCCGGCTCACCGGCGCCGAGGCGCTCCTGCGCTGGGCGCATCCCGAGCACGGTCTGGTCGGCCCCGACCGGTTCATGCGGGTCCTGGAAGAGACCGGGATGATCCACACATTCGGCGAGTGGGTCCTGCAGCAGGCCTGCAATCAGACCAAGGCCTGGAATGCCCTGCATGGGCCGCCGTTCGCGATTGCCGTGAACGTATCGCCCAAGCAGTTCAACCAGGCGCTCATCGGGCGCGTGAGCGAGGCCCTCCAGACAAGCGGACTCGAGCCGGAGCTGCTCGAGATCGAAGTCACCGAGCGTGCCCTGACGCGTCATATCGAGGACAGCCGGGCGTTGACGAGAAAGCTCCGCGAGCTGGGCGTGCGCATCGTCGTCGACGATTTCGGAACCGGCTATTCGTCCATGAGCGAATTGCGGCGCCTCGGCGTACACGCGATCAAGATCGACCGCTCGTTCGTGCGGTTGATGGGAACCAGCCAGGACGATCGCGTCGTGGTGCGCGCAATCATCGACATGGCTCGCAGCCTGCAGCTGGACACGATCGCGGAGGGCGTGGAGCGCGAATCGGAGCTCCACCTCCTGCGCGACATGGGTTGCGACGAGTACATGGGCAACCTGCTCCAGCCGCCCGTTCCCGCGGGCGAGTTCGAGCGCTCGATGCTGCGCACGGCGAGCATCTTCGCGTTCCCGCGGCGCGGTTGACTAAGCTTCATTGATCGGGGCAAGCCGGCCCGAGTCGGGCTCATGGTGCCGCAAAGCGCGCCCTCGAGCGGGTACCCGGCTCGCGGCGGCCACTGGAAACATGAGTGGCCGCACACGAGCCACCCGCTTAGCGAGGACTGCGGCACAAATCACCCGCCCCGGGCCGACTCGCCCCGCGGTGATGCCTCAGGGATCTTTACTTAGAGAGATAGCGCATGGCCCGCTCGAGGCCATCGATGGTCATCGGATACATGCGATCGGCCATGAGCTCGCGAAGGATCGCGATCGACTGGCGGTAAGGCCAAAGCTGCTCGGGCTCGGGATTGAGCCACGCGGCCTTCGGGTAGACGTCGAGCACGCGGCGGATCCAGACTGCGCCGGCTTCTTCGTTGTGATACTCGATCGAGCCGCCCGGCTGCAGGATCTCGTACGGGCTCATCGTCGCATCGCCGACGAAGATCACCTTGTAGTCGTGACCGTACTTGTGCAGGATGTCCGCGGTCCGGGTGCGCTCGGCGTGGCGGCGGGTGTTGTCCTTCCACACGAAATCGTAGAGACAGTTGTGGAAGTAGAAGTACTCCAGGTGCTTGAACTCGGTCTTCGCCGCCGAGAACATCTCCCGGGCGAGCTTGATGTGATCGTCCATCGAGCCGCCGACGTCGAGAAACATCAGGACCTTGACGGCGTTGTGGCGCTCGGGGCGCATGTGGAGATCCAGATAGCCCGCGTTCCGGGCGGTCGAATCGATCGTAGTCGGTAGATCGAGTTCCTCCGGGGCGCCTTCGCGGGCGAAGCGACGGAGGCGGCGCAGCGCGACCTTGATGTTCCGCACGCCGAGTTCGACGTCCGAGTCGTAGTTCCGATACTCGCGCTGATCCCAGACTTTCACGGCAGTCCGGTTGCGGCTCTTGTCCTGGCCGATGCGGATGCCCTCGGGGTTGTAGCCGTACGCGCCGAAGGGAGACGTGCCGGCGGTACCGATCCACTTGCTTCCGCCCTGGTGGCGCCCCTTTTGCTCCTCGAGGCGCTGCTTGAGCGTCTCCATGAGCTTTTCCCATCCGCCGAGCGCCTCGATCAGCGCCTTTTCTTCGGGGGACAGGTTGAGCTCTGCCTGCTTGATGAGCCACTCGAGGGGAATGTCGACCTCGGCACCGACCAGCGACTCCACGCCCTTGAAGAATTCGCCGAACACCCGGTCGAACTTGTCGTAGTTCGCCTCGTCCTTCACGAGCGTTGCGCGCGCGAGATAGTAGAACTGGTCGATCGAGGGCTCGATGACGTTCTTACCCATCGCCTCGATCAGCGTCAGGTATTCCTTGATCGAGACGGGCAGCTTGGCGCTCTTCATCCTGAGGAAGAAACCCGCGAGCATCTCAGTTCTCCGTGGGGCTTACCGCAACGTGGCGGGCGAGACGCGCCTCGAGCTGATCGCGCACCGCCGGCCACTCCTTGCGCAGGATGGAAAAGACATACGTGTTACGCAGCCAGCCGTCCGGCATGATCATGTGGTGGCGGAGAACGCCGTCGTGGTGTGCGCCGAGATCCAGGATGGCCTGGCGCGAGCGGACGTTGCGCTCGTCGGTACGGAACTCGACTGCCACCGCACCGAGCGTCTCGAAGGCGTGACCGAGGAGTAGTAGCTTGCACGTCGTGTTCACCGCCGAGCGCTGATGCGACGCGGCGTACCACGTGTTGCCGATCTCTAAACGATGGTTCACCAAATCGATGTTGAGGAAACGCGTCGATCCAATCACCCGTCGGCTTGGGCCGTGCTCGACCACGAAAGGCAAGGCGCGTCCCTCATCGCGTGCCGTCAGCGCGAGGGCGATCCAGTCCCCTGTGGTCTCGGGACTGCCGACGAAAGTGAAGCCAAGGGACCAGAGCTCGCCGTCCCGTGCCGCCTCGATCAGCATCGGTGCGTCGGACGCCTCGAGCGGTCGCAGTCGGATCGGGCTCCGCTCGAGCGATACCGGCTCGAGTCGAGGCCAGGGTGGCGGATTCGCGGACACGGTCTGGCCGTCTCCTCAGCGGTTCTGCCGTGCCATGAACACGAGCCGTTCAAATAGATGCACGTCCTGCTCACACGATCGAACAAGGGGGCACACCCCCTTGTTTATCCCCCATGTCAGCAGGACGTGCATGGCCTTGCTAGCGGTTCTGCCGTGCCATGAACACGAGCCGTTCAAATAGATGCACGTCCTGCTCATTCTTCAGCAGCGCTCCATGCAGCGGCGGGACGATGCTCTTGCGGTCCTTCGTGCGAAGCGCTTCGGGCGGGATATCCTCGGCGAGCAGCAGCTTCAGCCAGTCGAGCAGCTCCGAGGTCGAAGGCTTCTTCTTCAGCCCGGGAACCTCCCGAACCTCGAAGAAGGCCTCCAGCGCCTCGCGCAGCAGCATCTTCTTGATGGCGGGGAAGTGCACTTCCACGATCCGCTCCATGGTCTCCTTGTCGGGGAAGCGGATGTAGTGAAAGAAGCAGCGGCGCAGGAACGCGTCGGGCAGCTCCTTCTCGTTGTTCGAGGTGATGAACACGATGGGGCGATGCTTGGCCTTGACGAGCTCGCGCGTCTCGTAGACATAGAACTCCATGCGATCGAGCTCCCGGAGCAGGTCATTGGGGAACTCGATGTCGGCCTTGTCCACCTCGTCGATCAGCAGCACGACCGGCGTCTCGGCGGTGAAAGCCTGCCAGAGCATGCCCTTCAGGATGTAGTTGGCGATGTCGTGCACCCGTGGATCACCCAGCTGCGAGTCCCGCAATCGTGAGACGGCGTCGTATTCGTAGAGACCCTGCTGCGCCTTGGTGGTGGACTTGATATGCCACTCGAGCAGGGGCAAGCCGAGCGCGGCGGCGACCTCTTCGGCCAGCTTGGTCTTGCCCGTCCCGGGCTCGCCCTTTACCAGCAACGGCCGCTCGAGCGTGATCGCCGCGTTGACCGCGAGGTTGAGATCGTCCGTGGCGACGTAGGTCGCGGAACCGTTGAAGCGCATGCTGGAAGTCCCCATTGTGAATCCGACAATTATACCTGGCAGCCCCGGTGCCACCCGGACGGAGCGCTCGCGGTGAAACCGGTCACGGCAGCAAGCGGCTTAATTTTTGACCGTCGCGCAGCGCTTGGGTAGAATCGCGCGGTTCAAAGCACGGCCCCCGTTATTTCCACCGCGAGATCTCCGATGATGAAATTGTCTGTCGCGCTCTGGCTGGCCATTGCTGTTGCCGCGCCCGCCATCGCGCAGGATGCGACGCCGAAGGGCAGCGCCGAGGCTGCCAAAGCCAAGAACTCGATGTGTATCGGCTGTCATGGCGTGGCCGGCTACCGCACCGCCTTCCCCGACGTGTACCAAGTGCCCAAGATCGGCGGGCAGTCACCTACGTACATCGTCAAGGCGCTCGAGGCGTACAAGTCCGGAGACCGTAGTCACCCGTCGATGCAGGGCATTGCCCGCAGCCTCACGCCCCAGGACATGGCCGATTTGGCCGCCTACTACGGGGGCGCGAAATGAGCCATCCCATGAGCAAGCTCTTGACCATCGCGATTTTTCCCGCGGCGCTTGTTGCGGCAGGCTCGGTGATGGCGGCAGACAACGCCGCGATCGAGAAGAAGGCGAAAGAGGTCTGCGCCGCGTGCCATGGTCCGGACGGCAATACCCCAACCGGTCCGGACTTTCCGAAGCTCGCCGGACAGCATTACGACTACCTGCTTCACTCGCTGAAGAGCTACAAGTCGGGGGCGCGCAAGAACCCCATCATGGCCCCGCAAGCGCAGTCCCTTTCGCTGGAGGAGATGGAAGGTCTCGCCGCGTATTATTCGCGTCAGTCCGGCACGCTCGTCACCAAGCGCTAGACCGGCGCGTATCCGCAGCCCGTCTAACGCCGGCGCACGCAGTCCAGGTACGCGGCCGCGTCGGGGCCGGCACCCAGGCGCTGGCCCTCCCAGATCGCTTCGCCCAGACATTCGAGCACGACGTGCAATGCGTCGTGCCGGTCGCCACACTGCGCGGCGATACGCTTGAATTCGGCGCGAATCCCCGGCGGCTGGTCGATCGCCAGCTGCTCCTCGATAGCCAGGTGCAGGCTCATATGCAGGAACGGGTTGCTCTCTCCGCCTTCTGGCGCGTAGTCGCGGTCGAGGGAGCGCTCGGTGTCGTCGAGCGCCACGTGATACTCGGGATGCATTCGCATGATATCGACGGCGACGACCTCGAGTCCCACGAGCGGCTCGCCGCGACGGTGTTTGCCCCACGCGTCGAAGAAGAATTGCCTGACCTGTTCGCGGGTGGGCTGAAACATGGCGCGGTGGGAGGAGGGAGGTTGCGCCGCCGTCAGGCCGGCACTTTCGCCTTGTACTCGCACCACTCGCGGATCGTGCAACGCGGGCAATCCGGCTTGCGTGCCCTGCAGACATAGCGCCCGTGCAGGATCAGCCAGTGGTGCGCGTCTTGACGAAAGCGCTCCGGCACGAGCTTCTCGAGACGCTGCTCGACTTCGCGCACATTGCGCCCCGGCGCGAGTCCGGTGCGGTTGGCGACCCGAAAGATGTGGGTGTCCACGGCGATGGTCGGCAGGCCGAAGGCGGTATTGAGAATCACGTTCGCGGTCTTGCGGCCGACTCCTGGAAGCGCCTCGAGCGCCTCGCGCGACTGCGGCACTTCGCCGCCGTGCTGCTCGAGCAGAATGCGGCAGGTGCCGATGATGTTCTTCGCCTTGTTGCGATAGAGACCGATCGTCCTGATTCGCTCTGCAAGGCCCACCTCGCCCAGGGCAAGCATCGCTTGCGGGGTATTCGCGACTGCAAAGAGCTCGCGCGTGGCGAGATTGACGCTCCGGTCGGTGGCCTGCGCGGACAGGATCACGGACACCAGGAGCTCGAACGGGGAGCGGTATTCGAGCTCCGTGGTCGGGGCGGGATTGGCCGCCTGGAGGCGCGAGAAGATCGCCTCGCGCTTCGCAGGATTCATGGCGAAGACCGACGCGCCGCCGCGCGTCGGGCGCGGACACGCTCCACGGCAGCCCGGATGGTCTCGCGCTTCTGCTCGGCGGACAGCGTGCTTGCCGTCGCAGTCGCGCGCGGGGTGCGCGGCGCGCGTCCTCTCTTGCTCCGGGCCAGGCGCTGATTGCGACGCAGGAAGCGCTCACGGGCCGCATCCATGCGTGGTTGGGTCCAATTCGCGTCGGTGCCCGTGGCCGGAATCATGTCAATGCAGTCCACGGGACAGGGCGCAACGCAGAGGTCGCATCCCGTACAGAGGTCGACGATCACGGTATGCATCTGTTTTGCGGCGCCGATGATCGCATCGACGGGGCACGCCTGGATACACAGGGTGCACCCGATGCAGCGCGGCTCGTCGATACGCGCCACGTGTCGCGCTCGCTCTACGCCGCAAGCAGGGTCAAGCGGGATGTATTTACGCGAGAGGAGCCTCGCGAGCCGCCGGATGAGCGCTTCGCCTCCGGGTGGGCACTGATTGAGTTCGGACGCTCCGGTTGCGACGGCGCGCGCATACGGCTCGCAGCCGGGGTAGCCGCATTTCCCGCATTGCGTCTGCGGGAGCATCGCATCGATGCGGGCGACGAGCGATTCGCCCGTTTCCGCAGGAATGGTGTGGACGCGCGCCATCGCGGAGATCCTATGCGATCAGGCGGCCTTGCGCGCGACGGGCGCGCCGAGTGCCTGAACGACGTCGCGCACGAGCGCGGGCCCGCTGTAGATGAGCCCGGTGTAGAGCTGAACCAGGCTCGCGCCCGCATCGATCTTCGCGCGGGCGTCCGCCCCGGAAAGAATGCCGCCCACACCGATGATCGGGATCGCGCTGCCCAGCGCGGCGGCGAGCTTGCTCACGACCGCAGTCGAGCGCGCGCGCAACGGCGCACCGGACAGTCCTCCCGCCTCGTTCGCGTGCCGCAATCCCTTGATGCCTGCTCTGCTCACCGTCGTATTGGTCGCGATCACGGCGTCCACGTCGTGGGCCGCGAGGCGCTCGGCGATGGCGCCGATTTCCGCATCGTCCAGATCCGGCGCGATCTTGACCGCTACCGGCACGCGACGCTTGTGCTTGCGCGCGAGGGCGCGGCCCTCCCTGTCGATTGCAGCCAGCAGGCGCTCGAGCTCGCCACCGCCTTGCAGCTGGCGCAGATCCTTCGTGTTGGGCGAGGAGATGTTGACGGTGATGTAGCTCGCGACCGGATACACCTCGCGCATGCAGATCAGGTAGTCGTCGGCCGCGCGCTCAATCGGAGTATCGAAATTCTTGCCGATATTGATCCCGAGGACCCCGTCGAAGCGTGCGGCGCGCACATTCCGGACGAGCTGCTCCACACCGCAATTGTTGAAGCCCATGCGATTGATGATCGCCTGGGCTTCCACGACGCGGAACAGTCGCGGCCGGGGATTTCCGGGCTGCGGGCGCGGAGTCACCGTACCGACTTCGAGAAAGCCGAAACCGAACGCAGCGAACAGTTCGATGAATTCGGCGTTCTTGTCGAATCCCGCGGCGAGCCCCACGGCGTTTGGAAACTCCAGCCCCATCGCCTTGACCGGCGTGCCGGGCAGGGCCTTGCCCGGCAAACCCGAGAGACCGAGGCGGTGGGCGAGTCGAAACGACGGTAGGGTCAGGCCGTGCGCGGCTTCCGCATCGAGCAGAAACAGCAATGGCCGCGCAATTTCGAAAAGCATGTGCTCAACCCGGTGGGACGCGCGGTCCCGACCGCGCCCTAGACATCGAGCTCGTCGTCGCGCAGTTGCCGCCAGTTGCCGTCCACGAAGCCTTCGATCGGTCGGAACCGCGCCTTGTACGCCATCTTGCGGCTGTCGCGGATCCAGTAGCCAAGATAGAGATAAGAGAGCCCGAGTGCCTGGCACTGCTCGATCTGCCAGAGGATGTTGTACGTCCCGAGGCTCGCGCTGGGCACTTCGGGATCGAAGAACGTGTAGACCGAGGAGAGTCCGTCGGAGAGGTAGTCGACGATGCTCACCATGACGAGCCTGCCCTCCTCGCGGAACTCGATCAGGCGCGTGTTCACCCGGCTCTGGAGGAGGAAAT
>JAJDOG010000070.1 GCA_022340285.1 Betaproteobacteria bacterium
GCGTCGATATAGGCCTCGACGGTGTCGAGGTCGCGGATGCCGCCTCCGAGTTGCACCGGAATCGCGTCCCCGACGGCCCGCACGATCTCGCGAATCACCGTCTCGTTCTTCGGTTTGCCGGCCACTGCGCCGTTCAGATCCACGACGTGGAGACGGCGCGCACCCTGCTCCAGCCAGTGCCGCGCAACGCCGACCGGGTCGTCGGAGAAAACCGTCTCGTTGGACATGTCGCCCTGCTTCAGGCGCACGCAACGGCCGTCCTTGATGTCAATGGCCGGAATGATGACCATGCGATGTCGGCGGCGAATGCGAGGGGGGGTGCAAAGGGGAAGAGGGGGATTGCAAGAAAACGGATCAGGTGCGCTGTGCGCGCTCACCCGGGAGGCGAAGAATCAGGGGTTCCAAGCAATGAAGTTCGAAAGAAGCTTCAGCCCGGCAGTTTGGCTCTTCTCCGGATGGAACTGGACCGCGAAGATGTTATCGCGGGCGACAGCGCAGGTAAAGGGGATCCCGTACACGCTGAAACCGGCCACCAGCTCCGGCGCGTCGGGCTCGGGGAAGTAACTGTGCACAAAATAGAATCGCTCGCCGTCGCCAATACCGCTCCACAGGGCGTGCGCCTCGGCCGGGTGCACGTTGTTCCAGCCCATGTGCGGCACTTTTAGTCGGGTTCCGCCCTCACCCTGCATCTTTTCTGGCGGGAATCGACCTACCCGACCCGGCAGGATTCCCAGTCCCGGGGTGTCGCCTTCCTCCGACCGCTCGAACAGCATCTGCAGCCCGATGCAGATGCCCAGGAAAGGCTTGGTCCCTGCCGCCGCCATCACCGCTGGGCGCAGTCCGCGCGAATCGAGCTCACGCATGCAATCCGGCATGGCGCCCTGCCCCGGAAACACGACGCGGTCGGCCGCCCCGAGGTCTGCCGGGTCCGAGGAGACGCGGACGTCCGTGCCGGGCGCAACGTGCTCGAGCGCCTTCGAGACCGAGCGCAGGTTGCCCATGCCGTAATCGACGACTGCGATCTTCATGCCACGGTCGCGCGGAGAGTCGAGGACCCTAGAGCGAGCCCTTCGTCGAAGGCACCGCACCCGCCGCCCGGGGATCGGGTTCGACCGCCATGCGCAGGGCCCGCGCGAACGCCTTGAACACCGTCTCGCACTGGTGGTGCGCGTTCACGCCGCGCAGGTTGTCGATGTGCAGCGTGATCAGCGCATGGTTGACCATGCCCTGAAAGAACTCGTTCACGAGGTCGACGTCGAATTCGCCGATTCGCGCCCGCGTAAAGGGTACGTTGAATTCGAGTCCGGGGCGCCCGGAAAGGTCGAGCACCACCCGCGAGAGCGCCTCGTCCAGTGGCACGTAGGCATGGCCGAACCGGCGCACGCCCTTCTTGTCGCCGAGCGCCTTCGCGAGCGCCTGGCCGATAGCGATACCGATGTCCTCGACGGTGTGATGCGCGTCGATGTGCAGATCCCCGCTGGCAACCACCTCCAGATCCACCAGTCCGTGACGGGCCACCTGGTCCAGCATGTGATCCAGGAACGGCACGCCGGTCGCGAGCTTCGCGGCACCGGTTCCGTCCAGGTTGAGGCGCACCGAGATCTGGGTCTCGACAGTCTTGCGCGTGATCGACGCGGTTCTCATAGGCTCCCCGACAGGGCGTCCAGCATCAATGCATTCTCGCCTGGCGTCCCGACCGTGAGACGCAGGCAGTTCGCGAGCAGCGGATGGCTACCGTGGAAATTGCGGATGAGCACGCGCCGCTCGCGCAAGCGCCCCGACACGGCGTCCGCATCCGGCACCCGTACGAGGATGAAGTTCGCGTCGCTCGGAAATGCCTCCACGCCGTTCAGATCGCGCAGCCTGCCAAAGAGGCTCTCGCGCTCGGTCTTGATCGCTTCCGCCTGCTTTTCGAGCACCGCGACGCGCCCAAGCACACGCTCTGCGACGAACTGGGTAATCATGTTCACGTTGTACGGGGGCCGAACCTTGTCGAACTCCGCGATCCATTCTGCACTGGCCGCGGCGTAGCCCAGGCGAATGCCCGCCAGGCCGAGCTTCGACACCGTTCGCATCACCATCAGATTAGGAAACTCGCGCAGGCGGTGCATGAACGTGCGGCCGGCGAACACGTGGTAGGCCTCGTCCACGACGACCAGTCCCGGCGCCTCCTCGATGATGCGCGCCACGGCGTCCTCGGGGAAGAGATTCCCGGTGGGATTGTTCGGGTAGGCCACGAAGACGAGCGCGGGACGCGCCTCGCGCATCGCCGCCAGCACGCGGCCGAGATCGAGCGTGAAATCGGGCGCGAGCGGAACGCCGACATAGCGCACGCCCGCCAGAAGCGCATTCGTGCGGTACATGACGAAGGACGGCTCGGGTGCGAGCAGCGTCGCGCCGGGCCGCGCCAGCGCCTGGATCACGATCTGGATGATTTCGTCCGAGCCGTTGCCGAGCAGAATCCCGCACGCTTCCGGAATGTCGAACACCTCGCGCAGGCGCGCTTTCAACTCCGGGGCGGTCGGATCGGGGTAGCGATTGATCGGCAGCGTGGAGACCGTTCTCGCGACTTCCTCGCGCAGCGCCTCGGGCAGGCGGTAGGGGTTCTCCATCGCATCGAGCTTGATCATGCCGGACGCGGAAGCGACCGGGTACGCCTTCAGCGCAAGGATCTCTTCGCGCACAAGGTTGCCAGGGAGTTTGCTCTTGGGGCCGGGGGCGTTCACGACGGGCTCATCCGATCCGGTATTGCGCGGCGCGCGCATGCGCCGGAAGCCCTTCGCCTTCCGCGAGGCGCGCCGCGAGACGCCCGAGGGTCCGTGCGCCCTCGCTCGAGACATTGATCAGGCTCGAGCGCTTCTGGAAGTCGTACACCCCGAGCGGCGACGAAAAACGCGCGGTGCGCGAGGTCGGCAGCACGTGGTTCGGTCCAGCGCAATAGTCGCCCAGCGCCTCCGAGCTGTAGCGGCCCATGAAGATCGCTCCGGCGTGGCGGATCCTTGCGCGCCAACGCTCCGGATCGCGCACCGACAGCTCCAAGTGCTCGGGCGCGATGCGGTTGGCGATCTCGCACGCCTCTTCGAGGTCGCGCACTTCGATCAGCGCGCCCCGGTTTGCGAGTGACGCGGCGATCACCGCGCGGCGCGGCATCTGCGTGAGCTGCCGGTCGATGCTTGCGGCCACCGCGTCAATGAACGCCTTGTCCGGCGACAGCAGGATCGCCTGTGCGTCCTCGTCGTGCTCCGCCTGCGAGAAGAGATCCATGGCGATCCAGTCGGGATCGGTCGAGCCATCGCAGATCACCAGTATCTCGGACGGTCCGGCGACCATGTCGATCCCGACGGTGCCGAAAACACGCCGCTTGGCAGCGGCTACGTAGGCATTGCCCGGGCCGACGATCTTGTCCACCGCCGGAACAGTCTCCGTGCCGTACGCCAGCGCGGCAATCGCCTGCGCACCACCGAGCGCGAAGACACGATCGACCCCCGCCAGCGACGCCGCAGCGAGGACCAGCAGATTGCGTTCGCCCCGCGGCGTCGGCACGGTCATCACCAGCTCCGGGACGCCCGCCACCTTGGCCGGCAGCGCATTCATCAGCACCGACGAGGGATAGGCGGCCTTGCCGCCCGGCACGTAGAGCCCCACCCGGTCGAGCGGCGTGATCTGCTGACCCAGCACGGTGCCGTCAGGCTCCGTGTACTGCCACGAGCCGAGCGACTGGCGCTCGTGATAACGACGGATCCGCTCCGCCGCCTCGGAAAGTGCGTCGCGCGTATCGGCCGGCAGCGCTTCGAGGGCCGCCAGCAGCGCCGCGCGCGGAATCTCGAGGTCCGCCACGCGCTGGACGTCGACGCCGTCGAGTCGGCGTGTATGCGCGAGCAGCGCCGCATCGCCTCGTGACCGCACGTCGGCAAGAATCGCTTCCACCGCGCGCTCGACCGATTCGTCCTGTGCGGCCTCGATCGCGGTGAGTCGCGCGAGCTCGGCGGAGAATCCGGCGTCGCGCGTGTCGAGACGTCTCATCTCAGGCATGAGTGGTCACCGCCGACTCGAACGATTCCAGCAGCGGCTGAATCAGGGCGCGCCGCACCTTGAGCGCCGCCTGGTTGACGATCAGCCTGGCGCTTACCGGCATGATCTCCTCGATCGCGCGCAGGCGATTCGCGCGCAGGGTGTTGCCCGTGGAGACCAGGTCCACGATCGCATCGGCGAGACCCGCCAGCGGTGCAAGCTCCATCGACCCGTAGAGCTTGATGAGGTCCACGTGCACGCCTTTCGCAGCGAAGTGCTCGCGCGCCGCACGGAGGTACTTGGTTGCCACCCGCAGCCGGGCTCCCTGCCGCACCGCGCCTACGTAGTCGAAGCCTTCCGGCACGGCGACCATCATCTTGCAGGCGGCAATACCCAGATCGAGCGGCTGATAGAGGCCCGCGCCGCCGTGCTCGTAAAGCACATCCTTGCCGGCGATGCCGAGATCGGCCGCCCCGTACTGGACGTAGGTCGGAACGTCGCTCGCCCGCACGATCACCAGCCGCACATCCGGCCGGTTGGTCGCGATGATCAGCTCGCGGGACGTCTCGGGATTCTGCGCGGGCGCAATGCCGGCCGCCGCGAGAAGCGGCGCCGTCTCGTCGAAGATGCGGCCCTTCGACAGCGCCAGCGTGACAGTCGCGTCGGAGTTCATAAGCGGCGGAAAATCAGCATTTTAGCGCAAAGCGCCCGGCTCATGTCCCGAGGGTCGTCGCACGCGCGGGCGCCAGCAGGGCAACGGCCATGCCTGTCTGGTGCCTAGGGCCGCAAGCGTGCCCTCCTATGGGTGCCCGGACGACGCGCCTTGCGGCACCATGAGCCCGACACGGGCCGACTCGCCCCCTCTCGGAGAACTTAGAACCGCCAAGAAGCGTTTTTCGCGTCAATGAACGCGGCGGATTCGCGCGCCGAGCTTGGAGAGCTTTTCCTCGATTGCCTCGTAACCGCGATCGAGATGGTAGATGCGGTCGACGAGCGTCTCGCCTTCGGCGGCGAGCCCCGCGACGACCAGACTCGCGGAGGCCCGCAGGTCGGTCGCCATGACGGAGGCTCCCTGCAGCCTGCGCACACCGCGCACGACCGCGGTGTTGCCGTTGGTCTCGATGTCGGCGCCCAAGCGCGCGAGCTCGAGCGCGTGCATGAAGCGGTTCTCGAAGATGCTCTCGGTGATCACGCCGGTGCCTTCGGCGATGGCGTCGAGCGCCATGAGCTGTGCCTGCATGTCGGTCGGGAATGCGGGATACGGCGCCGTTCGCACGTTCACGCTCGCGGGTCGTCCGCGCATCTCGAGCGAGATGGTGTCCTCCTTCGCCGTGATCGTTGCGCCCGCCTCGCGCAGTTTGCCGATCACGGAGTCCAGCGTGCCGGGATCCGCGCCGCGCAGCGTCACGGATCCGCCCGTCACGGCTGCCGCGACCAGGTAGGTTCCCGTCTCGATCCGGTCGGACATGATCCGGTGAGCGGTACCGGCCAGCTCGGTCACGCCTTCGATCGTGAGCACGTCGGTTCCGGCGCCCTTGATGCGCGCCCCCATGGCGTTCAGACACGCGGCCAGATCGACGACTTCCGGCTCGCGCGCCGCGTTCTCGATCACCGACGTGCCCTCCGCCAGGCAAGCCGCCATCATGAGGTTCTCGGTGCCGGTGACGGTGACGAGGTCCGCGACGAGGCGCGCGCCCTTGAGCCGGCGCGCCTCGGCAATGATGTAACCCTGCTCGACATCGATCTTCGCGCCCAGCGCCTGCAGCCCCTTGAGATGCTGATCCACCGGACGCTGCCCGATCGCGCACCCTCCGGGCAGCGAGACGCGCGCGCGCCCGTATCGAGCCAGTAGCGGTCCGAGCACGAGGATCGACGCCCGCATCGTCCTGACGAGGTCGTAAGGGGCTTCCGGATTGACCAGGTCTTCGGCGCACAGCTCGACGCCGAGCTTGTCGTCGACGCTCACCTCGACTCCCATGCGCGTGAGGAGACTGAGCATTGTCGTCACGTCTCGGAGATGCGGAACGTTCGAGAGCCGCAGCGGTTGTCGGGTGAGCAGCGCGGCGCACATGAGCGGCAACGCGGCGTTCTTCGCCCCCGACACGCGTACCTCGCCGCCGAGCGGGACGCCACCACGGATCAGGAGCCTATCCACGCGCCGCCCACTCCTCGGGAGTCAGCGTCTGCATCGAGAGCGCGTGGATCTCCTCGCGCATGCGGTCGCCCAGCGCCTTGTACACGAGCTGGTGGCGCATCACGCGGCTCTTGCCGGCGAACTCCGCGCTCACGATCATCGCCTCGAAGTGCGTGCCGTCGCCCGTAACACGGACCAGTTCGCAAGGCATGCCCTGCTCGATGTAGCGCTGAACACTTTCAGGATCTGTCATGTGCAACCTCAGCCTCTGAGCTTGTATCCGGACCGAAGGAGCGCCAGGGCCCCCGCGCTCAGGACCATCAAGAATACCGCGACGATCGATACACTGACATACGGATTGACGTCCGAGGCTCCGAAGAAACCGTACCGGAATCCGTCGATCATGTAGAAGAAAGGGTTAAGGTGCGACACTTTCTGCCAAAGCTCGGGCAGCGATCGGGTCGAGTAGAAGACGCCGGCCAGGAACGTGAACGGCATGATCACGAAATTCTGGAATCCGGCCAGTTGATCGAACTTGTCGGCCCAGATTCCGGCCACCAGCCCGAGCGTGCCGAGCACGCCGGTGCCGAGCAGCGCGAACACGAAGCTCCATTGCGGGTGCGCCAGCGGAAGCCCGACCAGCGGGCCGGTGACCAGCAACACGCCGAGTCCGACTGCGACGCCGCGCACCATCGCGGCCGCCACGTAGGCACCGAAGAACTCCCAGTAGCTGATCGGGGGAAGCAATATGAAGACGATGTTGCCCGTCACCTTGGACTGGATGAAGCTCGACGAGCTGTTGGCGAACGCGTTCTGGAGCATCGTCATCATCGCGAGGCCCGGCACGAGAAAGGTCGTGTAGGGGACCGCTTCGAAGACCCGCACTCTTCCCTCTAGCGCGTACGCGAAGACCACGAGGTACAACAGCGCGGTGAGAATCGGCGCGGCGATGGTCTGGAAGCTGATCTTCCAGACGCGCAGCAGCTCCTTGTAGAGAAGTGTCAGGAAGCCGGTCAGAGCGCGGGGCGCACCGGGGGTTTCGGTCTTCATGCTTCGCTCCCCGGCTCAGCGGTGTTGCCCTTCATGATCTGCACGAACACCTCTTCGAGATCCGGCTGGACCAGCTCCATCTCGACGATGCGGCACCCCGCCGTGCGCAGAACCGCGAGGACCTGCTCGACCTCGGCATATTCCTCGATGCGCAGTACGTGCAAGTCGCCGACGCGCGACGCGAGCCGCGGTTCCAGCTCGGCAGGCAGCGCACTATCCAGACGCAACCGCGCATAGATCGCATGAAACCGGTGGATCAGCCGCGCCGTCGTGTCCAGGGCGACGACGCGCCCCAGCTTCAGCATCGCGATTCGGCCGCATAGCGCCTCGGCCTCCTCCAGATAGTGCGTGGTCAGCACGATCGTGTGCCCGGCGTCGTTGAGCTGCCGGATGAACTGCCAGAGCCCGTGGCGCAGCTCGACATCGACGCCGGCGGTCGGCTCGTCCAGCACGATCACCGGCGGGCGGTGCACGAGCGCCTGCGCGATCAGCACGCGCCGCTTCATTCCGCCGGAAAGTGCCCGCATGTTCGCGTCCGCTTTTCCGGTGAGATCGAGGTGATGCATCACCTCCTCGATCCAAGCGTCGTTGTTGCGGAGGCCGAAATAGCCCGACTGGAACCGCAGCGTCTCGCGCACCGTGAAGAACGGGTCGAACACGAGCTCCTGGGGCACCACGCCGAGCAGCCGGCGCGCGCTCCGGTACTGTGTCACCACGTTTTGGCCGAGTACGTGCGCCGTGCCCGAGTTCGCCCGCGCGAGACCCGCGAGAATACTGATCAGGGTCGTCTTTCCCGCGCCGTTCGGTCCGAGCAATCCGAAAAACTCGCCCTGCTCGACGCGCAACGAGATCGCGTCCAGCGCTGCGATGTCTCCGAACCGCTTGGTGAGATCCTGAATCTCTATTGCGGCAGTCATCTGGCCGGACGGCGCCGGGGCGGAACCCATCTCGCAATCCCGGCTGGCCGCAACTGCCCTTTCAGAATCGCTTCCCGGAGAACATGTCCGAGACCGCATAGAGTTGCGCGAGCTTCTCCATCGCCTGCGGAAGATTCTCGAACGCGAGCTTTCGGTCAGCGGCGTTGGCCTCGCGCATCAGTTCCAGCGCCAGCGCCAGCGCGGAGGAATCCACGTCCGAAACGCCGCCAAGATCGACAACGCGCACCCCGTCCCTGCAGGCCGCGCTCGCCTCACGCATCACGGCCGGTACGGTCTCGATACCGAGTGGTCCGTCGACCAGCAGGCGGTCGCCTTCACGGCGCAACGTCACGCCTAGCCGCCCTTCGTCTCGAGCTGGCGATTCTTGTCGGCGAGCCGCTTGATGAGCCCATCCACGCCCGCCTTGCGCACTTCCTGCGTGAATGCGTCACGGTAGGTGGTCACGAGGCTGATGCCGGCGACAGTGACGTCATAGACCTTCCAGCTCGCGGACGTCTTCTCCATGCTGTAGTCGATGGTGATCGCCTCGGCGCCGGGCTGCATGATCAAGGACCGCACGGTCACGTCGGTATCGCCGGGCTGCGCCCTGAGGGGCCTGTACTCGATCGTCTGATCCCGGTATTTCGTGAGCGCGGTGGAATACGTACGCACCAGGAGCGTACGAAACTGATCCGTCAGCTGCGCCTTCTGCTCGGCGGTCGCCTTGCGCCAGTTGAGGCCCATGGCAAGCGCCGTCATGCGCGTGAAGTCGAAGTGGGGCAGGATCTTCTCTTCCACCAGCGCGACCACCTTCTTCGCGTCGCCGCTCTGGATGTCCTTGTCGTTCTTGATGATCCCGAGCACTTCCGTCGCGACACTCTGCACCAGCGTCTCGGGCGCCATGTCTGCGGCCGTGACGGGCCCGATCAGGGCCGTCGTGATGAACGCCATGAAAAAACATCTTGTCATTCGTTGTCCTCTCCACGAGGTGTCGCGGCACGACCTCCGGCCGCGAGCACCCCGGCATAGTTCGCCGGCACCGTCGGCTCCACCACCTGCACGGCGTGTGCAGTGGCGAGCGGACCGCTATAGCGCGCGACACCGAGCGCCGTCGGGTGGGCCATGATCCAGCGCGAAGGCTCGGTGTCGAGGCTTGTCGGAGCCACCGGCTCCTCCTCGTCACGCAGCCGCTCGCGAGGAGGGTCGCCGTCGTAAATCAGGTTTCGCCTCCGCTGCATGTAGGCGTCGCGAAGAAACGAGTAGCGATCGAGCGCCGCCGCCTCGAATATGCTCTCCGTATCGAGAAGACTTGCGCGCAGGTTGACGATGTCCAGCGCCGAAAGCGAGTTGCGCCAGGCGACCCGGTGTGGCGGATCGATCAGCCTGGGAAGCCAGAATCCGCCGTACCCGTAGGCATCCACGATCAGACCGAGACCGTCGCGCACATTGCTCGGGCCAAAGAGCGGCAGCACGAGGTAGTCGCCGGGCGGGGCGCCCCAGACCCCGAGCGTTTGACCGAAATCCTCGTTGTGCTTGGCCATCCGCATGCCCGAGGCGACGTCCATGACGCCGCCGAAGCCGATCGTGGAGTTGGTGGCAAAGCGGAACCAGTCGGTCAGCCCCGCCTCGACCTTCCCCTGCAGGAGATTGTTCACGCCGATCCAGGGGTCCTGCAGATTGCCGAAGAAATTGCGCACGCCGGTCCGTACCGGCTGCGGCAGCACCGCGCGGTAGGCTTGCGCGACCGGCTTGATGAACGCCTTGTCCAATCCGTCGTTGAACTCGAACACGGCGCGATTGGTCGCCTCGAGCGGATCGCGCGGGTTGACCGGTCCGGCCGACGCGCAGCCGCCCAGCAGAGCGAGCAGCACGAGCGGCGCCAGCGCGGCGGCGCCGCGCCTGCGAGAAAAGGACAATCTGAGATCCGCCGCTGAAACCATGCGCATGTTATTGCTTCTTCTCGTCGCCTTCCGCTGCCTTACTGTACAGAAACTGACTGATCAGGTTCTCCAGCACGATGGCGGACTGGGTAATTTTTAACGTGTCCCCGTCCTTCAGATTCGCGGTGTCGCCGCCAGCCGACAGCCCGATGTACTGCTCACCGAGGAGGCCCGAAGTGAGGATCTTCGCGGCAGTATCGCGCGGAAACGGGTGGTCGGAGCCGACATTCATCGTCACCACTGCCTCGTAGGTCTGGTTGTCGAACGCAATGTCGGCGACGCGCCCTACGACGACCCCGGCGCTCTTTACCGGTGCGCGAATCTTGAGGCCGCCGATGTTATCAAACCTCGCCAGCACCCGGTACGTGCTCGTGCCCGCGAGGGAGTATGCGCTCTGATTCGCGACTTTCAGTGCAAGAAACATGATCGCACCGAACCCGATCAGCACGAACGCTCCCACCCACATGTCGAGCGTGCGTTTATTCATCATCGATCAGACTCCCCGGAACATGAATGCTGTCAGCACGAAATCGAGAGCGAGTATCGCCAGTGCGGAGGTCACCACGGTGCGCGTCGTCGCGCGTGACACGCCCTCGGCCGTGGGCACCGCATCGTAGCCTTCGAACACCGCGATCCACGTGACCGCCACACCGAACACGAAAGCCTTGATCAGGCCGTTCACCACATCGTCATGGAGATCCACCGATCCCTGCATCTGTGACCAGAACGACCCTTCGTCGAGACCGATCAGGACCACGCCGATCAGGTAGCCGCCGAATATCCCCACCGCCGTGAACAGTGCCGCGAGCAGCGGCATCGAGATCACCCCGCCCCAGAAGCGCGGTCCGACGATCCGCGCAATCGGATCGACGGCCATCATCTCCATTGCCGAGAGTTGTTCGGTCGTCTTCATCAGACCGATCTCCGCGGTGATCGCGGAGCCCGCCCGGCTCGCGAAAAGCAACGCCGCGACGACCGGCCCGAGCTCCCGCGTGAGCGATAGCGCGACAAGGGTGCCCAGCGCCTCGGCGGAGCCGTAGCGCACCAGCGTGTCGTAGCCCTGCAATCCGAGCACCATCCCGACGAACAGACCCGACACGACGATGATGATGAGAGACAGCACGCCCGCGAAGTAGATCTCGCGCACAGTGAGCGGGATGCGCCGAAAACTTGTGCCCGAAGTCTTGAGAACCACCCAGAAGAACCGGCTCGCAAACCCGAGGCGCGCGACCATCGCGTTGACGCGGCCACCCAGTGCTTCGACGAATCCTGCGGGACCCTGCGCCATCATTGTCCCGCCAGCAGGTCTTGCCGATAGTCCCGCGCGGGGTAGTGGAAGCGCACGGGGCCGTCGGCCTCCGCATGCACGAATTGGTGAACGAACGGGATCGCCGAGCTGCGCACCTCGTCCGGCGTCCCTTCCGCGACGATGCGTCCTTCCGAGACGAAGTAGACGTAGTCAACGATCTGCAGCGACTCGTGCACGTCGTGCGTCACCACGATCGAGCTCGTACCCAGCGCATCGTTCAACTGGCGGATCAGCTGGCCGGTGACTGCCAGCGAGATTGGGTCGAGACCAGTGAACGGCTCGTCGTACATCATGAGCTGCGGGTCGAGCGCCACGCCACGCGCGAGCGCGACGCGTCGCGCCATTCCTCCGGAGAGCTGTTGCGGCATCAGCTCCGCGGCGCCGCGCAGCCCGACGGCGTGCAGCTTCATCAGTACGAGTTGGCGGATGATCGGCTCCGGCAGCTTGGTGCGCTCGCGCATAGGGAACGCCACGTTGTCGAACACGGTCAGATCGGTGAAGAGCGCCCCGAACTGGAAGAGCATGCCCATGCTCCGGCGCAGTCGATACAGCTCGCTGGTGCCGACGTCGTTCAGGCTCGTCCCGAAAACGCGCACGTCGCCACCGCTTGCGCGCAACGCACCCCCGATCAGCCGAAGGATCGTCGTCTTGCCCGAACCGCTTCCCCCCATGATTGCCACGACCTTGCCGCGCGGAACGCGCAACGAAACGCCCGAGAGGACCGGGCGGTCGTCATCGTAGGCAAAGGTGACGTCGATGAGCTCGACCAGAGGGGCTGGGGACACACGTCTCGCCGCGTAGAAAAAGTGTGGAATTCTAGTCCATTGCGCCGACAAGGGTCGCAATGATTCGAACCGCGCCTGCCGGACTGTGCTGGGTGTCGCGCTATCATTGCCGGGCGGTATTCCTTTTCAACGGACGTCGCACGACACTCCCGAAAGATGAGCACACCGGTAATTCGCTTCGACAAGGTGAGCAAGAGCTTCGCGCGAACGCGGGTATTGCGTGATGTCGGCTTCGATGTGGAGCCCGGCCAGGCATTCGGCCTGGCCGGCGTGAACGGGGCCGGCAAGACCACCCTCATCAAATGCATGCTGGACTTCTGCGCGGTCGATCACGGCAACATCGAGCTGTTCGGCGTCTCTCACCGGGAGCCCCGCTCCCGGGCCCGGCTTGCCTTTCTTCCCGAGCGGTTTCTCCCGCCCTACTACCTCACCGGGCGCGACTTTCTGAGCTTCATGCTCGCGTTGCAGGGCCAGGCCTACCGGGCCGATGAAGTCGGGGCGATGCTGGACGCCCTTGACCTGGAGTCCGATGCGCTCGCGCGACCCGTGCGCGCGTACTCGAAGGGCATGACGCAGAAGCTCGGGCTGGCGGCATGCTTCCTTTCGGGGCGCGACCTTTTCGTCCTCGACGAGCCGATGTCCGGGCTCGACCCGAAAGCACGCGCCTGCGTCAAGGGCCTCCTGGCGGGGGTATTGCAGCGCGGTGCCACGCTCTTTTTCACCTCGCACGCTCTATCGGACGTCGAGGAAGTCTGCGACCGGATGGTGATCCTGCACCAAGGTGTGCCGTATTACGCAGGCGCCCCCCGCGCGCTGTGCCACCATTACGGAGAAGAATCGATGGAGCGCGCCTTCCTGCGCTGTATCGAGGCTCCTCTGAATGGTTGAGACCGCTACCAAGCCGACATTGTTGATCGTCGACGACGATCCGTTGATCACGGATACGCTGGCGTATGCGCTCGGCAAGGACTTCGAGGTGTTGCCGAGCGACTCGCGCAACCACGCGGTGAGCCTCCTCCGGCAACTGGACGAGGCGCCGGAGCTGGCGCTGGTCGACCTGGGGCTGCCACCCCTCCCGCACCGGCCGGACGAAGGCTTCCAGCTGATCGCGGATCTGCTCGCCCATTCCCCGAGCATCAAGATCCTGGTGCTATCCGGGCAGAACGACGCTGCGAACGCGCGTCACGCCCGGGCGCTCGGCGCGGCGGAGTTCGTCGCCAAGCCCTGCGACCCCGAGAACCTGAAGAAGATCCTGCTGCACGCCCTGGAGGTCCGCGAGGCGGAGATCTCGGGCCGCGGGGTCACCGACGCGGGCGCCCTGGTCGGGCGCAGCCCTGCCATGCACAAGCTGCGCAGCCAGGTCAGCCAATACGCGGATGCGCCGTTTCCGTGCCTGATCGAGGGCGAATCGGGGAGCGGCAAAGAAATGGTGGCCAACGCTCTGCACAAGATGTCGAACCGGAGCGACAAGCCCTTCCTCGCGCTCAACTGCGCGGCGATTGCCCCGACGCTCGTCGAGCCGACGCTGTTCGGATACGTGAAAGGTGCCTTCACCGGCGCGCTCACCAACAAGTCGGGGTACTTCGAGGACTCCGGTGACGGCACGCTCTTCCTGGACGAGATCGGGGAGCTGCCGCTCGAATTGCAGGCGAAGCTCCTGCGCGTGCTCGAGAACGGCGAATACCAGCGCGTGGGGGAGACCCAGCGTCGGTTCAGCCGCGCCCGGGTCATCACCGCGACGAACCGCGATCTGCGCCAGGAGATCAAGAAGGGAAACTTTCGCGCCGACCTCTATCATCGCTTGAGCGTGTTCACGATCAACGTGCCGCCCCTCCGCGACATGGAGGACGACAAGCTGCTCCTGCTCGAGCACTTCAGCCAGTTCTATGCCGACCAGGCCAAGCTCGCCCCGTTCAGCGTCGACGAAAGCGCGATGAAGCTCTGGCGCGACTACCACTTTCCCGGCAACGTCCGGGAGCTGCGCAATATCGTGATCCGGCTCACCACCAAGTACGCCGGACAGCGGCTGTCCGGCCTGGAGCTCGAGCCGGAACTGGATGTCGCGTCGGCGGCAGCCGCCGCGCCCGCGCAGGAGTTCGGCCTGCCGAATGATCCCGAGACCCTGGTGGATCAGGCGCAACAGCACCTGCAGCGCGAGCGCAGCTTCAACCTGGACAGCATGCTCAAGGCCTGGGAGCACGGGTATATCGAGGCTGCGATGAAGCTCACCCGCGGCAACGTCAGCCAGGCCGCCAAGCTGCTCGGCATCAATCGCACGACCCTGTACAGCCGGATGGAGTCGCTGCAGAAGCACTGAGGCGCCTGCACCGGCGCCGTCTCCGTCTTGCCTCCGCCCATCTCCTCTGCCATTCCGGCATGACGATGGCTTAGAATGGGTGCCATGCGGGAGGAACGCCCGGCGACCGCCATCGGCGCCGGGTGACAAGGGTGGCGCCCCGCCCCCTGGCCAGACTGGCACGTGCCCCCGCCGCAGGAGCTTGCCGCGCGAACGAGGCACTCGACCGGAGATCCCCCCACGCATGTATCTCAGTCATTTCGGGCTCAACGAACCGCCGTTTCGCATCACGCCGCACACCGATTTCTTCTTCGAAGGCGCCAACCGCGGCGCGACCCTCGGCGCTCTGCTGTACGCGATCAGCCACGAGGAAGGAATCATCAAGATCACCGGGGAGGTCGGGAGCGGCAAGACCATGCTGTGCCGCGTGCTGATCGAGCGCCTGCCGGTCCACGTCGAGACGATCTACCTCGCCAATCCCTCGCTGTCGCGCGACGAAATCCTGCATACGATCGCCGACGATCTGCGGGTGAGCGTGGAGGGTCGCCGGACCACCGTGCTGCTGCGCGCGCTCCAGGAGGATCTGATCAAGCGCTACGCAGCAGGCAAGCGCGTCGTCGTGCTGATCGATGAGGCGCACGCGATGCCGCTCGAGACGCTCGAGGAGATCCGGCTGCTCTCCAACCTCGAGTCGAACCGGCACAAGCTGCTGCACATCGTGCTCTTCGGCCAGCCCGAGCTCGACGAGCATCTCGCGCTTCCCAACATGCGCCAGATCAAGGAACGCATCATTCACAGCTTCAAGCTCGAGCCGCTGGTGCGCGACGACATCACTCAGTACATCGAGTTCCGGATGCGGGCCGCCGGTTACCGGGGTCCCAGCGTCTTCTCGTCCGGCGCCCTCAAGACGATTTCCCAGGCGTCGGAAGGCCTGACGCGGCGGGTCAACATCCTCGCCGACAAGTCGCTTCTGGCGGCGTTCGCGGACGGCACCCACCAGGTGACCGTCAAGCACGCGCGCGCGGCGGTCCGCGACTCGGAGTTCAAGCGCGGGACCAAGGCGCGGAGCATCTGGGGGATTGCGGCGGCCGGGGCCGCCGCCGGCCTGCTGGTGGGCCTTTTCTTCCACTTCTACAGCGCGCAGCGGTCGGCGCCCTTCACCGGCGAGGTCGCCGCTGCCGCCCCGGCGCTCCCCGCGCAGCCTCCCCGGCAGGAACCAAAATCACCGGTTCAGACGCCAAGCCAGCCGGCTACGCAGGCCTCAGAGCAGGAGCAAGTACCCACTTCGAAAGCCGCCGCAATCCCTGCGGAAGCGCCTCAGGTCGCCAGCGCGGCGTCCGATACGCGCCCGCCGCCCCAAGAACCTGCCGAAAAACCCGCTACGGTGCCCGCCCCGCCAGCAGCCGACCCGACAGCATCTCCCGGAACGAGCCCGCCTGCCGAGCCGCCCACCCAGGCCATGGCGCCTGCCGCCGCCCCCGGCGGCCCCTCATCGGGGAAGGCCGACGGCCCGATGGCGGTGAAGACCTCGGTGCCCGAACGACCCATGAAGCCGGCGCCGGAGCCGACCACTAAGGCGATGGCGACCGCCCCGCAGCCTCCGCCTGAGGGACCGCTTGCCCGGGAGCGTTTCGCCGCGACTCAGGAGTGGCTGAAAACTGCGCCCGCCAAGACCTACGCGATCGAGCTCCTTACGGTCCGAAGCGGCAGATCCGAGGTGCTGGAGAACTTCGTCCGGCAGCTTTCTCAGCTGCTCGATGCCGATTCGATTCACGTCTACAGCGTCAAGATCGAGGACGCACAGTACTACGCCGTCGCCTACGGGAATTACGGGTCGGTCGCGGACACCGTGACGGCCATGGGCCAGCTGCCCGAGACGCTCAAGGCCCGGGCCCCTTATCCGCGCAGCTTCGGGCGCATGCGCACCCAAAACCAGCAATAGTTCTCACCCTAAACCGGCACTAGGCCACAGAGCGTTTGCATCGTTAAAACAGTTTCTTACGCCGCCTTGTTATAGTAAGCTTTCGATCCCGAGGGGAGGGGTTCCCGCGGGGCGTCCACAATCAGCACAAAATCGAGCTCGCGCCGTGACGTTTCGACACCTGTTCGCTGCAATGACCGCGCTGGCGCTGATCGGCTGCGCTGCTCCGGTGATGCATCAGTCCCCGGGGCACTTGGAGGCGGCGCCCAAGGCCGCCCCTTCCGCCGCGATTCCGGCGCCGGTGCAGATTCCCGTCGTCCCGCCGCGCCCGCAGCCTGCAGTCAAGGCCGAGACCTACAGCGTCGTCGTCAACAACGTGCGAGTGCACGAATTGCTGTTCGCGCTGGCGCGCGACGCGCAGCTGAACATCGACATTCACCCCGGCATCACCGGCGCGGTCACGCTCAACGCCATCGACCAGACGCTGCCGCAGCTCTTGAACCGCATCTCGAAGCAGGTCGACATGCGCTACGAGCTCGACGGACCGAACCTGCTCGTCATGCCCGATACGCCGTTCCTGCGTGTGTACAAGATCAACTACGTCAACATGGTGCGCGACACGAGCGGTGACGTATCCGTGTCAGCTGAGATCGCTGGCAGCACCGGAACCTCGGGGGGCGGCGGTGGGGGCGGCGCAAGCGGCGGCGGCTCGTCAAACGTCTCGTCATTGAGGATAAAGAACGTCTCCAACAACCGCTTCTGGCCAACGCTGGTCGACAACATCAAGGACATTCTGCGCGAGACCGACAAGATTCTGCCAACCGGGGGAGCCGCGGCGGCGCCGCAACCCGCGCCGGCCGGATCGGCGGGCCAGCAAGGTGCAGCGGGCGCGCAAGTCGCGGCGCCGGTGCCCAGTGTCACGTTCCGTGAAGCTGCCTCGGTCATTTCGAACCCGGAAGCGGGCGTGCTGTTCATCCGGGCCTCGTCGCGGCAGCACGAGAAGATCCGGGAGTTCCTGGACCGCGTGCTGACCAACGCGCGCCGCCAGGTCTTGATCGAGGCGACCGTCGTCGAGGTACGGCTCAGCAACGACTACCAGCAGGGGATTGACTGGGCGTACTTGGGCTCGAGCATCCAAACGCAGCAGCTGGCGGGCGCGGTAACTGGCCCGGTGTTCGCCCTGTCGCGGGTGGGCAGCGTCTTCAATGCGACGCTCAAGCTTCTGGAGACGTTCGGAACGACCCGGATCATTTCGAGCCCGCGCATCACCGCGCTCAATAACCAGACCGCGGTGCTGAAAGTCGTCGAGAATGTCGTCTACTTCCTCGTCCAGGCGCAGACGACCCAGGCGCAGACCACCGCGCTGACGACGGTCACCACGACGCCGCAAACGGTGCCGGTCGGACTGGTGATGAACATCACGCCCCAGATCAGCGACGATGACACGATCCTGCTGAACGTCAAGCCGAGCATTTCGTCCATCACGAAGGAAGTGCCCGATCCGAATCCCGTCCTGACCATCCCGAACAATATTCCGCAAATCGCCACCCGCGAGATGGAATCGGTGCTGAAGCTCTCCAGCGGCCAGATCGGGGTGATGGGCGGCCTCATCCAGGACAGAGTGCAGAACGTGGACAACACGATCCCGGGAGTGAACCGCCTCCCGGTGATCGGAAACTGGTTCGCTAATCGGACCCTCACCAACGAGAAGACCGAGCTCGTGATCTTCCTGCGACCGATCGTCGTGCGCGACCCGAGCATCGCAGGAGACTACAGCGGCTACCGCGTGTTCCTCCCCGGCGAAGATTTCATGGGCGCCCCGAATCCCGCCCGACCGACGCTGCCCGACACGCAGGTGCAGTAATGAGCCTCCTGCTGGAAGCGCTTAAGAAGGCGGAGCAGGCCAAGCAGGGAGAGACGACCCAGCAGCAGGGCGCGGGTGCGGGGGTCAGGATGCCCACGAGCGAGGGACTCTCTCTCGCGCCGGAGGAAACGCCAGCCGCCGGACCGGGGACCTCGCAGCCGATCACGCGCGACCGGCTGCCCGACATCACGCAGAATCTCGAAATCCTCTCCGACGACCTCGCCCCGGGTGCCGGCGCGCCGCCGCCGCGCACTGGCGGCTCAGCAAGTGGCCGCCCCGTCGGGACCCCGCGCACGCCAGCCGTACGCGCGCCGGAAAGCAGCCCGGCGCAGCAGGAGTTCGATCGCGAGGCCGCGAAACAACTGTTCGAGGCGCACGGGGCCGATTACGATCCGCGCAAGCCCTTCAAGCTGGTGCTGGTCGGGCTCGCCGTGGCGGCGATCGGCATCGTCATCTATTTCTGGTGGCAGATGCAGCCCCGCAGCCTGACCGTCGCACAAAACCCGTCGCCCCCGCCGCCACCCAGCCAGCAGATCGCAGCCGCCCCGACTCCGGCGCCGGCGCCCGTGCCCCAGGTCGAGCCTTCGCCGCCTGCACCGGAACCTGAGCCGGTCGCAACGCCACCGGCGGCCACGGTGCAACCGCAGATGGCACCCGAGACCGCAGTGCCCACTCCGCCCCAGCCCATGCCGGCGATTCGCCGGACGCCGCGTCCCGCCCCGCCAGCGCCACGCGCGCAAACGGCCCCACAGCAGGCTGCCGAGGCACCGCTTCCCGGCGCACGGGGCACCATGTCGATTCGCCGTACGCAGAGCGGCGTGGATGAAGCACTCAAGCGCGGATACGACGCGATCGAATCCGGCGACCTCGCGGCAGCGCGCGTGGAGTACGAACGCGCGCTGCGCGCCGATCCGCTCAACCGCGATGCCCTGCTGGGACTCGCTGCACTCGACAGTCGCGTCGGCGACTTCAATCGCGCGGCAGCGAGCTACGCACGGGTGCTCGAGCTGGACCCGCGTGACCCGGCCGCGGCAGCGGGGCTCATCGGCCTGCGCGGGTCGGTGGACCCGGTCCAGGCAGAGAGCCGGCTGCAGAATCTGATCGCGGGTAACCCCGACTCGGCGATCCTGCATTTTGCGCTCGGGAACATCTTCGCGGCGCAGTCCCGCTGGGCCGACGCGCAGCAGGCCTACTTCCGCGCGGTGGTGGCGGAACCGGAAAATCCCGACTACGAATTCAATCTCGCGGTGAGCCTGGACAACCTGCACAAGGAAATGCTCGCTCTCGAGCACTATCAGCGCGCGCTCGCGCTGGCCGCAAGCCGGTCCGCCGGCTTCAACAAGTCCCAGGCCGAAGCCCGGATTCGCGACCTCCAGCGCTGACGGGTTAAACTCGGGCGGCGCATGAACTCCCCGGCCTCACCGCAAGCCAAGCGGCACATCGGGCAGATCCTCATCTCGCAGGGGATCCTGACCGAGGACCAGCTGCGTATCGCGCTGCTCGAGCAGCTGAAGAGCCGCCAGCCGGTCGGGAAACTGCTCGTGCAGCTCGGATTCGTGTCCGAGGCGACGCTGCGCGACGCGCTGTCCGAGAAGCTCGGGCTGCAGAGCGTCGACCTCTCGCAAATCGTCGTCGACCCGGCCGCCATCCGCCTGGTGCCGCGCGATTTCGCCCGGCGTCACAACCTCTTCCCGGTCGCGGTCGACCGGGAACGACGGCGCCTGATTCTCGCGATCTCCGACACCAACAACATCGTCGCGCTCGACCAGGTGCGGGCGCAGCTGCGCGGCGAGCTCGAGATCGAGGTGCGCCTCGCCGGCGAATCCGAGATCGCCCGCGCGATCGAGCAGTTCTACGGGCACGAGCTCTCGATCGACGGGATCCTGCACGAGATCGAGACCGGCGAGATCGACTACCAGAGCCTGCAGGCGAGCGGCGACGAGTACAGCCAGCCCGTCGTGCGCCTGATTGCCGCGCTGCTTGCCGATGCGGTCGAGCGCGCCGCCTCCGACATCCACTTCGAGCCCGAGCAGAACTTCCTGCGCATCCGTTACCGGATCGACGGCGTGCTGCGCCAGATCCGCAGCCTGCACAAGACCTACTGGCCGGCGATGGCGGTGCGCATCAAAGTGATGTCCAAGATGAACATCGCCGAGACCCGCGCCCCGCAGGACGGCCGGATCTCGCTCTCGCTCACCGGACGCCAGGTCGACTTCCGGGTCGCCTCCCAGGTGACCACGCACGGCGAGAACATCGTGCTGCGGATTCTCGACCGGCAAAAGGGCATCGTGCCGCTCGACTCGCTGGGGCTGGCGGCCGAGCAGCTCGCGATGCTGAAGAAGATGATCGTGCGCCCGGAGGGCATCATCCTGGTCACCGGGCCGACCGGCAGCGGGAAGACGACCACGCTCTACTCGATCCTCAACCACATCAATCACGACGGGGTCAACGTCATGACCCTCGAGGATCCGGTCGAGTATCCGATGACGCTGATCCGCCAGACCTCCGTGAACGAGGCCGCGAAGCTCGATTTTGCGAACGGCATTCGCTCGTTGATGCGCCAGGACCCGGACGTGATCCTGGTCGGCGAGATCCGCGACGAGGACACGGCACAGATGGCGCTGCGCGCCGCGATGACCGGTCACCAGGTCTACTCCACCCTGCACTCGAACAACGCGCTGGGCGCCGTCCCACGCCTGGTGGACATCGGCATCTCCCCGGAGATCATGGCCGGCAACATCATCGGCATCGTCGCGCAGCGGCTCGTGCGCCGGCTCTGCAAGCATTGCCGGCAGCCCTACGAGGCGAACGAGATGGACTGGCGCATCCTGGGCGTCAAGGGGGACAAGCCCCCGACCATCCACCGTGCGGTGGGCTGCGACCACTGCGAATACCAGGGCTACCGCGGGCGCCTGGCGATCATGGAGCTGCTCAAGCTCGATCCCGAACTCGACGAGCTGATGGCGCACCGGGCGACCCCCCGGGAAATGCTCACCGCCGCGATGGCCAAGGGCTTCCGCACCCTTGCGGACGACGGGATCCGACGGGTGCTGGACGGCTCGACCTCGCTCGAAGAGCTGATGCGCGTCATCGACCTCACGGACCGGATGTAGCGCCCCGGTCCCACCACCGTGACGGGCGTCACGGCCCCACGCCAGCGCCTCGCCGTGGGGCCTGGATACGCGGTATCCTCTTGAACTTCCGGGAGTCTCCCCGTTCATGGCGCTCTACAGCTACAAGGCGATTGACGGCAACGGCAAGTCTGTGGCCGGACAAGTCGACGCCCTCAATCTGGTCGACCTGGAATTGCGCCTGAAGCGCATGGGGCTCGACTTGGTCGTCGGGGGCCAGACCAAGAGCGGCGCAGTCGGGATGTGGCACGTCAAGCGCCAGGACCTGATCAATTTCTGCTTTCAGCTCGAACAGATGGTCTCCGCGGGCGTGCCGCTGGTGGAAGGCCTGACGGACCTGCGCGATAGCCTCGAGAATCCGCGCTTCCGCGAGGTGATCGGTGGCCTGATCGAGGCCATCCAGGGAGGTCAGAACCTCTCGGGCGCGCTCGGCAACTATCCACAGGTCTTCGAGCCCGTCTTCCGCGCACTGATCAAGGCCGGCGAGGACACGGGGCGCCTGCCCGAGGTGCTGCGGAGCCTGACCGAGAATCTCAAGTGGGAGGACGAGCTCGCGGCGCAGACGAAGAAGATGATGATGTACCCGGCGTTCGTCGGCGGGGTCGTGCTGCTCGTGACGCTGTTCCTGATGCTGTACCTCGTTCCGCAGATGGTCGGGTTGATCAAGACGATGGGCCAGACGCTGCCGCTCCACACGCGCGCGCTGATGGCGGTGTCGGGCTTTCTGGTGGACTACTGGTGGGCGGTGCTCGCCGCGCCGGTTGCGATCTGGCTCGGGATCAAATTTGCGGCACGCTCCAATCCGCGCGTGCGCTATCAGCTCGACGCGTTCAAGCTGGGCCTGCCGGTGGTGGGACCGATCCTGCGCAAGATCATCCTGTCGCGGTTCGCGAGCATCTTCGCGCTCATGTACTCGTCCGGGATCACCATCCTGGATGCGATCAAGAGCTCGGAAGAAACGACCGGAAATCTGGTCATCCAGGATGGCCTCCAGACGGTGGGCCAGCAGATTGCCGAAGGCAAGAACGTGACCGCGGCATTCCAGGAGGTCGGGCTCTTCCCGCCGCTCGTGGTGCGGATGCTCCGCGTCGGGGAGGCCACCGGTGCACTTGACACGGCGCTCCTCAACGTGAGCTATTTCTACACCCGCGAGGTGCGCGAAAGCATCGGGCGGATGCAGGTGATGATCGAGCCGGCGTTGACTGTGGTCCTCGGCTTGATTCTCGGTTGGGTCATGCTCTCGGTGCTCGGACCGATCTACGACATGATCAGCAAAATAAAGATGTGACGGACCGCTGATGCCCGCAAAGCGCCTCATTTACGCCACTGCCGCACGCGCGACCGCGTACGTCTGGTCGCGCGGACATCTTGCGGTGGAGGCCTCCTTCCCGGCCGGGGAGGAAGGAACCGCCGCCTTCGCAAGCTACGTCGGCGCGGTTTCCAGCAGCCTCTTCTACGTGCTCGCCGACGTCGTCGAGGAAGATTTCCACCAGGAAAACATCCCGTACATCCGCGGCAAGGACCGGCGCGCGCTGCTCGACCGCAAGCTTGCCCAGCGCTACCGCGACACCAGTCTGTCCACCTCGATATCGCTCGGCGTGGATCGTGGTCAGCGCGCCGAGGAGCGCGTCGTCTTGAGCTCGTTCACGAACACGCAGCAGCTGCACCCGTGGCTGCTGGCGTTGCGCGATGCGGACGCGGCGATAGTGGGCGTCTATTCGGCGGCGCTGATCGCACCCCTCCTCACGAACATGCTGGGGCTGAAGAAGGTGCCCTGCCTGATGGTTGCGCTATCGCAGGCCGGCCTGCGCCAGAGCTATGTCGAGCGCGGCCAGATCCGGTTCAGCAGGCTCGGCCCCCTCGAAGCCGCCGAGATCGCAAGTCCGGAGCGGACGGCGGAGGCCTTCGAGCGCGAGACCACGCGGGTCCACCAGTACCTGATGGCGATGCGCGTGCTCCCGCGCGAGGGCGGGACCATCGATACCGTGCTGATCGCGCCTCCGGGGCAGGCCGAAGCGGTGCGCGACGCGGCACCGAGCATCGCCCAGCTGCGGTTGCAGGTGCTCGATCTGGACAACGTGCGCCGCAAGATCGGCCTCCGGTCCGCCCCCGCCGGGGCCGGAGCCGAAGCGCTGTACCTGCACCTCCTAGCCTCCCGCCCCCCGCGGCAACAGTACGCGAAGGAGAATCTGCGGGGCGCCTACCGCGTGCACCAATGGCGCGTGGGGCTCGTCGCCGGCGGAGCGGCAGTGCTCGCAGCTTGCCTCCTGTTTGCCGGCTTGCAGGCGTGGGAAATGCTCCAGCTGCGCGACTCGATCGCGCAGAACCGGCAGCTCGCCGCGAGCGCGGAGCAGTCCTATTCGCGCGTGACCGCGCAGTTTCCGGCGATGCCGACCAGCACGGATAACCTGCGCGCCGCGATGGATCAGTATCGCCTGCTCGCTGCCCAGACGCGCAATCCGCGGGATCTGCTGGCGGAGGTGAGCCAGGTGTTGAGCGAATCGCCCCGCATCGAGGTCGAACGGCTGAAGTGGGAGTTCGACGGCAAGCTCCCCGACGTCGCAAAGGAAGCCGGACCCGGCGGCACTGTCCAGCAAGGCGAAAAGCCTCGCTACGAAATCGTCGAGCTCACCGCGCGGGTCCAGGCCACCCGGGCATCGGACTACCGCGGGATACAGCTGCTGGTCAACCAGTTCGTGGACGAGTTGCAGAAGCGCCCCGGCGTCGAGGTGCTGGCGCGGAAACTTCCGTTCGAGCTGAATTCCGGCACGCAGCTTTCGGGTGACATCGGCACGGAACGCGCGAGCGCCGTGCCGGAGTTCACCGTGACGGTGGCGAGAAAGATCGCGCCATGAGAATGGACCTCAAGCGACTCTATTTGCCGCTTGCGATTGCGGTCATCCTCGTGGGGATCGGAGTCGCCGCGGTGATCGTGGCCAAGCAGTACCTCGACCAGACCCGGGTACAGTACAAGATCGCGGTCGCCGACCGGCAGGCGATCCAGACCAAGCTCTCGCGGGCAACCGAGGAGGAGCGCGAGATCCGCGAGAAGCTCGTCGATTACCGCAGGCTCCTCGCCCGGGGCGTGATCGGCGATGAGCGGCGCCTCGAGTGGGTGGAGACCATCGGACAGATCAAGAACGAACACAAGCTGTTCGAGATCAAGTACCGGATCGACCCGCAACGCAAGCTCGACCTTCCGGGCGTCACGTCCAGCTCCGAAGTCGAATTCCGGGTCAGCGCCCTGAAGGTCGAGATGCAGCTCCTGCACGAGGGCGATCTGCTCGCGTTCCTCGACGGGCTGCGCAGCAAACTCAAGGCGCACGTTCTGGTGCGTTCCTGCTCGATCGAGCGGGTGAATCGCTCCGGCCAGGACCGCGGGATCTCACCCAGACTGCGCGCCAACTGCGTCATCGACCTCGTCACGATCCGCGATAGACAGCTCAAGTCGAGTTGACCGAGACAGCCGGACAAGTCGCCATGAAATCCGAAATCATTGCCAAGACCCTGCGTCGCCACCGACTGCTCGTGGCCGCCCTGCTCCTCGCCGCCGCGTCCGCGCCCGCTGCCGCTACCGACGTCGGGCGACTCTTCTACACGCCGCAGCAGCGTGCCGAGCTCGACCACAAGCGCGCGACGAACGCCGTCGAGGCCGAAGTCGTCGTCGAGCGCCTCGTCACCGTGAATGGCCGAGTCAGCCGCTCCAGCGGAAAGACGACCACGTGGATCAACGGCGTGCCCCAATACGACACGTACACCGGCCGGGATCCTGCGCACGTCGCGATCGACGACAACGGCACGGACACGAAGGTGAGCGTCGGCGACACGCTCGACCGCACCCGTGGCGAGGTTCGCCCCGCCATCGAGCCGGGGGAAATCGAGATCAAGCGCAGCCAGCCCGGCGTGAAAGCCCCTTCGCGCTGACGCACGCGCCGTCGACTCGTCGGTGACATCCATGTTCAGAGCATGTAGCGCGCGGCTCTCTCGACGTTCGCCCTCATCGCGTGGCGCACAGCACGGGTTCGGCCTGGCGCTGTTCCTGGTCATCCTGGTGCTCGGCACCGTCGCCGTGCTGCTGAGCTCGCCGAACACCGCCGCGCTGCGCGTCGCGCGCGACAAAGTCAGCGACCAGGCGCTAGCGCAAGCAAAGATCGCCCTGATCGGCCGCGCGGCGCGCGACGATAATCGCCCCGGCAGCTTGCCCTGCCCGGACACCGACGGAGACGGCTCCGCTGAGACCTTCGCCGGCAACGATTGCCCCGCCTATATCGGTTTGCTCCCCTGGCGCACCCTCGGCTTGCCTGATCTGCGCGATGGATCCGGCGAGCGGCTCTGGTATGCGCTATCGCCGAACTTCCGGGACCACCCTACTGCCGAGCCGATCAATAGCGATCTCGCCGGGAACATCGAAACGAGGTCTCCGGCAGGGACCGTCGTCGCGGGCGACGTAGTCGCCCTGGTGATCGCGCCGGGGCGGGCGATCGGGGCGCAGGCGCGACCCAGCGCGGACCCGGCCCAGTATGTCGAGTTTCAGGCGCCGATTCCGCCATTGCTCGCTGGCGGACTCTATCCGTACCAGATTCTGGCGACCTCAAACGATGCGATCCTGCCGATCTCGCAGCGCGACCTCTTCACGGTGGTCGATCAAGCGGTGTTCAGCCGGCTTCCGAAGATCACGGCGAAGATGAAGACGCTCGCCGCGAAGTGGACGCGCTATCCCTTCCCCGCGCCCTTTGCCGATCCCGGCATCTCGACGCTCGCCGGCTCCAACACGAGCTTCAACGGCGCGCTCTTCGAGGGCCTCGCGCCGGTGGCGATGAACACGGTGAGCGGCTCGGTCTGGGCCCCCGGCGCAACGGCGAGCCAGGAGTCGGGACCCGGTTCGCTCGATGCGCAGACGTGCGCGCTGGAAGGGCCGGCCAACGTCTGGCTCAACTGCCAGATCGACTACACGGGCGCGATCACGGTCCGGGTCGATGCCGTGGCCACCAACGCCGGCGCGAGCTTCAACGACGTCACCGAAGAGCTCACGGCGGTGACGGGATTAGCGGCGACTTCAGTGGGCTGGTTAACGCCGGCAGGCTCGACGACCGCGAGCGGCGACGCGCCCGTCGAATACCGCCTGACGACGACTGACGACTTATCCGGCCTATCGCGCAGAGTGCAGGTTCGGCTCAACCTGGATCTCGCGAAGTGGGCCCAAGCGGGGCTGCCGAGCGCGGCCAAGGATCCGGACACGAGCTGGTTCTTCGACAACGAGTGGAACAAGCAGCTCTACTACGCCGCCACGCCGCAGGCGGTCTTCGGCGGTGCGGGAGCATGCGTAATCGGCACGAACTGCATCACCGTCAACGGCGGGCCCGGAGCGCCCAACGACAAGCAGGTGATCGTCGCTCTCGCGGGCCGCTCGATCAACGGCTCGGCCAGGACCTCCGCCGCGCTGAGCGACTATCTCGAGGGGGAGAATCAGACTCCGGCCGACCGGACCTACGAGACCGGCCCCCGTAACTTCACGCGCAATGACAAGATCGCGATTCTGGCGCCGTAACGCGGCGGCGAGGGCCGGCGCGCGCGCGCGGGGCTTCACGCTCACGGAGCTCGCGATCACGGTCACGATCGTCGCGCTCCTGATCGGCGGAATCGCGCTCACGCTTACCGCGCAGAACGAAGCACGTCAGTTCAGCGAAACGCAGGCACGCCTCGCTGTCGCCCAGGAAGCGCTCGTAGGATTTGCGATACGCAACGGCCGCCTGCCCTGTCCTGCAGCGCCCACGGGAGCGCTCGCCGCCTTTCGCGACGGAACAGCCGTATCCGTCGCAGGGACCGGCGAAGAGGCGTTCGCCGCCGGCGGGACGAGCGCGAACGGCAACTGCTGGCAGTTCCACGGGCTACTGCCCGCGATGTCCCTGGGCATCAGCACGACGAATCCGCAAGGCTACCTGCTCGACGCATGGGACACGCCGATCCGCTACTCGGTCACTTCGTGGAATACCAACACGTTCACGAAGAACTCCGGAATCGCGGGTATCGGCGTGACCGGACTTCTTCCCGACCTCCAGATCTGCAGCGCTGCCGGGTGCGGCCAGGTCTTGACGGCCGCCGGCACTGTACCGGCCGTGATTCTGGCGGTCGGCAAGAACCGCAAGCTCGTCGCGCACGACGTGGACGAGGCCGAGAACTACGACAACGACCTGACCTTCGTGAGCCACGAACCCCGCCCGACCGGCGCAGCGGGCGGGGACTTCGACGATCTCGTTACGTGGCTGTCCGTGAACGTTCTGGTCAACCGGATGGTCGCCGCCGGTGCCCTCTAGCACTCCCGAAAACGTGACATTGTTCTCACTCGCGTCGTATGCTGGCTGCATATCGCGTCCCGTCGTAGAATGCTCGGAACAGCGCTTGCTTCCGTGCCGCAGGGTCACACCAACCCACTCCAACACGCCCGAATGAGCAACGTCAGCGAGCTGCTGAGCCGCCTTCGCACGGCGGGCGTCGAGCCCAGTGATCCGGAGGACATCCGGCTCAAGAAGCAGCTGCTCATGTTCGCGATGGCTTTGACCATCGCGGTGCCGATCGTTTGGGTCGCGATCTATCGGCTCTTCGGGGTGACGATCTCCACGACGCTGCCGATCCTGTATCTCGGTCTGTCGCTCCTCAATCTCGTCGTCTACCTCGTCTCGCGGAACTTCGGCCGCTGGCGCCTGCTTCAGCTCGGTCTCTTCCTCTTCTATCCCTTCGTGCAGCAGCTCTCGATGGGAGACTTCATCACCGCGAGCGGCTACATGCTGTGGGGGCTGCTGGCGCCGGTTGGGGCGATACTGCTGTACAGCGCGCGCGACTCGATTCCCTGGTTTTTCGGCTACGCGATGCTGATCGTGATGGCGGCCGGCCTCGACTACCAGCTCGTCGAGACTTCCACCGCGGCAGCCCCGATTCCGGCCAAGGTGGCCGTGGTGTTCTTCGCGCTCAACTTCTTCGCGATCTCGAGCATCGTCTACGTGCTCCTGCGCTCCGCCTCGTCCGAGCGCGACAAGTCCAAGGCGCGCCTCGAGGAGGCCCACCGGCTGCTGCAGGCCGAGCAAGACCGCTCCGAGCGGCTCCTGCTGAACATCCTCCCCGGCCCCGTCGCCGAGCGGCTGAAGCAGGAGAACGGCACGATCGCAGACGGATTCGCCGATGTGACGGTGATGTTCGCCGATATCGTCAACTTCACGACGATCGCGGAGGGCATGTCGCCGAACCAGATCTTCGCGATGCTGAACAAGGTATTCTCCTCGTTCGATTCGCTCGCAGAGAAGTACGGCCTGGAAAAGATCAAGACGATCGGCGACGCCTACATGGTCGCCGGCGGCCTGGACGACGCTGATTCCCGCAACTACTCTGAGTCGATCGCGAACATGGCGCTCGAGATGCGCGAGCTTCTCGCGACCGATCTCACGGTCAACGAGCAGCGCGTCGAGATCCGGATGGGCATCGGTACCGGACCGGTCGTCGCTGGCGTCGTCGGCAAGAAGAAGTTCATCTACGACTTGTGGGGTGACACGGTAAACCTCGCTAGTCGCATCACGGCCGAGAGCGTGCCGGGCATGATCCAGGTCGACGTGATCACGTACCGCCGCTTGCGCAACCGGTTCGAGTTCGCCGCGCCCCAGACCGTGTACCTGAAGGGCAAGGGAGACACCGCGGTCTACCGGCTGCTCGGTCGCAAGACCGAAGTCGAGCAGGAAGCCGCAGCGTAGGGGCAAGATCGGTAGGTCACGAACAGGGGGCGCTCTCAGCTCGCGTCGGCGGCGACCGGAGCGCTCGGCTCGCGCGACGTTCCCCGACCCAGATCCCCCGCGAGCTCGAAGCACACGTTGCCCTGTTCGTTCGCCGAAATCCGGAAATTGAACCCGAGCAGCTCCGCCTGGCGGCCGACCTGGTAGAGCCCGATTCCGTATCCGGTATCCGACGGCACCGGGCCGCGCAGGAGGCCGGCCAGGATTTCGCGAACGACCGGGCGGCCGCTATCGCACACGGTGAGCGTGACCGAGTCGCCGATGTCGAACGTGACGCGCACGCGGACGTCGGGGTCGAGCTTGCGCTTCTCGAGCGCGTTCTGGACCATGTTGTCGGCGGCGCCGTCGAACAGGTCCTTGGGCAGCAGGATGCCTTCCGCCAGGGTGCCGAGCTGGAACTCGACGCCCCGAATCTGATAGGCCTTCTGCACTCCTTCCCACCAGGCATCGGCGCGCACGAACCGCCCGGTCTCCACCTGCGGGCGCTGCAGCTTCTCGATCGTGTGGCGGAGTCTCTGGGTCACGGTCGGCAGGTGCCTGCGGATCAGCATCTGCAACCCCTCCGGATTGCCGTCCGGATCGCGTTCGACTGCCGAGCACAGCACGTTCAGGGACTGCAGTAGGTTCTTCACGTCGTGCGTGAGGCGCGCGCCGGCTTCGTGAAGCGCCTGCACGTAAGTCTGCTGCTTGAGCTTCTGCTCGCGCTGCTTGGCCACGTAGAACTGGCCGAGCAGCTGCCCGAGCAGGTGGAAGTGCCACACGAGCGAGGGGCTGGGCCGGTGACGGCTGTAAAGCCGGATGGTGAGCTCGCGACCGGCGAATTCCACCGAATGCTTCGAGCTCACCCCGAATTCGCCCGACTCGGCAGAGGTATGCCAGGTGCCGCCGGTCACCCAGGGCAGTCCGCCGAGGCCCGCGCAGGCCTCTTTCAGGAACTGGTCGGGCCGTGATTCAGTCCGCGAGAGCTCGGCAAGGAAGTGCAGCCACTGCTCGAACGGCAGGCCGATCGAGAGCAGGTAGCGCGAGAACAGCATCGCAAGCCCGGCAAAGCCCGCGCCGGGGTTCCACGCGACGCTGAGAAAGATGAGCACCGCGGCAATCGAGAGCAGGCTGTATGAAAGCGCGAGCGGGTAGCTCGTCTTGAGCACCGTCATGTAGGCGAAGCTGCCCAGCACCAGCGCCGTCAGAAGCAGGAAGATGAAGGACGCGTAGAGGAAGTCGACGATCTGGGGTTCGGCCGTGTCCGACTCCACAGGCAAGGCGATCATCACCACGAAGATGAGCGGCAGCCCGTACTGCGCGATCATTCGCACCTCCGAGGGGAGCGCACCGGTCGTCGAAAAACCGTTCGGCACGATCCAGACCAGCAGGAGCGACGCGATATACAGGAACGTGAGCAGGTAGAAAGCGCGCAGCCAGCGCGCCTGGAAGAGGAACACCTTGCCGCCGATCACGCCAGCGAGCAGCCCCACCCAGAGGCCCAGCATCCACCAGCTCAGGAAGACCAGGATCGCGACCGTGATGAGGGAGATGAGGATGACCTCGCTCACCTTGAGGCGTTGCCCGCCCTGCATGAACGGCTGCCAGATGAAGAAGAGGCCGAGGTGGGCCATCATCATCCCGCGTGCCCAGATGTCCTCGGTGCCGCGCATCGCAGCGAGGTGGAGCAACACCAGCATCCCGACGAGCAGGAGCCGCCACTGGCGCCCGGTGGACCGAGTGGTGAACTGGAATGCTCCCGTCATCGCTCTGGCTGGCCCGGTGCTTGCGTCGGGCGGGTTGCGAAACTACGCTTGGCCGGCCGACGAACCCCGGTCGATGTAGGCGGGCGCCGAAGGGCGCCGTGTGCCATCCTGTCCGACGAGCCCATGAGCATTCTCCCCATTGCCCGCATTACCCTGCTGGAGGCTGTGCGAAGCCGGCTCGCCTGGCTGATCGGCGCCGTGCTCTTATTCAGTCTCGCCATTGCCGGCTTTCTCCAGCAGGTTGCGGTGATCGAGGCGCGCGAGATCCAGGCTGCGATTATCGCAGCCTCGGTGCGAGCCTGCGCGGTGTTTTTCGTGGTTCTGTTTGTCGTCATGAGCGTGGTTCGCGAGTCGAACGACAAGTTCTTCGAGCTGGTGCTGTCCCAGGCGATGCCGCGCTCCAGCTACCTCTTCGGGAAGTTTCTCGGCGTGGCAGCCGCCGCCGCAGCGATCGCCGTGGTCCTGAGCGTTCCCGTCGCGCTCTTCGCCCCGCTCGCGCGGATGCCGGCCTGGACGTTGTCCCTGTTCGGCGAGCTGCTCATCATGGCGGCCGTGAGCTTGTTCTGCGTACTGACGTTCAACCACGTACTGACCGCGTTGAGTGCCGCCGCCGCCTTCTATCTGCTCGCGCGGTCCCTGGCCGCGCTCCGGATCATTGCGGAAACCTCGGAGCAGACCGTGGCGCTCGCCCCGCGGCTCGCCGACTGGTTCATCCAGGGCGTGGCGCTGCTCATGCCCAGGCTCGATCAGATGACCCAGGCGGGCTGGCTGATCGATGCCGCGCCGGACGCGGCGGCGCTCGCGAGCGTACTGGCCCAGACGGTGATCTACGTCACTCTCATTCTCGGCGCCGCGCTCTTCGACCTCTACCGGCAGGACCTCTAGAACTCACCCAATGCGTGTGCGCCCGACTCGCGACGTTCCGGCCTGGGTCAAGCTCACCGCGCTCGTCGGGCTGGCCGTGCAGATCGCCTGGGGGAGCCTGCAGCCCGCGCCCCGGGCAATGGCCGAGGACCTGCCACAACCCCCGTCGGTCAATGTCCTGAGGCTTGCCGCGCTGGGCGAGCCGATTGCGGCGGCGAAGCTGCTCATGCTCTACATCCAGGCTTTCGACTACCGCGCCGGGACCCGTATCCCCTATCGGAAGCTCGACTACGACGCCCTGATCGGGTGGCTTGGCCGGATCCTGAACCTGGACCCGGCCGGGCAATATCCCCTCTGGTCCGCCGCCCGCCTTTACGCGGAGGTTCCGGACCCCGACCGCCAGCGCAAGATGCTGAATTTCATCTACCGGGAGTATCTGGCCGACCCAAACCGGCGTTGGCCATGGCTTGCACACGCGACAATCATCGCCAAGCACGAGCTCAAGGACCTGCCACTTGCCAGGAAATATGCTGTTGCGCTGCAAAAACACACCACCGACCCAAATGCCCCGCTGTGGGTCAAGCAGATGGAGCCGTTCATTCTGGCCGACATGGGAGAGCTCGAGCAGGCACGGATCCTGATTGGAGGCCTCATTGCGAGCGGTCAAGTGAAGGATCGTCGGGATGCGGAGCTGCTCAAGCGGCGGCTCGAGGAGATCGAGGAGCGCCTGAAGAAGGCAAAGCGCTGACGAATCTGTCGCTGATCTGACGTTTTTGCCGGAATCCCGTCATTCTCGCCGCCAAAACCGCGTGATTTTGTTCACAGAAGCCCGTTTTGCGCAGGCATCGAAGTTGCTAGAAAGCTCCTACCCCCTTATTGGGCGAAGGTCTAAGGAGCGACCAATGAAAATGCAAACGCGCCAGTCCGGCTTTACCCTTGTCGAGATCGCCATCGTGCTGGTGATCATCGGCCTGCTGCTGGGCGGCATCCTCAAGGGCCAGGAAATGATCACCCAGGCCCGCATCAAGAACGTCACGAACGACTTCAACGGCACCACGGCCGCGTACTTCTCGTACCAGGATCGCTACAAGGCCGTCCCGGGGGATGACGGGAATGCGAATGCGCGCTGGGGTACCTCTTGGGGTGTCACCAGTGGCAACAGCAACGGGAGCATCTCCGGGAATTACTTCGACAATGTGGCCGGCCCGTTCGCCAATGACGGGAACAACGAATCGCAGAAGTTCTGGTGGCACCTGCGCGCCGCGGGCTTCATTCCGGGTCCGACGCAGGGCGCGGGTGCTCCGACACCGCCGAACAACGCCGTGGGCGGCATCATCGGCGTGCAGAACGGCGCATTCGCGGCGCCCACTACGCTACCTGGCCTCGTCGTATGTTCGTCCAACGTCCCGGACAAGATCGCCTCGGCCGTGGACACTCAGCTCGACGATCAGCGCCCGGATGCCGGCGCCATGCGAGCATCGAATCAGGCTGGAGCATCAAATCCGCCCGCCACGGGCGCGACCGCCGGCGCGGTCTACGTCGAAGACGGCTCGATTCAATACATCATCTGCAAGACCGTCTGACGATCCGATTATCGGTGCCAAGGGCCCGCGTTGTTGCGGGCCTTTTTTTTTGCGCGGCGAGATATCGTCAGTGACTGTTCCGCCGCGATGACAGCGGCGCCGCAAGTTGTGGAATAGTTCCGGTCGCGGCGCGCGCGGTTCCGCCAGCAGTGTGACTTGTTTGTTCTAATCGAACCGTTCCACGTGAAATTGTTCCGGCGCCGTTTTTCGAAGGTCTGCCCGCGCGGGCCTTCTTCAGTTGCGCGGCGGGACCGAATCATCGCATCGCCGACGTCCACCGGACCATGTTCAATATCGCATCGCAGCGCGGGTTCACTCTGGTCGAGATCGCCATGGTGCTCGTCGTCGTGGCCCTTCTCATGGGCGGGGTGCTGCGGGGCCAGGAGCTCGTCACCCAGGCGCGCATCCGTGACGTGATGAACGATCTCGGCGGCGTTTCCGCCGCCTACCATTTCTATTTCGACCGCTACAAGGCGTTGCCCGGGGATGACTTCAACGCGGGCGCGCGCTGGCCCTCGTTCAACGCCAAACCCGGCGGCGGAAACGGGGTCGTCTCAGGCAAGTACATGGACGCGGCGCCGCCCGATCCGACCGCTGGCGGCTTCATCGTGGACAACAGTCAAAACGAGGCGCTTGCGTTCTGGTGGCATCTGCGCATGGCGGGCTACGTTGCGGGACCGGCCACCGGCCCGGGGGGCGCCACTCAACCGAACAACGCCGTGGGCGGGATCGTCGGCGTGCAGACCAGCGGTCTTGGCCTGGCCTCGCTGATCGTCTGCGAGTCCAATGTCCCAGACAAGATCGCAGGCGCCGTGGACGCTCAGCTGGACGATCAGCGTCCGAATACGGGCTTCGTCCGGGCATACAAGCAATCGGCAAGCAACGAGGACGTGATGGGAAAGGCGCCGAACGTCACGAGCTACGCCGAGACCGGCTCGAACCTGTACGTGGTCTGCAAGTCGATCTAGCTGTCCGGCGCGCGGCGCGCATTATCCTTTCATCAGGCGGATCTCGGCCGCCTCGAGCGCGTCGGGCCGCCCGAGGAGCACCAGGACATCGCCAGCCTTGAGGCGCGTTTCCGGGCCGGGATCCTCGGCCCTGATACCGCGCCGCCGCACCGCGGTCACCTCGACCCCGATGCCGGAAAGTTCGAGCTCTCCCAGCGACCGCTCCACGCCGAATCCGCCCTCTTCCAGCGTCACCGAGTGCAGCCGCGGCTGCGCCGACTCGTCGAGGTCGGCCGGCTCGTCCGTGGCGCCGCGGTAGAAGCCTCGCAGAAGGCGGTAACGCTCCGCGCGCATATCGCGCAGTTGCCCGAGCACGCGCCGGACCGGCACGCCGATCATCAGCATCGCGTGCGAAGCGAGCATCAGGCTCGATTCGAACGTATCCGCGACCACCTCGGCCGCGCCGGCGCCCGACAGCCGATCGAAGTCCGTGTCGTCGCGCGTGCGCACGATCACCGGAAGCGCAGGGCTGATCTCGTGTGCCCGGGCGAGGGTGCGCAGGGCGGCGGGTGTGTCCGCGAACGAGATCACCAGGACCGAGGCCCGGTTCACCCCTGCCGCGACCAGCGTCTCCCGGCGGGACGCATCGCCGTAGACGACGGGCTCGCCGGCCGTTGCGGCCTCGCGGACGCGGTCCGGATCGAGATCAAGCGCCACGTAGCTTACGCCCGCCCGTTCCAGGAAGCGCCCCATATGCTGACCGGTCCGGCCGTAGCCGCAGACGATCACGTGCTGCTCGCGCGCGAGACCCTGCACAGCCACCTGGTGCAGCTGCAGGGAGCGTAGCATCCACTCCGAGCGCGACCAGCGCAGAGCGATCCGGTCGCTGTAATGGATCAGGAAGGGTGCGCACAGCATCGAGAGCAGCATGCCTGCCACGGCCGCCTGATAGAACTCGGCGTCGACGACTCCTTGCGCCGCACCGAGGCTCGCGAGCACCAAGCCGAATTCGCCGGCCTGTGCCAGCGCGAGCCCGGCGCGCAATGCCGTTCCCGACGGCTCGCCCAGCAGACGCGCAAGCCCGGCGACGATGCTGAACTTGAGCAGCATGGGCAACGCGAAGAGCGCCGCCACCAGCGCCCAGTTGTCGATCACGACCCGCAGATCGAGCTGCATGCCCATGCTGACGAAGAACAGGCCCAGAAGCACCTCGCGGAACGGCTTGATGTCGTCCTCGACCTGATGGCGGTACTCGGTCTCCGAGATCAGCATGCCGGCGAGAAAAGCGCCGAGGGCGAGTGACAGCCCCGCAAGCTCGGTCACGTACGCGAGGCCGAGCGTGATGAACAGGACGTTGATGATGAAGAGCTCGTGCGAGCGCCGCCGCGCGACGATGTGAAACCATGCCCGCATGAGACGTTGGCCGAAGAAGAGCAGCACCGCGAGCACGGCCGCGGCCTTGAGCGCGGCCAGCCCGAGCGCGGCGCCGAGCCCGACGCCCTTCAGGGCAAGGGCGGGAATGACGATCAGGAACGGCACCACCGCCAAGTCCTGGAAGAGGAGCACGCCCACCGCCGCGCGCCCGTGAGGCGTCTCGAGCTCGAGCCGATCCGCGAGCATGCGCATGACGATCGCGGTGGACGACATGGAAAACGCGGCGGCGATGGCGATCGCCGGCGGCCACTGCGCACCTGCCGTCATGAGGAGCACGAACAGCGCGAGCAGCGTGATGGCGACCTGCAGACCCCCGAGCCCGAATACCAGTCGACGCATCTGCGTCAGCCGGGGCAGGCTGAACTCGAGCCCGATCGTGAACATCAGGAACACCACGCCGAACTCGGCGAAATTGCGCGCAAGCGGCGCATTGGGCACCCAGGCGAGCGCGTTCGGCCCGATCGCCACGCCCACGATCAGGTAGCCGAGCGGCGGGGGCAGATTCAGCCGGCGAAAGAGCACCACCACGAACAGGGCGCTCGCCAGCAGAATCAACGCAAGTTCGAGGCCCTTGATCATCGCGGCAGATAGAGTACGCCGACGTCAGTGGAGAGAGCGCATCACCGCGTGCGCGGGGACGGCGCGCACCCCGGATCGGTCGATCTCAACCCCTCTGAAACGGCGGCCAGGCGCAAACCCTTTGCTATACTGTGCCGGGATGATAACCGTGGCCTCTCCCGCGGACCAGGCAAGCGCGGACGCGCGCGCAGTCGAGCTCGCGCGCGAGGTGCTGCGGATCGAATCGGCCGCCGTTGCCGAGATCGCACAGCGCGTCGGCGCGAGCTTCGGCGAAGCCGTGCGCATCATCATGAATTGTGGCGGGCGCGTCGTCGTCAGCGGAGTAGGTAAGTCGGGGCACGTTGCGCGAAAGATCGCCTCGACGCTTGCGAGCACCGGCACTCCGGCGTTCTTCGTCCACGCGGCGGAAGCGAGTCACGGCGACCTCGGCATGATCACGCGCGATGACGTGGTGATCGCGATCTCCTACTCGGGCGAGAGCGACGAGCTCCTGACGATCGTTCCACTCGTCAAGCGGGGCGGCGCGAAGCTCATAACCATGACCGGAAACGCACGCGCCTCGCTCGCGCGCGATGCCGACGTCGTGCTGGATACGCATGTGTCGAAGGAAGCCTGCCCGCTCAATCTCGCGCCCACCGCGAGCACTACGGCGACGCTTGCGCTGGGCGATGCGCTCGCGATCGCGCTGCTGGATGCGCGCGGTTTCGATCGCGACGACTTCGCGCGGGCCCACCCGGGCGGCGCGCTGGGCCGGCGGCTGCTCACGCACGTGCGCGACGTGATGCGCACTGGAACCGACACGCCCTCGGTGCCCGACACGGCGAGCTTTTCCGAGGCCGTTCTGGAGATGTCGAACAAACGCATGGGAATGACTGCCATACTCGACGCATCCGACCGCGTCATCGGCATCTTCACGGACGGGGACCTGCGCCGCGCTCTCGAGAAGGTTGCCGACGTGATGAGCGCCCGTATCGCCGATGTCATGACGCACAACCCTCGCACGATCGGGCCCGATCATCTCGCCGTGGAGGCGGTCGAGCTCATGGAGCATTACAAGGTTCACGGGCTGCTCGTCGTCGCGGATGACGGCAAGCTGGTCGGCGCCCTGAATATCCATGATCTGCTTCGCGCCAAGGTGGTCTAGAGGTGACGCAGCTCTCAGCGGCCGGACGTGCGCGCAACCTGCGCTTGATGGCCTTTGATGTCGACGGCGTGTTGACCGACGGGACGTTGTTCGTCGCAGCCAGCGGAGAGGAATTCAAGGCATTCAACATCCTGGACGGTCACGGTCTCAGGATGCTGCGCGCGAGCGGTGTGCAACTCGCGATCCTGTCCGGGCGAGAATCCGCGGCAGTCACGCGGCGGGCGCAGGAGCTCGGCATCGAACACGTTCACCAGGGTCTCGGGGAAAAGCTGCCCGCTTTCGAGTCGCTTTGCGCCCGCTCCGGCGTCAAGGCGGACCAGTGCGGATTCGTCGGGGACGACTATCCTGATCTCCCGGTGCTGCTCCGGTGCGGGTTTGCCGCGAGCGTGCCAGGCGCGCCCGAAGCGGTGCGAAGCCGCGTCCACTATGTCACGCGTGCGGCTGGTGGTCGCGGCGCGGTGCGCGAGCTGTGCGAATTCGTTCTGGACGCACAAGGCAAGCTTGACGCCGCGCTCGGGAGATATCTCGCGTGAGACCGCGCACGAGCTCGATCTTCCCCGTCGCTCTCATTGCGATGCTTGCGGCACTGACCTTCTGGCTGGAGCGTCTCGTGCAGGGACCGGACGGCCCGCCGGTGCCGCGCGACCCGGGTACGCCCGATTTCGTGATCGACAACCTGAAGGGGACGAAGATGAACCCCGACGGTCATGCCGAGTACACCCTGGCGGCCACGCGCATGGTTCATTTTCCGGCCTCGGACACCACCGAAGTGGAACAGCCGCGGCTCGTTCAGTGGCGCGCCGACGCGCCGCCGGTGCGCGTGAGCGCCGTCCGCGGCACGGTATCCGGAGACGGCAAGGAGCTGCACCTTCAGGGAGACGTCGTCATCGTGCGCGACAAGGCGCCGGGGCGCGGCGAGTTACGTGTCGAGACGAACTACCTGGAGGTGATCCCGGACGCGGAGATTGCACGCACGCCCGAGCATGTCGTCATCACGCAGGACGGTTCGCGACTCGAAGGCGTGGGGATGGTATTCGACAACAAGGCCCGCGAGCTCGAGCTGCGGTCTCTCGTGAGCGGCACCTACCGGCCGCTCCCTGCGAAAACGCCATGAGACTGCGCTCCACCCTCCTGGCATGCGCTTTCCTTACCTGCATCGCGGGTGCGGCGGGCATCGCTTCCCCCGCAGCCGCGCAGAAACTCAATTCGAACGAGCCGGTGAACATCGAGGCAGACCGGATGAAGGCCGACGATCAGAAGCAGGTTGCCGAGTTCGAAGGTCGCGTCGTCCTCACGCAGGGTACTTTTCAGCTGCGCGCGGACAAGCTCATCGTGCGCAAGGAAGACGACGGGTTTCAGCACGCCACCGCCACCGGGCAACCCGCCACCTTCAGGCAGAAGCGCGAGGGAACCGACGAGTGGATCGCAGGCGAAGCGAAACGCATCGAATACGACGGCCGGCTGGAGCAGGTCGAGCTGTTCGACGGTGCACGGGTGTCGCGCGACAACGACGAGGTACGCGGCAACTACATATCCTATGACACGCGCGCACAGGTGTTCCGCGTGCAGGGCGGCAAGGAGATCGCCTCCACACCGGGGCGCGACAATCGGGTCCGCGCCGTCATCCAGCCGCGTGGCAAGCCGGCGGACAAGGACAAGTCTGGCGCGCCGCTTATGCTCGCGCCAACGCCCGGCATCGAGCGGCGCAGCAAATGACCGAGCGAGGGCAGCGACCGGCCCGCTTCCCGCAATGAGCCAGCTCAAGGCGCTCGCGCTGAGCAAGCGATACAAGAAGCGCATCGTCGTGCACGATGTCTCCCTGGAGGTGGCCAGCGGCGAGGTAGTGGGTCTGCTCGGCCCCAATGGAGCCGGCAAGACGACCTGTTTTTATATGATCGTCGGACTCGTGCCGGCGGACGGCGGCAGGATTGTCGTCGACGAGCGGGACATCACGCATCTGCCCATTCACAGACGCGCGCGCCTGGGGCTGTCGTACCTGCCGCAGGAGGCCTCCGTATTCCGCAAGCTGAGCGTCGAGGAGAACGTGCGCGCCGTGCTCGAGCTTCAGCAGCTGAACGGCACGGACATCGCGCAGCGGCTCGACGGGCTGCTCGAGGAGCTGCACATCGCCCATTTGCGCGACGCCACCGCGCTGTCGCTTTCCGGAGGTGAACGCCGGCGCGTGGAGATCGCGCGAGCGCTCGCGACGCGCCCGAATTTCATCCTGCTCGACGAGCCCTTTGCCGGAATCGACCCGATCGCGGTGCTGGACATCCAGCGCATCATCCGGTTCCTGAAGGAACGCTCGATAGGCGTTCTCATTACCGACCACAACGTCCGGGAGACCCTCGGAATTTGCGACAGAGCGTACATAATTAACGAAGGGGTGGTGCTCGCAGCCGGGAAGCCGGAGGAAATCGTTTATAATGACGCAGTTAGACGTGTTTACCTAGGCGAACATTTTCGTCTGTGACGCATTGTGCGGACAAGGGCTTGCCCCTCCTGCAAACTCCATGCCGCAGACTCCAATTTTCAGGCCATAGCGATACGTAGCGAGAGATCCGTCAATCGCCAGCAACGTCCCGAGATCGCGGGTACTGCCCGCATACTCGGCCGCATTTCCGATCCCCGGCTCATTCATGAAACAGACCCTGCAGCTCAAGCTCTCGCAGCACCTGACGCTGACGCCGCAGCTGCAGCAGTCCATTCGCCTTCTCCAGCTGTCCACCCTTGAGTTGAACCAGGAGCTGGAGCGTTTTCTCGCGGAGAATCCGCTGCTCGAGCGCGAGGAGAACGAGGAAGAAGGCGAGGCGGTCGCCGCGCCGATCAACGGTTCGCACACTACGTCGTACGAATCGTCCGAGGGCGGCGACGGTCAGCCCGACGAGGCGCAGAATTTCGACGAGAGCCGGCCGGGGGACGCGGACTGGTTTCTCGAAGGAATGCCGAGCGGGCAATCGGCCCGCGACGACTCCGAGGACGGCGAATACCCGCAGCTCGCGGCGGAAACCCCGAGCCTGCGTGAACATCTGCTGGAGCAACTCTCGCTCACGACGCTGCCGGCGCGGGATCGCAGCCTCGTCGCGGCACTCATCGAAGCACTCGACGAGGCGGGCTATCTCACCCAGCCGCTCGAGGAAATCGTCGGGCTGTTCCCGGCCGAGCTGGGCGTGGAGCTCGAAGAGCTCACGATCGCGCTCAGGCACCTGCAGAATCTCGATCCGACCGGTGTCGGCGCTCGCAGCCCCGAGGAATGCCTCGAGCTACAGCTCCTCGCATTGCTGGAAGGCACGCCCGGGAGGGAGCATGCGCTGACCATCGTGCGGGGAAATCTCGGCCTCCTCGCTGCACGAGATTTCGTGCGACTCCGCAAGATACTGCAGTGTGACGAACCCGCACTTCGAACGGCACACAAGCTGATCCAGTCCCTCAACCCCCGCCCCGGGGCGGCGTTCGGACCACTCGACACGCGGTACGTCATCGCCGACGTGATCCTGCGCAAGGTCAAGAACGTGTGGGTCGCGAGCCTGAATCCGGCCGCCATGCCGAAGCTGCGCATCAACCGCATCTACGCGGACATCCTGCAGGCGAATCGGGGGGGCGCCGGGAGCCAGCTCGCCGCACAGCTCCAGGAGGCGCGCTGGCTGATCAAGAACGTCCAGCAGCGGTTCGACACGATACAGCGGGTCGCGCAAGCGATCGTCGATCGGCAGCGCTACTTCTTCGAGCATGGCGAGGTGGCGATGCGGCCGCTGGTGCTCCGCGAGATCGCGGATACGCTCGGCCTGCATGAGTCCACCGTTTCGCGTGTCACCACCCAGAAGTTCATGGCGACGCCGCGCGGAATCTTCGAGCTCAAATATTTCTTCGGCAGCCACGTCGGCACCGATACGGGCGGCGCATGCTCGGCGACGGCCATCCGCGCACTCATCAGGCAGCTGGTCGCGGCCGAAGACGGACGCAAGCCGCTTTCCGACAGCAAGATCTCCGAGATCCTCGGTCAACAGGGAATCGTCGTCGCGCGGCGCACGATCGCAAAATACCGCGAGTCCCTGCAAATCCCCCCAGTCAATCTGCGCAAGTCGCTCTGACGACCCGAGCCGGATGCTTCGCCCGCGCAGCCTCCACGGCCCCATCGCAACATCGCCCCGGAACTCGGACGGCCTCTCGGCAAGGGGTATAATTCGCCGCTTTGTGACGTTGCGGTTTCGTTGCGCCGACGCCGCTGCCGAGTTTGCGGAAAACTGCTTTTGCAAGGAGTAGATCCAGGGCATGAACCTCGTCGCCAAGCTGCTCCCGCCTGCCAACATCGTCCTCGACCTCGAGGTAAGCAGCAAGAAGCGGATGTTCGAGCAGGCCGGGCTGTTGTTCGAGAACAACCAAGGTATCGCACGCAGTCTCGTCTTTGAAAGCCTGTTCGCGCGGGAACGGTTGGGCTCGACCGGTCTTGGCCAGGGCGTCGCGATCCCGCATGGCCGCATCAAGGGGCTGCGGGATCCGGTCGGCGCGTTCGTTCGACTCAAGACGCCGGTGGCATTCGACGCGCCCGACGGCAAGCCCGTCACACTGGTGTTCGTCCTGCTCGTGCCTGAGCAGGCGACCGAGCAGCATCTGCAGATCCTCTCCGAGCTGGCGCAGATGTTCAGCGACCGCGAGCTTCGCGGGCAGCTCGCCAGTGCCAACGATCCGGGCGCGCTGCATCAGGCCATCATCGCGTGGCAACCTCATGTTGCAGACGACCGTCGCGCGGCTGTATGAAGACAACCGAGAGCGTCTGTCGCTCACCTGGGTGTGCGGCAAGACCGGCAGCGGCGCGCTTATCCGTCAGGATCCGGGCGAGTCGGCGGCATTCGTCGGCCACCTCAACCTGATCCATCCCAATCGAATCCAGGTCGTCGGTCCACACGAAGAAGCGCACATCGCCGGACTCGAGGCGGAACGTCTCGGCCGGGTTGTCGAGCGCAGCCTGACGCCCTCGCCCGCCGCGCTCATCCTGGCCGACGGCGTTCCGGGCCATCCGCGTGTTCTCGAGATCGCTGAAGCGCGGAGCATCGCCGTCCTCGCGAGCCCGCTGCCCGCGGCATTCCTCATCGACAAGCTGCGCCGCTATCTGGCCAAGACGCTTGCGGAGTCGACCGAGCGGCACGGCGTCTTCATGGACGTTCTCGGCCTGGGCGTGCTCATCACCGGAGAATCGGGAGTCGGCAAGAGCGAGCTCGGCCTCGAGCTGATCAGCCGCGGCCACGGACTGGTGGCCGACGACGTGGTGGAGATCCTGCGCATCGGAGCGACCCAGCTCGAGGGTCACTGCCCCCCCATGCTCAAAGATTTTCTCGAGGTGCGTGGACTCGGCATGCTGAACGTCCGGACGATCTTCGGCGAGACGGCGGTGCGGCCGAAGATGAACCTGCGACTTCTCGTTCACCTGCTCAAGCCGACGCAATCGACGCCGCAGGTCGAGCGGCTTCCCCTGCACGAGCTCGCCGAGGAGATCCTCGGAGTGACGGTGCGCAAAGTCGTGATTCCGGTCGCCGCAGGGCGGAATCTGGCGGTCCTGGTCGAAGCGGCGGTGCGCAACTACATCCTTCAGCTTCGCGGCATCGACAGCACCGGAGAGTTCGTGCAACGCCAGAAGGCGGAGCTCGAAAGGGACACCGAGAGCGAGCCGCCGGCTGCTGCGTGATGCGGCTGGCGCCCCGAAGGGCTATCCTCGATTCATGCTGCTCGTCATCGTGAGTGGGTTGTCCGGGTCCGGAAAGAGCGTCGCGCTGAACGTCCTCGAGGACGCGGCCTATTACTGCGTCGACAATCTCCCGGCGACGCTGCTGGACGAGACCGCGGCCTTCCTGCAGGACGCGGGCTACGAGCGGATCGCGGTAAGCGTCGACGCCCGCAGCGGGCCTGCACTCGACGAGCTGCCCCGCGCCGTCGAAGCGATGAAGGCCCGTGGCATCGACGTACGCCTGCTGTTTCTGGACGCCAAGAACGACACGCTGATCAAGCGCTTTTCCGAGACGCGCCGCCGCCATCCGCTGGCCAGCGAAGGCCTCACGCTGGACGAATCGATCTCGCGCGAGCGCGAACTGCTCGAGCCAATCGGCGAGATCGGCCACCACATCGATACGAGCGAGGCTTCGGCCAATACGTTGCGCCGCTGGGTCAAGGACCTCGTCGAGATCGACCATTCCAGGATGACGCTGCTCTTCGAATCGTTCGGGTTCAAGCAGGGCATCCCGCTGGATGCGGACATGGTCTTCGACGTGCGCTGCCTGCCCAACCCGTTTTATGACAAGCGACTACGCCCGCTCACGGGCCTGGACCCTGAGGTGATCGCGTACCTGGACTCGTTGCCTGACGTCGGGCGGATGGAAACTGACATCGGCGACTACGTCGCCCGCTGGCTGCCGGCCTTTCAGCGCGACAACCGTGCGTATCTCACCGTGGCGGTGGGCTGCACCGGCGGTCAGCACCGCTCGGTCTACTTCGCCGAGCGGCTCGCGCAGCGATTTCGTGCCGACGCGCCGGTGCTGGTGCGCCATCGCGAGTTGGCACGGGGGGATGCCACGGCATGAGCATGCGGGTCGCATTGACCGCGTGGAGCCGATAATGACCGGCACTGCCCCGGACGTGCCAATCTTTCCGCTCGGCACCGTGCTCTTCCCCGGAGGCCTGTTGCCGTTGCGCGTCTTCGAAACCCGCTACATGGACATGACGCGCGAATGCATGAAGGAACAGAAGCCGTTCGGCGTCTGCCTGATCAAGTCGGGCCGCGAAGTCGGCGAGCCCGCCGTGCCCGAGGAAATCGGATGCCTGGCGCATATTCAGGATTGGGACATGCGCGAGCTCGGGGTGCTCAGCCTCAGGACCCAGGGCGGCCAGCGATTTCGGATCCGCGACAGCGTGGTCAGCGGTGACGGGCTGGTTCGGGCTAGCATCGAGCTGATCGACCCTGAGCCCGCGGCGGCGCTGCCGTCGGAATTCGCCGCCTGCGCGAACCTGCTCGAATTGGTGGTCGCCGACAAGAGCGCGGCGGTCTTCGCCGAACCACACCGGTTCGACGACGCGACCTGGGTGGGCTATCGGCTCACCGAAATCCTTCCCGTGCCGCTGGCGGCGAAGCAGCGGCTCCTGGAGCTCGACGATAGCGTGCTGCGGCTACAGATCCTGTATCGCTTCCTGGAGCAACGAGGCCTGATCGCCGAGGGCTGAGTCTGCAAGCCGCGTGAGCAGACGCTTGACCGGCGCCGGAAGCGCAGCCGTTGAGGCGGTCTCGAGCGGCAGCCAGAGGCTCCCCGGCTCCGCCGCCTGGGGCGGAGGCGCATCGACGTCGATCAGCATGGGCTGAATTTCGAGCGTGAAGTGGCTAAAGGCGTGGCGCATCGGTGCGAGCCGATCGGTCCGCCTCACATCGCAGCCGAATCGCCGCGCCACGATGTCCGCCAGATCGACATCGGTCGCGAGCTCGGGAAGGCTCCATAGCCCGCCCCACACGCCGCTTGCGGGCCGCTTTTCGAGAAGCACATCGCCACCGTGTCGCAGCACCGCCATGACCGTTGCGCGAGTCGGAACCTTCCGGCGCGGCCGCGACGCGGGGAGCTCCTCGACACGATTCGCGACGCGCGCGCCGCACGTGGTGCGCAGCGGGCAGCTCGGGCACGCGGGGCGCCGCGTCGTGCAGATCGTGGCGCCGAGGTCCATAAGTCCCTGGATGTACGTCGCCACGCCGCGCTTGGGAAGGAGCGATTCGGCGAGCGACCACAGCTCGCGCTCGACCGCGCGCTCCCCTGGAAAACCCTCGACGAGGAAATGCCGCGCCAGCAGGCGCTTGACGTTGCCGTCCAGGATCGCCGCGCGCGCGCCGAAGGCGAAACCGGCGATTGCCGCGGCCGTCGACCGTCCGACTCCGGGCAATCGCTCGATTTCCGCGCGGCTCCGGGGAAAGACGCCGCCATGCTGCGTCACGATCAGCTGCGCGGCGCTGTGCAGATTTCGGGCGCGGGAGTAATAGCCGAGCCCGCTCCACTGACGCATCACGTCCTCCAGTGGCGCAGCTGCCAGCATCGCGATGCCCGGAAAGCGCGCCATGAAACGCGCGTAGAACGGGACGACCGTCGCGACCTGGGTCTGCTGGAGCATGATCTCCGAGACCCAGATCGCGTACGGATCGCGGGTTCCCTGCCACGGCAGATCGTTGCGCCCGGCGCGCTGCTGCCAGCGCGCCACCCGTCGCGCGAACTCGCTCATCAGCGCTTCAGGAGCCCGCGCAGCGCGTCGCCGAGGCTGCCACCGGAGCCCGGCTGCCCGTCGCCACCCTGCTGACCGCCGCCCAGGCGGCGCTCGATCTCGCGCGTGACGGCGCTCTTGGCGACGTCGGCCGCGAGTGCCCCGACGTCGACGCGATATTTCAGGTTGTCGAACGTGCCGGTGATGTGCACCGGTGCGGTCAAGCCATGGACATCGGACAGGTCCTTGCCGCCCTGTCCGGTCGACGTGGCGACGATCGTGGGCTTCAACATGTAATCGATCGAATCAGTGCCGATGTTGATGTCGCCCGCGCCAGCAAGGCGCAGCAATGGCGATTTCCCCTGCAGATCCTGGTTGTGGGCAATGCCATTCTTGATCACGAAGCTCCCCGAGAGCTCCGTGAAGTCCGTCTTGGCACCACCCTGCGCGGGCTGATCCAATGTCTTTTGCGACCCGAGCAAGGCCTTGGCCTTCTGCAGGGTGCCCGCGACGTCGACGCCTTTGATCGCGCCGTCGCGCAGATTGAAGCTCGAGGTGCCGTTCAGGCCCTTCTTCAGGGCGGACACCGTCATGCCGGCCGTGGTCACGTCGAGATTTACGGATCCGCGGCCCTCGAGCAGGTCCTTCCCGGCAGCGTCGCGCAGCAGCGGCCCGATCTCGATGCCCTTGAGCTGCTGCTTGACCGCGAACGCATTCGATTTGGCATTGATGTTTGCATTGCCGGCGACGGTCCCCTTGTAGAGATTCGCCGCAATCGGGTCGACGTTGACCTGCCCGCCCGCCGCGCGCAGCTTCACCTGCACGTCCTGCGCCTTGATGTTGCTGACCGTCAGCGCGCCGATCCGGAGGCTGCCGTTGGCGTTCAGCGTCGTGAGCGCGGAAAGGTCGATCTTTGCGTCGTCACCCTTGCCCCCTGGAGCGCCGCCGCCTCCTGAAGGCTTGCTGGCGCCCCCTCCTGCGGCCCCGGCCTTCCTGGACGGAAGGTACCGGTCGACATTCAGGCGATCGGCCGCGATATCGAAATTGATCGCAGGCGCTGCGAAGTTGGCGACCGAGGCTTTCGTCTGGATCGTGCTGTCGTCCACCTTTGTGACCAGGTCGGCTTGCGCCGTCTGTTTGGCCCAGTTCGCCCCGGCGCTTCCCGCCAGGGCAATCTTGATCGTCTTTGCCGGGAGATCCGGGCTCGATACGGCGATATCTCCCGCGATCTTGGCGAGCCGTGCCTCGCTCGCCGCGAGATTGAGCGACACGGGCGTTGTGATCTTCCCCTGCAAGGCGAGATCGCCTTGCTTGAGGTTTACATCGGCCGCGAAGCTCGAAAACTCGACCTGCTTGCCTTTCGCCTCGGCGGCCGAGAGCGCGATCTTCGCGTCGATCGCCTGCTCGCCGCGCGCGAACTTCAGGACGCCCTCGATCGCCTGGCTCTTCGCTTGCCCCGGAGCCAGCGCGAGCTGGGGAATCGAAAAGCGCGCTTCGAGGCCTTCCTTGGACTTCGCCGTCACCTGGAACCCGGAGAGGTCGACGCGCTCGCCTTTCGGATCGATCGCGAGGTCGCCCTTCACGCCCGCGTCGAGACCCGCGAAGCCGGGCGCATCGCCTTTGACTTTCGCGTCGAGGCCCTTCAGAGACACCGCCTGGGTATCGAAGTCGATCTGGTAGCCGGTGTCCACTGCGGCGTCGAGCGCGAGCTTCGGTTGCGTTCCGTCCACGCGTCCCGAGAGACTCAGTTCCCCGGGCACGCCGCTGGCAATGCGCCCGGTCGTGAGGTCTAGCTTCGATACGCGGATATCCGTTCCGTCCCGCTCGTCACGCCAGCCGATGTTTGCGTTCCGGAGCGCGATTCCGCCGATGTCCAGCACCGGTGCCTTGCCGCTCGCCTCGGATGCTTGTGCCTTCGCCGGCTCTCCGGGCTTCTGCGCCGGCTGGCCGCCGGTAAGATCGTCGATGTTCGTCCGCCCATCCTTGCCGCGGACGAGGTCGACGCTGAGGTCGGAAAGGGTCACCCGGTCGACGATCACCTGCTTCGACAGGAGCGGAATCAGTGCGACCGCGACCTGCGCCTCGCCGATGCGCGCGAACACCTTGCTCGAATTCGGCTCGGAGAGCGTGAGGCGATCGACCTCGGCACCGATCTTCGGGAAGAAAGTCAGTCCGATCTTTCCGTCGATCGTCAGCGTCCGCCCGGTCTTGTCCTTCACCAGCTTGACGATCTCCGGCTTGTACTTTTCGGGATCGAACGTCGCTGCGACGTAGGCGACGACGACTACCACGATCAGAACCAGGGCGCCGATCGCCCAAAGCACGTATTTGAGTGTCTTTCCCATGGCTATTCGCTCGTCCTTTTCACTCGTTCGCCACGCCAAACGGCACGTGGCCGGTGGCGACATGCCCCCGCGCCGAATCGCAATGGCCGCGCTGGTCATCGAAGAAAATGTCCGCGCCGAAGGTCTTCAGGAAGCGGCCCTTGTCCAATCCGCCCAGGAACAGTGCCTCATCGATGCGGATCTCCCAGGCCCGCAGCGTGCGCACGACCCGCTCGTGGGCCGGCGCGCTGCGCGCGGTGACGAGCGCAGTGCGGATCGGCGAGTTTTCCGGCGAGAACTCCGACTGGATGCGGTGCAGCGCCGCAAGAAATTCCTTGAAGGGCCCTCCGGCGAGCGGCTCCCGGGCCGCGCTGACTTCGGTGGCCGTGAAACGTGCGAGTCCTTCGGCCTTGTACACTCGCTCCGCCTCATCGGAAAAAAGCACCGCATCCCCGTCGAACGCGATGCGCAGCTCGGCACTCTCGACGAGATTCTGGCCGATGTTGGACGGGAGGATGGTCGCCGCCGCGTGGCCCGCTTCGAGCGCCTTTCTCACGTCCGCGGGATTTGCCGAGAGAAACAGGTGGGCGTCGAACGCCGGCACGTAAGGGTAAGTGCTCTCGCCGCCGGTGAATGCGGCGCGCGTGATCTCGAGGCCGAAGTGCTCGATCGAATTCATGATTCGCAAGCCCGTGTCCGCGGTGTTTCGCGAGAGCAGGATCACCTCGACGCGTGGACGTTCGGGTTGGCGCACGTTCAGGGCGAGGAGCTTCTTCACCAGCGGAAAGGCTATTCCCGGCGCCAGGATCTCCTCCTCGTGCGCACGCTGGTAGTGGTAGTAGGCCTCGACGCCCCGTTCCTCGAACACGCGGTTCGACTCCTCGAGATCGAACAGCGCCCGAGAGGAAATCGCGACGACGAGTCGTCCGTCGAAACTGGCTGGCATCGCTTCAGGAATCGCCCGCAGTCCACCGGCAGCCGACCGCAGGCACGTGAATGATAAGCTATTTCGCCACCACCGCCCGGCGCGCGCCGTGACCGTCTCAAAGCACAAGAATGCACACGCTCCGGCAGCACGGGAGAGGGCGCCCACGATGCCGGAGGCGCTTCATCCCGCGTTGCCGTATGCGGTCCTCACCGCGGGCGTGCTGGTCGTCTCGAGCGCTTCGATACTCATCCGCTTTGCGCAAGGACTCGGCGTCCCGTCGCTCTCGCTTGCCGCGTGGCGACTCACGCTCGCGGCGCTGATCCTGACGCCGTTCGTGCTCGCTCGCTCCCGCGAAGAGATCCTGAACCTCGCGCCGCGCGATGTCGGGCTGGCCGCTCTTGCCGGCGCCTTTCTCGCGATTCACTTCGCGACCTGGATCGCCTCGCTTGCCTACACGTCGGTGGCGGCGAGCACCGTGCTCGTCACGACGAACCCGATCTGGATCGCGGCTGCTTCGTGGCTGCTCTTTCGGGAACGCCCCGGGGCGGGGCTGGCAGTGGGCATCGCCCTCGCCCTTGCGGGAAGCCTCGCGATCTTCGCCGCCGGCGAGACGAGTCCCGCCGGAAAGGATCCGGCGCTCGGCAACGCGCTCGCACTGATCGGGTCAATCATGGTGTCGGGTTACCTGCTGATCGGCCGCAGCCTCCGGACGCGGCTCTCGCTGCTTACCTACATCTGGCTCGTCTACAGTGCCGCCGCGGGCGTGCTGCTGCTCGCGGTGCTCTTCACTGGCGGTCCGATGCTCGGATTTGCGGCGGCCGCGTACGCGATTCTCCTTGCGCTCGCGGTCGGGCCGCAACTCGGCGGCCATACCGCGTTCAACTGGGCGCTGCGCTATCTCTCGCCGGCATTCATCGCGATTGCAATCCTCGGTGAGCCGGTCGGCGCCGCGCTCCTAGCGTTCCTCATTCTCGGCGAGCGCGTGGCGCCCCTCGAGCTGGCGGGCTTTGTGCTGCTTCTGATCGGCATCTACTGCGCCGCCCGTGCCGAGCGACGCGGGACATCCACTCGCTGAGCCGCGCCGCGAAACGGCGAGCCCAATGCGCCTCCTTCCAGCGCATTGCGGCGCAATACGCCCCGCACAGCATGAGGAGGAAAACTTCTTCTTCAATTCCACCGCGGCACGCCCGCCAAGGGGCCAAGAAATGCCACAATACGCCATGGCCCGTCGCCCCCGTCCGTTGGTGACGCGGGGTGGCGAAATGCAAGAGCCCATGACGCAGCTGCGGGTATAGACGTTGGTCAGTGGAGGCACGGCCGGGGGATGAGAGGATTCAAGGTAGTCGAAGCGCGTGACGCGAATCATGCCGTGGCGCTGTTGGCCGAGCTTGCCCCGTCGGTGAAGGTGCTTGCTGGCGGGACCGACCTGCTCGTCGATTTCAAGCACGCGCCGCACGCGCCGGAAGTCGTGCTCGACATCACGCGCGCCGAGGATCTGAAAGGCGTTTCGATGACCGACGCGGGGCTGCGCATCGGTGCGCTCGCCACGCACACCGACATCATGCGCTCGCCACTCGTCCGCGAAAGTCTCCCTGCCCTGGTGGACGCCGCGCACACGATCGGCGCGGTGCAGACGCGCAACCTCGGCACGCTGGGCGGCAACCTGGTGACGTGCGTTCCCTCGATGGACAGCGGACCCACTCTCGTCGCGCTCGAGGCGCGCGTGACCGTGGCCGGGCCGGGCGGGCGCCGCGAACTGCCATTGACCGAATTCTTCGTCGGGCCTCGCAAGACCGTTCTCAAGCCAGACGAGCTGCTCGTCGACATCATCATTCCCAAGAAGAACGTCGGCAAGCCGACGGACTTCCTCAAGTTCGGACTGCGCAAGGGCCAGGCGCTGGCGCTCGTGAACGTCGCCTCGAGCCTGTGGGTCGATCCCAAGAAGACGTTCGTCGAGCCGCGCATCGCGCTCGGCGCCGTGGCACCCACCGTGATTCGCGCCCCCGAGGCGGAGGCATATTTGGAGGGCAAGAAGATCACGCCCGAGGCGATGAGCGAGGCTGGTCGGATCGCCGCTGGCGAGGCGCGGCCGATCAGCGATTTTCGTGCCTCGGCGCAGTACCGCCGCGATCTCATCGCCGTGCTCACTCGGCGCACGCTGGAGAACGCATGCGCGCGCGTCCAGGACGTGCGTCCAGGAGGGTCGAAATGACCGAAGTGAAGATGAAGCTGAACGGGGAGACCCGTTCGGCGTCCGTTCCGCCCGAGACGACGCTGCTGAAGATGCTGCGCGAATCGTTCAATCTCACCGGCGCGAAGCTCGGTTGCGACGTGGGCGACTGCGGAGCATGCACGGTCCTCGTTGACGGCATGTCCGTGAATGCTTGCCTGATGCTCGCCAATCAGGTCGACGGCCGCGAGGTGCTGACGATCGAGGGGCTCGCGACAGTCGAGTACCTGCATCCGGTCCAGGAGGCGTTCGAGACCTTCGCGTCCCTGCAATGCGGGTTCTGCGGCCCTGGCGTGATCATGTCCGCGAAGGCCCTGCTCGACGAGAATCCCGACCCGACGATTCCCGAGATTCGCGACGCGCTCTCCGGGAACCTCTGCCGGTGCACGGGCTACACCAAGATGATCGAGGCGATCCAGGATGCTGCGCGAATTCTGCGCGCAAAGGAGCACGCATGAACGACAAGCTCAGGGTGACCGAGAAGGAGCTCACGCAGGAGGCGCTGCGCGATCCCACCGAAGCGCTGCGCGTGCCGGTCGTCACGCCGCCGGTGCCGTATCCGATCGAGACGCTGGTCCCGGAGGTTCGCCAGCAGACGCCGGCGGTCGGACAGCGTGCCACGCGGCCCGACGGCAGGCTGCATGGATTGGGGCAGACGCGATACATCGACGACCTCACATTCCCCGGCATGCTGCACGCGAAGATCAAGCGGGCTGGCATTGCCTCGGCGCTGATCAAGCGCATCGACACGAGCGAGGCCGAAGCGATGCCCGGCGTGATGGCGGTGCTCACCGGGCGTGAGATCCCGGTCAACTCGTTCGGGCCCTCGCTGCAGGACCAGCCGGTGCTCTGCGACGAGCGGGTGTTTCACGCAGGCGACGGCGTCGCCGCGGTTGCGGCGGTTACCGAGCAGATCGCCCTGGAGGCGCTCGAGAAGATCAAGGTCGAGTACGAGCCGCTACCAGCGGTCCTCGATCCGCTCGAGGCGATGAAGGACGACGCACCCAAGGTGCATCCGCCGGCGAGCAACATCTACTCGCACAAGATCATCAAGAAGGGCGACCTCGAAAAGGGCTTCGCCGAGTCGGACCACATCTTCGAGGCGCGCTTTTCCACCCAGATGGTCGAGCACGTGCCGCTCGAGCCGCACGCCTCGATCGGAATGTGGGACTCCAACGGCCGGCTCACCGTCTACTCGAGCCTGGGCCGGATCACGCTCGGGCGCACCGACATCGCGCGCACGCTCAGGCTGCCGATCAATCGCGTCCACGTCGTCGCCACGATCGTGGGCGGCAACTTCGGCGGCAAGAACGAGATCACCCAGGAACCGGTCGTCGCACTGCTGGCGAAAAAGACCGGCCGGCCGGTGAAAGCCGTGTACTCGCGCGGCGAGGAGTTCACTTCTTCGACCACGCGCCATCCCATCATCATGGACTACAAGACCGGCGTGTCGCGCGACGGACGGATTCTCGCGCGCCAGGTGAAGCTCTATCTGGACGGCGGCGCCTACTGCTCGTGGAGCGAGACGACGCTCGGCAAGGCGTGCATCCTCTCTCCCGGGCCGTACAACATCGAGAACGTCGAGGCCGAGGCGTTCGTGATCTACACCAACAAGACGGTGACCGGCGCCATGCGCGGGTTCGGGGCGCCGCAGGTCTGCTTCGCCTACGAGTCGCACATGGACGACATCGCCAAGGCGCTCGGCATCGATCCGCTCGAGATCCGGCTTCGCAACGCCTTCAGCGAGGGCTCGATCAGCCCGACCGGCCAGGTGCTGCACAGCGTCGTCGTCAGGGAGTCGCTCGAGCGTGCGGCCGAACGCTACGGCTGGCAGGAGAGCCAGTCATGAAGCGGCGGGGGCGCGGGATTGCCTGCATGTGGTACCCGATCGGCTTCACCGTCGCGGCCAATCCCAGCGCCGCAACGGTGAAAGTGAACGAGGACGGAACCGCGACGCTGCTGACGGGAACCGTCGAAACCGGCCAGGGCTCGCTCACCGTGCTGGCTCAGATCGCGGCCGAGGAGCTCGGCGTCGCCACCGAGGACGTGCACGTGGTGTCGGCCGACACCGATGTGACTCCCATGGACACGGGTGCCATCGCCAGCCGCACCACCTACGTGACCGGCAATGCGACCCGCCTCGCGGCGGAGAAGGCCAAGGCCATCCTGTTCAACGTCGCCGCCCCGATGCTCGGCGTGCGTCCCGACCAGCTCGAGGCGCGCGATCGCAAGATCCAGGTAAAGCGCTTCCCGCAGCGTCAGCTGCCCATCAGCCAGGTCGCCCACCATGCGCTGTTCGTGAAGGGCGATCCGCCGATCGGCAGCGCCTCCTTCAACCCCCCGACCGTTGCGATGGATCCGGAGACCGGCCAGGGTCTGCCCTTCGCGACCTATGTCTACGCGACCCAGATCGCCGAGGTCGACGTGGACGACGAGACCGGCGAGGTGGAGGTCCTGCGCATCGTCGCGTCACACGATTGCGGCACCGCCATCAACCCGATGCTGGTCGAGGGACAGATCGAGGGCGGCATTTCGATGGGCATCGGCCTCGCGCTCCAGGAAGAGATCCTCTTCGACGACAAGGGCCGGCAGATCAACCCCAATCTCACGAACTACATCATGCCGACCAGCCTCGACATGCCCGAGATCGAGGTCGATATCGTCCCGAGCTACGACCCGACCGGCCCCTTCGGGGCGAAGGGCGTCGGCGAGCCCACGTCGGTGCCCACTGCCGCGGCGATCCTCAACGCGATCCACGACGCGGTAGGGGCGCGCGTCCATTCGCTTCCCGCCACCGCCGAGAAAGTGCTCGCGGCGATCAAAGAATCGCGCGTGCAAGGGACCAAGCAACTCCCCGGCACACGGCGCGCGATCGCGGGACCCGCTGCCTGAGAGAAGGCTGGGTCTTTCCCCTCCTCTTCGAGGAGGGGTGGCTGCGCAGCAGCCGGGGTGGTGTTCCGGAGCGTGTGCGGGTGGAACAACCTGACCGACTCCCTACGGGACGGCGTGGGTGATGAAGTCTTCCGGGACGGGGTGGCCCCATTGCGAGAACAGCCCCTCCTCTGCGGGGACGAGATTCGGCGCGGCGTGGACGTTGAGAACGTCCGTATCGGTCCAGTGCTCGTGGACCCGGCCCCAGGGATCCTTCCAGTAGTCGTAGATCTGGCTGCCGAGCACGTGCCGGCCGATCCCCCACACCTGCTCGTACTTCCCGACGCGCTTCAGGTGCTCGTGACCGAGCATCACGTCGTCGATGCTCTGCACCTCGAACGAGAGATGATTGATCCCCACCCGCGGCCCCTTGAGGCACAGGAACACGTGATGATCGACGTACGTCTCGCCCCGATCGCAGCGGTTGAACGAGGCGATGATGTTGTCCTTCGAACCCTCGTAGACGTCGTCGGAGCAGACGAAGCCAAACATCTCTCGGTACCACTTTATCCGCTCCGCGGCGTCGTGCGTCATGATGACCGCGTGCGCGATGCGCTTGACCTGCGAGGGCCCCGGCTGAAGGCGCATCAGCTCGCCGGCGCGGCGCAGCTTCGCGTCGCCCCAGTTGAGGATGTTGCGACGCGTGGGCAGCGCCGGGAGCTGCTGCATCCCCCAGATGACCTCCATCTGATAGCCGTGCGGGTCCGTGATGCGCACGCGCTTGCCGCCGCCCGGTTCGTCGATGTTCTCGATGCCGCTCGCCCCCTGCACCTTGGAGAGCGTCTTCAGGTCCTCCTCGTTCTCGGCGAGAAAGGCCAGGCCGATGAACTTCGACGGGCCAAGGTGCGTGACGTGGAGGTGATGGGGCGGATCGGTCCCGCGCATGTACAGTGAGTTCGAGGTCCGCTCCGACCGGACCATCCCGAAGTTCGTCAGAAACTCCTCGGCCTCGTCGAGACTAGGAGACTGGAGGCGCCCGTAGGCGATGTCAGCGACCTTGATGACCGGCATACTCGACCTCGCGATCTCTCAGGCGGCAGAGCCGGCGCGGATGCGGTGTCCGTCCGGCCCGAACAGACAGATCTGCTCACGCGCCAGCGTGAGTCCGAGTCGCGCGCCCGAATCGAGCTCGGCCATTGCGGTGCTTTCGCTGACCGTCACGAAGGGTCGCTCCATCCCGACGTCGAAATAGAGCAACGTCTCCTTGCCGAGCGGCTCAACCAGGCGCACCGCGAGCTCCAGGTCGTTGGTCGCACCGTTTCCGACCGGCACGGCATTGACGTGCTCCGGCCGGATACCCAGCGTGATCGGACCGGCCGGCAAGCCGTTGAAGCGGTCTGGGAGACCGACCTGGAAGCCACCCGAAGCACACCGGAACCGGCACATCCCGGACTCGTGCACGACCTCGCCCGAGAGCAGGTTCATCGACGGCGACCCGAAGAAGTCGGCGACGAAGCTGTTGACCGGGTTCGAGTAGATCTCCATCGGCGAGCCCATCTGCTCGATCACGCCGTTGCGCATCACCACGATCCGGTCGGCGAGCGTCATCGCCTCCTCCTGGTCGTGCGTGACGAAGATGAACGTCCGCTTGAGCGCCTGGTGCAGTCGGTCGCACTCGGCGCGCAGCTCGCGCCGCAGCTTCGCGTCGAGGCTGGAGAGCGGCTCGTCGAGGAGGAACGTCGACGGGTGGGTCACCAGCGTGCGCGCCAGCGCGACGCGCTGCGACTCGCCGCCCGAGCACTGCGCCGGCATCTTGTCCAGCAGGTGCGTCAGCCGCACCATCTCCGCCACCTCCTGGACCTGTCGCGCCCGCTCGGCCGGCGGCACCTTTTTCATGCGCAGCCCGAACTCGATGTTCTGCGCGACGGTCTTGTGCGGAAAGAGCGCATGGCTCTGGAACACCATGCCGAGCCCGCGATCGCGCGGCTCCAGGTCGTTGACGACCCGGCCCCCGATCCGGATCTCGCCCGCAGTCGGGTCCTCGAATCCCGCGATCATCCTGAGCGTGGTCGTCTTGCCGCATCCGGACGGCCCGACGAAGACCACGAACTCCTCGTCCTCGATCGTGACGTTGATGTCCTTCACGGCGACGAGCGCGCCGAATTCCTTGCGCAGGTTGACGAGTTCGATGCGCGCCACCGTTACCTCCGGATCATGCCGAAACTGAAACCGCGCGCCAGATGCTTGCGGATGATGAGACCGATGAAGACGAGCGGAACGGTGATGCCGACGGACAGGGCGGCCTGCCGGCCATAGACGCGGCCTTCCGTGGTTCCCTGGTACTTGGACAGCTCGATCGGGAGCGTCACGACCTCGGTCTTGGCAAGAAGCAGCGCCAGCAGATATTCGCTCCAGGTGAGAATCAGGATGAAGAGGAACGTCGCGACGATGCCGGAGCGAACCAGCGGCAGCACGACTTCGACAAGCGTGCGCCAGCGCGGCGCGCCGAGAATCTCGGCCGCCTGTTCCACCTCGCGCGGCACCTCGTCGATGAAGCTCTTCAGCATCCACACCGAGTACGGTAGCGTGGTGAGGAAATAGATCAGGATCAGCCCGGTGGCGGTGTCGAGCAGGCCGAGCGCGGAGTAGTAGAGCGAGAGCGGCGCGACGATCACGATCGGTGGAATCATGCGCAGCATCAGGAGCTGGAACATCCGCACTTCGGAGAGCACTCTGTAGCGTGATACGCCGTAGGCGATCACCGCACCATAGACCACCGAGAGCGTCGTGGCGGTGAGTGCAATCATGAGGCTGTTGCCGAACGCGATCCAGGGACGCTGTGCCGAGATGATGTACTGCCCCGTGGCTACCTCCTGGCGATCGGTCCAGACGTCCAGGTAGTTGACGATGGTCCACGGGTCCGGGATGTAGACCGTCGGCCAGGCGAACCACTGCTCGCTTGGCTTGAAGGACGTGCTGACCATCCAGTAGAGCGGGAAGGCCACGATCACCGCCCAGATCGTGAGGAGCGTGTAGCGCACGATGCTGCCGATCCGGTTCTTCTGCGATTTGGTCATCGTTGGTCCGTACCCGCTCCGGTTTCACGCGGTGCGCGACGCCGCGGCGGTCATGGCGTCGATCGCGTGCTTCTCACGCCGTAACAGCCGGATCGCCAGCAGCACGATGACGATCATCAGCATCATGACGAGATACGACATCGCCGCGCCCTTCGACACCTCGAAGTACTGCCAGGTGGTGAGAAAGATGTACACCGGGATCGTCTCGGTGGCGCTTCCCGGACCGCCCTGGAACAGGGCCCAGATCTTCGGGAACTCCGCCATCGCCTCCAGAAAACGCAGGGTCAGCGCAAGGAAGATCACCGGACGCAGCAGGGGCAGCTGCACCTCCCAGAAGATGCGCCACGTCGAGGCACCGAGGATGCGCGCCGCCTCGATCGGCTCCTTGGGCAACGAGGAGAAGCCAGCCAGCATGATGATGAACGAGAAGGGCGTCCAGTTCCAAACTTCGAGCAGCATCACGCTCGTGAGCGCGAAGTCCGGGTTGGTCAGGAACGGCACCTTGTGCTCGACCCCTCCGATGCGACTGATGATGTCGTTGATCGGCCCAGCGTCGTAGAGCAGCATCTCGGCCGTATAGGCCACGACGATCGGCACCGTCAGCATGGGAATGATGAACAGGATGTAGTAGAGCGCCTGGCCGCGGAACGGCTTGTGCATAAGGTAGGCGAGCCCGAAGCCGATCAAAAAGCAGCCGATGGTCGACCCGAGCGCGAACGCGAGCGACCGAATGATCGACCAGCCGAAGCGCGGATCAGTAAGAACCTCCTTGAAGATGTCGAGGCCGACCCACTCCGCGTCCCACCAGGACCCGAGATAGACCGACCACTGATGGAACGAGAAGTAGAGTTGCAGCAGCAGCACCGGCAGCAAAACGCCAGCAAACAGCGCAATCAGCGGCGCGAGAATCGCCCACTTGAAGCGTCTGATGCCGCGCGCGCGCGAGACCTCCCGCGGCGCTGCGGGGGCGACCGATCCGGGAACGGCGACGACGCTGGACATTTCGGTGGCGATATCGCGGCCGGCGGGCGTTCTAGGCGCGCCCGCGCGGCCGCGGTTCTTGTTTCAGGCCGATCCGGTCAGGACATCTTGGGCTTGTCGATCGTTGGCATGTTGCTCTTGTAGGTCGCGAGCTCCTCCTGGAGCTTCTTCGTGCCGATGCGCTTCACGATCTTCGCCCACTCGTTCTCGACGTTCGGCAGCACCTCGGACGCCTTGCGCTGCCCGACGTACGCCTCGGACAGGTGCTTGCCGAGCTGATCCTGAAACTCGAGATAGCCGGTGAGGTAGATCGGCGGGCAGGCGACCTGCAGGCACTCTCCGACCGCTTTCAGCCCGCCCGAGGTATAAGCCGCCTCGACCCCCGGGTTCGTCATGTTGCTCTTGTGCCAGGCGTCGTGGAAGGTGTTGACGTTGTCCGCGACGTACTGATTGGCCGATTTCGCCGTCCCCCACCAAAGCGCCAGGTAGGCCGCCGCTTCCTTGCGCGGACTGTATTTGTTGACCAGGAGCGCGCCGACCGGCGACGAGATTGTGCGGACGATGGTCTTGCCGCCCACGTTGGCGCTGGGCGGCGTGCTGTAGGCCCACTTGCCGGCAGTCTTCGACTTCTTCGGGTTCTCGTTTAGCTTGATGATTCCGTCCCAGTACTGGCACGCGACCGATCGTCCACCGGCAATCTGCGGGATCATCTGCGGCGTCCCCCAGCCGGGCGACTCGGGGTGCGCGACCGCCTTCTCGCGCAGGTAGATCTCCAGCGCCCGGTTTCCGGCGGGAGTGTTGAGCGTGGGCTTCATGTCGTCCGCGAACGGGAAGCCGCCGTGTGCGTAGAGATACATCAGATACCACGTCACGCCGTTCGCCCGGTTGCGCAGGTTCGCGGAACCAAAGAGGCCCTTCTCGGGGTTGTGGAAGAACTTCATGATGTTGAAGTCGTCGTCCCACGTTTCCGGCATCGCGAGCGGCTTGCCATACTTGTCCGCGTAACGCTTCTGGGCGTCGGGGTCCTCAAGCAGATCCTTGCGCTGGTACTGCGCATGAACGTTGCCGTCGGTCGGGATTCCGTAGGTCTGGCCCTTGTAGGTGAAGAGCTTCGCGTAATCGCCGACGGCGTCGATCTTGAAGTTCGCCTTCTTCATGTAGGGATCGAGCGGCTCGAGGAGGCCCGCCGAGGCCAGCGACGGGATCATCCCCCCGTCGATGTGGAAGAAGTCGAACTGCGGCGAGCGCGACAGGGCTTCCGCCATCGCGCGTTGCGGAATGTCGAAGATCGAGATGTCCTGGATGTTGCCCACGCCGATGCCGGTCTGCTTGCGGAAGTCCTCCATCGAGGGCTGCATCGGAATGTAGTAGTTCGACCAGATCATTCCAGTCACGTCCGTCTTGCCGATGCCTTTTGCGGCGGCGACGATCCGGTCATTCTCGGCTTGCGCAAAGGCCCTAGGCGCGTAGGGCAATGCACTGAGCACGGTCAGGCCGACCCCGCCCTTGATGAATTCACGCCGGGAAACTCGTGGTTTGCTCATGTTCTCCTCCTCGTGGTTGGAGCGCGCTTACCCTATCGAGGCGCCCATAGCACCAGAAGCACCGGGTGCCCGGGGCACGCATTTCCCGGGCTTTGGCGCCCGGTGTAATTGATGTTCATCTGCATTTAGGCAGTCGGCTCAGGCTTTGTCAAGTAACGCACCCGACTCGCCATCGTCTCGCACGACTCGTTCGTCCGCTCATCCGCTGCGACGCACTCCGCGTCGCTACTTGCGGGAAGGTATTACCGGCAGCATCACCCAGGCGTCGTGTTTTGCGCCGGTGTGAAGCGTCACGTCTCCGTCAAAGATCTCGGGCGGACGGTCGCGGGCGTCGTTGTGCATGAACGGACCGACACCGGTGAACTCGTTCTTCATGTTGGAGAGCTTGCCCCCGGTCCCGCCCGGGTACTCGTAGTCCCGGCCGCGCACCGTGAGCGCGATACGGTAGCCGGCCGGCACCACGATGCAAGTCGGCCAGATCTCGATGTCGAGCTCGTAGATCGCGCCGGGCCGGAGCGGCTGCTTCTGGTCGTGCGTGTGGTAGGGCCGGTAGGGCAGCGAGCGCTTCTTGTCGAGCTTGCGGTGCGATGCGCGCAGCCAGCCCTGCGCGATGGGCGTGTGCGGATCCAGCGCGCCCTGGAACACCACCTCTTTCATGTTCGAATCGAACACGCGCACCACCAGAAAGAGATCCGCGTCCCGCGTCGATGAAGAGACGAACAGCTTCGCCGCAATCGGTCCGGTGATCTCGGTCGCGCGATCGAGCGGGGGCAGGAAGAACGTGGCGCCGTCGCTCAACCCCCGATAGGTCAGTTTCCCCGCCGCCGCGACCGGCTTGTCGTGAAGCGTCTGGTCGCGCGCATCGAGGTGCAGCTTGGTCCACTTCGTGCGGGCGAGCGGCCATTCGTTCTCCGCCCGTGGCACGAACTTCTCCCCGGGATGGCGCACCAGGAGGTACACGCGCGGCTGCTTGTCCCAGCCGGTCTTTTCGCCCTTGAGGAAGTGGCCGAAGAACTTCTTCTGCAGGCCGACGCCGTAATCGGTGTAGAAGTGCGTCCAGTGCTCGATGCCGTGCATCTCGAGCCATTTCTGCTTGGCCGCGGCATTCACGAATCCCTCGATGTTGCCGCGTGGGTGCAGGCCCTGCCCGCCCCAGTTACCGGCCGAGAAAAGCGGCGTCTTGACCTTGGACCAGTCGGGCGAGCGCGACTTCCAGAACTTGTCGTCGAGGGCGTGCGCGAGCGCTTCCGCGCCGAAATCGAACCGGTTCGCGCCGAGCTCCTCGTCGGTGAGCGTCGGCGGACCGGCCACCCAGTCGCCCGTCAGTGGGCTGCGGAAGCCGCGGGTACCGAGTCCGTGCTGCACGCTCTTCACCTGCATGTCGTACCAGTTGGCGATGAACGTGGTCAGGATGCCGCCATGATGGCTCAGGTCGCGGTAGAAATCGGCAGCGCCTTCCCAGATGCACATCGCCGCGAGATGCTTGGGCGCGAGGCACGCGACCTGCCACTGGTTCATCGCGTAATACGAGATGCCGTTCAGTCCCACCTTGCCGTTCGACCAGGGCTGCACGCCGGCCCAGTCGATGCAGATCGCAAAATCCTTCGCCTCGCGCGGGCTCCAGAGCTCGACATACCCGGGCGAGCGCCCGCAACCACGCGAGTCGACCCGCACGCACGCGTAGCCGTCGGGCACCCACTTCTCCGGGTCGACGACTTCCCACGCCTGGTACTTGTTGGTCGAGCCGGCGGGCACGTCCGGATGCTGCTCGGCCATGCGGTCCCAGCAGGTCTTGTAGAGCTGCTCGAAGTGCAGATACTTCGCGTAGGGGCCGTAGCTCATGATCACCGGATACTTCCCGGCCTTGATCGGGCGGTACACGTCGGCGCGCAGCACGACCCCGTCTTCCATTCGGATCGGCACGTCCCAGTCGATGGTCATGCCGTCGCGGACCTCGGTCACGTATGACGCTTCGCTCTTGGTCTGCCTTCTCGTCGGCCGTCTTGTCGGCCTTCTTTTTCTCGTTGCCTTCATGGAACGTCTCCTCCGATTCTTGGATCCACGGTGCGGCGGGACTTGGTGATACGCGGTGATGCGCGAAGCGCGTGCAGCGTACATTCTGCAACCTGCGATCGGCCATGGCAACGGCGGCGTCCCACGCTTGCGCTGGTGCACCGCACCAAGTTGCGGCTGTCGCGCGGGCCGCGCCGCCCGGATCAGTCGCGGCTAATGATCGACCGATCAGTTAACATCCCGGGGACGCCGCGCATTCCGGCGAGCGCAATGCCAGACTAAGTCCAGTCGAAACGAGGGGGTCTCGAAATGCTGTTCACCTGTCCCGGGGCCGCGGCCCGTGGAGGCATCGCGCCCACGGCGCGCGGTGCGCGCCGGCACTTCTGCATCGACATCCATTGCCACGTGATCAATCCGGCGGTCGACGAGATGGTGAAGCACGTGTTCGCGCCCGAACGCGAGCCCGCGATGAAATTCTCCAACGCGCTCACCCGCGAGACCAATCGCCGGCAGAACGAGAACATCTGGGCCTGCCTGACGACCGTGGAGCAGCGCCTGCGCGACATGGACAAGATGGGCGTAGACGTGCAGGCGATATCCAGCTCGCCGGCGCAGTTCATGTACTGGCTCGAGCCGGATCTGGGCGCCAGGACGGCGCGCGCGGTCAACGAAAACCTCGCTTCGATCGTGGCGCGGCATCCGGACCGCTTCGTCGCGCTCGCCAATGTGCCGCTCCAGTCGGCGGATGCGGCTGCCGAGGAGCTCGAATACTGCATCAGGCGGCTCGGCTTTCGGGGCGTCGAGATCGGCACCAACGTCGACGGGCGGGAAGTCTCGCGCGGCCTCGACAAGTTCTGGGCCAAGGTCCAGGAGCTGGGGGTCATGGTGTTCATGCACCCGAACGGCTTCACGGGCGCCGAACGGCTTTCGGACCATTACTTCAACAACGTCATCGGCAATCCGCTCGATACCACGGTCGCGGTCGCGCACCTCGTCTTCGACGGCGTCCTCGAGCGCTTTCCGAAGCTGAAGATCGTCTCTGCACACGGCGGTGGATACATCGCGCACTACCCGGCCCGCATGGATCACGTCTGGGGCGCGCGCGTCGATGCGCGCACCCAGCTCAAGAAGGAGCCTCGCCAGTCGCTCGCCAAGCTCTACTTCGACACCATCGTCTTCGACCGGGATCAGCTTCGTCACCTCGTGAACCTATGGGGTGCCGATCACATCCTGGTCGGTACCGACTATCCGTACGATATGGGCTGGTATGACCCCCACGGGTTTGTAGACGGGTGCGGGTTTCTCAAAGATCCCGACCGCGCGGCGATCAAGGGGCTCAATGCGGCCAAGCTGCTGGGAATCACGGGGCGCCTGAAATCCATGGGGATTCGACCGGCGGGCGCCGGCGCGAAGACGAAGGCGCGAAGCAAAGCGAAGGGCGCCAAGCGCTGATCCGCCGGGGCCATTGAGTCCGAGCGCCTGGTTCGCCATGGGGATCAAGTTCGACAATTCGTTCGCAGTGCCTGCATCGATCGAGGAGGCGTGGACGACGCTCATCGATGTCCCGCAGGTCGTCCCTTGCATGCCCGGCACCGAGCTCACCGAGGTACTCGACGAGCGCCGGTTCCGCGCGGTCGCGCGGATGCGGGCCGGCCCGATCGAGCTGATGTTCAAGGGGGAAGGCGAGCTCTACGACGTGGATGGCGCGAGCCACACGGCAAAGCTGCGCGCAAAGGGCAGCGATACGAAGGGACGAGGCGCCTTTCAGACGCAGATGAATTTCGCGCTGGCCGGCCAGGGCGCGGAGACGCTGGTGCGCGTAGACACCGATCTCACTCTGTCCGGGTCAGTGGCGCAGCACGCCCGCGGCGCGGGCGTGGTGAAGGAGATGGCTCGGCAGCTCACCGCGCAGTTCGCCAAGAACCTCACGGGACTCATCGCCGCGCGGAGCGGGCGCAGCGAGTCGGAGAAATCCGCGGCGCAGGCAGCGCCTGGGCGATCCGCGGCCGCCCCTGCAATCTCCGGTATCGCGCTGCTGTTCACAGCGCTCAAGGCGTGGCTGCGCCGCTGGTTCGGCGCCCGGCCCTGAGAAACCGCGTAAAGTTCCTCCCCGAATGAAGCCCGCACCGTTCAAGTATCACGACCCGCGTTCAGTGAAGGATCTCGTCGGGCTCCTCGCGAGCCTCGAGAACGCGAAGCTTCTCGCCGGCGGCCAGTCGCTCGGGCCGATGTTGAACTTCCGCTATCTGATGCCCGATCATCTTATCGATCTCAACCGTATCGCGGAGCTCGCCTACATCCGGCCCGGTGCCGACACCCTCGAGATCGGCGCGATGACGAGGCAACGGACCCTCGAGCACTCCCAGGAAGTCCAGCGCACGTGCCCGGTACTGGTCGAGGCGCTGCATTCCGTCGGCCACATCGCGACGCGCAACCGGGGCACGATCGGCGGCAGCCTCTCCCATCTCGACCCTGCCGCCGAGCTGCCCGGCGTGTGCGCGCTCCACGACGCCATGCTGACGGTGGCGGGGCCGAACGGCACGCGCTCGATTGCGATGGCCGAGTGGGGCGTATCTTTCATGACGCCCAACCTGGAGCCGAACGAGGTCCTGACCGGCGTCACGCTCAAGGCGTGGCGCGAGCCGCACGGCTATGCGTTCGTGGAGCTGGCGCGACGGCAGGGGGACTTCGCCATGGCCGGCGTGGGCTGCCTCGTCGCGCTCGATGGGAACAGCAAGGTGCGCCGCATTGCGCTGTCGCTGATCGGCGTCACCACCACCCCGGTGCGTCTCTCCGCTGCGGAGAAGCTGCTCACGGGCTCCGACCTCGCGGGCGAGGCCATCAAGGCGGCCGCTGCCGAGATCGGGGCGCTGGAAGCCCTGGACGATGCTCACGCGACGGGCACCTACCGCAAGCGCCTCGCCGGCGTGATGCTCGGTCGCGCGATCGGGCGCGCCGCCGAGCGCGCGCGCATGCAGGGGAGCCGACAATGAGCGACCGCCGGACGATCGAAGTGACCGTGAATGGCGTCCGCCATACGCGCGAGGTCGAGACACGCCTCACCTTGGGCGATTTCCTGCGCCACGAGCTCGGCCTCACCGGAACCCATATCGGGTGCGAGCACGGCGTGTGCGGCGCCTGCACCATCCATCTCGACGGCGCTGCGGCCAGATCCTGCATTCTCTTTGCAGTGCAGGCGCATGGGTGCGAGATCACCACCGTCGAGGGGCTCGCGAAATCCGACGGGACGCTGCATGCCGTCCAGCAGGCGTTTCGCGACCACCATGGCCTGCAGTGCGGCTTCTGCACGCCGGGCATGCAGATGACCATCACGGCATTCCTCGCCGAGAATTCTTCACCCTCGGAGAAGGAGGTACGTGAGGCGATATCTGGCAACCTCTGCCGCTGCACCGGCTACCAGGGCATCGTCGCCGCCGCGCTCGATGCTGCGCAGAAGCTGCGAGGCGCGTGACGATGGGCGCGAGAAACGTCGGCGCGGTCGTCAAGCGGGTCGAAGATCCGCGCTTCGTCACCGGCCACGGCCGTTACACCGACGACATCGTCCTGCCCGGAATGCTCGAGATGGCGTTCGTGCGCTCTTCCGAGGCGCACGCCGTGGTGAAGTCGCTCGATACGTCCGCCGCGCGCGCCGTTCCCGGCGTCGTGGCCGTGTGGACGATCGCCGATCTCGGGGCGATTGCCCAGAAGCCGATGGTGCAATCGTATCCGAGCCCCGCGATCAAGCAGAACTTCACGCAGCATCCCCTCGCCAAGGACGAGGTGTGCTACGTGGGCGAGGCGATTGCGGTGGTCATCGCCCAGAACCGCTACATCGCCGAGGACGCGGCGCATCTCGTGACCGTGGACTACGAGTCGCTCCCGCACGCGATCGATGTCCGCGAGGCGGCGCGGGCGGATGCAATCCCCGCGCACCGCGGCGCGCAGAGCAACATTGCGGCCACCGTCGCCTGGAAGTTCGGCGATGCAGCGGGTGCCATCGCCCGCGCGCCGCACGTGATCCGGGAGACCTATCGCCAGCATCGTGGCGCGCCCCACTCGATCGAAGGACGTGGCGTCATCGCGCAACACGAACCGGCCGCGGACCAGCTGACGCTCTGGAGCTCGACCCAGTCGCCGTTTCTGGTCCGGCGCTACCTCGCACAGTACCTGGAGCGCGAGGAAGCCGGCATACGCGTCATCGCTCCGGATGTCGGCGGAGGATTCGGACCCAAGGCCGGCCACTACCCGGAGGAGCTGGTCGCCGCGCTGGTGGCCATGAAGCTCGGCCGCCCGGTGAAATGGATCGAGGATCGCCGCGAGCACTTCCTCACCACGACGCAGCAACGTGACCAGTGGTGGGACGTCGAAGTGGCGTGCGAGCCGAATGGCAAGGTGCTCGCGCTGCGCGCCAAGTGCATTCACGACAACGGCGCCTACCTGCCCTACGGACTGCTGCTTTGTATGACGTCCATCGTGCCGTTTCCGGGTCCGTACGCGATCCCGGCCGTGGAAGTGACCCTCGACTGCGTGTTTACGAATGCCGTCCCGACGTCGCCGATTCGGGGCGCGGGTCGACCCTGCGCCGCGTTCATCATGGAGCGCACGATGGACAGCGTTGCGCGCACCCTCGGCCTCGACCGAGCCGATGTGCGGCGCGCGAATTTCGTGCGCAGGGACCAGTTCCCGTACGAAACCGGGGGGAGACTCCCGACCGGAGTCACGATCCAGTACGACTCCGGCGACTATGCCGCCTGCCTGGACATGGTCATGAAGTCCTCGGCATACACGGCGTTCGAGGCCAAGCGCGCGCAGGCCGCGAAGTCCGGTCGGTGGATCGGAATGGGGATCGCGAGCTACAACGAGGATACGGGGCTGCCCCCTTACGAGGGGGCGACCGTGAAGGTGCTGCCGAGCGGGCGCATCAGCGTGGAGCTGGGCTCGTGCTCTCAGGGCCAGGGACTCGAGACCATCGTCGCGCAGATCGCCGCCGATCAGTTCGATGTCGACCCCGAGAAAGTGATCGTAAAGACCGGCGACACGGCGATCTCGGCGATCGCGCTGTCGACGGTGGGCAGTCGGGTGGCGGCCACTGCGGGCCCCAGTGTCCACCTGGCCGCGACCCAGGTGCGCGACAAGGCGCTGCGGCTGGCGGCCCTGCAGCTCGAGGCCGCCGAGCAGGATCTCGAGATCACGCGTGGCGCCGTCCATATCAAGGGCGTGGCGGAACGCAAGGTGACGCTCGGCGAGCTTGCCAAGCGGTTGGTTTCCAATGTCAACGTGCCGCTGCCGAACGGGTTCACTCCCGGGCTCGAGGCCACCGCCTATCACACCCCGGAGCGGCCGGTGTACGCAAACGGATCGAACGTTGCGCAGGCCGAGGTCGACATCGAGACCGGCGCGGTGACCCTGCTCGATTACCGCGTCGCGCATGACTGCGGAACGCTGATCAATCCGATGCTTGTCGAGGGACAGATCGTGGGCGGCGTCGTCCACGGCATCGGCAACGCGCTCTACGAGCACATGAAGTACGACCCCGACAGCGGACAGCCGGTCACCACGAACTTCGGCGACTATCTGCTGCCCATCGCGACGGAAATACCGCCGATCCGCCTGGAGCACATGGAATCGCCCTCGCCGCTCAACCCGCTCGGGGTCAAAGGTGCGGGCGAAGGCGGCACGATTCCAGGCATTGCCTGCATCGTCTCGGCGGTCGAGGACGCCTTGAAGCCGCTGGGCGTGAAACTGAACGAGTATCCGCTCTCGCCGGAGCGGCTGCTCGAACTCATCGACGAGAAACGGAGCGCGAAATGAAGATCGGAATTCCGGGAACTGGGCGGATGGGTGCCGCGATCGCCGAGCGGCTGCTCTCCGTCGGGCATCAAGTCACGGTCTGGAACCGCAGCCCGGCCAAGGCCGAGGCGCTCGTGGGCAAGGGAGCGAAGGTCGCCGCGACGCCTGCCGCGCTGGTCGGTGACTCGGAGGTCATCGTCACGATCCTTAGCGACGCCGATGCGATCGACGCGATCTACCGCGGGCCGCAGGGCCTGCTCTCCGGGGACTGCGAGGGGAAGCTCTTCATCGAAATGAGCACCGTCCGGCCTGATGTCGAGCGCAAGCTCGCGGCCGACGTGACCGCGAAAGGCGCCCGCATGATCGATTGTCCGGTCGGGGGCACCATCACCCCCGCGCGGGACGGGAAGCTGTTCGGCTTCGTCGGCGGCAATGCCGAAGACGTCGCGCGGGCGAAGCCGCTGCTCGACCAGATGTGCCGCCGCCACGAGCATGTCGGGAGCGTCGGCGCCGGCGCCGCTATGAAGCTCGCGATCAATCTACCGCTGCTGGTGTGGTACCAGGCCTGCGGCGAAGCGCTGGCGATTTGCAGCCAGACCGGCGTGGATCCCACCCGCCTGATGGACATCTTCTCGGACACGTCGGGCGCGCCGACGATGCTCAAGAACCGCGCGCCGCAGATCGCCGAGGTGCTGAAAGGCGGCGAGCCGAAGGGCGTGACGATAAACGTTGACCTGGTCTGCAAGGATCTGCGCACCATGCTCGAAGAGGCCCGGTCGCTCGGCACGGACCTGCCGATCGTCGCCAGTGCGCTCGAGGTCTACTCGAAGGCGTCGCGCGACGGCTGGGGCGCCCGGGATGTCTCGGTGCTGCCCAGCTACTGGCCCAAACACGGAAAGGGATAGGCCATGCAACTCTACGGATACTGGCGCTCGCTCGCCACGTTTCGCGTCCGGATCGCGCTCAATCTGAAGGGGCTCCCCTACGAGGAGACCATGGTCAACCTCCCCAAGGGCGAGCAGTTCCTCGCCGAGTACAAGGCGGTCAACCCGCAGAGCGTGCTGCCGGCGCTCATCGACGGCGATGGCGCGCCGCTCTTCCAGTCGATGGCGATTCTGGAGTACCTCGACGAGACGCATCCGCAGCCGCCGCTCCTGCCGAAGGCCCCGCGCGATCGCGCCCGAGTGCGCGCTCTCGCTTTGATCGTGGCGGCGGATGCGCACCCGCTGGTGATTCCGCGCATCCGCAACTACCTCAACAAGCAATACGGCGTCGAGGAAAAGACTGCCGAGGACTGGTGCCGGCATTGGATCGGCCGCGCTTGCGAGGCACTCGAGGCGAACCTCGCGTCCGATCGCCGCACCGGCAAGTTCTGCCACGGCGACGCACCGACGCTAGCCGACATCTGCCTCACGAGCCACATCGCCGGCGCGAACCTGTTCAAGGTGGACCTCGCGCCCTACCCCACCTGCAAGCGCATCTTCGACACCTGCCTCGCGATCGAGGCGTTCGCCAAAGCGCATCCGCTGAAGCAGCCGGGGGCTCCCGCCAGCGTCTAGGCTGGGCGAGGCCGCGCGCCCCTTCACGCGGCGAAGGCGAGCGCGTGCGCGACGAGCGCGTCGGGCTTCTGCACTTGCGGGCAATGCCCGCACTCGGGAATCTCCTCGTAACGCGCGCCGGAGATTCCTTCTGCGAGCTGCCGTGCGATCTGGGGCGGCGTGGTCTGGTCGAGCGCGCCGCATATGACGAGCGTCGGATTGCGGATCTTCGCGAGCTCGGACGCGAGATCCAGCTTTGTCAGGGCCAGCGCGGCGCGTTGGAACGCCCCGGCATCGGCCGCACGCAGCAGCGCCTCCTTACGCTCCGCCACGATCCCCGGATTCGCCGCGATGTAGTCTTCTGGGAACATCCGGCGAATGGCGATGTCGAGGGCGCCCTCCATGCCTTGTGACGCGACGCGCGCCGCCAGGGCGCGGAGCGGCTCCTTCGCCGGCGCGGGAAATCCGGGCAGCGCGTCGGCGACGATCAGCTTGTCGAAGAGCGCGCCGTGCCGGACCGCCAGTGCCGTGGCGACGAAGCCGCCGAACCCGTTTCCGAGCACCGTCGTGGAAGTGGGCAGATCCAACGTGCGGATCAGCTCGGCAACCCAGTCCGCGTAGTCCTCGATCTTCACCGGCTCGGGCAACGGCGCGGTACCCCCGTAGCCCGGCAGGTCCGGTGCCGTGACGCGAAAGCGCGCGGCGAGCGCAGGAAGTACCTGGTCGAACGACGACCGCTCGGCGAGCAGGGAATGCACGAGCAGCAGATCGGGCCCGCGCCCTGTCTGCACGACCGTCGCAGGCCGACCGGCGACCGGGATCCTGCTCGCTTGACTCATCGGCGATTCTCCAATCCGCGCGAGCGTCAGCCCACGACCTTCTCGGTCGTTCGTCCTACCGTCCCCTTTGCGGCACGCTGCGCCGGCGCGTGCGCGCCCAGCTTCTCGATGAGCTGCTCGTTCGTGACGACCCAACCCAGGCAGCGAGCGACGTTCTGCAACCCGAGCACGTGCAAGTCGTCGCCGTACATGCTTCCGACGCAATCCGAGAGCAGGACGACGCGGAAATCGTGGTTGAAGGCGGTAAACGAAGTGTTGAGAACGCACGTGTTGGTGTTGATCCCCATCATGCAAACGGTCTTCACGCCCAGTGTCTCGAGCAGCGCCTTGAGGTCGGTGCCATAGAAGCAGTCGAGGCGCTTCTTGTTGTTGATCACATAATCGGTGGGCGCAAGCAGGTCCGGGATGATCTGCGTTCCCGGCGAGCCCTCGAGGTTGTGTCCGTTCACCGTGCTGCGCCGGCCCGGGGTCAGGCGATCCTCCTCGGTCACGAGCTCGTGCAACGCGCGCCAGAAGGGTTGCGTCATCCCTTCGCTGCCGAGACCGGGAATCTTCCGGTAGACGAGGATCACGTGGATCACCGGCACACCCTGCGAGCGCGCGAAGTCGAGTGCGCGCTTCGCATTGCGGATCACGCGCTCGGCGTCCTCCGGCTTGGTCGGCATCGTCGCGACGTCCATGTCCAGATGGCCGCGATGCATGTCGATCGCGATGATCGCGGTCTCCTTCGGCTCGACCACGAGGCCTTCGTAGAGCTTTTCCGTCATCGTGGAGCGGTCGAGGATCTCGATACTTGCCATGGCGAATCTCCTCTTGTGATGGTGTCAGGTCGCGCCCGTCAGCGATCGGGCCAGCCAGTTCGCGACGACTTCCGTGACTGTCTTCTCGTGGCCGACGTAGAAGTGCCCACAGTTTCGCACGATCTCGACCGTGCAGGGGCCGCCCGCGCGGCGCTGAAATGCTTCCGTGGGGTAGAGCTCCTCGGGCTCCCGGTCACCACGCAGATAGAGCACCGGGCAACGGATCCGCGGCGCCAGCTCGACGATATCGGGCAACTCGGTCTGGAGATCGAGGAAACTCTCGGCGGTGACGACATACCACCATCCCGGTAGCAGCATCAGCTCGCCTCCGCGCCCGGCGGCGACGAGCTCCCGGGCTCGAGCCGTGATCTCCTCGACGCGGTCGCTGGCGAGCAGCCCGGTCTGGCTCGCTCGAACGACCAGGTGCTTGCCGCCGCAGTGCGCCGAAAGCAGCACCAGCGCTTGCGTATCCGGATGATCAGCGACATGGCGCACGGCAAGCGTCCCGCCGTTCGAGTGCCCGATCACCACCGGGTGTGGAAAGCCCTTTCCAGCCAGCCACTCTGCAGCGAGACGATTGTCCGCGATCGCTTCGCGCGTGAGCTGGAACGCCGCCCCTTCTGCTGCACGGCTATCCCGAGTGCCGAGGATGTCGTGCCCGCGCCGGTTGAACGCGAGACAGGCAAACCCGAGGTCCGTCAGGGTCGGCGGCAGGAACCGCGGCGCCCCGACATAGAAGTTCATGGTGTTGCCATGAAAGAGCAGCACCGCACCCATCGGCGCTTTGCCTTCGGGCTCGTAGAACACCCCTTCGAGCGGCGTGGTGTCCGTGGGAATGGTGACCAGCGTGGCGCGCATCGAGGTCGCTGTTTACGGCGATTCAGATTTTCGGCCGGTCATTCTAACGTGAGGCACGCGCAGAGTTGACACGAATTCCCGCGCGTCTGAGACTCGGCGCTTCCCCGGAAAAATTCGTTCGCCAGGAGACGCAATCATGCTCAATGCGGCAATCGTGGGACTCGGCTGGTGGGGCAAGACGCTCGTCAATTCGGTGCAAGGCAAGAGCGATCTGATCCGCTTCACCGCGGCGCATACGCGTACGCGGTCGAAGGTCGAGGATTTCTGCCGGTCCAATGGCATCACCTTCCAGGAAGATGTGCAGGCCATCCTGCGCGATCCCGCAATCCACGCCGTCGTCTACGCCGCGCAGCACACCGACCGCAGCGATCAGGTCCGGCAGGCCGCCGCCGCAGGCAAGCACGTCTTCGTCGAGAAGCCGTTCGCGCTCGACCTGAAGGCGTGCGATGCGGCGCTCGACGCGGTCAAGAAAGCCGGCGTCGTCCTTGCCGTCGGGTACAACCGCCGCTTTCCGCCGGCGGTCGCCGATCTCCGCGCGCGAATCAAGGACGGGCGCCTCGGCACCATCGTGGGCGCCACCGGCGAGGCGAACGCGCCGGGCGGGCTCGCCCTCGCAAAGGATTTCTGGCGCGCCGACCCCGTCCAGGCCCCTGCCGGACCGCTCACCGGGCTCGGTGTGCACGTGCTCGATACATTCGTCGATTACTTCGGTCCGGTCGACGAGGTGTACTGCATCGGCACAAGACGCGCCGCGCCGCACATCGACGATTCGCTGAGCGTGCAGATGACGATGAAGAGCGGGCTTCCGGCAAGCTTCTTCTGCTCGCTCGCAACCGCAGTGAGCTACCGGATAGCGGTCTTCGGCACCAACGGGTATGGCGAAGTCCTGCGGCCGAATTTCGACACGTTCCAGTTCGTTCCGGCAGGCGGCATGCCCACGCAGGGGCAGTTCAAGCCGGCCGAGCCCGAGCTCGTCGTGACCAAGGATTTCGACTCGGTGCGGGCGGAGCTCGAAGCCTTTGCGATCGCGATTCGCGACAAGCAGCCCTATGTGATCTCGCACGACGAGATCCGACAGGTCACGGCCGCGTTCCAGGCGATCGTGGAATCGACCGCGACCCGGAAACCGGTCAAGGTTCGCTGAGTGGATCACGCCAACCGGATCACGCCATAGTGGCGCAGATCGACATTGTCAGCGCGGGAACCTGCCCGTTCGCGCAACGCACGCGCATGGTCCTGCTGGAAAAGGGCATCGACTTCTCGCTCACCGAAATCGATCTCGACGCGAAGCCGGCCTGGTTTCTCGAGATCTCGCCGTACGCCAAGGTTCCGGTGATCCGCCATGGCGATGCGATCGTCTGGGAGTCGGCCGTCATCAACGAGTATCTCGAGGAGGTCTTTCCCGAGCCGGCATTGCTGCCCCGCGACCCGCTGCGGCGCGCGCAGGCGCGCGTCTGGATCGACTTCGCGAACAGCCGCATGGTGCCGCACGTCTACAAGATGATGCTCCGCCAGGACCAGGCAGGGCAGGACCTGCATCGTCAGAGGCTGACCGAGGCAGTGCTCGCAATGGAGCAGGGACTGCGCGATCTTTCGGACGGGCCGCACTGGCTCGGCAAGCAGCCGAGCCTCGTCGACTTCACCTTCTTTCCGCACGTGCAGCGCTTCGTGGCGCTCGAGCACTACCGTGGCTTCGCAATCCCTGCGGGCTGCACGCGGCTGCTGCGCTGGCGCGAAGCCATGTTCGCGCTTCCTTCGGTCCAGGCGACGCGCCCGCCGGACGCGCTGCTCATCAAGAACTGGGCCAAGTACGCAAACGACACCGGTACCGGCGTCACGGCACAGGAAATGCGCGAGACCTGACCCCGTGCCCGCCCCGGCGTGCGCGACGCCGGATCTCCAAATCAATCGACACTGACCTGGAATGGACCACGCATGGCAAGCAGGCAATCCGGACAAAACGACGCCGCGTCCCGCGACCGGCGGGTTCGCGCGCGCACGATCGACACGCACGCCCACTGGTATCCGGCGGAGTGGCTGAAGCTCTTCGAGCGCGACGGCGCGGCCGAAGGCGCGCGGCTCGAGCGCAAGGGCAGCGCCTACGTGATCCGCACCGAACGCATCACGAACTCGTTCGACGAGGAGTTCGTGGATCTGGGCCTGCGCATCGCCGGCATGGATCGACAGGGTGTCGACGTGCACGCGCTCTCGCTCACCACGCCGATGGTCAACTGGGCCACGCCGGCATTCGGGCTCGCGCTCGCGCAAGCCTACAACGACGCTGCGGCCGCCGCGCATGCCCGGCATCCGGACCGATTTGTCGGACTCGCCATCGCGCCGATGCAGGCCACCGACCTCGCGGTCCGGGAGCTCGAGCGCGCTGCAAAACTGCCGGGCATTCGCGGCATGTACCTTGCGACGAACATCAACGGGACCGAGCTCGACGAGAAGCGCTACTGGGACGTCTATGCAAAAGCGGAAGAGCTCGGCCTGCCGATCTTCCTGCACCCGGTGGACACGATCGGTCGCGAGCGCACCACCCGCTATCATCTCAAGAACCTGCTCGGCAATCCCTACGACACCGGGATGGCGGCCGCCAGCCTCATCTTCGGCGGCGTGCTCGACGCATTTCCCAAGCTCGAGGTCAATCTGCCGCACGCGGGCGGCGCGTTCCCGGGGCTGATCGGCCGCCTCGACCACGGAACCAAGGTACGCCCCGAGCTCAAGCACATGAAGCGCCTGCCGAGCGAGTACCTCACGCGCTTCACCTACGACACCATCGGCCACAGCGACCGGATCAATCTCGACCTCATCCGGCTCGTCGGCGCCGACCGCGTGCTGCTCGGCAGCGACTACTGCTTCGACATGGGCCTCGTCGATCCGGTGGGAACCATCGAGCGTCTCGACGCGCTGACCGAAGCCGAGCGCGACCTCATTCTCGGCAAGACCGCCGCTCGGCTGCTTCGACTGGATTGATCGCCGGTCGCCCCGTAGGGCGTGTTCGCGGCGGTCGTCGGAAGCGGATACGATTCAACTCTACGCCGAGGAGGTGCTATGAGAAGGGTTGACGTCCACGCGATCCGCGCTGCAGTTGGGGTATGGTCGTTTCTGGCCATCGGGGTGCTCCATGCCGCGCCGGACATCGAGCGGGCAAAGGAACTCGTCGAGTCGAAGTGCTCCGTGTGTCACGGCATGCAAGGGGAAAGCTCCGGAGAGTACTTCCCGCGACTCGGCGGCCAACATGCCGAATACATCGTGAAGCAGCTGCAGGATTTCAAGGAAGGCAGGCGAAAAGGCGAGATGACGCGCTTCGCAAGGAATCTGTCACCCGAGGTGATGGAGGGGCTGGGCCTGTATTTCTCGCAGCAGAAGATCGCGCCGCATCCCCCGTCGGACCCGGAGCTCGGGGGCGTGGGCCGCTACCTCTTCCACCACGGAAACCGGTTTTCGGGGGTCCCGGCGTGCCAGGACTGCCACGGCGCGAAAGGCCAGGGAACGCCACGCCTCCCGCGCCTTGCCGGCCAGCGGGCGCTCTACATCGAGCGTCAGCTCAGGGACTTCAACAAACGCGAGCGCACGAACGACAACGAGGTCATGCACGTGGTGGCAAGCAAGCTGACCGAGCTCGAGCTGATGGCACTTGCGGAGTACATTTCCGGCATGCAGTGATTGCCCGCATGCGGGCGCTCTTCACGCTGCCAGGGCCGCTCCGTTCACCTCGATGGACACCTCGGGCTCCAGCGCCGAGCCGAGCGTCGCGTGCAGGTAGCACGTCGTCGCGGCGATTCTCATCAGCTTCTCGTGAGTCTCGTCGCTCTCCTCCCCATGCAGGAAGAGATGGGTATCGACCGGTTCGATGCTGCCGCGCGCCGACCCGTCGGCGGCGGAGCCCTGCAGCGTGTAGGGATTGAATTGCACGAGGCGCACCTGGCGGATCTTGAACTTCATGTGCTCGATGTAGCGCGCGAGTTGCGTCATGTAGCAGAAGGCAATCCCCGCCGAAAGCAGTGTGAGGCCGGTCGGGCCCTGGTCCGGCACCGCTCCTCCGCCGGTCGCTCCACGTTCGTCGCTCTTGAGGGCGAAGTGGCTCATGCCGGGCAGTCCCAGAACGGTGTCGGTCTCGGTGACGCCCGCAGGATCGAGCAGCCGGCACGTTCCGTCCACGGTGCGGATGATCCGGGTCGTCGTCCCGGCAGGCGCTTCCGTGACCGTCCCCTCGCGCAGCTCGCCGGTCTTGCGAACGAGGTCGGGGAGATCGTTCGACCCGGCGAGCGGACTCGGCGCGGCGGAATAGGTCTTGAGCGGATCGGCTGCGTCCGGCGCGGGTGAGTTCTTCATCGTCGTCACCTCGCGGCGCCTGCCGTTGACGTAGATCGCGAAGGTGTTTTCCACCGCATTGCGCATGGCGGCCAATGCAGGGGAAGCGGCCACTGCGGCGCGCACGAGCGCCGCGATCGCTTCCTTCGGTGCCGCCGAGCCGATGATGACCTTGACCTTCGCGGGTTCGGCGTAGCCCTTGCCGTCGCCGCGAAAGAACGCGCCGGTCATGTAGTAGAAGTTCTGCAGCTCGACGTCGAGCGACTCGAGCAGGATGGACCGCGCCCGCGCGAGCGACAGGATCCGGTTCACGAGGTCGGCCTGCAGCCCCGCATTGAAGTAGCCCAGCGGGAAAGGGGCAAGATCGGTCGCCTTGAGATGCTTTCCCTCGTCGCAGACCAGCCGCCAGCTGCTGCCGCTCGCGCCCTCGGTGACGACGGCTTCCTTCTGGTGCCCGACGAGCTGGCGCGCCTCCACCTTGAACACGTCGCGGCCGTTGGCGCCGGAGACCAACGGCGAGCGTGCGCGGCCCTGCCTGAACTTGAAACCGAGCGGGAATCCGGAGCCGTCGATCGAATCGGTCTTTGCCATCTGACTTACCTCCGCGAGGACTTCTTCTTGGCCGCACGCTTGGCGGGCGTTCTGGCCTTGGCGGCCTTGGTTTTGGGCGCGGCGATCTTCGCGCGAGTCTTGCCTCGCACTTCGGGATTGACCACGTTCACCGGCCACTGACCCGTCAGCACGCGACGCACTTCGTTGGGCGCGCCTTGCTGCAGCCCTTCCATCGCCTTCTCGCTGTACCACGCGGCGTGCGGGGTGAAGATCACGTTCTCGCGCCCGCGGAGCGAGTGCGGGTCGGGAAGCGGCTCCGGATCGATCGTGTCGAGCGCGCAGCCGGCAATCCTCCGCTCGTCCAGCGCCCGGATCAGGGCGGCGGTGTCGACCACGGGACCCCGCGAGCAGTTGATGAGGAACGCGGTCGATTTCATCATCAGGAATGCGTCGTCATTGATCATTCCGCGCGTCTTGGGCGTGAGCGGCGGGTGCACCGAGACGAAATCGGACTCCTTGAGCAGCTTTTCCAGCGTCACCTTCTTGCCCGGAACCCTGAACTGGCCTTCCTTGACGACCGGATCGGAGAAGAGGATCCGCATGCCGAACGAGGCCGCGCGCACCGCTACCTGACGGGCGATGTTGCCGAATCCCACCAACCCGATCGTGCTTCCCGCCATGCGAAATATGGGCTTGCCCGGCGGCACTGCCCAATTGCCGCCGCGGACCGCGCGATCGTAAAAGGCGATCTTCCGCGCACAGGCGAGCAAGAGCGCCATGGTGTGCTCGGCGACCTCCTCGATGCAGTACGTGGGGTTGTTGGTGACGATGATGCCCGCCGCCGTCGCCGCGGCGAGGTCAATCGTGTCCACGCCGATGCCGTAGCGCGCGATGATTTTGCAGTTCGGCATGCGCGCCATCACCTCGGCGGTGATGGGACCCGCATAGGTGTTGAGCAGGGCATCGCAGTCGCCGGCCGCACCGAGAAACTCGTCGGGCGTCTTGGTCCTCAACGCCGTGAGGTTCGCGAGCTTGCCGAGTATCTGGTTTTCCACATGCAGCGATTCCCAGACGTAGTCGGTGATCACCACCTTTGCCTTGTCGGCCATTGGACTTCCTCCCGATTCGAAGCTATCTGGAAACATCCCCTCCTCGGCGACGGCTGTCGCTTCGTGGGAGGTCCTACCTCGCTCCCGAGTAGATCTCCGGATTCCAGCAGTTCGGCGGTCGCTTTCCGGCGAGCACCGCCAGAATGTTGTCGACCACCACGTTCGCCATCGCCTCGCGCAGCTCCGCGACGGCGCTTCCCACATGCGGCGTGAAGACCGCGTTCGGCATCTCGAGCAGCTGCGGCGAAACGTTCGGTTCGTTCTCGAAGACATCGAGCCCGGCGCCGGCGATGCGCCGCTCGGCGAGCGCGTTGACGAGCGCCTCTTCGATCACGATCGGACCTCGCGCGGCGTTGATCAGGTACGCACTCCGCTTCATGAGGCCGATCTCGCGCGCGCCGATCAGATGACGCGTCTCGGGCGTGAGGCTCGCGTGAATGGAGACGAAATCCGATTGGGCCAGCAGCTCGTCGAGCGGGACGCGCGTCAGGCCGAGCTCGCGCGCCTCGTCTTCGGGAACGGGTCGCGGATCGTGATACAGGACCCGCATCGCGAAGCCCCGCGCGCGGCGCGCCACCGCGCGGCCGATGCCGCCCACGCCGACCAGCCCGAGCACCTTGCCCGTGACGCCGCCGCCCAGCAGGTACGACGATTGCGCGCCGGGGAAGATTCCCTGCCGCACCAGCTTGTCGCCTTCGACCACGCGGCGCGCGACCGCGAGCAGCAGCGCCCAGGTGATGTCGGCGGTCGCGTCGTAGAGCAGGCTCGCCGGAATCACGGTCACTGGAATGCGGCGCTCGGTGGCCGCGGCGGTGTCGATGTCGGGCGGGGTGATCGTCATGGTGGCGATCATGCGCAGGCGTTCGTCGGCCATGACCACATCGCGATCGACTCGGTCGAGTAGCAGGCAGAAAAGCACGTCGTGCTCGCGCACCGCCGCGAGCAGCTCGTCCTTGGACAGCGCCCGCGATGCGTCGGGATTGACGGTCACCTCGGCGACCTTGCGCAGCCGCTCGATCGCGCTCGGCGCGACCGGCTGCGTCACGAAAACACGCGGGCGCATTACTGCATCCAGCGCACCACGCCGGCGACGCCGTCCACGGCCACCTGTACTCCGTCGGGGATGCGCGTGGTGGCCTCATGCACGCCGAGCACCATCGGAATGCCCCGCTCGCGCGCGAGCGACGCAAGGTGCGATGTGCTGCCGCCACGCTCAGCGACCACTCCCGACACGCGAGGCAAGACCTGTGAAAGCGCCGGCCCCGCAACCCGGGTCACCAGGACGTCACCCGGAACAACGGTGCCGAGCTCGCATTCGCAATTGACGACCCGCGCACGCCCTGTGCCCCAGCCGATGCCGGCAGGGTGACCGTTCAGCCGCGGATGATGCAGCCACCGCTTGTCGGTCGCTCCCGCGGCGCGCATGTGAAGCGGGCGGCCCTGCAAGAGCTTGAAACCGAATTCGTCGAGCGCCCACTCGATCTCGACGGGCATGCCCATCTGCGCCTCGACCTTGCGCAGCAAAGCGCCGAGCTCGATCGCCTGCGCCTCGCTCAGGCAGGGTTTCTGGGAAAGCGCTAGCGGTACCGCCCGTGCAACGGGCTCCGTGTTGCGATGGACGCAGCCTACGCTGTGGTCCTTGCGACCCGCAACCATCTCGATGAGCTCGCCCGCGCGGTTGATCTCGTACCGGTCGGGTGTGACTTCGCCCTGCGCAATCGCGGAACCAAGACCCCACGTCGCGCTGATGAGCATGTTGCCGTCCGCCGTCTGACTCAGCCCGCCGCCCGACGCGACGGCCGATACGAGTGGCTGCATGAGGATCGCCATCGCGGTGTCGGCCGGATCGACGTCGTGCGTCGCCATGTAGCGCAGCGCGCGCGTCGACCAGAGCGCGCCCCAGCAGGCGCGCACGGCCGTCTGGAACTCGCCCTCGTCGCTCAAGCCGAGATAGCTCTCGAACTGGCCGGCGAAGCTCGAACCGAAACGGTCTTCGACGAGCGCCGACGATCGGACGACGCCCGCTTCTCCGGTACGTGTGCGCAGGGCACGCCACGCATCGAGGAGCGGCTCCGCGATTTCCGGTGTTATGGGTTGCTCGAGCAGACCGATCTTCATCGCCAGCGCGTGACGGCGCGCCTGCCCGATGTCCTCGGTCGCGAACGCCCCGCGCGCATCGGCTTCGAGGCCGAGCGCGGCGACCTGCACGCGATAAGCCTCGGCGTCGAGGCAGAAGCCGTCCGGGATCCGCAGGCCCGCGTGGCCCAGCGCCGCGAGATTGGCCGCCTTCGGTCCGAAGCGGCCGGCATCGGCCGCCTCCGGGGCGGAAAGCGGGACAACGAATTGGCTCATCTCTGCCTCAAAAAGTAAGGGGCGTCGCGGCACGTGAGACCGCCCGCACTATTCAGCGAGCGCGTCGATTACGATACGCAGGATCTTTCCGGGGTTTTGCTCATAATCCTTGAATGCCGCAGCCGTACTTCCGAGCGGATAGGTCGCCGTGACGAACCCGCTCACGTCGATCTTTCCCGACGCGACGAGCTCGATGGATGGCTCCATGTCGCTCGACAGCAGCGCGCGCGAGCCGATGATGCTGACTTCCTTGAAGTAGAAAGGAAAGGTGGTCAAGCCCTTCACAGCCGCATGGCTCACCGCAAATGCGGAGAACCGCCCACCCGGGCGCAGCATGTCGATCCCGTTCTTGACGGTGGTCTCGCCGCCCACGGTGTCGATGACGACGTCTGCGCCCTCCCCGCCCGTCAGCTGCATCACCTCCTGCACCGACGCTTCCGCGTCGGTGTCGACCGCGTGATGCGCGCCCATGCCGAGCGCCATGTCGAGCTTCCATTTGCTGCGCGACACCACGATGACTGGCTTGGCGCCCGCCAGCACGGCGAGCCGCGTATGCAGCAGCCCGGTCGTGCCCTGCCCGAGCACGACCACCGGCGCCCCCGCAACGATGCCGACTCGCTCCTGCGCGTGCCGCACCGTCGCGAGCGTCTCGATGAGCGTCGCATCGGCGAGCTTGAGGTGAGGCGGGAGCGGATGGACATAGCGTGCGCCAAGCCGTGCATACTGGCTGAGCGAGCCTTCGATCTCCCGCCCGAAGAGTCCGGCGTTGCGGCACAGATTCTCCGCGCCCCGGAGGCAACAGTCGCAGTGGCCGCATGCAATGCATGGATTGATCAGCACGTTTTGGCCGACCGCGACGCTGGTGACATCCGGACCCACCGCCACAACCGTTCCGGTCGCTTCGTGACCCATCACGACCGGGTAGCGCACCCCGGGGTGGCGGCCGGTGTAGATCTCGAGGTCGGTGTGGCAGACCGCCGTGGCCGCAATCTGCACCACGACCTCGCCGGCGCCGGCGACGGGCATCGGCCGCGCGACGATCTGGAATCGTCGCGGGGCCTCGAGCAGCGCCGTATGGAACTGCTCTCGCATCACGGTCTGCCTGTCACTTGACGTGCGCGCCGTAGCCCGAGATCGGCTCGCAGACCGTGATCTGCTGCACCGGGAAGTTCGAGATGATCTCGGTGTGATCGTCGTGCACGATCAGCATCTCCTCGATTCGCACGCCCCAGCGGAATTGCTTGCCGTGCTGCGTCTCGAGCGCGAACACCATCCCCGACTTGATCTCGATCGGGTGTTCGAGTGACCAGATCCGCGAGATGACGGGCGGATCGTATTGCGCGAGCCCAAGGCCGTGGCCCCACAGATTGGCGGCAGCCTGGTCCTCTTCCTCGTAGCCCCAGGTGTCCTTGGCCGAGGGCCACTTCGATGCGATCTCGCGGGTGGTCGTGCCGGCCTTCACCGCGTCGATCGAGTCGTAGAGCCACTTGAGCGCGGTCGCGTAGACGTCCTTCTGCTCCTGGCTCGGTTCCTTGCCCACGCAGTAGGTGCGGTAGTAGCAGGACTTGTAGCCGTTCCAGGTAAGGGCCGCGAGGTCCATGAACACGATCTCGCCCGGCTGGATGATGCGGTCGGAGAAGTTCCGCCAGTTGGGCCAGGTGTTCGGCCCCGAGGAGACGATGACGTCCTCGACGTCCTCCATGCCGGGGATCGAGTAGAGATATTCCATGATGCGGGCGGTCACCTGGTTCTCGGTGATCCCCGGCCGCAGGAACTTCATGGTCTCCCAGTGCGCGCCGTCGCCGATCGCGCCGACGATGCGCAGGCACTCCTGCTCGTCCTCGTTCTTGACCGCGCGCGCCTCCATCATGGGCGTCATGCCGTCGACCCAGTCGATCTTCGCGTCCTTGAACGCCTGGATCATGTTGATGTCGATGAAGTCCACGCCGAGCTTTGCGCCCGCGACGTTCGATTTCTTCATCTCCTGGATGATCGCGTTAGTGAACTTCTTGACCTGCTGTGTCGAGGCCGGTCCCGCCGCGCCCTTGATCCACGCGTACGAGTAGCGCACGTTCTGCTCCGGGATCCAGGGCGAATGACGCTTGATCTGGAAGCCGATATCGCCCTGCTCGAACAGGACGGGCGGATCGTCGCCGCACAGCATGGCGTAGCGCAGACCGGGCTTCAACCGGTTCCAGCCGGGCGTCAGCGTGCCGGTGACGTAGCGGCAGTTCTCGTCGTACATCAGCAGCATCGCGCCGAGGCCGTGGGCCTTCATCCTCTCTCGCGCGCGCTCCAGACGGTATTTGCGCAGCCGATCCCAGTTGATCCGCTGCTGCCAGTCCAGACCAACCATTCCAACGTTTGCCATGCTTCTCCTCCAACTGGGTGTAGGTGTTCAGGGTGAATGCTAACCGAGTGTCGGGACTTGCGTCATTTGTCGCGGCGCACCAGCCGGGATCCGCTACGTCCCCCGGACGTGGTTGGCCGCGAGCTCCATCGCCGCACAGACCGCCGCGGCATCCTCGTCGCGATGACCCTGCGCAACCGCTGCGTAATAGGGTTGCAAGGCCGCCTGGTAGATCGGGATCGGGCACGCAAGATCGGCCGCATGCGCGGTGATGATGCGGGCGTCCTTGAGCGGGATGGAGAAGTTCATTCCCTCGTGGCGATAATCGTTCCGCGCCATCAGCGCGCCGCGCACCTCGAACATGCTCGAGCTCGACGCCGAGCCGCTGATCACTTCGTGAATGAGCTTCGGATCGAGGCCCGACTTCATCCCAAGCACCATGATCTCGGCCGCCGCGCTGTTGTGGATGAGATTGAGCATGTTCCCGATGAGCTTCATCTTCATGCCGCAACCGAACTCGCCCACGTAATGGGCCTTCTTCGTGAAAGCCCGCAGGATCGGCTCGATCCTGTCGTACGCAGCTCGATCCCCGCTGCCGAACGCCGTCAGCCCCTTGCGCTGGGCGTGGAGGCGATTGCCGCTCACCGGGCAGTCGAGCAGGATGGCGCCGGCCGCGGCAAGCCGGTCTCGCGCCCGCACCTTCTCCGCAACCGGGAACGTGCCGATCTCGAGCACGATCTGGCCGGGGCGGACCGATTTGTCGAGCCCATCGGGACCCGACACCACCTCGTGCAGCGCCTCCACTGTCGGCAGGCAGAGGATCACGACGTCACAGGCGCGCGCGAGGTCGTCCGGCGACTCGGCCCGCGCGATGCCGAGCGATGCCACCCGGGCGGCGTCGATATCGCATCCCGTCACGTCGTAGCCGTCCGCGGCGAGATGCGGCACGATCGCGGAGCCGAGCACGCCGAGTCCGGCGAAGCCGATTCTGTCGCGCGTGACACGTGTTCCCACGCTCAGATCTCCTTGAAGGCCGCCGGATCGACCGGCAGCTTAACCGGGGCGCCGCGCTTCGCGGAAAGATCCATCGCCATCGTCAGCACCAGGTTGCGGTGGCCCTCCTCGGCGGTGGCGTGCGGCGTGGAGAGGCCCGTATGCACGCGCGCAAACCATGCGTTGGTCTCTTCGCGCATCGGCCCCCACAACTGTCCGTCGTAGAGGTCGCCGGGCGGATAGCTGGTGAGAAAGTCGACATGGCGATCGAAGCCCGGCCTGAATCCGTCGGGACTGTAGCCCGCACCCTGCGGGTGCTCCGAGGCGAGCACGAGATCGCGATGGGTGTCCTCGACGTCGATCACGCCCTTCGTCCCCACGATGCCGATTTCCAGCCCGTAGACTGCGCCGGGCCACACCACCGGGAGCGCCCAGCTGATGTTCATGCTCCAGATCGCACCGTTCGACATCGTGAACACGCCGAAGGTGGCGTCCTTGGTCCCCCACTCGGCGAGCGTTTTGTCCGACGACTGCGCATAGACCGAGACGGGCTCGTAGCCCTCCATCAGCCACAGGCTCATGTCCAGGCTGTGGGTCCCGGAAACCACCATCGGCGTGAGGTGGCGACGCTCCTCGGTGCGACGGCAGGTCGCGATCGGCACCATGCGGTTCATGAAGGCGCGCGTCACCGCCGCCGTGAGGTCCCCGATCTGACCTGTGCGGATGCGCTCCTTGATGGCAAGGAAGCGCCGGCGGAAGCGCTGGGTGTAGCCGATCACCGCGTCGACGCCGCTCTCGCGTATCGCCTGCAGCACCTGCCACGATTCCTCGGCGTCGGTCGCGAGCGGCTTCTCGATGAAGAGATCGTGCTTGCGCTCCACTGCGGCGAGCGTGGGGCCAACGTGCGCGTTCTCGTCGGTCGCGATGATCGTCGCGTTCACTTCGGAGCGGCGCAGGAGCTCGCGATAGTCCGTGGTGAAGAAATCGGCCTGGGTGTCCTCCGCGAGCTTGCGGCCGAGGCGCTCGTTCGTGTCGCACAGGCCGATCCAGGCGACGCCGGGGTAATCCCGCGCGAGCACGCTGCGGATGCGCCCGATCGTGCCGCAGCCGACAACTGCGAGTCCGATGTCCTTTCTGTTCGTGCCCCTTTGGGCCTTGCCACCTTGCTTAGTCATGGATCAGCTCCGTCGACGGAAGATGCCGTCGTAGAAAGTATAGAGAACGATGACGAGGAGCAGGACGCCGATCGGATGCTCGACGACGACCGTCCACCAGGATTCGCCTTTCAGCACGACCAGCGTTCGCCGGAAGTTCTCGTCGGCGAGCGGACCGAGGATCACCGCAAGCACCATGGGGGCAAGCGGAAAACCGAAGCGCCGCAGGACGTAGCCGACTACCCCCGCGGCGAGCATGATGTACACGTCGAAGTAGCTCAGGCTCACGGCGTACGCGCCGAGCATGCATATCGGCAGGATCATCGGCATCAGAAGCGTCTGCGGAAGGCTGAACAGCCGCACGCACGGCTTCACGAGCACGATCGCCATGCCGTACATCAGGAAATTCGCGATGATGAGCGCGAAGTAGATGAAGTAGATGAGACCTGGATGCTCGATCTGCAGCGTCGGGCCGACCACCACGTTCTTCAGCTCGAGCGCGGCGAGGAATGCCGCGGCGGCGGCGCTGCCCGGAATGCCCAGCGTGAGAGTCGGGAGCATCGAGCCTCCGATGTTCGCGTTGTTCGCGACTTCCGAGCAGACGATCGCCTCGTAGCTCCCTTTGCCCCATTTCGCGCGTTCTTCGGGTGGGGCGCGCCGTCGCCCTATGTCGTAGGCGAGAAACGACGCCACGTTGGCGCCCGCGCCGGGGATGGCCCCGACGATCGTGCCGATGAGCCCGGAGCGCAGTGCCGCGCGCGAGTGCTTCCACAGCATGCCGAGCGGCGGAACGATGCGCCCCACCTTGGCCGGAATGCCCGTCGGGCTCTTCTTCGGCAGCACCCGCAGGATCTCGGCGAGCCCGAACAAACCGATCAGGACCGGTATGTAGCTGATGCCGTCCTCGAGACGATCGAAGCCGAACGTGAACCGGGGCGCGCCGTGGATCGCATCCAGCCCGACGAACGAGACCACGAGGCCGATCCAGCCCGAGATCCAGCCCTTTATCGGCCGTTTTCCCGAGGACATGGTGCCGGATATCGCGATGCCCCACATCGCGAGCAGGAACATCTCCAGAGACTGGAAGGAAAGCGCGAGCTTGAGCAGGAGCGGGATGAATGCGATCAGCAGCAGTATGCCGACCCAGTTGCCGAGGAATGACGCCGCGATGGCGGTTCCCAGCGCAAGACCACCCTCGCCGCGCTGAGCGAGCGGATAGCCCTCGATCATCGTCGGCACCGCGTCGGGCGTGCCGGGAATGTTGATGAGCACGGCGGAGATCGCGCCGCCGAACACGCTGCCCGTGAAGACGCCGAGAATGAACATGATCGCCACGCTCTGGCTCATCCCGGTGGACAGACCGATGAGCAGCGCCATCGCCATCGTGGTCGAGAGGCCCGGCATCGCACCCCACAGGATGCCGAGCGTCGTGCCGGCGAGGCAGACGACGATCAGGTACGGCGAGAGCGCGGCGAGGAGCTGCTCGAGGATCATGATCAGCCGGAACCGGGAAGTGGAATGTTGAATCCGTAGCGAAACGCGCTCGCGAACAGGAGCACGGTAATGGCGGCCGCCAGAACGCAGCGCAGCACCGACGCGCGCCAGAAGAGGCGCAGGATGGCGGCGAGGATCGGAATCGAGATGCCCTCGAACGAACCGAACTCGGCTTTGACGCTCCCGACCCTGAAAGCGAACTCGAACGGCAGCACATCGATCAGCACCACCAATGCAACGAGCAGTCCGAGCAGCGCCCAGCCGCGGCCGGCGTGGGAATCGCTTTGCGTGGGATCGGCGAAGAAGGCGCGGCGAAGGTCCTTGCCGCCCCCGTCGCGCAATGCGGCCACAGCAAGCCCCACAGCCATGGCAAGAAGGGTCAGTCCGGTAATGAAAGGAAGCAGGCCCGGCGCGGTCAGCACGCGGCCGGGATTCGGCTGCTGCGACGCGAGCACCATCACTGCCACCGCGAACACGCCGACGATGATCGCGGCGACCAAGTCCTTCTGCGGCGTGGAAGCGTCCTCTTCCTCGCCGTGGAACCCGTGCTCGAGGTTTTCCCGTTCAGACGCGATGCGCGCCTCGTCCTGGTCGGGATTCACCGGGCTCGACTCCTCCGTGTAACGGCCGTGCGGCCTGAGCTGTCATGCGCAACGGCGCGGGATGGGTGCTCGCGCCCCATCCCGCCACCGAGCGTGTCGCTTCGATGTGCTGATGACTGTCCGGCAGGCGGGTCTCAGGCCATGCGCGGCTTGTAGCCCTTCGGCGGCCACCACTTGTCGAAGTCGGCGGGACTGGGCAGGCCGAGCTCCGCGGCGCTCTTGGGCTTCTTGCCAAGCTGGTCCTTGACCTCTGCGAACGTGGCGGCGGTCAGGACCTCGAGCTGTGCGGCGCGTCGATCGGCCGCTTCCCCGGTGCGAATATCGATATCGAAGTAACGCTTCTTCGCGACCTCCTGGAACCCCGGGGATTTCACCGCGGCGACGAAGACCTTTTCCACCTCCTTGAGAATTTCCAGAGGTGTGTCGCGCCGCAGCACGATGTTGTAGTTCCCGCCTACTGGAAGCTGCGGCTTGAGCTCCGGCAGGAAATTACCGATCGACGGCAACACGCCGACGCCTTCCACGTTGATGTCCTTTGTGCCGGTCTGCTGCAGACAGCGCAGCTTGCCCGCACGGATGAATTCGATGTGCTCGTGCACACCGCCTCCGGCGATGTCCGTTTCGCCCTGCAGCCCCGCAAGCGTAGCCGGCTTGCCGCCCTTGTAAGGAACGTACTTGATCTTGATTCCCGCGGCCTGCGCGACGATGGCTGCGAGCTCGTGCCAGATCCCACCGGTTCCGGACGTGGAAATCGAGAGCTTGCCCGGGTTCTTCTTGGCGAACGCAACCAACTCTTCGAAGCTCTTGAAGGGCGAGTCGGTGCGCACCGACCAGCTGGCGAGTGAATTGGCGGCCTGATAGAACTGCCAGTCCGTCCACGCCACGGAGTCGGAACCACCCATGATGCGCACGAACTTGTTGTAATTCGCCGCCCCGAGCCACCAGTAACCGTCCGCCGGCTTTCCGAGCACAAAGCTCGTGGCGACCGCACCGACGCCGCCAGGCTTGTTGATGACGTTGATGTCCCATCCCACGGACTTCGCCATCTCGCCCGCGAGCGCGCGCAGCACCACGTCCGTCCCACCGCCTGCTGCGTACATCACGACCGCCGTGATCGAGCGATCGGGCCACGTCGCCGCCCGCGCCCAGCGCGGCGCGATCACGAGCGGCATCGCGGCCGCCGCGCCGAGCGCCCCGACCCCGGACAGGAAGCTTCGGCGGCCGGAATCGACCGTGGATTCAGTCTGATCTGCGGTCGGGTCCACTTCCGTTGCGGATACGCTACCCGAAATACGCTTGTCTTCTGGTTTCATGGCGGTCTCTCCTCCTCGTGATGGCTGGCCGCCCGATGGCCCGGTCGGGCGGCATCGTGCTCCCAGTTGCTCATAGCATAGCCATAATCGGCGCGAAAGATGGCAGTATTCGCCCGGGTTTCGGTCCAGACATCGCCGCCGCGTTGCCCTGCGACAAGAGGGGGACAGCGGACGAAGCGAAGCAGCGTGGGCCCGCGGGTTCACTGTGCCGAACCAGGCAAGGAGGAGACACATGCGCGGAACGCGTCGGGCGACCGACGGGCGAGATTCGAGCGGCACCAGGTGGTCGAAGTGGAACTTCAACCACGCCGCCGCGCTGGTGCTCGCCGCACTGGCCGTCGCGCTGCTCTTGGCCGTGCCTTACCAGGTCGCCAAGCCCGAGCGCCTGTTCGGCCGTGCGCTGACCGCGCTCAATCCGGCCCTCTACCCGCGCCTCGTCTTCGGGGCTTTGCTGGTCATCGCCATCCTGTATTTCATCGTCAGCGGGCGGTTGCGCGAGCTCAACCTGTTCCGTACCGTCGAAGCGCGGGGATACTTCAACATCGGCGTCACGATCGCCTGCCTCGTCGCATACGCCTTCGCGTTACCGAAGCTCGGCTTCGTCTTGTCGGGAATCGCGCTGACGTTCGTGCTCACCGTCTTCTACGGCAACCGCAATCACTTTCTGACCGTTGCGGTGAGCGTGCTGGCACCGCTTGCGATCTACTACGGCGCCACGCGGCTCCTGCTCGTCTCGCTGCCGGAATCTCCGTTTTTCTGACCGCCGCATTCGACGAGGAGGCCTTCGCTCGTGTGGGATCTGTTTGTCAGTGGCGCCCCGCTCGCGTTCAGGGTGGACACGTTCATGATGATGTCGATCGGGGTGCTGCTCGGCATCCTGGTGGGCGCGCTGCCGGGGTTCACGACGACCATGGCGCTCGCGATCCTGTTGCCGCTTTCCTTTTTCGTCGACCCGCTGGTCGGCATACCGTTCCTGCTCGCGGTCACGAAAGGGGGCATCTTCGGCGGCAGCATTCCGGCCATCCTGGTATCGATCCCCGGCACGGGGGCCTCGATGGCGACGACCTTCGACGGTCCCGCGCTCACGAAGAAGGGCCATTCGCGCAAGGCGATGGAAATGGCCCTGTTTGCGTCGGCGTTCGGCGACACGGCGAGCAGCATCCTGACGCTGTTCCTCATCGGCCCGATCGCGCTCATCGCCGTCAAGTTCGGCCCCCCGGAGCTCGCCGCGATCATCCTGCTCAGCCTCGTCGTCATTACGGCGAGCGCGAGCGGCGTCTTCATCAAGGGGCTGGTCATGCTCGTGCTCGGGCTGTTCTTCGGGCTGATCGGCCAGGACCCGCTCGGCGGCGTTGCCCGGTTCACTTTCGATTTCTTTCCGCTCCGGTCGGGCATTCCGCTGCTGCCGATGCTGATCGGCGTGTTCGCATTGCCCGAGGTGTTCGAAGCCGTCGAGCGGAAGGGCGCGGCGCTGGTCGCCAAGGCGCCTGGGCGCGAGGGACAGCGGCTCACGCTCGCCGAATTCAAGCGCTGCTTCCGCACGATCCTGCGCTCCACGGGGATCGGCGCGGCGATCGGCGCCATACCGGGCATGGGGCAGGTGATCGCAGCCATGGTCGGGTACAGCGCCGCGAAGAACGCGTCGGACCATCCGGAGACGTTCGGCAAGGGCGAGCTCGAGGGCGTCGCCGCGCCGGAGGCCGCGAACAACGCCGTGAACGCCCCGACCCTCGTGCCGCTGCTTACGCTCGGCATCCCGGGCGACAACCTGACGGCGATCCTGCTCGGGGCATTCGTCGCGAACGGCCTGCGACCCGGTCCGCAGCTCTTCGAGGAGCAGGGGCCATTGGTGTTCGGCATCCTCGTCGCAATGGTGGTCGCGAATGTCCTCTTCCTGGTGATCGGCTATCTCACCATTCCGTTCTTTGCGCGGATCGTGACGATCCGCAAGTCCCTGCTCTTGCCGCTCACCGTGCTGTTCGCGCTGACCGGAGCCTACGCGTACCAGTCCAACGAATTCGACCTGTTCATCCTCGTGTTCTTCGGCATCCTCGGCTACGTGGCGAAGAAGCTGCGCTTCGACGTCTCGCCGATGGTGATGGGCTTCATCCTCGGCCCGGTGTTCGAGTACGCGCTGGGCCAGACCCTGAGCATGTCGCAGGGCGCCTTCCTGCACTTCATCTTCGTCGACCGCCCGATCGCCTCGGTCGTGCTCGTCGCGACTCCCGTGGTGACCTACCTGCTGTGGCGCCGTTCCGCCAACCTGCGGCGCGAGCAGGCCGCCCGCGCGGACGCCGAAAAGTGAGGTCGCGGATGCCCTGCAAGCCCCGCGTCGTCGCCGCCCGGATGCGCCTACACTATGCAACTTGGCATCACCGGGTGGGGGGTCCCTGGCAGGGAATATGCAAGGGGCGTTCCCCCCTTGTTCGTACATAAGGTTTTTCGGTGCACACGCTCCTCACGCTGTTCGGAGCTATCGCCGCCGGCAATACTACTCAGCAAACAAAGTTAATCTGGTCACCCTGACCGGCCTACGAAGGAGGAGACGATGAAACACCGTTCGATTGCAAAACTGGCGCTCGGGATCTTGATGGCGTGCGGGGTCGGCCTGACGCCGGCGTTCGCAGACGACTATCCCGAGAAGCCGATCACGCTCATCATCCCGCTCGGCGCGGGCGGCTCGCATGACCTGAATGCACGGGTCTTCACGAGCGTGATCCCGACCTACCTCGGGCAACCGATCGTCGTGAAGCTCATGCCGGGCGCCGGCGGTCAGATCGGCACTGCCGCCGCCGCGAAGGCGGAGCCCGACGGCTACACACTGATCTTCACCCACAACTACATCGACCAGCTCCAGCAGTTCGTCCAGAAGCTGCCCTACGATCCGACCAAGGATCTCGTGGCCATCGCGCAGATCAACTACGCGCCCGGCGCGATCGTGGTGCGGGCCGACAAGCCCTGGAAGACCCTCAAGGACATGCTCGACTACGGGCGAAAGAATCCCGGCAAGCTGAAGTTCGCGCACAGTGGCAACTGGGGCGCTTCGATGGTTCCCGGGGCACAGCTCCTCGCCGAGGCGGGTGTGGATGCGACGTTCATCGCCCACAAGGGCGGCGGCCCGGCGATGCAGGCGGTGCTCGCGGGCGACGGAGACTTCACCATCGCGTTCCCGTCGGTCATCGAGGCGCAGGGCGACAAGGTCAGGGCGCTCGCCATTGCGGGCGACAAGAGCGTGCTCCCCGGCGTCCCCACGTTCAAGGAGCTCGGCTTCAAGGTCGACGGCGGAATGGGCGAAATGACGCGCATTGTCCTCGCGCCCCGCGGTATTCCCGAAGACAGGAAGATGAAGCTGCAAGCGGCGTTCGCCAAGCTGAATAGCGACAAGACCTACAAGAACCTGATGAAGCGGATCGACGAGAACACCGAGTATATGAGCGGCCCCGAGTATGAGAAGGTGCGCGCGGCGCAGAAGGCCGAGTACAAGAAGCTCGTCGAGCAGCTCAAGAAGTAATGGGTTCATCCAGCTGACAGCGGAAACAGCAGGGCAGCGTGCAACCGATCCTGATCCGCTGCGGCGGCTACCAGCCGCCGGCCTCGATCCACAATCGCGCGGCGGAGGTCCTGGGTAAGGGTCTCGCCGCGCGGCTCGGCGCATCGGTCCGGTTCGAGCTCGACGGCAACATCGTCGCGCGCGGCCACAATGCGGCCGATCTGCTCGAATGGGTGCGCACGGGCAAGATCGAGCTCTGCTATTTCTCGACGAGCTATCTCGCCGAGGCGGTGCCCGAGATCGCCGTGCTCGATCTCCCGTTCCTCGTGGACAACCGTGAGCAAGCGTACGCGGCGCTCGACGGCAGCCTCGGTGAGCGGCTCTCCGAGAGGCTGGCCGCTGCGCGTGGGTACAAGGTGCTCGCCTATTTCGACAACGGCTTCCGCCACTGGAGCAATCGCGTGCGCCCGATCCGCGCACCCGCCGACTGCCGAGGTCTGCGGATCCGCACGCTGTTCAGCGCGACCCATCAGGAGGCGTTTCGCGCGCTCGGCTTCGAGCCCGTGCCGCTCGACGTGAAGGATCTACTGGCCGCCGTGCGTGCGGGCACGGTGGACGCGCAGGACAACCCCCTCACGAACATCTACAACTTCGCCATCCACGCGCAACACCGCCACATCACGCTCTCGTCCCATTTCTGGGGCGCCGCGGCGCTGCTCTGCAACGGCGACACATTCGCGAGCTGGCCGCAGGCCGTTCGCGACGCGGTGATCGCCGCCGCCGCAGAGGCGACCGCCGCGCAGCGGTGCATGGCCGCGGAAGAGGACGTGGAGGCGCTCGCAAAGCTCACGGCCGCCGGCTGCGAGGTCGTGAGGCTGACCGATGCGGAGCGTGGGGCATTCATCCGTGCCGTGGCACCCATCGTCGACCGCCACCACGCCGAGTTCCCGCCAGGCGTCTTCGAGGCCCTCGTCGGTGGGGCCCGAACGGCTGGTGCCGCAGCATGACGGACAGGAAGAACTTGCCGGCATCGGCCCGCGTTCCGGCGCGGGCGCTCGAAGCGTTCATCAAGCGCGCACTCCTCGCGGCCAGGCTCCCCGACGCGGGTGCGGCGAGGGTCGCCGAGCTGATGACCCGCGCGGACCTCATCGGCGCCGACAACCATGGCGTCTTCCGGCTGCCGCAATACGTCGAGCGCATCCACAAGGGCGGCATGAACGTGAACCCCTCGATTCGCGTTGTACGCGAGTCCGCCGGCATGACGCTGGTCGACGGGGACAACGGGATGGGTCATCTCGTCATGGATTTCGCCACCCGGGCCGCGATGGACAAGGCGGCGCATAGCGGCGTCGCGTGGGTCGGTGTGCGCAACAGCAATCACGCCGGGCCTGCGGCGCTCTACGCGGCGATGCCGCTCGAGCGCGACATGATCGGCCTCTACATCGCGGTGGGCAACGCCAATCACATGGCCCCGTGGGGCGGCACCGAGTTGCTGCTGTCCACGAATCCGATCGCGGTCGCCGTTCCGGCGCTGGAAGAACCGCCGATCGTGCTGGACATGGCGACGTCGGTCGCCGCATACGGCAAGGTGAAAGGCGCCGCGCAGCGCGGGGAGACGATGCCCACGGACTGGATGATCGACCGGCAGGGCCGTCCGCTCACCGATCCGCAGCGTGCCGGCGAGGGATCCCTACTGCCCATCGGCGGACCGAAGGGCTACGGCCTTGCGCTCGTTTTCAGCCTGCTGGCGGGCGTGCTCAACGGCGCCGCCGTCGGGCGGGACACGATCGACTTCAATGCCGACCAGGTCTCCCCGACGAACACCGGGCATCTCATCGTGGCGATCTCGATCGCCGCGTTCGCCGACGTGACTGGCTTCAAGCGGAGCGTGGATCGCGTGATCCGCGACTTGCACGCCTCGCCCACTCTTCCGGGCGTCGTCGCGGTGCGCGTACCGGGCGAGCGCAGCCACCGGATCCGCGTCGAGCGCGAGCGTGAAGGCGTTCCGCTGCACGGCGCGCTCATCGCCCGCCTGGACGCGCTTGCCGAATCGCTCGGCGTGGCTGGGGTGCTTGCGGCGAGCTGATCCAGGTGACGCGTCCGCACCAAACCAGATAGGCGGACCATCGACTTCTCGAAGGAGGCACCTTTCAATGAACCCGATCAACGTCGCGATCATCGGCACCGGCTGGTGCGGGGGGATCCGCGCGGAAACCTGCGCGGCTTCGCCGCTCGTGAACGATCTGCATATCGCCGAGATCCGTCCGGACCGGCTCGAAGAGGTCGCCAAGGCCACCAACCCGAAGTCGGCGACCGAGGACTACCGGTCGCTGCTCGACATCAAGGACATCGAGGCGGTGATGATCTCCGCGACGCCGGAGTCGACCCATTACCCGATGGCGCGTGATGCGCTTCTCGCGGGCAAGCACGTGTTCCTCGAGAAGCCCATCGCCGTGGCGCCCGCCGAGGCCGACGAGCTGATCGCGCTTGCGACTCGCGGCAATCTCAAGTTCACGATCGGTTACTCGCAGCGCTTCAACCCGAAGTTCGCGTATGTCAGGAAGAGCCTGCGCGAGGGTACGATCGGCAAGCCCGTCAGCGCACTGGTGAGCCGGCACATCACCCGCAACCTGGGCGCCAAGATCTCCGGCCGGACCAAGCTCTCGCCGGCCGCGATGGAGTCGACCCACGATATCGACTTCCTGCTCTGGTGCCTGGAGCCCGCGAAGCCGGTCCGCGTGTACTCGCAGGTCAACTACGGCGCGATGCGGGAGCGCACCGGCGCGCAAGTCCCGGACGCACAGTGGATTACCGTCACCCTGGACACGGGACTCTCGTTCGTGGTCGGCGGCGGCTGGAGCTTGCCGCCCGGCTATCCGAACTACTCGACCACCTGGATCGAGATGGTCGGTACAGAGGGAGCGGTGTTCGTCGACAACAGCCACCGCGATGTGGTGCTCAACACGATGAAGGGGGGCATGATGCTCCCGATGTCGTCGATGCCGGGTGAGCCCGTGGACCACACGTACGCAGGGCCGATGCGCGCCGAGACGTTGCACTTCGTCGAGGCTGTCGCATTCGATCGGCCGGTGCTGGTGACGCCGGAGCAGGCACGGATGGTGATGGAGGTCTACACCGCAGCCGATCTCTCGGCCGAGCGCAACGAGCCGGTGACGCTGCCGCTGAAAGGATCGCCCAAGCTCGCGGCGGCGGGCTGATTCGGAGCCGGCTAGCCCTGAAACACGGGCAGGTGGCCGAGTGAAATGACGCCCTGCCACGTGCCCGGATTGTCGCCCTCGGTGAAGATCGCGGCCTCGGCCGCGATGACCGCGCCGGAGCGGTCCGCGATGAGCCGCATGCCGGTGAGCGTCGAGCCCGTGCTGATCACGTCGTCGAGCAGGACCACCCGCTTCCGGCGTAGCGCGCGATAGTCCTTCTCGTCGAGGTGCAGCATCTGCGGCTTGCCCGTCGTGATCGAGTGGGTCTCCACGGACAGCGTTGCGCCCATGTACGGCTTGTAGACCTTGCGTAGCACCACATAGGGCTTGCCTGTTTCGACCGCGAGCGCGTGCGCCAGCGGAATGCTCTTCGCCTCGGCGGTTATGAATGAATCGAATTCCAGCTTGCCGAGCCGCTCCGCCAGCGCGCGGGCGCAGGCTTGCACGAGCTCGGTGTCGCCGAGGATGTTGATCACGGCGATGCGCACGCCGGGCGCGACCTGGATGATCGGCAGATCGCGTTTCAGCCCGGCGACTTCGACGGAGTGGATGGGGCGCGTCACCATGCGTGGAGTGAGGCCGTGAGATCCCTTGAACTTACCCATTCTCGCATACGTCTACGGCTCGGGCAGAGGGGTGGCGGAGTGGAGCGGGTGAAGGGAATCGAACCCTCGTATGCAGCTTGGGAAGCTGCCGTTCTACCATTGAACTACACCCGCGCAACGTGGGAGTTTACGGCAGTTCGCGCGTCCCGGATCTCTGTCGTCGTCGAGGAGCGCATCGCCCCCTTAGCCCTCGCCGTCGTCCCGCGTCCCGTTGCCCCACGGCGAGACGCGCATTCCGACCAGCCGCTCGAGGGTTGCCAGGTCCTGGGGCAGCGCGCGCGACGGTCCGCGATGCGCGACCTGCCCGCGCTCGATGACGATCGCTTCCTGCGTGAGCGACAGCGCGATCTCGGCGTGCTGCTCGACCAGGACCGCTGCGGTCCCTTCCTTCGCCATCATGCGCCGGATGGCCTCGGCGAGCTCCTCGACGATGATCGGCGCGAGACCCTCGAGCGGCTCGTCCAACAGCAGCAAGGCCGGGTTCGTCATGAGCGCGCGCGCGATCGCCAGCATCTGCTGCTCGCCGCCGGAGAGCTCGCTGCCCTTGTGGCGGCGCCGCTCCGCGAGGCGCGGAAAGAGCTCGCGGACGGCGGCGAGGTCCCAACGGCCGGGCGTCGCCGCGGCCAGCAGGTTCTCGTCGACCGTCAGAGACGCGAAGACCTCGCGTTCCTGAGCCACCCATCCCAGTCCCAGTCGGGCGCGGCCATGCGGCGGCATCCTCGTGATGTCGCGACCGCGCCAGGTGATGGTCCCGCGCGTGACGTTCGTGAATCCCATGATCGTGAGAAGCAGCGTGGTCTTGCCGACGCCGTTGCGGCCCAGCACCGCAACGCTGCCGTGCTCCGGGATCTCGAGCGAAACACCGTCGAGAACGACGGAGTCCCCGTATCCGGCGCGCACGCCGCGCAATGCGAGGAGTGGTTCAGCCATGGTGCGCCTTGCCCAGGTAGACCTCCCTCACGCGCGTATCCTCGGCGACCTCGTCGGGCGTGCCTTCGACGAGGATGCCGCCGCTCACCATGACGATGATGCGCGCCGCGAAACGGAACACGATGTCCATGTCGTGCTCGATGAAGAGGACGGTGAGGTCGTTCGCGAGGCCGGAGATCGCGGCGAAGAGTTCCGCGCTCTCGTCCCTGGGCACGCCGGCGGCGGGCTCGTCGAGCAGCAGCACGCGCGGCCGGGTAGCGAGGGCGAGGGCGATCTCGAGGAGGCGCTGCTGGCCGTAGGACAGCTCGTGGGTCAGCCGGTAGCAGTGCTCCCCGAGCAGCAGGGAGGCGAGGATCGCGTGGGCTTCATCCGCCGCGTCGCGGTATTCGGGGAGTCCGCGCCACCAAACGCCGGCAAAGCCGCGCCGCTCGCAGACTGCCAGCGTCACGGCCTCCAGCGCGCTCAGCTGCGGGAAGAGCGCGTTGATCTGGAAGGTCCGGGCCAGACCGCGCCTGACCCGCGCTTCCGGCGCTAGCGACGTGATGTCGTCCTCGCCGAGGAAGATGCGGCCGGTGTCCGGACGCAGCATGCCGGTGATCAGGTTGATCAGCGTCGTCTTGCCGGCGCCGTTCGGGCCGATCAGCGCGTACCGCACGCCGTGCGGCAGCACGAGCTCGACGTCCTTCGCCACGACGAGCGAGCCGAAGCTCTTGTTGAGGCCGCGCGTCGCCAGGGCCGCCCCGTTCACCGCCGCCCTCCCTGCCACCGCTCGGCGAATCGCGCGAGCCCGCCCAGGATTCCGTTCGGCAGCAGCATGACCACCGCGACCAGCAGCAGGCCGATCCAGAAGTACCAGAATTGGGGGTTGATGCCCGAGAACTGGTCGCGCGCGACCATGTAGATGATCGCTCCGAGTATTCCGCCGTAGAGCCGGCCGGCCCCTCCCAGGATCAGGATCACGAGCACGTCCGCCGAGCGCTCGAAGCTCAGCACCTCGAGCGAGACAGTCTCGGTCGTCTGCGCGAGAAGCGCGCCGGCGATGCCGGCGATGACCGCTGAGATCGTGTAGACCTTGCGGACGTGGCTGCGGTTGGGCGCGCCGATGGCGGACATCCGCACCGCGTTCTCGCGGATTCCGCGCAAGGCGAGCCCGAACGGGGAGTGGATCAGACGCCGCGCCACGAGAAACATGAGCGCGAGGACGACCAGGGAATAGGCGTATGCCGTGCGTCCGTAGAGATCGAACTTGAACGCGCCCAGCAACGGCCAGATGTCGACGCCCTGGAGGCCGTCGGCGCCGCCGGTGAGCCAGCTCGCGCTGTTGGCGGCTTCGTGGAGCAACAGGCCCAGGCCGAGCGTGATCATGATGAGCGCCAGGTGGCGGAAGCGTGCGATGATGAAGCTCGTCGCGAATCCGACCAGCCCCGCGATCGCCGCCGCGGCGACGAGCCCGGTCAAGGGCTCGCCCCAGACGAACTTCGACATGAGGCCCGCGGTGTAGGCACCCAGCCCGAAGAACGCGGCATGCCCGAGCGAGACGATGCCCGCGTAACCGAGTATGAGGTCGAGTGAAAGGGCGAAGAGCGCGGTGATCGCGATCTGGCTCGCGAGCGAGAGATAGGTGGGCGTCACCACAAAAGGCAGCAGCGTGGCGAGCCAGAATGCGATCTCGACGCGTCGCCAGCGCGTCTGGTTCTCGAGGTATTGGTGGGGGGTGACCCCCTCTGGTGCCGCGCCGGCCATTGCCTATCGTTTGCCGAACAGACCGGACGGCCGCCACATCAGCAGACCGACCATCACCAGGTAGATGAGAAACGCGCCGAGCTGGGGAACGTAGTACTTGCCGGCGACATCGCTGATGCCCAGCACGGCCGCGGCGGCGAACGATCCGCGGATCGAGCCCAGCCCGCCCACGGAGACGACGATCAGGACATAGACCAGATAAGCGAACGCGAACCCGGGATCGAGTCCGACGATGGCGATCGCAAGCGCCCCGCCCAGGCCTGCAAGGCCGCCCCCGAGCGCGAAGGTGATGGCGAACGTGCGATCCACGTTGATGCCCAGGCCGCGCGCCATCCGCTGGTTGTCGACGGCGGCGCGCACCCGCGTGCCGAAGCGCGTCCATTCCAGCGCCGCGACGAGAACCAGGGTGATCGCGAGCGCGGTCGCCACCAGAAACACCCGGTACAGGGCGAAATTCACCCCGGCGATCACCACCGAGCCCTGCAGATAGTCGGGCAACTGCAGGGGCTGCTGGACCGTGCCGTAAACGTACGCCGCCGCGGCGACCGACATAAAGACGATACCGATCGTGAGCAGACACTGATCGAGCTCGCTCGCGCGATAGAGGCGTCGGTACAGGGTGCGTTCGAGCAGAATGCTTACCGCGGCCGCGGCCAGGAACGCGACCGGCAAGCTGGCGAGAAACGGCCACCCCAGGTGATCCATCAGGGTCACCGTCACGTAGCCGCCCAGCATGCCGAAGCTGCAGTGCGCGAGGTTGATGAAATTCATCATCCCCAGCGTCACCGACAATCCGACCGACAGGAGGAAGAGCAGCATCCCGTAGGCGAAGCCGTCGAATAGGACGCCCACGAAAGGGCCGATCATGTCAGTTTCAGGCCTCCGGACAGGCGCCCGAGAGCGCCCGGCTCGTTCTCCCTCCGGCTGCGGTCGCCGCGCGCCGCGCGGACACCTACTTCTTCATCCTCGCCTTGACAGGGTCCTTGACGTTCTCGACCTTGTCGAACACGACGTTGACCAGTTCGTCGCCCTTCTTCTCGACCCGCCGGATGTAGACGGTCTGGACGATGTCGCGCGTTTCAGGATCGATCGAGATCGGTCCGCGCGGGCTTTCCCACTTCATCCCCTTTGCGGCCGCGACCAGGGCGGCGGCGTCGGTCTTCCCGCCGGTCTTCTTGAGAGCCTCGTAGATGACGTGCATGCCGTCGTAGCCGCCCGCCGAGAAGAAATCCGGGTTGCGTTTGTACTCCGCCATGTAGGTCTTGGTGAATTCCCGGTTCGCCTGCGAAGTGCCAGCGTAGTCGAAGTGCCACGCGGTGATGATGCCGAGTGCGGCATCGCCCATGGCCTCGAGCGCCTTTTCACTGGTGATTTCGCCGGTGCCCAGGATCTTGGTCGTCTTGGGGCTGATGCCCCGCTCCGCAAGCGCCTTGCCGAACGCTGCCGGCTGGGTGCCGCCCGGCACGAAGACCATGATGCATCCCGGGTTCACGTCCTTGGCGCGCTGCACGAAGGCGGAGAAATCGGGGTTCTTGACCGGAAAGCTCACCGAGCCGACGATCTCGCCGCCCGCCGCCTTGAACGCTGCGGTGAACGCCTTCTCGACATCGTGACCCGGGCCGTAGTCCGAGACCATCGTGTAGCACTTCTTGATGCCGTCCTTCTTGACGGCCCAGTTCCCCAGGGTATCCGCGATCTGCGGCAGGGTTAGCGACGTCCGCACCATGTAGGGCGACTTGAGCGTGATGATGGAGGTGGCCGCGTTCATGACGACCATGAACTTCTTCGCCTCCTCGGACACCGCGCCGGCGGCGATCGCGTTCGGCGTGAGCACGAAGCCGCCGAGGATGTCCACCTTGTCGCGCACCACGAGCTCCTGGGCGAGCCGCTTCGCGACGTCCGGAGCGATGCCGCCGACGTCCTTGCGGATGAACTCAAGCTTCTTGCCCGCGACGGTGTCGCCGTGCTCCTTCACGTAGAGCTTGACGCCGTTGTCCATCTGGGTTGCGGTGTCGGCGAACTGACCGGAATACGGCATGATCAGTCCGATCTTGACGGTCTGCTGCGCATTCACCGAAGTCGCGGCGAACAGGCACAGCGTCCCGAGAATCCAGAGACTGGATCGCTTCATGGCCTTCCCTCCTCTTGAAGCGGCTACCATAGCAGGGCGGATCGGGCGCGGCAAATCGCCGCGCGGCTGCGCCGCAGCATCGCGTTGGCGTTGGGCCGCGGGGCGGCGTATCACGCCGCCGGCAAAGCGGCCTCAGAACGTGTAGCCCAGGCCGACGATGTAGGTGCGATCGGTCGTCTTGAATCCCGGTCCCGGATCGCTGTTGTAGTCGAGGTTGACCTGGAAATTGGCGGTCAGGTCGTCGATGATCGGCGCGCGCAATCCCGTCTGGGAGCGAATGATCATCCCCTCGTCGCCCCGGGGGTCGGCGAACCCTTCCTGGCCGAAGAAGAACTGGAGCCGGTCCTGCACGAACCAGTGGTCGAAGTCGATGCCCCAGCCGAACGCGAGATAATCCTGATCCGGCGGGACGACGCGTCGGGTCGAAACGTGATCGAGGCCGGCGCGCAGCTCGAGATTGGTGCGGTCGCTCTCGATCACCTTGTAGCCGTAGCCGGCACCCACCGTCCAGCGCAGATCGATGCCCGAAAAAGTGTCGCGTTGAATGGACGCTCGCCCATAGAGATACTGTCGTTCCACGAAGAACCAGTCGAAGCGTGTCGCGGCGAGCCAGCTGCCCGCCGTTTGCGTGCCCGAGTTTTCCGTGTACTTGGCGCGCCCGTTCGTGGTCCATCGCCAGTCCTTGGCGGTCGCCTTGAGTCCCGCTTCCACGTAGGCATCGCGCGTCTCGGTGTTGCCGCTGGTATCGGTGACGCCGAGGGTCACGCGGCCGCTCCAATCCACGCCGACACCCGACTCCTCGGCGTTGGGCTTGATGTACGCAAGCTGCTGAAGCGGGATCGTCGCCTGCGGCACCCCGGCTCCGCGACGCAGGATCACGCCGCCCTCGGGCGCGCGCTCGAGGCGCGCCTTGGAGAGCGTCCCGTCCTCGAGCATGATGTCCACCTCCTCGTCGGTCTCGATCGAGACGATTTCGGAAACGTCGATCTTGATCGTGGCGTCGTCCGCGTATGGCAGCGTGATCTCGAGTACCTCGTCGTCCAGGTGCTCCACCGTGCCGCTGATCCGGTCGCCGTTCTTGAGGAAGACCGCATCGGCAAGCGCGATTCCAGGCGTGATCAGCGCCAGAGCGGTTCCGAGCATGAGCCAGCGCGCGCGCGCGATGAAGAGGTGCGTCATCTGGATCCTCCTGAAAGAACGGATATTTTCTATTCTGCTGCGGAGCAAGAATGTCGCGCAGGCGACAGAATCGAACCAATGCGCGCGGCAAGATTGGCGCTTCGGGACTCACGCTGTTTGTATCAAGGCGCATTGATGTGGTCAATGGCGCCGCGGTCGCTGGCACCGACAGCAACGGTGTCGATATCAAGCGTGCGCTCAATCGCCCCGGAGGATAAATGAACCAAACCATCAAGACAGCGTGGATTGCGGCGCTCGTTTCGTTCTCGCTCGCGACAGGCAGTGCGTGGTCAGCCGAAGACAAATCGACGCCCAAGGCCCCTCCCGTCCCGGTCGTTGCGCCGGACACCCCGGACGAAGAAATCGCGCTCCGTCTATCGCCCCTCACCAAGGACGATCTCGCGCAGGAAGCACAGGCATGGCTGGGCGTTCTGAAAGCCAGGACGCAGGAGGTCGTCGACATGCGCATCGCCTTGCAGAAGGCGACCGGTGCCGACGCGGATCGGCTCCAGGAGGCGCTCGCGCCGCTCGCCGCGCAGCGGCGTGAGATCTCGGGGAAACTGAGCTCGGTTCTCGATGCCTGGGAGGCCAAGGGTGGCGACCCGAAGGAGATCGCTCCGTATCGCCAGTACGTCCAGGCCGTCTACGCCGAGCAGATCAAGGCTGCCGGTTTTGCCGCGATATGGACCCAGTTCGTGAACTGGCTCTTCTCCGCGGAAGGGGGACTGGCCCTCCTGATCAAGATTCTGGTCGTGCTCGCGGCACTCGTGGTGCTCTGGTCGGTCGCCAAGATCGTTTCCATGCTCGTGCGCAGAGCGTTGTCGCGAGTGCCGAACATGTCGAACCTGCTCAAGAACTTCGTGGCCAGCGTCGCGTATTGGATCACGATCGGAGCCGGACTGCTCATCGTGCTCGCGGCGTTCGGCGCAAACATCGCCGGTGTCCTGGCCCTGGTGGGTGGCGCGAGCTTCATCATCGCGTTCGCCATGCAGAACACGCTCAGCAATTTCGCCGCGGGGCTGATGATCATGATCTACAAGCCCTTCGACGTCGGCAACTACGTGACGGTGGGCGGCGTGTCGGGAACGGTCAAGGAGGTGAGCCTGGTCTCGACGACCGTCACGACGCCCGATAACCAGATCATCATCATCCCGAACAGCAACGTCTGGGGCAGCGTCATCACTAACGTTACCGGGAGCGACACACGCCGCGTGGACCTCGTCTTCGGCATCGGCTATCAGGACGATGCGCAAACCGCGCAGCGCATCATGGAGGAAGTCATCACCCAGCACCCGCAGGTTCTCAAGGAGCCCGCGCCGGTCGTGCGCCTGCACGAGCTCGGTGAATCCTCGGTGAACTTCGTCTGCCGGCCGTGGACCAAGACCTCCGATTACTGGGCGGTCTACTGGGACGTGACGCGGCAGGTCAAGGAACGATTCGACGCCGAGGGGGTCTCGATCCCCTTCCCGCAGCGGGACGTTCACCTCTACACCGTCGACGCGAAGAAGCCGGCTTGAGCGGCGGACGGGACGCTCGCCGTCCGCGCCAGCGCCTTGCTAGCGCATGAGGTTCGGGAGGTAGAGCGCGATCGCCGGAAACATGATCAGCAGCGCGATGAGGATCGCGTCGCAGATCAGGAACGGAAACGCTGCGCGCGCCACCTGGAAGAGCGTCGTTCCCTTGGGCGCGACGCCGAGCATGATGTAGAGCAGCAGCCCGAAGGGCGGGGTCGTCTGGCTCATCTCGAGCGCAAGCAAGGTGAACAGGCCGAACCAGACGAGGTCGATCTTCAGATAGGAAACGATCGGCACGAATATCGGCACGGAAATCAGGATCATCGACACCGGGTCCATGAACATGCCGAGCAGGAGCAGCACCGTGAACATGCACAGCAGCATCGCGAGCGTGGACAGCTCGAACGACGTCACCCAGCCGAGCAGGCCGGAGCTCGCGCCCGAGTAGGCGACGAGCTGGCTGAACACGCTCGAATTGATGATGATGAAGAAGACCATTCCACCCACCTTGATGGTGGATTCGAGCGATTTCTTGATCGCCTCTTTCGTCAGCAACCGAAACACCGCTGCCAGCACGAGGACGCCGAGCACGCCGAACGCGGAGGCCTCCGACGGCGTCGCGATTCCGAAGATGATGGATCCGATGACCATGAACACGACCAGGCTCATGGGCAGAATGTCCACGGCGACGGACTTTATCTTCTGGCGCGCGGTCGTGCGCTCGACGTGGTAGCTCGGTGCGGAACCCGGGTTCAGTTTCACCTGGGCGAAGATCATCCCCGAGTAGAGCAGCGCCAGCAGGAAACCAGGAACGACTCCGCTGACCAGCAGCCGCCCGACATCGATGCTCGCCACGCTTGCCAGCAGCACGCCGAGGTTCGACGGCGGGATGATCATGGCGAGGCCGCCGGTGCCCAGAATCGGCCCGAGCGACATGCGCCAGTTGTAGCCCCGACGCTGCATCTCCGGAACCATGAGCGATCCGAGCATCGCGGTGTTGGCCATGCTCGAGCCCGTCATGGTCGAGAATGTCGCGCCGCCCGCGACCGTGAGATAGCAGAGGCGGCCCGGCAATCTGCCGAAGAGCTTGTCGAGCGCGTCGAACACGCGCACCGCAAGGCCCGAATAGAAGAACAGCGAGCCCATGAGGATGAAAAGCGGCACGGGAACCAGCTGGAACGTCGTGATCAAGGCCGTGGAGTTGTCCACGACCTGGGTCATGCCCGCGACGCCCCCCACGAAGACGAGCGTCCCGATCATGTTGGTCGCCATGAACGCCACCGCCACGGGCACGCCCAGGGCCATCATGCCGACGATCAGGCCGATCAGGACAGCGGCTGCCGCGTACCACTCCACGGCTCGGACCTAGAGACTCGCCGACGCGTTGGACTGATCGCGGCGGTACATCGAGTCGATGCCAACCAGGTAGCGCGCGAACTCGATCGCCACGAGCAGAAAGATCGGTCCGACCGCCCAGTAGTCGACCCAGGAAGGTACGTCGATCGAGCGCTCCTCGATGGTGCCCGATTCAATCGCCTCGTAGCCGAGCTTGAAGCCGATGACCGTAAAGGCGAGTGAAGTCACGACGCATATCAGGTAGACCAGCTTCTCCACCACCCAGCGTGGCCGCCCGGAGAGCCGCGAAATCAATGCATCGACGAAGACGTGGCCCTTCTGGCGCACAAGGTAGGGTGCGGCGAACAACGTGAAGTAGAGGAGCACGTACTCCACGACCGCGCTGGTGAACGCCGGTGGCTGCCGCCCGACTGTGCGGATCGTCACGTCGACGACGATCAGCACGAACGCGAGCACGATCGTGGCGCCGGCGATATACGCCAGCGCCACGATGAGCAGATCATAAGCGGACTTGACCGCCCTCAATCCGCGCAGCCCGGACGGTGCAAACGGCAGGGTCTACGGCCGCTCAATTCTTGTACATCTTCGACCGCAGCATTGCCGCTTCGTCCTTGTCCAGCCGTCCGCTGGCGCGCTTCCACATTGCATCGTAGGCGATCTGCAGATACTTCTTGGCGCCCTCCCCCTTCATCGCGAAGATCTGCACCCCCGCGGCCTTGAGCGCATCCTCGTCGACCTTGGCGGCCCTGATCATGTTGTCGATCGAGGCTTTCTCGTAGTCGGCCGCCACCTTGATGACCAGATCCTGCGCCGGCTTGGGCATCGAGTTCCACTTGTCGATGTTGACGAGGACCACGTTGGCCAGGTGGTAGAACGGCGGATCGACGCGGTAATGAATCAGCTTGACGAGCTTCTGCGAAGCCAGACCCACCGTCGGCCAGCCGAACCCTTCCACGAGTCCTCGCTCGAGCGCCGTATAGACCTCGCCCGCATTGGTGATCTGCACCGGTGTCGCCCCCAGCGCCTGGATCAGCGGGCGGTACGCGCCCGTCGTGCGGATCTTGACGCCCTTCAGATCGATCACGCCGTCGGGACCCAGCTTCGGCTTGTTCACGAGATAGAGATAGAACTGAGCGGACGTCTCGCCGATCGCGAGAACCTTGGCGTTAAGCTTCTTCTCCCAATTGGGCGCGAGCTGGGCGAACGCGCCGTTCGCGCGGTACTCGTCCACGCCGAGGTTCGTCGCCATCATCGTCGCGCCCTGCGGCACGATCCCGGCGTGATAAGCGGCAGGGGTATGAAGCAGATCGATGGCGCCGCGTTGCACCGCGGGGGCTGCCTTGTCGGGCGGATTGATTTCCGGGCCGCCGAGAAAATCGACGCGCACGATGCCCTTGCCCTGGGCATTCAGCGGCTCGACGAACGACGCGATGAAGCTCTTCGACAGGTCGTGGTTCTTGGGCAGCGCCGTCTGCGTCTTCAGCACGACCTCTTCGGCCGCGGAGACTCCGCAAAGCGCGAGCGACACCGCGACGACCGACAACATCCTTGTGGCCATCTTCGCAATCATGATTTCCTCCTCCTAGAGCGCGATGCTCGATTCACAGTCTTCTGGGTCGCCGGTTCGCCGATTGCAGCACCCGGCAATGAAGAACGGGCGTGGCGCCTGCAGTATTCCGCAACGCAGCGCCGTCTCGCGAACTTGTATCACGGTTCGCGCGAAACCGTCCACGCCGCAATGCAGCAACGAAATCAGCGGCGCGCCGAATTCAGGCCCAGAAACGTCCCGCCGTTGCGTCGCGCCAGCTCGCGCATCAAGGTCGCGAACCGAACGCCGGTGTAGCTCGAACTGGCGGGCGGCGCGAACATCGTGGGAAACCCGACGCCGTGGATGCGCACGCGCCGGTGGCCGGATGCATCGGCGCGGTTGAGCCGATCGACGCGCTGTACCACGTCGTCGATCGAAGGACCGCTGAATTCGTCGCCGAAGACGTAGAGGCTCACCTTGCGATCAGGGCTGTAGAAGACGCGGATCGCCTTCTCGATGCCCTCCACCGGGCTGCTGTTGCTGAACGGTCGCCAGGTGCGCAGGCGCGCGACGATCGCCCGCCGCCGCGCCGGACTGTCCGGAATCCACTTGCCCTGGTACTGCGAGAACATGTAAGTGCCCATGTCGCTCATGACCTGAATGCCCTTCACCCGCGGATACAGCTTGAGGGTCTCCTCCACCTTGCGCAGCATCAGCGGCCATGCGAGGGACTGCATGCTTCCCGAGGTATCGATGATGAACACGATGTACTCGCTGTCGACCGGGATGCCGCCGACCAGACGCTCCGGGGGCTGCGCGCGCGGGAGAGCCTGCAGTCTGCGCATTTCTTCCGTGAGCTCCTGCTGCGCGCGCGCGAGCTGTTGGCTGATGCGATTCTGCACGGTCGAGTCGTCGCGCGCCGCACGGTACTGCCCTTCGATCTTCGTCAGCTCGTCCTGGTAGCGCGCGACCAGCGTCTCGGCACGGGAAAGCTGGGTCCGCTGTTCCGCGAGCGACACGCGGAGTGCCTCGGCCTGCGCCTGCAGATCGGTGCGCTCCTGCTCCAGTACGCGAAGCTCGGCGATCAGCGTCTCGGAGTCGGTCTTGATGAGCTGCGGCTCGGCGCCGCGCACGATGACGAAGAGCAGCACGATCGCCCCGAATCCGCAGAAGATCGCGTCCAGGAACGAGAGCCCGATGGTCTCGATGTCGCGCTTGCGCTGCCGGCTCACGGCCAGTCCTCCGCCGGGCTGAGGAGCGACCCGCGTGTCGTTTGTGCCAGCCGCCAGTACGCCGCAGCCGCGTACGGATCGCCCTCGATCGGCAACAGGATGACGTTCACGGGGATGTCCCGGGGCAGCATGTCGAGCGCTTTGCCGAAGATTCGCAGACGCTCCTCGCCCGAGATCCGATAGCGCACGCCGCGCTCGCGATCGATGGTCGGCAAGCCATCGGTGACGAGAAAGACGTTGTCCGGTCGGGGATTCATGTCGACGATGACCTTGAACGCGTGGTACAGGCTGGTCCCTCCTTGCGGCAACACTTTTCTTGCCGCATCCACGGCGCCGTTGAGCGCCGTCGGATCGCCGGCATCGAGCCAGCGTCCGGCCGTCTGCGGGAGAGCCGCCCCGGCCTGCTCGCCGAACGTGTAGATCTGAAAGCGCGCGCTGGCCGGGAGTTGGGTCGCGATCCAGTCCATCGTCGCGAGAGCACGCCGCCACTTCGCTGCTTTGCGCTGTTCCGCAGCCGGAAGATTGCGCAGCCTTACGATGTCGACGATGTGCTCGGCGAGCATGCTTGCCGACGCATCGAGCAGGATGAGAATGCGCTGCCCGCCGACCTTGAGCCCCGTCAGGTACTGCCGGTCGCCCACGCCCGGGAACGCTCGGAGGCGGTTGCCCTCCTCCCGCTGTCGCGCGCCCCCTTCGAGCCGACGCGTTTCCTCCTCGCGCGACTTCAGGTCCGCTTTCAAGCGATTGAGATGCTGCTCGCGCGCGATGCGATCGGTCTCCAGCTCGGCAAGCGCATAGCGCCGACCGGCGATGTTCTCGGTCAGCTTGTCTGCCTGCGCGGCCAGGCGCGCACGCGCCGCAGTGTTCTCTTCGACACTGGCCTGCAGGGCGGCCGCCTGCTCGCGTGCATCCAGCACTTCGCGCTGAAGCGCGTCGACCTCGCGCTGGAGATTCTCGGTGGCGTCGCGCCGACCCTGGAGCGAGTTATGGCTCAGGACGAGAAAGAGCAGGATCACCGCGCCGAAGCCGCAGAGCACGGCATCGATGAACGACAGGCTGAGCGTCTGGGCCGAGCGTCGTTTCATGAGCCGCGGGTCAGTGATCGCCCCACAAGGCGCTGACGAACTCCGCCCGCCTGCGCGAGGGGATTTACAAGGGGCGCGCCCCTGGTTCGTATGGGGGATATACAAGGGGGCGCCCCCCCTTGTTCGTACGACCGGGGTTTTTCTTGCACGTCTGCCGCCCTGATCGAAGTCCGTGCACTAAGCACTTTTCTACACCCACCTATTTCGTCCGCAGATGGCGGATGAGCCGGTCGTTGACATAGGTCTCGGTGTCGAGGACGAGCCGCTCCTGCGCGAGCTGGAGCTGGTGGACCAGGAACATGAGGACGATGCTCAGCAACAATGCGATCAGGGTGGAGTTGAAGGCCGTTCCCAGATTCTGGGTGACCCCTGTGATGTCGCCCTGCACGGCGCGATGCGCCTGGCCCAGCGCATTGCCGATGCCGCGCACGGTGCCGATGAAGCCGATCGACGGGATCGCCCAAGCGATGTAGCGGATCTGCGCGAGCTCCGAGTCGAGGCGCTCGCCCTCGTTCTGGCAGAGAGCGGTGGTGGCCGACGCCACGTCCTGGACTTCCTGGGTGGTCTCGAAGCGCGTCAGTGCCTGGAAGACCGCGCGCGGCAGAAGCAGATTGCGCAGCCGCGGTGGGAGGGCATCGAGAGGCTTGGCATAGCGCCGGGCGTCTTCGGGCAGGATCTTGATGCCTTCGGTCAGCGGCAGCAGATCCTCCTCCAGAAGGTGGCGTTCGCGCAGGACCGTAACACCCTTGTAGCCGAGAATCGCCAGCGCCCACAGCATCAGGACGAAGCAGGCCTCCTGCTCGTAGTCCTTGATGATGACGTAGAACGTGCTCGACACCTCGACGTCAGGCTGCTGAGCGACCAGCGCGCGTTGCTCCGCGAGATCGGCCTCGGCGTGCGGACGGATCACGGAAACATAGACCCCGTGCACGATGATCGCCGAAAAGAGCAGCGCGAAGAGCTGGTAGACGAACTCGACCGAAATCTGTTTGAACATGTAGCGCCTCGTTCGAACGGGTCACCGCAGTGTACCGGTTGCCCCCGCGCTCGATCAGATGTCGACCGGGAAGGAAACCGGCGCGTCGATCCGGATTCTCTCGTCGCCGCGCTGCTTGTCGCGCGCATCGGGCCTTGCTGTTCGCGGTTGCGGCGTCTTCTCGTCCTTGGTCGCCCGATCCTTCGCGGCGGGCGCCGGTTTGCGCTCGACGGTTTGGCCCGTGACCGTGACCGGCGCCGAAGCGGCCAGGCACGCGGCAAGAACGATGCACGTCGTCGCGTGCCTTCCGAGGAACGTGCGGGCCCTCGTCATGGCGCCTCCGTCGCGTAGCGCGCGCAGCGGAACCCGACATCGGGACGTGGATCGGGTCCGTAATCGCGATAGGTCCAGCGCAGCGCGCTGATGCTCGACTGCATCCAGCTCGAGCCGCGGATGACGTGATGCTTGCCGCTCGGCGGGCCGGTCGGGTCGGTCTCCTCCTCGCCGCGCGCCTGGATCGCATAGACGTCGTGCACCCATTCGGCGGCATTGCCGGCCATGTCGTACAGTCCCGCCGCGCTCGGCTTGAAGCGTCCGACCGGCGCGGGGCCGGCGTAGTCGTCGTTGTAATCCTGGATCGTGTCCGCGAGCACTCCCGCGACGGAACGATCCGCAAAGTTTCCGCTGCCCGGCGCCGGCGGCAGTGCGTCACCCCATGCGAAACGCGAGGTTTGCGCGCCGTCCGCGTGTCGCGCGGCCCACGCCCACTCGGCTTCGGTCGGCAGCCGGTAGCCCCGGCCCACGGGCTGTGTCAGCTGCATCCCGTCGGGTCGGGCAGCGTACGCCTCGGCGAATCCCCCGGCGGCGTTCAGGCTGTTGCAATATGCCGCCGCGTCCTCCCAGCGCACGTTGACAACCGGCTGCGCGGGATCGTCGAGCCCGATCGAGCCGTAGCGCCCGGAGTCGTGGCCGGGTCGGAAACGCCGGAACTGCTCGTTGGTCACTTCAGTCGTCGCGAGATAGTACGGTCGGGCGAGCTTGACCGCGTGCAGTCGTTCGTTGGCGCGCTGACCGGGTTCGCGGCGCGACGCCCCCATCGTGAACGGACCGGGGCGCAACAGGACCATGACCGTTCCATCGGGTGCGGTGATGCGTTCGGGCAATCCCGCAGCACTGGGCGCGCCGGCCGGTCGCAGGGTCACGCGTAACGTCAGCTCGAAACCCGGCTTGGGGGTGACCCACAGTTGTCCGGGCGCAAAGCCCTCACGCGTGATCTCCAGCAGTTGGGGAACGGCAGCCAGCGCGTGCACACCGTGCGCCGTTCCATGCGACCGCCCCTCGACGGTGAGGACCGCGTCGCGCGGCTCCACCTCGAGGCGCACCTGCCCCACCACCGCCGCGAGACGCACGCCGAGCTCGCGTGTCTCGTCGGCTGCCATGCGGACCGTGCGGCTCGCGGCATCGTGGCCGCGCATCGACAGCGCGATGCGATGGTCCCGATCGGGGCTCAGAGACAGGGTGATCGGCGTCGTCCCCGCGTAGCGTCCGTCCACGGCGACACTGGCGCCGGACGGCTCGCTCGTTAGCTTCAACCGGCCGTCGGCAGGCGCCAGCGTCACCGGGCCGATGGTCTGCGGTTGCGCGGGCACAACGGAGATCTCCTGGTGCCACGATTTGTACCCAGGCGCACGGATTTCCACGGTGTGGGGCCCGGCGGCAAGCTCGGCAGCAAAGGGGAGCCCGCCACGCGTTGTGCCGTCGATCACAAGCTCCGCGTTCGGGGTGCCCGACTGAATCGTCACCGTAGCCGCGGCCGGGACGAGCGTGGCCATCAGCTTCTGGCGCCGGCCGAGTCCCTCGATGCTGAGCGTTACGGAGTAGTCCACATAGCCGCTCGCGCGTACGGTGACCGGGTGCTCGCCGGGGGCAAGCTCGACGTCGGCGAGCGGCGTCGCGCCGCGGATCTCTCCGCCGATGAAAACGGCTGCACCGGCGACGCCAGGCGTCTCGACGGTCAGATACCCGGGCAGCTTTTCGAGCACGAACGAGAACTGCTGACGGAATGCATCGCTGACCTGTATCTCCGTTTCCAGCGGCCTGTATCCCTCACGCTCGGCGCGCAGGCGGTAAGCCCCGGTGAGCGCTAGGCGCGCTGCGCCGATCGGAATCGTCGGGACCGCGCCGTCGAGACTCACTCGCTCGGGCGCAGGCTGAATGGTCACGTACACCATGCGCGCGGAGAACAGGTACCACGTCACGAGCGCCACGATCGCCAGCACGCCAAACACCAAGGATGCGGCCACCCGGGGCTGCCTTCGCACCGCGGGACTCGCGGGCGGCGCAAGTACGATCGACTGCGGCGCCGGCGTGACCGCAATGTCCAGGTCGGTCGACAGTGCCAGCGCGCCCGGCTCCTGCCGAACCGCGATCGCCCGCCCTTCGATCTCGATCCGATCGCCGTCGCGCAGCCAATGCGACGCGCCGAGACGGTGGCCGTTCAGGAAGACGGAAGCGTCGCCTTCGAGCGGTTGCAGATACGGCGTGTCGCGGACCAGTCCGATCGCCGCAATGCTGATCGCGCCGGTCTCGCGCAGCAGCGCGATCAGCAAGGCGTCGTCCGCGAAATTCACGGCACGTTCGCCCCGCTTGCTCCGAACGACGACCCTCACACCGGCTCCTTGCATGCGACGAAGACCCGCGGGGACGGCGCATCGGGTTCCACCGTCAACTCGATCCGCACATCCTTGTATCCCGCGCGCGAGCCCACGACCGTGTAGGTACCGGGCGCGAGCTCGATCTCCCGCGACTGGAAGCGTCCGAGCGGCCCGACCCGATAGACCGTCACCTCGGTCGCATCGTCCGAGGTGAGTCGCACGGCAATCGGCGTCGTCGCGCGACGCAGCGCCGTGTCCAGCCGCTCACGCGCCTGCGTGAGCCGCGGCCCACCCGCGGGCGCCGACTCTGCCGACGCAAGAACCTTGCGCGCCGCATCGCGCACGGTAGGCGAGTACAGGCGCTTGGGATCGGCAAGCAGCGCGTCGAGCTCGGCGTGCAGCCGGACCATGCGTTCGCTGCGCTCTATGCCGCTTTTCGCGAAATCGAGCGTCGGGTCGACCGCCAGTGCGCGCCGATAGACATCCAGCGCTCGGGTCCAGCGCTCGGTCGCTTCGAGGTTCTGTGCTTCGCTGCGCAGTTCGGCAAGCCGCTGTCGCTCGAGGCCCTCCTCTGCGCGGGCGAGTCCGTCGGCTGCCGACCGATCGCCCGGCCGCAACCGCGCAGCCGAGCGAAATGCCTGAGCGGCGTCCGTCCATTCCGAGTGATCGAGATGGGCGAGTCCGCGTGTCACGAGCTGCGCAAAGCGCCGATCCGCCAGGTGTCGCTCGGCGCGCGCGAGCGCCGCTTGCGCGGGAACGAAGGCCGGGTCGCGCTTTGCGGCGCTTGCATAGTCCTCGCGCGCGGCTTCCCACTCGCCGGCCTGCGCGTGAGTGTCGCCCGATTCCATGTGCGCAAGAACCCTATCGAGCTCACGAGCGCGTGCAAGCCCCGCTTGCGCCGGTGCCCCTTCCGGGTGAATCGCCAGCGCTAGACGAAAGGCTTCGACCGCCTGTTGTTGGTCTCCAGCCAGGATCGCGGCCTCGCCACGCTTCAGCGCGTCCGCATACACGTTCTCTGCGCGTCCCGCAATCTCCGTCAATTGCCGGGCTGCCTCGCCGTAGCGCTGCGCGCCGCTTACATAGTCCCCCGAAGCAACGGCGGCGGCCGCGCTGGCGGCGATGTCGACCGCCGCAGCCAGATCCTCCGCCGCCCACGCCTCGGCCGCCTGTTCGCGCACCGATTTCAAGCGCTTCTCGTAGTCCGACTTCGCCTCCTCGGCGGCCAGGCGCTGGCGCACCGTTTCGGCTGCATCCGGCGCTCGCGCAGGAGCAGGTGCGGCAGCGGCTTTCGGGGCCGACTGCACTGATGTCGGGGGAGGTTCGAGCCACCCGGGCAACAACACGAATACCACCGCCGCCGCTGCAGTTGCGACGGCGAACGCTGCCAGAATCCAGTAGCTGGGAACGACGCTGCGTGTGCGCACGCCGATGGGCACCGTCGAGGCGGACGGCGCATTGCCACCGGCGGGAAATTTCTGGGGGGACGCGCTCACGATGCCGCCCGGCGCGCGCGATTACCGGCCGCTATCGCTCGTCCCCGGCGCTCCGCTCGCCGACGCGGCGGTACCCGGCGATTGCCCGGTCTCCGCGACGAAGAGCTCGCGCAGCGTGCTGCGCCACTGCGCGTACTGGGTCTCGACCGAACCGGTGAGTTTCACGGTGTGCCCGTCGACCTCGTCGACGATGGGCGCGACGTCGCCCTTGAACGACGCAGCCAGCTCCTTGATCGCATCTTCGTTGATCTTGGCGTCCTCGGCATACCGGTTTCCCGAGCGGAACGCCTCGACCCCGCCGATGACCAGCAGGCTCTGAGCCGCGACGCCTCCCGCCGTGTCACCGAAATTGACGCCCACCAGCGCCGCACCGACGACCGCGGCGACGCCGAGGATGCGCCGCGTCCAGGCCTTTTGCTCGAGCTCGCGCTTCTGCGTGAGCTCCTCGAGGTACGCCTTGCGCCATTGCCCGTACGGCTCGCGCATGTCGTTATACAGATTGCCGTAGTACTGGTTCACGGTATCGATGAACATGTACTCGCGTTCGCGGATCTTCTGCACGCGATGGAGCATCGGATCGCCCTCTGCCGGCAGCCGGTTCACGTGGACGGTTCCGGAATCATCCTCCGCAAGATAGCCCGCAAACGCGTAGGGGGCGATGCTCCGCGCGAACTTGAGCATCGCGACGCGCCGGATCGTCGCGATCTCGCGCGGGCTCAGCTTCTGCAGGTGCGCAAGCATGTCGTTGGCGACCCGATTGTAGAGGTCCTGGTACGGGTCGTAATCCTTCTCGCCCAGCGACGCGTAGCTCTGCTTCGTCAACTCCGCCGAGTATTCGTTGTCGAACCACACGCGGCCCGTGACGTCGGCCACCTGGAACTGCACGCGGAGCGTCTCGCCGTTCGATTCGATCAGCTTGCCCTTCACGCTGACGTCGACTTCTTCCGCCCGGTCCGGGACGACGCGCACCGCGCCCCAGTAACCCGTTCGCTGCAACGTCTGCTTGAGATGGAAGGGTATGAACCGTGCCTCGGCGGCGCGGATCTCCGGATTGGAAGCACCCTCCTCCTCGTCCGAGTCGGCCTTGGGAACTTCCAGAACGTGAATGCCCACGTCCAGCAACTTGTCCTCAGCCACTGGCGTCTGCGCCCAAACGGCCGCGGTGGGGGTCACCGTCTTCTGAGCCGGCCCGGTCGCGCAGCCCTGTGCGCCCGCCACGATCAGCGCCGCAACGCACCACAAGATCGAACGCCGCCCCGCAGTCATCCGCTGGCTCCCACGCCTTGCTTGTACTTGCGATACTCGTCCCACAACTTCTTCCTCAGTTCAGGATCGGACTCCGCTTCGGCCGCCTTGCGAATCTGGCGGGCGACGATGTCGTCGTCGTTCCCGTCACCCACGTCGGGAGGCGGCACCGACGCCGTTGCGGGTCCGGCGGTGCCGGGTTCGCGACCGCCGACAGGCCCGCCCGGCGAGCCGTCATGCGTCGCACCGCGCGGTCCGCCCTGCGAGGCCTGCTCGGTGCCCGACTCCGGCGATTCGCCAGCACCTCGCTCCGACGCCGCGGATTCTTCCCCGCCTGACTTCGCGCCACGCGATCCCGCGGACGGCTTCCCCGATCCGTTGCCCGATCCGGACCCTGATCCGCCCCCTCCGCCCATCGCAGCGCCCGCTTCGGCTTCGCGGGTTCGTGCCTTGCGCGCCTCGTCGAGGAGCAGCTTGTCGAACGCTTCCAGCGATTCATTCAGCTTCTGGTCGAGCATCGCCACCTGCTCGGCTTCGGTTGCGGCGGCGACCGGCTGTGCTGCCCCCGCTCCACCGGCACCGTTCGTCGGCTGTTCCGCGACGAGCTTCTCGAGGTCCCGAACTCGCTCGCGATTCAGCGCGACCAGGGATTGCACACGCACGAGATACTCATCGAGTCGCTGGCGCTCCCCAGGCCGGGTTGCCGGATTCGTCCGCGCCACCTCGACACGCTCGGTCAGTCTCGCCAGCACCCGCTCGCTGATCGCCAGGTCGTGACGCGCCTGCGCGAGGGCGTCCGCCAGCGGACCCGCCTGCGCCCCGTTCACTGCGACGACGAGGAGCAGAGCGGCCAGCGCGGTACTGCAGGCCCTCAGCGCGACCCGCCATCGGCTTTGACTCCCCCGGTCGATTTTCATGGCTTTCGGACCATCCGAACCCGATATTCACGCTCGTGAGGGAGGAAAAAGCAAGCCCCGGGCCAGTCGGCCCAGGAAACGCTTCAAAAATCGCTTAACGCCGCTCGACTGGCGCCCATTTTTGCGCCATCCCACGCTGTGACTCACGCTCGACCGCCTCGGTTTCGCGAAAATCCTCGCTACCAGGGAGTGCGGCGGGGTCCGTGGCGCGTCCGCGGCGGGACTTCAGCGCGGATCTTGGTTCCCGGATTTCAGCGACTGCATGAGCCGCACTGCGACCAGTTGCGCGACGACGACCGCGATGTAGAACTGGCCGAAGACCGCCTCCAGCCATGAGAGCGTCATGGCGGGCGCGCGGAGCGGGACGACATCCCCGTAGCCCATCGTCGTTAGGGTCACGACGCTGAAATAGTCGAACAGGGCATGGCGGGAGTGCCAGCCATCCAGCTGCATGCCAACCGATCGGCTGAGCGAGAAGGACTCGGGCACCACGTAGTCGACGAGCGAATAGAGCGAGGCCCATGCCGCGCCGGCCAACAGGTAGCCACACACGGATCCGATGACATCGTCGGCGCGAATCGCCCGCTGCCGGAAGATGTTGCGCAGAATCTCCACCACTGCAAAGCTGAAGAAGAGCGCCAGCGCACAATCGTGGACGATGGCAATCGTGGTTCCCCCGTGGGCAGGCAGCGCGTAGCGCGCCCAGCTGCAGCCGATGCTGACGATGCCCGCGGCCAAAGCAACGAACCGATCGGCGCGTCCCTCGAACACGACGAGGAACACCGACAGCATTGCGAGCGTGACCAGGGCGTCGTGCAGCATCGGTCCCAGCACGCCCCGATCCGGCGCGAGCGACTGCGAGACAAACACGCAGACGATGATCGCGAGGAGGATGACGTGCTTCCACGCCTTCGCTCGCGCCACGATGGACTCCAACTCGAGTCAGCGCCTGAATCCGCCGAACCGTCCGCCTCCGAAACCACCGCCCCCACCAAACCGTCCACCGCCGAATCGGTCCGCGAAGCTCGAGCTGCTGAACCGGCTGCCGAAATTACCGCCGCCACCGCCGCCGAACCGGCTGCCGAAGTCGCCGCCGCCCGAGCCGCCGAATCGGCTCGCGAAGCTGTCGCTGCCGCTGCCCGAGCGGTCCCAACCGCCCGAGGAGCTGCCGAAGCTCGACTCTCGGCTCTCGCCGGCGCTGCGCGCCTGCTGCTCCCGGTCCGCCCAGCTGGTGTCGCCGCTCGCTGGCTTCCAGCCGCTCGCCGTATGCTGCTGCCACCCGCTGCCATCGTTCTTGTAGACGCTGCCGTCCGAGCTTCCATAGTGATTGTTGTCGGACGGATGGCCGTTGTTCCAAGTGTTGGTCTGGCCGGTTTTGGCGTTGTACGTCGTGGTCGTCGAGTTGCGCGCATAGCCCTGCGGACCCGCAGTGGCCGTCGTGCTGCGGCTGATCGAGCTGCCGCCCGCGGCCGTCGCGGAGCCACTCGAGGCGTACTCGCGCTGGCCGGTGTACACGTTGTAGCTCTCGCCGCGCGTGACGCTGCCGCTGCCGCCCGCGGCCGTCGAGCCGGTCCGCGAGTAACCCCGCTGCGCCTGGCCGGTGTAGGGGTTGTAGCTTCGTCCGGCAGCGTAGTTTCCGCTCACGCCGGTGCGATAGTTGGAGTAGGAGCCTGCGGCCTGCGTGCCGATGGCGCCGCCCGGATTCGCATACCAGGTACGCGTGCCGGCCGACACGCCGGTCCCCCAGTTCCGATAGACGTTGGCGCTGACCGATCCACAGCACGGGTAGCCGTGGTAATAGGGGTGGTAGTAGGCGCCGCCCCAGTATGGCGTGACCCACGCAGCGGTGGCGAGTCCCATGCCGAAGCCGAACGCGAATCCCACCGCCGGGTTGTAGACCGGGGCGGCCGCGATGCCCCAGGTGACGGGCGGCGGATACCACACGGTTCCGATCCACGGCGAGTAGACGTATCCGGTGCCATACACGACGACGCCGTCGGACGACACGACCGTGCCGAGATAGCCGGGTGTGTAGCCCACGTACACGACCTGCGGCGTGTAGCCGTAGATCCGCACGTATGTCACGTGGTGAAGCGGCGAGGTCGTCGGGATCGTGTACACCACCGGCGGCACCGACGTGGCCACCACCCATGGCCCCGTCAACGCGCTGGAATGGAACCAGACGCCGCGGGTGACCGCGTAATAGCTCGTCGGGTTGACCACGATGACCGGCGTACGGGAATTGACCACGTATTGCAGCGATGTGCCTGCGATCGGCTTGTATTGCGGCGCGCCGTCGAACGAGGGCGTGAACTTTGGCCCGTTCGTGCGCGAGATGGTCGCGTCCTGCGGAATCGTGTTGGCGATCAACGCTTCCTTCGCCTCCGGCGTGCCGGCGACCGACGCAAGCACGACGCTTGCCGGCCCGTGCTTCGGGATGCGCGCGAAATCCGCGGGCAGCGCATCGGCGGCGACGAACGACCAGGGACCGCCCATGCCGGGGCCCTTGTACCAGCGCCCCGCGATGAGAATGTAATAGTCGTTGCTCGTCGTCTCTACGAACACGTCGGCGGCCGTATTGCTTGCCCAGAGCAGATTCGTGTTGGGCAGCGGCACGAAGTTGGGCTGGCCCTTGAACACGATGAGCTCGGAGGGCTTCTCGGTGACATAGATCGTGGGGACACCGTCGGCGAGCGTCGGCTTTGGCTTCGTGTCCGGTCCGCCGTCCAGAAGATCGACGTGACCTGCCTTCGCAAGCTTCTCCGCGACGCCGTCGAGGCCGAACGGCGCCGAACCTTGCGTCCAGGGTCCGGTCAGCGTATGCGACGACATCCAGCCGTCGTAGACGTGGATGTAGTAGGTCTCGATGAAATTGGTGCGCGCGATGAACGCCTGCGTGTTGATCACCCGCTTGAACCGCGTGTCCGGGATGTCCTTGATCACCGGTTTCCCGTCGATCGGCACGAGAATCGCCGGGCCGTAGCTCACGATGATGTCCGGCGGAGTGTCGTTCACGGCGTGCGCGGCCGGCTTCACGGTGTCCGATGCCGCGAGCGATGCTTCCAGCCGATTGAGCGAGATCGTGGCGAGCGCACTCTCGACGGCCCGCGTGAGCTCGCGCGTGAAAGCCCTGCCGTTGTCGGGCAAGGTCGGAAACTTGAGCTCGAAGACGCCGAAGTCGTCGAGATCAACCAGTCGTGCGCCGCGGTCCACCTTGGTGCGCGCGCTCCCCGATACCACTCCGAACGTCTCGGTCTTGGCGTCGTTCGGCTTGAGCCCCACGGCGACGCGGAATTTGAGCTCGTTGCCCGTCCACGATTCGACCTGGGGCTGGTAGATGACAGCCCGTGCATTGCTCAACGTCATGTCGCGTGGCCACGGATCGGCAGGCAACGAGTTGGTGGGCGCGGGCAGCGACGGCGGTGGCGGCACCTCGCCCTGTATCTGCGCAAGGGCTGCGGTCGGCGCAATGAGCGCGACCGCGCCTGCGAACGCCATCACAAACGAGCGAACGCGAGTATTCATGCTGGTGCTCCTACGAACGAGGGGAGTGAGGGGGCGACGGGAAATTATAGCCGGGCGTGAGAGCCGCCCTTGCGACGGCCGATCACTCCGGGAACATCGTTGTTGCTTCTTGTTTATCCAGGCACCCCTTGCAACCCCGCGACGGCTATTGATTCGAATCCGGATAGATCGGTGCGAGCGGAGCGAGCGAGTCGCTGCTCTCGTCTGGGCCCGGCGCCGGCGCGGGATTCGTTTGATCCGGCGACAGCGCGGGGGCGTTCTGGCCCGCATCAGGCCCGAGTGCCGGCGCGGGATTCGTCTGGTCCGGGCCGAGCGCCGGCGCGGGATTCGTCTGATCGGGCCCGAGCGCGGGACTCGTCGGCGTCTGGTCGGGTCCCAACGCCGGGGCGTTGGGACCCGCATCCGGACCGAGAGCCGGCGCCGGGGTTGGGGGTTGTTGCGCGGCCGCGGCCAGCGCGGCCACTGCCAGAATCAAGGCGACAAGGAATCGCATGCTATTTGTCCTCGTCCGTGAGTGTGGGAACTACCGAACCGGCTCGACCTCGCTCAGCCGCCACGCCTTGGTGAAGAACGGCTCGAGCGGGCTGTAGAGGCGCAGGATCGTGAACCAGCCCTTGCCGGGCATGGTCTGGATCCAGTTGCCGCGCTTGACGCCCTCGGGCTGTTTCGGACCAAAGTAGATCGTCGTCGAGCCGTCTGCGCTCGCCTCGGCGGCGGGCGACGGATAGGTCTGGCTTCCCGCGCGCGGGTAGCGCTGCGGCGTGTCGAGCATCGAGCGCGTCTGGTTGTCGTAGAGCGTGAAGGACCAGAACGCACGGGCGGGGACGTTCGGCGGCAGCGTCACCTTGTACGTTCTGGCACCGTCGAAGGGGTTCCCGTCCGCATCCAGAAAGCCCATCAGGTACTGCGAGCCGACGTCGGGGATGCGCATGATCATGCCCGGCGAATCGAGGGTGTAGGCGTAGTAAAACGCCGTCCGCGAGTCGAGGGTCCGCGCGCCCGTTGGCGCAAACGGTTTGAACATGCCCTCCTTGGTGAAGAGCGGCGGCGGCGTCTCGAAATTGTAGCCACCCTGCCACAACATGTTGCCCCATTTCGAGCCGGGGTAGTAGGCCCAGTCAGGATGCGCCTGGAGAAACCGCCAGTTCAGCGCGCGTCCGGCGGCATTGCCCACGGCGGCCGCGTCGGTCAAGATTTTCTTCATCCGCGCATCAGGCGCGAAGGGCTGACCCTTCACGATGCCGATGGCGGCGAGCTGCCCGGCGAGCTCCACGTCGTAACTCGTGGACGGCTCCTGCTGAACGTTTTCGTTGATCATTTCGAAGAACGCATAGTCGCTGGGCGGAATCGTGTTGAATGCTTTCCCACTCGCCTCAACGAACTTGGTCTCCGGTACGGCCGGGTCGCGTCCGAGCCGGACCTTGCCTTCGAGCGCGGTCGCGATGCTGGTGCCGACGCCGCCCGGCGTGTACGGGTAGATCTTGATGTTCTTCTTGATGTTCTCGACCGCCGGCTGCGGGTCATTGTTCACGAGGAACGAGCGCGCCGCATAGAGCACCCGGTTCGTGCGCGACTTCGCCACGTAGAAACCGCCTTCCGGAAGCGGGCCGTCATAGCCCGGCGGGACGAGCAGGTATTTCCCGCCTTCGCCCCGGTCGGGCCCCGGGAAGCCGACGTCGATGATCCAGGAGAACCACATGTCGTTGATGGTGCCCAGGCCCTTCGGCGGCTGCTCGATCACCATGGGGCCCTTTGTCAGGTCCACCACCGCAAGGTAGTAAACGGTATCGGCATTCGCGGTCAGGAAGAGCGACTTCGCGTCCATCAGGTCGGAGAAGATGACGACTGTGTTGTCCGCAGCGCCAATGCTGCGAAAGCCTTTGGCGATGGCGTAGGCGGAGGCGCCCCGGAAACTGTTGTTGTACACGTTCAGGGCGCGGGTGAAGTCCAGGGTGTCGTACACCTTCTGCGCGGTCGCCGCGCTCGGCACGCCGTACTTGGACTCCAGCGTGCCGATGCGGGTCTCGGCCCGGTCGGGCGCCCCGAGCGATTGCAGGGTCTCGCTGGAGACTTGCGCCAGCGCCGGGGAAGTGGCGACAACGAGCGCAAGGCTCATGACGGCGAGATGGGATCGATGCATTGCGGTTTCCTTCTCATGGTGTCTTGTTGGTTCGTCTTGCTGGGCGATCTCACCCGTGGGTTCGCATCATCGCGCGCGAAGAAGCATCACCCAAGGAACATGCGGCGGCGGCCTCGCGATCGCGTCTCGATGAGGTTGAAGCAAAGGGGGTTGAAGCAGAAACAAAGGGGTTGAAACAAAGGGGAACCACCGCCCGACGAGTCGCCAGTATACGCGAGTAACCGCCGCATGGATTCACTCGCGTCGACGCGAAGCCGCTCGACAGATCCGCGAATGCCCCGCAAGATCGTCTAGGATCTGGATCCGTCACGAAGTTGCAATGAATCCTCGTGGCGGCGCACCTGCTTGGTGCGCCGCTGCTTGCCGCCTATTTTGCGGCGGCCGCGCAGTCCACCAGCAGCAGTGCACAGGCCTGTGCGACGCGCCCGGCAGGAATATGCGGATCGGCACGGCGGAGACGCTCGAGCATCGGTGCCTTCTCGGCACCCGTCACCACCCATAGGATGCGACGCGCGCGATTGAGCGCGGGGTAGGTGAGCGTCATTCGCCGGCGACCCTGGTATGGCCCCGCCAGCGCGACGTCCGCATTGGTGACGTCGAGCACCGGATCGCCGGGAACGAGCGACGCCGTGTGCCCGTCCGGGCCGAGCCCGAGGTGGACGAGGTCGAGGACTGGCGGCGAGCCAGCGAGCTCACGCAGCGTTACAGAGTATTGCGCGGCCGCGGCGTCGAGATCCGTGCGCTCGACCGGCATCGCGTGGACCTGTTCGGCACGCAACGGCGCGTGCGCGAGCAGGCTCTCGGCGAGGTGCGTGAGGTTGCGGTCGGGATCGCCCGCCGGCGCCACGCGCTCGTCGACCTGCAGCACCTCCACGTTCTTCCACGGCACGTCCTCCCCGGCGAGCTCGCGCAGCATCACCCAGGGCGTACGGCCGCCGCTGACCGCCATCGTGAATCGCCCGCGCGCGGCGACCGCCGCGCGCGCGTCCGCTGCGATCACTGCGGCCGCTTCTCGCGCGACCGCGTCGGCGTCGGCAAGCACTTTGATTTCCACAGAGAGCCCTTCCCCTCCTCTTCAAGGAGGGGAAAAATCATTCCCTGATCCCATCACTTCTTCCACGCCCCCTAGCGCGTCACGACCGGATCCTGCCAGCCACCGGGCGGCGCGACCGCCGCGTCGACCTCGCGCGGACCCCAGGTGCCGGGGTCGTATTCGTGAACCGGCGTGCCCTGCTTCAGCACCGGATCGACGATGCGCCACGCCTCCTCGACGTAATCCTCGCGCGCGAAGAGCGTCCGGTCGCCGACCATCGCATCGCCCAAGACGCGCTCGTACGCGTCCATCTCGTTTGCACCGGGGTGGCGGCTCGCCACCAGCTCCGCCCGCTGTCCGACCATCTGCTCGTCGGTGTCCATCGCCGTCACCCCGAGCGCGACGGTGACGTCGGGACTGATGCGAAAGCGGAAATAGTTCGACTCGGGCTTGCAGGTCGGAAACACGACCGGCGGTTTGCGGAGACGAACTACGAGCTCGGTGCTGGTCACCGGCAACGACTTGCCCGCGCGGATGTAGAAGGGAACGCCCTGCCAGCGCCACGATCCCACCTCGAGCTGTAGCGCGGCGAAGGTCTCGATCTTCGAATCCGGCGCCACGCCGGGCTCCTTCCGATAGCCGCGGAACTGGCCGCGCACGACGTTCCGCGCTTCGATGGGCGCGATGGCTTTCAGCACCTTCACCTTCTCGTCGCGGATCGACTCGCTGTCGGTCCGCACCGGCGGCTCCATCGCGAGGTTGGCGAGCACCTGGAAGAGATGGTTCTGGATCACGTCGCGAATCGTCCCGGTCTGGTCGTAGAACGCGCCGCGACCCTGTATGCCGAAATCCTCCGCCATGGTGATCTGCACGCTCTCGATGTGCTCGCGGCTCCAGAACGAATCGAGGCAGGCGTTCGTGAAGCGGAAGAACAGCATGTTGTGCACCGGGCGCTTGCCGAGGTAGTGGTCGATGCGGAAGATGTGGTCCTCGTCGAAGGTTCCGAGCAGGATGTCGTTGAGCTTCCGCGCCGAGTCGAGATCGTGACCGAACGGCTTCTCGACGATGACCCGCGCGCCGCGCGTGCAATCGGATTTCGCGAGCTGCTCGACGACGAGACCGAAGAGGCTCGGCGGGATGGCAAGGTAGTGCGCCGGGCGCTTCGCCGCGCCCAGCTCCTTGCGGATCGCCGCGAACGTGGCCGGATCGTTGTAGTCGCCGTCCACGTATCGAAGCTGGGAGGACAGCGCCGCGAACGCGTTCGGATCGACGCCACCGCCGTGCTTTTCCAGGCTGTCGCGCGCGCGCGCCTTGAGCTGATCGAGATTCCAGCCGGCCTTGGCCACGCCGATCACCGGCACGTTCAGACTGCCGCGCTTCTGCATCGCCTGCAGCGCCGGAAAGATCTTCTTGTAGGCCAGGTCTCCGGTGGCGCCGAAGAACACCAGCGCGTCCGAATGGGGTTCGCTCATCGCAGCCTCACTTTCTCTTCTTCGTTACTCCCCGGTCGCCTTCTCAAGATGCCCGCCGAACCCGTAGCGCATCGCCGAGAGCAGCTTGTTCTGGAATTCGGCCTCGCCGCGCGAGGCGAACCGCTCGTAGAGCGCCGTCGTCAGGACTGGCGCGGGCACCGCCTCGTCGATGGCAGCCTTGATCGTCCAGCGCCCCTCGCCCGAATCGGACACTCGGCCGGCGAACTTCGCGAGCGCCGGATCGGCGAGCAGCGCGGTCGCCGTGAGATCCAGCAGCCACGACGCGATCACGCTGCCGCGCCGCCACACTTCGGCGACGTCGGGAAGGTTGAGATCGTA
>JAJDOG010000104.1 GCA_022340285.1 Betaproteobacteria bacterium
GCGATACGTGAGCGGCGTCAAGCCGGTCACGCGGTGGAAGACTGCCGAAAAGTGACTTTGGTTGGCAAACCCCAGTTCGACTGCAATCTCAACAATCGGTAATGTGGTGTGAGCGAGCAGTTGCTTTGCCCGATCCATGCGCCGCTGCATGACATATTGGTGCGGCGCAATGCCGATTAAGCGCTTAAAGACGTGGGCGAAGTGATACGGGCTCAGCTTGAGCTCGTCGGCAATCTTCACAAGTGTCAGCCGCTCGCCGAGGTGCGCGTCGATGAAAGCGAGCACCAGTTCCATGCTCGCCTTCCTCTGAGACGCGGGGTCGCTTTCAGGCGCAATCGCCCCGTGATCAGGTGGAAGGTCGAGCGGGAAGATCGTCTCAGGGAGTGAATCGCGCGGCCCATCCCGGATACTTGATCCGCACGCCTCCCGAGCACTGCGCAGACAGGCCATCTCCCCCTCCCCGGGGCGCATGTTCCTGAACCTGGCGTAAGGATCGCCGGGGTTACCGCAGAGCGTAAGCCACAGCGAAGCGGAAGAAGATCATTCGGCCTGCTGTCCGTAAATAGGCCGGAAGGCCTAAACCGGCTTTCAGGGCCGGTTTGCGCCCGCGCGTTGATCGCCTTCGCCGCTCAAGGCGCTTTGGCAGGCGATACCGGTGCGGATTGCGGACTACCCGCCGCACCCGGTGCGGCCGGCATGGGTGCGACCGCTGAAGGCTTGTAGACAAAGCGCCAGCCCGAGTACTCGCGGCTGCCTTTGAATTCTTCGTTCTCGGGCTTGAAGTTCGCGGTCTTGAGCGGCTTGTCTTCGGACATGCTGTACACGCCGGTGATGCGGTCGCCAAACTTCACAAAGCCCCACTCGGGCTTGCCGGTCATCGGGTCGACATAGATCTGGCGCAGGTGCCTGCGCACGATGGGCACGCGCCTGTCCTCGAGCAGGTCCTCGAGCTTCTGCGGAAACTGCTTCGCACCGGGGGAACCCTCGTAGTAGCTGCCGATGGCGCGGCGAAACTCGTCGCCGACGAAAAGGAGGTGCGCTTCCTTGTCGCGCTTCGAGGCCGTGCTCCACAGCTCGCCCGCCCCGGCGAGCGCGACGCCGGCGAGCGCGACGAGTATCAGCACGCCGATGTAGGTGAAGCCGCGTTGTTCGGGCCGGCGACGCACTAGAGCTCCGAGAAGGGCTTCCCGTCGTGCGTCGTGCCGGGTGCGCCGCTGCGCACGTCGTAGACGCCACCCTTTGCCGCGTCAATGGGGGGAACGATCTCCCAGGTCGCCGTGCTTTCGGTCACCGGATCGACCGGCATGCTCCGGAGGTAGCGCTTGTCGACGAGGTCTTGCAGGCTCTCGGGGTAGCGCCCAGTATCGCCGTAGTACTTGTCGATCGCGTCGCGCACGGTTGCGAGGGATTGCTTGAGCACGACTTCCTTCGAGCGGTCGACGCTGCCGAAATAGCGCGGAACCACTAACGTCAACAGCGTCGCAATGATCGCCATCACGATCAGGAGTTCGATGAGGGTGAAACCTCGTGCGAAGAAACCACCCCGGCCGCTCCGCGGCCACCCCTCCTTAAAAAGGAGGGGAAACAGCAAAAGCCCTCCCTTCTTCAAGAATTCTCCCGGCTTCATCGCTCTACTCGTAATTCGCTTACCACTTCCGGTACGGGATTCCGTTCAAGCCAGTGCCTTCAGCGAGCGAGTAGACGTCGAAGACGTCCTTGCCCTCCTCGGGCGCGTCGGGCGGGCTCGCGTAGCTGCGCTTGCCCCAGGTCTTCGCGGCCGGCACGTCCGCGTCGACGCTGAACGGATCGCGCGGCAACCGGCGCAGGAAGTAGATCTTGTCCTTTTCGGGTTTCTTCTCGTCGGGCACGCCCTCGACCAGCACGTCGAGCGAGGGCGGATAGCCGGATTCGTCCGCCTTCCTCTCGACGTGGCCCTCGTCGACGGCGCGCTTGTACTCGTCGAGCGCGCTGCGAATCTTGCGCAGCGCGACGCGGAGCTCGCTCTCCTTCGACCGCTTCACCGTGAGCTCGGCAAGCGGCACGACCGCGGAAGCAAGCACGCCGACGATTGCGAGCGTGACGACCAGCTCGATCAGCGTGAAGCCGTGACGCGCTCGCCTCATCTCGCGGGAAGGATGTTCAGCGTGTGCGAACCGGGAACGGAGACGTTTATCTTGCCGCCCTCCGCGTCCACGCCGCTCGCGTTCTCGACGACCAGCTCGGTCTCGCCCTGCGCCCCGGGAAGGGCCTGGAAGCGCACCTCGCTCGGCACGGGCTGCGCGCCGGGCACCGTCGCGCCGGCAATGTTCACGCTGACCCGCCCCGGCCCCGCTGCGGCCCCGCCCACCGGCGCGACGAGCTTGGGATCGTAGGCGAGGACCGCCACGACGCTACGCGCGAGCGCATCCGCCGGAATCGCGAGTCGCACGCTGAACTCGGTCCCGGCCAGCACCTGCGCCGGCGCCGCGAACACCAGCCCGAATTCCGGCGCGGCAGCGCTGGGTTGCGCCGCTGCTATCGCGGGCCGCCCGGGGACCGCCACTGCGGCCCGGGGCCCGCCGCTCGGCGAGATGTCCAGTGCTCCGGACATGGTGGCGCGCGTGCGCAGCGGCGCCGCGCCGACATCGGTGTCGGTGCCGGAGGAATACGTGGCGGGCACCGACAGCGGCGGCACGAGGTTACGCACGATGCGCGGCGTGATGAGCAGCACGATCTCGGTCTTCTTGGTGTCGTCGAGGTCGCTCGAGAAGAGGCGCCCGATGGTCGGTAGATCGCCGAGTCCCGGGACGCGCGAGGACGCCTTGCGTTCCTCGTCGTTGATCAGCCCTGCGAGCACCTGGGTCTCGCCGTCGCGCAGCCGCAGCGTCGTTGCCGCGTTGCGCGTGCCGAGCCGATAGGCGACGGTGTTGTTCGTGACGATCTGCTCGAGGATGTTGCTCACCTCGAGCTGCACCTTGATCGCCACTTCGTTGTCCAGGTGAACGTTCGGCTCGACGTCGAGCTTCAATCCCACGTCCAGATAGCTCACCGAGGTGCTGACGCCGACGTTCACCGCGGACGTGCTCGTGACGACCGGCACCTTCTCGCCGATGTGGATCTTGGCCTTCTCGCGGTTCCTGACCCGGATGCGCGGATTGGCGAGCAGGTTGCCCACGCCCACCTGCGCACGCAGGTTCGCCACGATCGCCGGATTGGGGACGAAGACCTTGAAGCCGCCCTTGTTGATCTGCGTCACCGGCGGGAAAGGCAGCGCACCCTCCGTGGCGGCCGTCCCCGGCACGCCGTAGTAGAGCTTCTCGGGAAACTTCAGGCCCAGCTCCTGCAGCCGGCTCGACTGCACCTCCATGACCTCGACCTCGAGCATCACCTCCGGCTCGCCGAGGTCCTGATTCGCCACGAGCTTCTCGGCGAGGCGTACGGCCTCCGGCGTGTCCTTCATCACCACCAGGTTGAGCTTCTCGTCGATGAAGAGGTTGCGCGTCTTCACGAGCGCCCGCAGCATCGCCGCGGTCTGCTTGGCGTCTGCGTTCGCGAGATAGAAGCTGCGCACCACGAGCTCCTCGTACTGCCGTTGCTTCTGCGGCGTCTTCGGATAGATGAGCAGCGAGTTCTCGTTCACCACCTTGCGCTCGAGCTGGTTGGTCACGAGGATGAGACGGATCACCTCGTCGAGGTTTCCATCGCGCACGAAGATCGTGGTGCGCAGATCGGCACGCACGTCCCGATCGAACACGAAGTTGATGCCGAAGCCGCGCGAGATCACCTCGAAGATCGCGCGCAGCGGCGCGTCGCGAAATTCGATCGAGATTGGCTTCGAGAGCGCCGCCTTGAGAACGGGCGGCAGCACGTCTTCCTGGGCGCGGTGCGCCACCACCTGCTGCATCACCGAGCGCGCCGTGCGATCCGAGGGGCTCTCGGCGAGCACTTCGCCCGCCTTTCTCTCCGCGGTTCCGAGATCACCTTGCTTGAGGGCCGCGAGCGCCTCCTCGTCGAGCCGCGCAATCCGACGGTCGCGCTCGACCGCCGCGATGCCGTTCGGCGCATACGGATTGGACGGGTCGAGACGCGCCACCCGACGGTAGATGGCATCGGCCTCGTCGTAGCGCCCTGCCGCACGTGCGTCTTCCGCCTGGGCAAACAGGCTATCGAGCACCGCCTGCTTGGTGGTCTGGTAGGTGGCGCGCGCCTCGGCGCTCGTCGGGTTGCTGCGGGCTGCCTTTTCGAGCGTCGCGAGCCCCTGCTCGATGTTGCCCTCGGCGACCTGGCGCTCGCCTTCCGCGACCTGCGGAATGCCGGTGCAGCCGGCGAGCACGAACACCCCGGCGAACGCGACTAGAAGCAAGCTCCGTTTCATGGCTTCTCCCTCACTCGGTCTTGCCGAGCGCAAGCTCCTGGCGTTGGCCAAGCGGCAAATACTTGAACACGATCACCTGATCGTCGAGGCTTTCCACCCGATAGGCGCCGTCGAGCGTGTCGCCAGGGCGCACCACGTAGGTGTTGTCGCCGCGAGACAGGAAGGCGGTGACTTTCCCGCCCTCGATGGCCTTGCCGAGGTACTTGAACGGCAGCGGCGGCGCCCGCGGTGCCGCTGGCGGGGGTGGGGGCGGCGCATTCTTGCGCGCCTCGTCTTGACTCGCTTGCCAGCTGCGGGGCGCGAACGGATCGGCGGCGGGCGCCGCGTGCGCCAGCCGGTTCAGCCGGTCGAGCGCGACGCGCGGCAGCGGCTCGGGCGCCTGTTCGGCCGCCGTGCGCGGCGGACGCGGCGTCTTGACCTCGATGTCGTCGTCGCTCGACGCCCAGCGCACCGCGACGAGCGTCAGGGCGAGTGCCGTACCCAGGATCGCCCAGCGCTGGATCGGCGTGAGCCTCATTCCGCGCCTCCAAGGTACAAGGTGAACCGCACACGCGCGTCGAGCCGCCGGCTCTGGACGCTCTCGCGCCTGAGGTTGACTTCTTCGAGCACGGCGGCCGGCACGGTCGCGAGCACTTCGGCGACGAAGCCGCGGATCTGCGCGTAGGAGCCCTTCACCGGCAGCAGGATCTCGTAGCGCGCCAACCGCTCGCCCACCTTGCGGTCGAGCTTGTACTCGCCCGACTCCAGCGCGATGCCTTTCGCGGCGGCCGCATCGTAGATTCGCGCGAGCCACTGCGGCGTCGAGGTCTCGTTCGGAAAGAACGCATAGAAGGCCGCGAGCTGCTCCGCCGGCGCCGCCTCGCGGCCGGTGAGCGACCCGCCCATGCGCAGGCGCTCCTGAAGCTGCCGTGCTTCTTCGTTCAGTGCCGCGAGCTCGACGCGGGCCGGACGATGCGCGGAAAAGTAGAACGTCGCGGCGAAGACGAGGAGCCCGATCCCCACGACCCCGGCTCCGCCGAGCCGCCCGACCTCGCGCCGCAGCCGATCGATCAGCCCGTTCATCGCGGCCCCGTCCACTGGGCGATGAGCGTGAACGCCACCGGCCGCGGCGCCGCGTCGCGCATCTCGTGACCGAGCAGATGCACGTGCGCGAGGCCCTCGCGCGCTTCCAGCCGCTCGACATAGCCGAGCACGGCCCCGAGCTCGCGCGCTTCGCCCGCAATGCGCACCCTGCGGCTCGTGGGGTCGGGCTGGATGGCGAGCAGCGCCACGCCATCCCCCGCAGCCGCCTCGAGCTCGCGAAACAGCGCGTCCCACGGCACGTTCATGCGCTCGATGACCGCGTTCGCGTCGCGGATCTCCTCGGCAAGCCCCCGGCCGCCTACGCGCCTCGTCTCGAGACGCGGCATCACGCGGCG
>JAJDOG010000108.1 GCA_022340285.1 Betaproteobacteria bacterium
CGAAACCTACGGAACCCGCTCGACGACCGCGCTTGCAATCGGAGCCGATCGGACCGTACGATTCAGCGAGTGGACGTTCGGACCGGGAGGTGTGCCGGCCGGGGACCGGGAGTTCTCCTTCGTCGCGACTTAGACTTTCAACCGGACGATTTCGTGCCTCAATCGTCTTCGTCCAGACACCGCTCCATGGCGACATGTGGAATACCCGCCTCCATGAACTCGGCGCCGTGCTGCGTGAAGCCGTGGAGGGCGTAGAACCCTCGTGCGCGGGTCTGGGCGTTGAGGATTGCGCGCTTAACTCCACGTTCCTTGGCGCGCGCCAGGAGCGCTGACAGGATCGCCGCGCCTACGCCCCTCCCGCGCCACTCCTGCAATACCGCCATGCGACCGATGTGACCGTCTGGGAGCAACCGCCCCGTTGCAACGGCGCGACCGGTGGAGTCGGTGGCGAGTGCGTGAACGCTGACTGCATCCCACTCATCGAGCTCGATTTCCACTGGCACGCCTTGCTCCTCGACGAACACGGCAAACCGCACGCGGCTCGCTTCGTCGCGAGCATCGGTCCAGCTCAGCATGCAGACGGAATAGTTGCGTGACATAGCGATCGCGGAGGATGCGGTCGCTATAATACCGTCGTCACTCGGGGAGTTCGCAGCAATGAAGAGTCTGTGGCAGGAGGCCGAGGCGGCCCGGATGGAGGGAGACCTCGCCCTGCGCGTCTATACCTCGCGCCTTCTCGGCCACGACAAATCGCTCGTCTTGCACGGGGGCGGTAACACCTCCGTGAAGCTCGTGGAGCGCAATCGATTCGGCGACGAGGAGCCGATTCTTTACGTCAAGGGCAGCGGGTGGGACCTCGAGACGATCGAGGCCCCGGGATTCTCTCCGGTACACCTCGATCACGTGAAGCGGCTCGCAGGCCTCGAGCGCCTGTCCGATCCGGACATGGTCAACGAGCTCGTTACCCACATGCTGCGCGCCACGGCGCCAACTCCCTCGATCGAGACCATTCTGCATGGGTGCATCCCATTCAAATACGTCGACCATACGCATGCTGATGCGGTGCTCGCGGTCACGAACACGCCTGGCGGCGAAGCGCGGATCCGTGCCGTCTATGGTGATTCGGTGATCGTTATTCCCTATTTGATGCCCGGCTTCGACCTGGCCCGAGCCGTGGCTCGCGAGTTCAAGCGCCAGGCGACGCCGCGCACCGTCGGTGTCGTACTGCTGAAGCACGGCATCTTCTCGTTTGGCGAGACGGCGCGCGAGGCGTACGAGCGGATGATCGGTCTCGTCGACCGCGCCGAGCGGCATCTGAAGGAGCACCGGGCGTGGGACGTCATTACGCCACCCTCCCCGGCGGGCGCGGAGATCGCGCCGCAAGAAATCGCTGACCTGCGTCGCCGCATTTCCGAAACAGCCGGATTTCCTGCGATAGTGAGAGTCCGGACATCAGCGCAGACACTCGCCTTCGCGCGCCATCCCGAGGTCGAGCGGCTGTCCCAGCAGGGCCCGGCCACGCCCGACCACGTCATTCGCACCAAGCGCACGCCGATGCTAGGAACCGACGTCTCCGCGTTCGAGCAGCGCTACCGCGAGTACTTCGATCGGCATGCTCCGAACGCCCGGGAGCCCAAGACGATGCTGGACCCCGCGCCGCGGATGGTGCTCGACCCGCGGTTCGGGCTGGCAAGTGTCGGACGCAGCGCACGCGACGCGCAGATCGTCGAAGAGCTCTACGAGCACACCATCGATGTCATCCTGCGCGCCGACGCGCTCGAGCGGTACGAGGCATTGCCGGCGCAGGAAATTTTCGACATCGAATACTGGGATCTCGAGCAAGCGAAGCTTCGCAAGGGCGGCCGGCCGCCGGCGCTGACCGGCGAGGTGGCGTGGGTCACGGGAGCCGCCAGCGGCATCGGCAAAGCGGCCGTGTCCTCGCTCCTGGCGCGGGGCGCGGCGGTGGTCGGGCTCGACGTCAACGAATCGATCGCTACCCTCCACGCGCGGCCTGATTTCCTGGGCATCCACTGCGACGTGCGGGACGTGCGGTCGGTGCAGTCCGCGCTGGAGCGGACCGCCAATGCCTTTGGCGGCCTCGACATGCTCGTCCTCAATGCAGGCATATTCGGCGCCACGCGGAGTATCAGCGAGCTTCCATCGGAAGAGTGGCGCGAGGTCATGGCGATCAATGTCGACGCAAATCTACTTCTGATGCGTGCCTGTCATCCCTATCTCAAACTCGCGCCGCGGGGCGGTCGAATGGTCGTGGTGGGCTCCAAGAACGTACCCGCACCGGGACCGGGTGCCGCCGCCTACTCCGCCTCGAAGGCGGCGCTGAATCAGCTCGCCCGCATCGCGGCTCTCGAGTGGGGCGCCGACGGCATTCGCGTCAATAGCTTGCACCCCAACCAGGTGTTCGATACGGCACTGTGGACCGACGATTTGCTAACCGAGCGCGCGAGGCGTTACGGCATGACGGTCGAACAATACAAGACCAACAACGTTCTCAGGACGGAGGTCACGAGCCGCGATGTCGCCGAACTGGCCGCAGAGATGTGCGGGCCCTTGTTCGCCAAGACGACGGGCGCCCAGGTTCCCGTGGACGGCGGCAACGAGCGGGTGATCTGATGGACGCCCTGGCGGTGCGCGTCGAAACCCTGCGTTGGCGCGGTGATCGCCTCGAACTGATCGACCAGCGCGCCTTGCCCCAGCGACTCGAATACGTGGCCTGCTCGGACGCCGCCGAGACCGCGGCGGCCATCAGCGCGATGGTCGTGCGCGGCGCGCCGGCGATCGGCTGCGCCGCGGCTTTCGGCGTTGCACTCGAGGCGTTGCGCCAGCGCGACGCGCGTGGGCCATCGCGGGATGCAGCGTTCGAGCGAGCCTTTGCGACGCTTCAGGCCAGCCGGCCGACTGCGGTGAACTTGTTCTGGGCCCTTGCCCGAATGAAGTCGGTGCTCAGCACCGTTCGGGATCGGGATGGTCCGGAAGTCGCCGCCGCGCTCACCGCGGAGGCCCAGCGAATCCTTGCGGAGGATCTGGAAGTCAACCGTGCGATGGGTCGTCATGGAGCGGAGCTCGTCGCGGACGGCGCACGAATCATGACCCACTGCAATGCCGGGGCGCTCGCCACGGCGGGACACGGCACGGCACTCGGCGTGGTGCGGTCGGCCCGCGACGCAGGAAAGCGCGTCTCGGTCGTCGCGAACGAGACGCGGCCTTTCTTGCAGGGAGCCCGGCTGACTGCTTGGGAAATGCTGCAGGAACGGATTCCCGTCACGCTGGTCACTGACGGCATGGCCGGGCATCTCATGTCGAGAGGCAAAGTCGATATCGTCATCGTCGGGGCCGACCGGGTTGCGGCGAACGGCGACGTCGCAAACAAGATTGGCACCTATCCGCTCGCGGTGCTCGCGGCGCGGCACGGGATCCCGTTCTACGTCGCGGCGCCGCTTTCGACGGTCGACCGCGCGATTCCGGACGGGTCGGGAATCCCGATCGAAGAGCGCGACCCGTCCGAGGTGACGGGCTTTCGCGGCGAGCGCTGGGCGCCCGAAGGCGTGTCGGTCGTTAATCCGGCCTTCGACGTGACGCCGGCGTCACTCGTAACGGCCCTGATCACGGAGCGCGGCGTCGTGCGCGCCCCTTCGCGGGACGCCCTGCGCGCGCTCTTCGACTAGCAGCACCGAGGGAGCCGCCGTGCGGAGTGCGCTTTGCAGCCTTGCCTACGCGGCGGCGCTGCTTTGCGTACTGCCCGGCTGCACCAGCCTCTATTTCCAGGATGCGGGCGCTCCGCCCTCCCAGCCTCCCCGCTATGAACTAGAGCACTGGCCCTACTCCGAATACTGGACCGGCATCATCTTCAATGGAGAGAAAGTCGGCTACGCACACGTGCAGGTTGTACCCAGCGCTGGACACTCGGGCAGATACGAGATCCGCTCGCAGAGCGTGTTGCACATTCGCATGCTGGGCTTCGACAAGCGCATCGCACTCGAATCGATCGACCGAGTCGGCAAGGATCTGACGCTCGAATGGTTCTCCCATCACTACGATCTCGACGGCAGCCGCCTCGATATGGAGGGCCGGGTCGAAGGCAACACGCTGACCGGAGAGGTCGAGAACGCGGGACGCAGGAGTCGCCTTGCCTTGACGCTCGAGGAGCCCGTCTACCCGGCGAGCGCCGTGACTCTGATCCCCGTTCAGCGTGGATTGCGGATCGGGTCGCAGTATCGATACCTCGTCTTCAGCGGACAGACGCAGTCCGTCGCCCCCGCCGAGCAGGAAGTCGTCGCCTACGAGAAGAGCGAGTTTTTCGAGGAGCGCGCCTATCGCGTCACGAGCGGGTTTCTCGGCCTGACCAGCACGACGTGGTTCTCGGACCAAGGCTTGCCCTTGCTCGAGCTCGGGCTGGGCGGAGTTATCATTTCCGCAATCTCGACCGAAGAACGCGCGAAGCGTTTTATCGCGACGACGGCGCTCAACAAGGACGCGGCGATCATCGGATTCAGCCTCGTCAAGCCCGATGCAGCGATTGAGAATCCCCGCGCGCTGCGCCGACTCGACGTCTCGCTCTCCGGCAATCCGGCACTGACCACCGTCCCGAATGATCCCCGGCAGCAGTGCCAGCGATCCGGCGAGACGCTGGATTGCCAGATCGCCGCGGTGGCGAAGTGGTCGGCGCCGGTCGATCCCGCCGCGCTACGACACGACCTCCGGGACACGCTCGCCGTGCCCTCCGACGACGTACGAATCGAAAAGCTGGCGCGCGAGATCGCCGGCGGGGACGCGGATGATGCGCACCGGATCGAGGCACTGCGGGCCTGGATGCGCGAAAACATCCGCAATGAGGCGTCCGACGCGTTTTCGGCGCTCGATGTGCTGCGCACCCGCTCTGCTGAATGTCAGGGGCACGCCTTCCTCTACGCGGCCCTTGCGCGCTCGCTGGGAATCCCGACTCGCGTCGTGAACGGGGTGGTGTACTCAGAAGAACAAGGCGGGTTCCTGTTCCACGCCTGGAACGAGAGTTGGGTGGGCGACGGCTGGGTTGCCGTCGATACGACATTCGACCAGCTTCCCGCCGACGCGACGCACATCAAGCTTGTCTACGGAGAAAGCGTCGCCGATCTTGTGGCGCTCGCGGGGTGGGTCGGCAAGATGCGGATCCGAGTGCTCGACACGGGAAATCCCTAAGCCAGGATCTCCACGGGCGTCCCCGCTTCCACGCGGTCGAACAGCTCGACGATATCCGCGTTGTGCATGCGTATGCAGCCAATCGATCCCGGCTTGCCCATCTCGAACGCGTCCGGACTGCCGTGGATATAGATGAAGCGGCGCATCGTATCGACCGCCCCAAGCCGGTTGAAGCCGGGCTCGCAACCAGACAGCCACAGAATGCGCGTGAGGATCCAGTCGCGTTCAGGAAAGCGCTCACCGAGTTCCGGGGTGTAGAGCTCGCCAGTCGGTCGGCGGCCCACGAAAACAGTGTTTACCGGCGCCCCCGCGCCGATCTTGGCGCGGATAACGTGTTTGCCGCGCGGCGTGCAGTGGCTACCCGACTGTTCTCCCGGACCTTTGCGCGAAGTCGACACCGCGAATTCACGTGCGACCCGGCCCGCGTCATCGCGCAGCACGAGCGTCTGCGAAGGAATGGAAATGCTAATCGCCGCCGTCATTCCTCTCCCCGCGCCGACGTTCCGAGAAGAAGCGGGAGAGCAGCGCGCCGCTCTCCTCGGCCAGAACGCCTTCGGTGACTTCGGTGTGATGGTTGATGCGCCGCTCGGCGAACAGGTTGACGACACTTCCGCAGGCGCCTGTCTTGGGGTCGCGCGCCCCGTACACGACCCGCGCGATGCGGGCATGCATGATCGCCCCCGCGCACATCACGCACGGTTCGATGGTCACGTAGAGCGTGCACTCGGGCAGCCGGTAGTTCCCCACGGCCCGGCCCGCATCCCTCAGCGCGATGATTTCGGCATGGGCCGCGGGGTCATGCTCCGTGATCGGTCGGTTGGCACCGCGCCCGACGATCTCTCCGCCCCGCACGACGATAGCGCCGACCGGCACCTCCCCTTCGCGCGCGGCCCCTTCCGCAAGGGCGAGCGCCGCGCGCATGAATGTATCGTCCCGCGGGGGCACAGCGATCCCCTTCACTCCCACTCGATCGTGGCCGGCGGCTTGCTCGAGATGTCGTAGACCACACGGTTGATGCCGCGCACTTCATTGATGATGCGGTTCGCCACGCGGGCGAGAAGCTCAGCGGGCAGTGTGGCCCATTGCGCGGTCATGAAATCGGTCGTCTGCACGGCGCGCAGCGCGATCACGTACTCGTAGGTTCGCCCGTCCCCCATCACCCCGACGGACCTTACTGGCAGGAACACGGCGAATGCTTGCGCCGTCTGATCGTACCAGCCTGAGGCCCGCAGCTCGTCGATGAAGATCGCATCCGCCTCGCGCAGCACGTCGGCGTATTCACGCTTGACCTCGCCCAGGATGCGCACGCCCAGCCCGGGGCCCGGGAACGGATGCCGAAAGACCATCTCGCGCGGCAGTCCCAGCGCCAGCCCGAGCTCGCGCACCTCGTCCTTGAAGAGCTCGCGCAGCGGCTCGAGGAGCTTGAGATGAAGCGTCTCGGGAAGTCCCCCGACGTTGTGGTGCGATTTGATGGTGTGCGCCTTCTTCGTCTTCGCTCCCGCCGATTCGATCACGTCCGGATAGATGGTCCCCTGCGCGAGCCATTTCGCAGCAGTGCCCCGCCCCTCGAGCCGCTCCGCCTCGTCCTGGAAGACATGGATGAACTCGCGTCCGATGATCCGGCGCTTTCTTTCCGGATCGGCCTCCCCAGCGAGAGCGGTCATAAAGCGCTCGGACGCTTCGACCATGTCCACTCGCACGCCGAGATGGCGACCAAAAGTCTCCATCACCTGGCGCGCCTCGTCCTTTCGCAGCAACCCCGTGTCGACGAAGATACAGGTGAGCTGATCACCGATCGCGCGATGGATCAGGGCGGCCGCAACCGAAGAATCGACGCCACCCGACAGGCCCAGGATCACTTCATCCTGGCCCACATCGAGCCGGATGCGCTCGACCGCCTCGGCGACGTAGTCCGGCATGTTCCAGTCGCCACGGCAGCCGCAGATCTCGGTGACGAATCGGGTGAGAATCGCGCGCCCCTGGCGCGTGTGAGTGACTTCGGGATGGAACTGCACCCCGTAGAACCGGCGCGTCTCGTCGGCCATCCCGGCGATCGGCGTGGAGGGATTGCTCGCGATCACCTTGAAGCCCGGCGGCAAGGCGGCCACCTTGTCGCCATGGCTCATCCATACGTCGAGCAGCCCGTGCCCGGCTTCGTTGTCGCGGTCCTGGATGTCACGCAGAAGCGCGGAATGTCCCTGGGCGCGCAGCTCCGCGTAGCCGAACTCCCGCACCCGTGCATTCTCGACGGTGCCCCCCAGCTGGGCCGCCATGGCCTGCATGCCGTAGCAGATGCCCAGTACCGGCACACCGCGCTCGAAAGCCGCCTGCGGAGCGCGTGGCGTCGTATCCTCGGTCACCGATGCCGGGCCGCCCGAAAGGATGATGCCGCGCGGCGCGAACTCGCGGACGAACGCATCGCCGACGTCGAACGGGTGGATTTCGCAATAAACGTGATTCTCGCGCACGCGCCGTGCGATCAGCTGCGTGTACTGCGCGCCGAAGTCGAGGATCAGGATCCTCTCGTGCACCGGTTACTCGACACGATAGTTCGGCGCTTCCTTCACGATCTGCACGTCGTGCACGTGCGACTCGCGGACTCCGGCCGTGGTGATCTCCACGAACTGCGCACGTAGGCGCATCTCGTCGATGGTGTTGCACCCCAGGTAGCCCATGCTGGCGCGAATGCCGCCCAGCAGCTGGTCGATGACCGCCGTGACGGGCCCCTTGTACGGGACGCGCCCCTCGATGCCTTCGGGTACCAGCTTGTCCGCGTTGGCCGCGGGATCCTGGAAGTAGCGGTCGGCCGCGCCCTGCTGCATCGCCCCGAGCGAGCCCATGCCACGATAGGACTTGTAGGAGCGACCCTGGTACAGCTCGATCTGTCCGGGCGCTTCCTGCGTTCCGGCGAACAGGCTGCCGAGCATCACGCAATTCGCGCCGGCCGCGAGCGCCTTGGCGATATCGCCGGAGTACCGGACGCCGCCGTCGGCGATCATCGGAATGTCGGTTCCTTTGAGCCCCTCGACCACATTCTGGATGGCGGTGATCTGCGGGACGCCCACGCCCGCAACGATCCGCGTGGTGCAGATCGAGCCGGGTCCGATTCCGACCTTGACCGCGTCGGCCCCGTATTCGGCCAGCGCTCGTGCCGCATCCGCGGTCGCGATATTGCCGCCGACGACTTCCACCTTCGGGAAGTTTCGCTTGACCCACTTCACGCGGTCGAGCACGCCCTGTGCATGGCCATGCGCAGTATCCACGACGAGCACGTCGACACCCGCCTCGACCAGCGCGGCCGCCCGCTCCTCGGTACCCTCTCCCACACCGATCGCCGCACCGACGCGCAAGTTGCCCTGTGCGTCCTTGCACGCATTGGGATACTCGCTCGACTTGAGAATGTCCTTGACGGTGATGAGCCCGCGCAGCTCGAACGCGTTGTTGACGACGAGCACGCGTTCAAGTCGATGCTTGTGCAGGAGCTCGGTCGCCTCCTCCAGGGTCACGGTTTCACGTACCGTGACCAGGCGCTCCTTGGGGGTCATGATGTTGCGCACCGGCTGGTCGAGCTTCTCCTCGAAGCGGAGGTCGCGATTGGTGACGATTCCGACGACCTTTCCCTGGTCGATGACCGGCAGTCCGGAAAACTTGTGCTGCTCGGTCAGCGCCTTGACCTCGCGAACCGTCATCTCGGGGGGGATCGTGATCGGATCCCGCACCACGCCGGACTCGTAGCGCTTCACCTTGCGCACTTCGGCAGCCTGCGCTTTGACGGGCAAGTTCTTGTGCACAATCCCGATTCCCCCTTCCTGGGCCAGGGCGATCGCAAGGGGGGCCTCGGTCACGGTATCCATGGCGGCGGACACGAGCGGGATGTTGATGCGGATGCCGCGCGTCAGCTGGGTCGCCAGGCTGGCGTCCCGCGGCAGGATGGTGGACAGCGCGGGTACGAGGAGAACGTCGTCGAAAGTCAGGGCTTTGGAGATCGCGCGCATGGGCATGGGTGCGGTCGCAAAGACGCATTATACGTCCGGGAAAATGCCCGGTAAATCATCGTCTTCTGGTCAACCCTCGATTGACTCGGCCGTTCAAAGCCGATATGGTCGCCGAACCCCTGTCCTTGAGGACAATGTCATGAATCCTGTCCCGTTTCTGATCGGACTCAGTGCCCTGCTCCTTGTGGCTGTGCCGGCACAGGCGCAGCTCTACAAGTGGGTCGATGCCAATGGCCGGGTCCAGTACTCGGATCGCAAGCCCACTGATGGCAGACAGCAGGCCCAGGAGGTGAAGAACACTGTCAGTTCGGTCGGAAGCCAGCCGATCGGCGCGGGGACTACATCCGGCCCGAAGACCGCGGCCGAGTTGGACAAGGAATTCCAGAAACGCCGCCAGGAACAAACCGAGGCGCAGCAGAAGCAGCAGCAGGCCGCTACCGAGCAGAAGCAGAAGGCACAAAATTGCCAGGCGGCGCGGGAAAATCTCGCCGCACTGAATTCGGGTCAGCGGATCGCCCGCTTCAACGAGAAGGGCGAGAAGATCTATATCGACGACTCCGCCCGGGCCGCAGAGGTCGCGCGCAGCCGGCAGCTGGTGCAGGCCAACTGCAACTGACCCGCTCGTTCACGACCGATCAGCGCGTCTTGCCGCGCGTGCGCGCCGCGCCGCCTTGGGATCGGCCGTGAGCGGCCGGTAGATTTCGACCCGATCCCCGTCCCGCAGCTGCTGCGCGAGTCGCGTCAGGTTCCCGTGTATGCCGACCCGGTTGCGTGCGAGGTCGATTTCCGGAAAGGCTTCCAGAACGCCGCTCGTGCAAATCGCGTCGGCCACGGTCGTGCCCTGCTCCACGCGCAGCGCATAGCGCGCCTGCCGCCGGGGCGAGGCATAGACAACTTCCACCGCCAGCAGGTCCGCGCTCATTCCGTTCCGTGCACCATCTCGGCACGCCGCACAAATGCGTCGACAAGCGTGTCGGCGATCTGATCAAACGTCGGCCCAACGACCTTTGCGAGCAGCGGCGTAGCGAGCTCGTAGGCGAGCGTCAACTCGACTTTGCACGCCATCTCGCCGAGCGGAACAAAGCGCCAGACGCCGTGGAGGCTCCGAAAGGGCCCGTCGACGAGCGTCATCTCGATCCGCTCACCCTCGGTGAACGTGTTGCGCGTGGTGAACTTCTGACGCAAACCCCGGTACCGAATGTGCAGCGTCACGATCGCCCGCGGTCCATCGCGCGAATCCACCTCCGCAGCCTTGCACCAGGGGAGGAACGCCGGATAGGCCTCGACGTCCGCAACCAGCGAATAGAGCTCGTCTGCGCTGTATCCGACCAGGGCGTTTCGCTCGACTTTGACCATGCGCTGCACTGTTAGAATCGCGTGAGTTTAGCCGGACCCCGGACAATGAGCATCGTCGAGAACCGCAAGGCCTTCCACGACTACTTCATCGAAGAGCGCTACGAAGCGGGCGTGGCGCTTGAAGGCTGGGAGGTGAAGGCTATCCGCGCGGCCCGCGCTCAGCTGAAGGAAGCCTATGTCGTCGTCCGCAATCAGGAGATCTACCTGATCGGTGCCCACATCAGCCCACTGGGGAGCGCCTCCACGCACGTGACCCCGGACCCGACCCGCTCGCGTAAGTTGCTCCTGCATGCCCATCAGATCAAGCGTCTGATCGGGAAGGTCGAGCAGGCCGGCTACACGCTCGTGCCGCTCAACCTGCACTACTCTAAAGGGCGCATCAAGCTCGAGATCGGCCTTGCTCGCGGCAAAAAGCAGTACGACAAGCGCGCGGCCGCGAAGGAGCGGGAGTGGAATCGCGAGAAGCAGCGTCTACTGCGAACGGGTTGATCAGCCTCGACGTCGCGCGCCTTTCAATGGCTCCCGACGATCTGCTTTCAGGCGCTCTTGATCCGCTTGCCGAGCTCGATCCACGTCGCGACGACCGTGTCGGGGTTGAGGGACATGCTTTCTATCCCCTCCTCCATCAGCCAAATCGCGAGATCGGGATGATCTGACGGTCCCTGACCGCAGATGCCGACATACTTGCCCGCCTTGCGACAGGCGCGAATCGCCAGGCGCAACATCGCCTCAACCGCCGCATCGCGTTCGTCGAACGAACCGGCAACCAGCTCCGAATCGCGGTCGACGCCCAGCGTCAGCTGTGTCAGATCGTTCGATCCGATCGAGAAGCCGTCGAACTGCTCCAGAAACTCTTCGGCGAGAATCGCATTGGAAGGCAGTTCGCACATCATCACGATCTTGAGACCGTTGTCGCCGCGCCGTAGGCCACGCTCGGCGAGCAACTCGATCACCTGCCGCGCTTCGGCAACGGTCCGCACGAAGGGCACCATGAGCTCGACGTTGGTGAGCCCCATGTCGTTGCGGACGCGTTTCATGGCCTCGCATTCCATCGCGAAGCATTCCCTGAACGACTCGGCGACATAGCGGGACGCGCCCCGAAAGCCGAGCATCGGATTCTCCTCTTCCGGCTCGTAGGTCGCTCCGCCGATCAGCTTGCGGTACTCGTTCGACTTGAAATCCGAGAGCCGGACGATGACCGGCTTGGGCCAGAACGCCGCGGCGATGGTTGCCACACCCTCGGTCAGTTTAGCGACGTAGAACTCGCGCGGGTTGGCGTAGCCGCGTGCCGCCGATTCGACTTGGCGCTTGAGTTCCTCGGCTAGATCCGGGTAGTCGAGCACGGCTTGCGGGTGTACGCCGATCATGTTGTTGATCACGAACTCGAGCCGGGCCAGACCGACGCCGTCGTTCGGCAGCGCCTGGAAATCGAATGCGAGATTCGGATTACCGATATTCATCGTGATCTTCACCGGCAGCTCGGGAAGCTTCGTATAGACGGTCGTGACCACCTCGTACTCGAGTGCGCCCTGGTACACGTTTCCGGTGTCCCCCTCGGCGCATGAGACCGTGACCTGCTGTCCGTCGGGCAGCACGCGCGTTGCATCTCCACAGCCCACCACGGCGGGAATTCCGAGCTCGCGCGCGATGATCGCCGCGTGGCAGGTCCTGCCGCCCCGATTGGTCACGATCGCCGCGGCTCTCTTCATCACCGGCTCCCAGTTGGGGTCCGTCATGTCGGTGACGAGAACGTCTCCCGGGCTGATTCGCTCCATTTCGGAGGAGTCCTTCACGATGCGTACGGGCCCGACTCCGATCTTCTGCCCGATTGCCCGCCCCGAGACGAGTGCGCTACTCGTCTTCACTCTCGTCTTCAGGCGGTAGCGTTCCTGTGCCTCGACGCTCTTGCGCGATTTCACCGTTTCCGGTCGCGCCTGCAAGATGTAGATCTTCCCGTTCTCGCCGTCCTTGCCCCACTCGATGTCCATGGGCCGGCCGTAGTGACGCTCGATTGCCACGGCGTATCGAGCAAGCTCGATCACGTCCGCATCGTTCAGGCAGAACCTGTCACGGTCAGCAGACAGCACGTCTATCGTTGCAGTCGATAGTCCCGGCCGAGGTGCTTCCGCGAAGACCATCTTGCTGGCCTTGGAGCCCAGCGCCCGCCGAATGATCGGAAACTTTCCGGCCTCCAGCATGGGCTTATGGACATAGAACTCGTCGGGATTCACCGAGCCCTGCACCACGGTCTCGCCGAGCCCGTATGCGGCGGTGATGAACACGACATCCTGGAACCCCGATTCCGTATCGAGCGTGAACATGACGCCGCTTGCGCCGAGGTCGCTGCGCACCATCCGCTGCACCCCGGCGGACAAGGCGACGGCGGCATGCTGAAAACCCTGGTGAACGCGGTACGAGATCGCGCGATCGTTGTACAACGACGCGAACACGTGCTTGATGGCGCTCAGCACGGCGTCCAGCCCGCGCACGTTGAGGAAAGTCTCCTGCTGGCCCGCAAACGAGGCGTCCGGAAGGTCCTCGGCGGTTGCCGATGAGCGCACGGCCACGGCGCTTTCGCCCTCGGCCATCATGGCTTGGTAGGCGGCCCCTATCGCCTCCTCCAGGGCACGCGGAAGCGGAGCCTCGACGATCCATTGACGGATCTCGGCGCCGCACTTCGCCAGCGCGGTTACGTCGTCCGGATCCAAGGCGTCGAGTCGGCTCGCAATGCGATCCGTGAGCCCGGCGCCGCTCAGAAAGTCCCGAAACGCGCTCGCGGTGGTGGCAAATCCGCCCGGGACGCGGATTCCCGCACGCTCGAGCTGGCTGATCATTTCGCCGAGCGAAGCGTTCTTTCCGCCTACCTGCTCAACGTCCCCCATGCGCAGATCCTGCAAGGGCATCACATGACGGTCGCGAGCCATTCTTCCTCTCTCTCTCTCTGGTTGCCGACTTGGGGCGAAGCCGCTATTTTAGCGGCAACGCTCATTCCGACCGAACGCCCACAAGCTCCCGCCAGGGACTCCCTTGCACCGCTCCCAACGCACCATCTTTTTCATATCGGACGGGACAGGCATCACGGCCGAGATGCTCGGTCATAGCCTGCTCACGCAGTTCGAGGACATCGAGTTCTCGCAGGTCGTGATTCCCTTCGTTGACAGCTTGGCAAAGGCCGAAGAGTGCGTGGCTCGCATCGAAGCAGCCCGCGCGAACTCCGGAACCCGCCCGGTCGTCTTCACGACGCTGGTGGACGATCGGATCCGTGAGGCGGTGCGCAGGGCCGATGCGCTGGTTCTGGACTTCTTCGACACCTTCCTCGCTCCGCTCGAGGCGGAATTCAAGGCAGGGTCCACACACACTGCAGGCCGCTCGCACAGCGTGGCGGACAGTAGCGGATATCAGCATCGGATCGAAGCGATCAATTTCACGCTGGCTCACGACGATGGTCTCGGCAACACCGAACTCAAGTCGGCAGACGTCGTGCTCCTCGGCGTCTCGCGCAGCGGAAAGACGCCGACCTGTCTCTACCTCGCCATGCAATTCGGGATCAAGGCGGCCAACTGTCCGCTCACCCCCGAGGACTTCGAGCGCGGCAAGCTGCCCGACGCCGTTGAGTCCCATATCCCCAGGCTCTATGGGCTCTCGATCACGCCCGAGCGTCTCGCCCGGATCCGGAACGAACGTCGCCCGGACAGCCGGTACGCGAGCCTGGAAAATTGCAGGTACGAAGTCGACCAGGCCGAGCGGCTCATGCGCCGCTATGGCGTCAAATGGGTGAACTCGACGACCCGGTCGATCGAGGAAATCGCGGCCCAGATCCTTCAGGACGTCAAGCTGGTCCGCCGCGTCTTTTGACGGAGCGCTGCCTCACCTGCTCGAAGAGGCAGACCGCCGCGGCGGCGGCCACGTTGAGCGACTCGGCCTTGCCGGGCATCGGAATTCGAACCCTGTCGGATGCTTGGCCGGCCAGCGCGGCCGAAACACCGGAACCCTCGTTCCCGAAGATCCACGCGACGGGACCGCGGAGATCACATTCATGTAGCGATGTGGCGCCATGCGCATCGGCGGCAGCCACCCGGCCCGAGCAGCGCCCGAGCAGCGCTTCAAGCCTGACGCCTTCGTGGATGGCGAGCACGAAGTGCGCCCCCATCCCCGCTCGCAGCACACGCGGCGACCACGCGAACACCGTACCTGGCGACAGCACGACGTCGCTGACTCCGGCGGCGGCGGCGCTGCGCAGGATGGAGCCGAGATTTCCCGCGTCCTGAACGCCGTCCACCAGGACGGCATCACCGAGGCGATCCGGCAGCGGAGCGGGTTCGGGCGTGGCGACGACGGCCATGATTCCGACCGGCGTAGCCACCTGCGCCACGGCGTCGAAGAGCCGGTCGGCCAGGACGACGCACGTCCTCGCGGAGGTGCCCTCGAGGAGGTCGCGGACTTCCGTCCGGGCGTAACCCGTTTCGCTGGCCACCAGCGCCTCGGCGGGGGTCCCCCTCGCGCGCCACGCTTCGATCAGATGAGGTCCGTCGAGAATCGCCCTCCTCTGCGCGCGGCGCTCCCGCGAGGACGAGGCGAGGCGCTGGAGCGATTTGTACCAGACGTTACCGCGCGATTGGATCCGTTTTATCTCCACAGCAGCAACACCGCCCGGGTTTAGATTCACAGGAGGTGGAAAAGTCCGTCCGGGTGAGGCGGGAGGCGTGTGACCGAAAGTACCTCGCGAACCGGCCTGAAGCTGCGACGGTAGATCTCGCAGGCTCCGTATTCCCGCAGAGCGACGAGGTGGGCCGGGGTCGGATATCCCTTGTGGCGGTCGAGGCCGTAGTGGGGGAAACGCTCGTGCAACCTGAGCATTTCGGCGTCGCGTTCCGTCTTGGCGAGTATCGAAGCTGCGGAGATCGCCGCGACTTTCGCGTCACCGTCCACGATTGCGGTCGCCGGAATATCGATGGCGGGGCAGTGCTGTCCGTCGACAAGGACGCTGTCCGGGACAACCGCCAGGCCGCGGATGGCCCGTTGCATCGCAAGCAGCGTCGCGCCCAGGATGTTCAGCCGGTCGATTTCTTCCACTGAGGCGCTGGCCACTGCCCAGGCGAGCGCCCGCTCGCGTATTCGCGGGGCAAGATCGAGCCGACGCCGCTCACTCAGGCGCTTGGAGTCATTGAGTCCGGCGATGCGTCGACGCCGGTCGAGTATCACAGCGGCCGCATAAACCGGTCCGGCAATCGGTCCGCGCCCCGCCTCGTCAACGCCGCAGGCCTTGGCGGTCGGCTTAAGTTGTCGCACGCGCGCCCTCCACGCCCAGGTACGGCATCAGTGCCCGTGCAGCGGTCTCGGCCGCATCGCGGCGCAGGATGCCATGCAATTCCGCGAACCGATCCCGCACCGTCGCACGCACCTGCTCGTCGAGCAGCAGATTGACGAGCGCTTGCGCGAGATTGTCCGGAGTCGCCGCGGCCTGGACGAATTCCGGGACGACCGACTCTCCGGCAAGGATATTGGGAAGTCCCATGTGCTCGACGCGTATCAGCCGACGTCCGATCGCGTACGTGAGCGGTGCCACGCAATAGGCAATCACCATGGGGCGTCCGACCAATGCAGCCTCAAGCGTCACGGTGCCACTCGTGGCCAGTGCGACATCGCAGGCCGCCAGCGCCTCCTGCGCGTGCCCGAACAGGAGCGACATCGGCAGGTCCCGAGCCTGCTCCCGATAGAGGATGCCCTCGAAGAGATCGCGCGTCTCCCGCGTGATCAGCGGCACGAGAAATCGCGTCTCCGGCACGCGCTCGATAACCTGACGCACGGTACGGATGAAGGGCGGAGCCATCCTCTCGATTTCGCTTCGACGGCTGCCCGGCAGGACCGCTATCACCGGGGCGCTCTGAGGCAGGCGCAGGTCCTCGCGTGCGGCGGCCTGGTCCACGCCCTCGGGGATCTCGTCGGCCAGTGGATGGCCGATGTAGGTCGCCGGGATTCCAGCGGCATGGTAGATCGGTTCTTCGAAAGGAAAGAGCACAAGCATGTGATCGACGGCGGCACGTATCGTCCGAATTCGGCCGGATCGCCATGCCCAGACCGTGGGGCTGACCATATGCGCCGTCGTGACCCCGGTGCGCTTGAGCTTTCGCTCGATGCCCAGGTTGAAATCCGGTGAATCGATTCCGAGGAACAATGCGGGACGCAGGTCGACCAGCCGTCGAACGAGCTCTCCGCGGATCGCGAAGAGCTCCCTGAGATGCGCCAGGACTTCCACCAGCCCATGCACCGCCAGCTTTTCCTGCGGAAACCAGGATTGGAGGCCTGCGGCGACCATGTGGGGACCGCCAATGCCGACAAACGAAACGTCGGGCAAACGTCTGCGCAACGCCGTGATGACACCACCCCCGATCAGGTCTCCGGACGCTTCCCCGGCCACCAGCGCGATGCAGGGCGCTCCAGCCATCGCCGTCAGCGTTTGCCCACGCGCCGCGCCATGTCGGCCATGTCAGCGCACGATTCCCCGTGTTGCCGCACCGAGAAACTCGGAAAGAATCCGGAGCTCGGGCAAGGTAGCAGCCTGTGCCGCGATGCGCGACTGGGCGTCCGAGAGAGAAAGGCCGCTTCGGTACAACAGTTTGTACGCGCGTGTGATCTCGTTGATCTTCTCTTCCCGGAAACCGCGTCGGCGGAGCCCCTCGGCATTGATCCCGAATGCCTTCGTCGGGTTGCCGGCGGCCGTGACGTATGGCGGGAGGTCTTGGCGGAGAATCGTGCCTCCACCCGTCATGCTGTGGGCCCCGACCCGCACGAACTGATGCACGCCCGTGAAACCACCCAGCACCGCGTAATCCTGCACCAGCACATGTCCGGCCAACTGGGAGTTGTTGGCGAATGTCGTGTTGTTCCCGACCTGGCAATCATGGGCAACGTGGCAGTACGCCATGATCCAGTTGTCGTTTCCGATCCTCGTGACCCCCGCGTCCTGAACCGTTCCGGTGCTGAACGTGCAGTACTCGCGAATCGTATTGCGGTCCCCGATCTCGAGCCCCGTGGGTTCTCCTCCGTATTTCTTGTCCTGCGGCGCCCCACCGAGCACCGAGAAGGATGCGATCCGGTTCTCGCGGCCGATCCGCGTACGCCCCTCTATGACCACGTGGGACCCGATCGACGTGCCCTCTCCAACTTCCACGTGCGCGCCGATGACCGAGTACGCGCCGACGGTGACGTCTGCTGCCAGCCGCGCGCCCGGATCGACGATGGCGGTCGGATGGATCATGCGTCGCGCACAGTGCACATCAGCTTCGCTTCCGCGGCGAGCGTCGTGCCGACCCGCGCCTCGGTCGAGAACTTCCATATCCCTCGCAGGTGCCGCTCATATCGGGCGTGCAGGAGAAGCTGGTCCCCCGGGCCGACCGGACTCTTGAAGCGCGCCTCGTCGATTCCGACGAAATACACGACGTGACTGTCTCCCGGCGCCGCGCCGAGCGTCTGGAACGCGAGAATGGCCGCCGCCTGCGCCATCGCCTCGATGATGATGACGCCCGGCATGACGGGGTGGTGCGGAAAGTGTCCTGGAAAGAACGGCTCGTTGATGGTCACGTTCTTGAGCGCGACCAGTCGCTTCCCGGGCTCGCATTCCAGGACCCGGTCGATGAGCAGGAACGGATAACGGTGCGGGAGGTTTTCCAGGATCTGCTTGATGTCCATCGCATTCACTTTTCATTCTCCAGGTCTGCGAGCCGTCGCTCCAGCAAACGCAGCCGTTCCGACATTCGCTCGAGGTTTCGCAGCATCGCGACCGTGCGCCGCCACTCGCGTGCGGGCGTAGCCGGTATGACCGACACGTAAGTTCCTGCCGAATCGAGGGACTTCGTGACGACTGTCCCCCCGGCGACGATCACGCGGTCTGCGATATTCAGATGCCCGCCTATCATCGCCGCGCCGCCGATCATGCAACGACTGCCGATGCGGGTACTGCCCGCGATGCCGACGCAGCCGGCGATCGCGGTGTGCGCACCGATTCGCACGTTGTGTCCGATCTGAATCTGATTGTCGAGCTTCACGCCGTCCTCGATCACGGTGTCATCAAGCGCGCCGCGATCGATTGTCGTGTTCGCCCCGATTTCCACATCCGCCCCGATCCGCACGGACCCCAGCTGGGGAATCTTCAGCCACGCGCCCGCATTCGGTGCAAAGCCGAAGCCGTCCGCGCCCACCACGACGCCGGAGTGCAGAATGGTCCGCTCGCCGATCTCGCATCCTGCGTAGACGGTGACGCCGGCATGGAGTCGTGCGCCACTGCCGATCCTGACCTTGCGACCCAGCGAGCACCCGGGCCCGATGCGGCTCCCGGATGAAATCTCAACCTCTTCCTCGATCACGCAGAGAGGACCCACGGACACGTCGGGCGCGAGATGCGCGCCCGGCAGCACCACCGCGCTCGCGTGCACGCCGGGTCGTGCGGATTCCTCTGTGTGATAGAGCCGTGCAACCTGGGCGAAGAACAGATAGGGATCCGAGCAGACAATGCGGGGCAGCCCCGTGGCGTCGCGAGCATCTTCACCGACAATGACCGCGGACGCCCGCGTCCCTGCAAGCTCGTCGCGATAGCGCCCGTGGGAGAAGAATGTGATGTCACCGCTCTGCGCGCTGCGCAGACTGGCAAGCCGCTTGATGACCAGGTCCGTACCGCCCCCGACGACCTCCCCTCCGAAGCGCTTGGCCAGCTCCCCGAGCCGGTGCTCGTGCTGCGTCATGGCCGCGCCCGGAGCATGCTTCCCGCGCTATTTGGCCGACCTCGAGTCGTCGAGCGCCTTGATCACTTTGTCGGTGATGTCGATTTTCGGGTTGGCGTAGACGGCCTCCTGGAAAATGATGTCGTACTTTTCCTGCTCGGCAATCTGGCGCACGGCGCGGTTCGCGCGCTCGAGGACGCTCGCAAGCTCCTCGTTGCGACGCTGATTCAGGTCCTCCCGGAACTCCCGCTGCTTGCGCTGGAAATCCCGTGTCGATTCGGCGAACTCGCGCTCGCGCCTCTGTCGCTCGCTGTCCGACATCGTGACGGCGTTGCGTTCCAGGGCCTCCTGCATCTGCTTGAGCTGCTCGGCGGCACGCTGCATCTCCTGGTCGCGTTTGGAGAATTCCGCTTCGATCTTCTTCTGTGCGCGCTGGGCCGGCGCGGCGTCGCGCAGGATGCGGTCGAGGCTGACGAATCCGATCTTGCTGGTCGTCTGTGCGGTGCTCGCCGACGCAACGGCAAGCATTGCTAGAAACATGAATATCTGCAGCGTCTTCAACTTCATCTCCTAAGCTCGGTAACCCATCGGCTAGAACGATCCGCCGAGGGCGAACTGGAACTTCTGAATCTGGTCCAGCGGCTCCTCGTTCAGCGGAACGCCGAACGTGAGCGTGATCGGACCGAACGGCGAGTTCCAGTTGAACAATCCCCCTACAGAATAGCGCAACTTGACGTCGCTCAGCTCCTGGCCCGGCAGGTTGGCCCAGACCTGGCCCACGTCGAAGAACGGCCCGACGCGCACTGATCGCTCCAGGCCCAGCCCCGGTATCGGGAACAGGAGCTCGATGTTGCCGACCACCTTGCGGGTTCCGCCAAGGGGACCGTTGATGTCCCGCGGGCCGAGCGTGCTGGTCTGGAAGCCCCGCACCGAATACACGCCGCCCGTGTAGAAGTTCTTATAGAACGGCACGGTTCCGTCACCATACCCGTCGGCGTAGCCGAGCTCGCCGTTGAGCCGGAGCGTGATGTCACGGGTGACGGGGACGTACCACTGATGCTGGTAGCTCGCCTTCCAGTATTTGAGATCTGCCCCGGGCAAAGCGACCTCCAAAAATAGCCGTTGCGTCTGGCCGCTCGTCGGCCAGGTGGCGTTGTCGCGCGTGTCGCGCCCCCAGCTCACCGTTCCGATCAACGCCCAAGGGTCGGACCCGTTCTGGGCGACGAAATCCTTGTAGCGCTGCGGGCTGTCGGCGAAGAGCTCGATCGACGTGCGCTCGGGCGTGAGACCGAAGTTGATCCGGTCGATGTCGGTGATGGGAAACCCGACGCGCACGCCGGCTCCGTAGGTCTCCGTGATGTAGTTGCCCAAGTCGAGCTGACCGGCGTCGAACCGCCGGTTGTAGATGTCGAAGCCGAGGCTCACGCCGTTTATGGTCCAGTAAGGCTCGGTCCAGGACAACCCGAGGTTGCGGTTGACCTTGCTGGTATTGAGCCCGAGAGAGAGGTGCTGGCCCGTTCCGAACAGGTTGGCCTGCGTGATCGATCCCTGCAGGATGATCCCGTCGCCGCTCGAGAAGCCGATGCCGAGCAGCAAATTGCCAGTTGGCTTCTCCTTGACACGGTACGTGACGTCTACCTGGTCGGTCGTTCCGGCAACCGGTTCGGTATTGATCTCGACTTCGTCGAAGTAACCCAAACGATCGAGCCGCTTCTTCGATTCCTGGAGCTTCTCATTGTCGTAAAAGGCCCCTTCGAGCTGCCGCAGCTCGCGGCGGATCACCACGTCGCGGGTCTTGGTGTTGCCGATGACATTGATCCTGCGCACGTACACGCGGCGGCCCGGATCGATCAGGATGGCAAACGCAACGGTTCGCTTCGCCTTGTCGACATTCGGAACGGCATTCGCGTTGGCAAACGCGTAGCCTTCATTGCCGAGGCGGTCGGTGATGGCCTTTGTCGTCTCGGTGAGCTTCGCCCGGGAAAAGGTCTCGCCGGGTTTGATCGTGATGAGCTTCTTGAGCTCCGCCTCGGGGAGCAGCAGCTGGCCGCCAAGCGTCACGTCGGTGACCGTGTACCGGTCTCCCTCGTGAATGTTGACGGTGATATAGATGTCGCGGCGGTCGGGTGTGATCGAGACCTGCGTCGACTCGATGTTGAAATCGAGAAAGCCGCGATCCAGATAGAAGGACCGCAGCGACTCGAGATCGCCGCGCAGCTTCTCCCGCGAGTATTGATCGGACTTTGTCCACCAGCTGAGCAGCGTCGGGGTCGTCAGCGAGAACTGCTTGAGCAGCTCGCGCTCGCCGTAAGCGCGATTGCCGACGATGTTGATCGACCGGATCTTTGCGGCATCCCCCTCGTCGATCGTGAAATTCAGCGCGACCCGGTTGCGCTCAAGCGGTGTGACCGTCGTGGCGACGGTGGCGGCGTACTTGCCCCGGGTCAGGTACTGACGCTTGATCTCCTGCTCGGCCTTGTCCACCGACGCTCGATCGAACGTGCGGCCCTCCGATATACCGGTTTCGCGCAGGGCCTTGCGAACCTGGTCCGGCTCGAATTCCTTCATGCCGACGAAGTCGATCTGCGCGATCGCGGGACGTTCGGTCACGATCACGACGACCACGTCCCCCTCGACCTCGACGCGCACGTCACGAAAGAGACCGGTCGCGAAGAGCGCCCGGATCGCCTCGGCCGCCTTCGCCTCGGTCATCTGATCGCCGACCTTGACCGGCAGATAGCCGAATACCGTGCCGGCCTCGATCCGCTGGATCCCCTCCAGGCGGATATCGCGTACCGTGAAGGGCTCGAACGCCAATGCGCCGCGCGCACTCAGGATTAGGAGTAGGCCGAGCAATGCCGCGGCGAGACGGCTTCTCATCGGTTTCGGCGTTGGTCTAGCTCGAGATGAGCCTGTTTATATCGTTGTAAAAGGCGAACGCCATCAAACACAGCAGCAAAGCCAATCCTATCCTCTGACCCAGCTCCATCACACGCTCGGAAACCGGGCTACCCTTTAGAATCTCGACCGAATAATACATCAAGTGCCCTCCATCGAGCAGCGGAATGGGCAGCAGGTTGAGCACGCCGAGACTGATGCTGATCAGCGCGAGGAACGCGAGATACGGGGCGAGGCCGAGCTGCGCCGACTGGCCGGCATAATCGGCGATCGTGACCGGTCCTGAAAGATTTCGCCATGAAACGCTGCCGGTGACCATGCGCCAGAGCATCTGCAATGAGAACGCCGACATTTCCCAGGTGCGGGCCGCCGCGCGCTCCAGCGCCTCGACCGGCGGATACCGGATCTCCACCATGTAGTCGCGCATCAGGTCGGGATCGATGCGCGAGCCGGCCCCGATGCGCCCGTAGACGGACTCTGCCCGGGAAACCGATTCGGGAACGAGCGCGATGCCTACTTCGTGTCCGTCGCGTTGGACGCGTACGCGCAGCGGCACGTCCGGACTCGCCCTGACCTTGCGCACCAGCGCGCTCCAGGAGTCGATCGGCTCGCCGTCGATCGAAAGGATGCGGTCTCCCGGGCGCAGGCCCGCCTTCTCAGCCGGCCCCCCCGCCGTCAATGTGTCGATCACCGGAGGGACACGGGGCCGGTCGAGCCGCAGGCCAAGCTTGACCACGAAATCACTCTCGAGATCCGGGCCGCTCAGCGCCGCCAGGTCGAGATTCCGCCAACCAATCGTCCTGCCGTTCTCCAGCACTTCCAGACGGGCATTCCGGTGTTCGAGCGCGAGTTCCAGGAGGCGCCAGCGTACGTCGCTCCAGCTTGCGGTCGACTGACCGTTGACCGAGCGCACGAGATCGCCCTGCTTGACCCCTGCAACGGCCGCCGGCGTGCCGGATTCGGGCGTCCCGAGTATCGGCTTCGCCTCCTGGACCCCAGCCAGGAACAGCCCCCAATACAAGGCGATCGCCAGCAGAAAGTTGGCGACCGGTCCCGCGCCGACGATCGCGATGCGTCGCCATACGCTCTGCCTGTTGAACGCGCGCGGTAGATCAGCCGGGGCAACCGGTCCCTCCCGCTCGTCCACCATCTTGACGTAGCCCCCCAGGGGCACCGTCGCGATGACCCACTCGGTCTGATCGCGCCCGAGCCGGCGCAGCCAGAGCGGGCGTCCAAAACCGACCGAGAACCGCATGACCTTCACGCCGCAAAGACGCGCTACGACATAGTGTCCGAATTCATGCACGACGATGAGGAGGCCGAGCGCCACCACGAAAGCGGCAAGCGTGTAGAGAGCGCTCATGCCGGCCTCAGATCCAGCGCCCGCGCGGCCGCCCGCGCGAGGCGATCGGCTTCCAGCACGTCTTCGAGCTCGTCCACGGGGCGCGGCGGAATCGCTTCAAGCGTCGCTTCGATCACGTCGGTGATCCGGGAGAACGGCAGCCCACCGGCAAGGAACGCCTCGACGGCGATCTCGTTAGCGGCATTGAAGATCGCCTGCGCCGTCCCGCCGGCGCGCAGCACCTCGTACGCAAGCCCGAGCGCCCGAAAGCGCTCGAAGTCGGGGCGCTCGAAAGTCAGGGCGCCGAAATCCACCAGATCGAGCGGCGCCACGCCCGCCTCGATCCGGTCCGGATAGGCAAGCGCTTGGGCGATGGGTGTGCGCATGTCCGGATTTCCGAGCTGGGCAATGACTGACCCGTCCGAGTACTCGACCATCGAGTGCACGACGCTCTGCGGATGAATGACGACCTCGATTGTCTCGGGCGCGGCGTCGAACAGCCAGCGGGCCTCGATGACTTCGAGCGCCTTGTTCATCATCGTCGCCGAATCCACCGAGATCTTGCGGCCCATGCTCCACGTCGGATGGGCGCATGCCTCGTCGGGGGTGACGGCATCGAGATCTGACAGCTTGCGGGTGCGGAACGGTCCACCCGATCCCGTGAGCAATATGCGCCGCACTCCGGCGCCGCCATCGCGCGCCGTCCCGCCGGGCGGCAGGCACTGGAAAATGGCGTTGTGCTCGCTGTCGATGGGCAGGAGCGGTCCGCCGCCGGCGCGCACCGCAGCCATCAGGATCGGCCCGGCCATCACGAGCGCCTCTTTGTTTGCCAGAAGGATCTTCTTGCCGGCCTGGGCCGCGGCCAAGGTGGACCGCAGCCCGGCGCTACCCACGATTGCAGCCATGACCACGTCGACTTCCGGCATGGATACGACTTCCATGAGTCCGCGCTCTCCGGCCAGCACCTTGGTGTCGAGGCCGGCATCGCGCAAACGCGTCGCCAGCGCGCTGGCGCTTTCGGCATCGGCAATGACGGCATAGCGAGGTCGATGCTCGATACACAGCCGTGCCAGCTCGCGAGCCTGGCTGTTCGCCGTGAGCGCGAAGATACGAAACCGGTCGGGATGCCTGGCGGCAACGTCGAGCGTGGACCGACCGATCGAGCCCGTGGCGCCCAGAATGGCAAGCTGCTCGATGCGCCTCATGCGCTCATCCAGACGAGTGCCGCCAAGGGCAGCGTCGCGGTCAGCGCATCGACCCGGTCCAGCACGCCTCCATGTCCGGGCAGCAACCGACCACTGTCCTTCACGCCGGCTTGCCGCTTCATCGCGGACTCGAACAAGTCTCCCAGCACGGCGAACACGGTGAGAACCTCCACGACGGCGAGCGTCCAGAAGATCGTGCCCGGCAGGTCGCGCACGAGTGCTGGCAGGTGGCGAGGCGCTAGCGCGACCCACGCCATCGCGTAGCACGCCGTCGCAATCACCGCGCCGTAGAAGCCCTCCCACGTCTTTCCGGGGCTGATGTGCGGCGCGAGCTTGTGCGCGCCAAACCGTCTACCGGCGAAAAAAGCCGCGATGTCCGCCACCCAAACGGTACCCATGATGAGCAGCAGCGTCGTGGGCTGAATGTTACGCAGTTGTACCAGCGCGAGAAAGGTCGGAATCAGCACCGCGACGCCCGCCCCGAGGACGAGCGATGCCGGCGGCGCCGGCGGGCGCCGCCGCAGCCAAGTGGGTACCGCAAGGATCCAGAAGAGCACGGCAACGATATATATCGGGTAAAGCAGCAGCGCGCCTGGACGACCCGCCCATAATCCGAGCGCCCAGGCTAAACCAGCTCCCGTGGCTCCCATGCCCGCCGCATAGGCCAGACGAGGACCGTGCGCGTGTCGCGCGAAGCCCCACCACTCCCACGCAGCGATTGTCAGGATCAACGTGGCCACCGCACACCATCCCCAGGACGGCAGGGCGAACAGCGCGACAAGCAGCGCCGCGGCCAGCGCGACAGCCGTGAGGACCCTCGTCCGGAGCATTCGGGCGAAGGGCGCCCGCCCGCTAGACGCGGTGCCTGCGGGGCTCGGCACGTGATTTGGCCACCTTGCGGGCTGTCGAGACCTGTTCGCTGGTCCGCCCGAAGCGACGTTCGCGGCCTTGATACGAAGCGATCGCGGCATCGAGCGCGCGCGCGTCGAAGTCAGGCCAGAGCGTGGGGGTGAAGTAGAGCTCGGTATACGCAAGCTGCCAGATCAGGAAGTTGCTGATCCGTTGCTCGCCACCGGTACGGATGAACAGATCCGGCTCCGGCGCGAAGTTGAGCGCCAGATGGCGTGCCAGGTCGCCCTCGGTGAACGCGCCGTGTTTGGCGCGTGGCTCCGCCACCATCCGGTTGACGGCCTGCATGAGATCCCACCGTCCGCCATAGTTCGCGGCGATAGTCAGAGTCAGGCGACTGTTGCCCGCGGTCAGCGCCTCGGCCTTGCCCACGAGCCCCATGACGACTTCGCCGAAGGGCTCGAGATCGCCGATCACGCGCAGCCGTATGCCGACTTCGTTAAGCTTCGAGACCTCCTGCTCGAGCGCCGCGCGAAACAGCTGCTGCAGCACCGACACCTCCTCCGGCGGGCGGCGCCAGTTCTCCGAGCTGAAGGCGAACAGCGTCAGGTACTCGACCCCGCGTTCCACGCAGTGCTTCACGGTCTCGCGCACGGCTTCTCTTCCGCGGTGATGACCTGCGACGCGCGGCAAGAGGCGCTCGCGGGCCCAGCGCCCGTTTCCATCCATGATGATCGCGATGTGGCGGGGGACCGCACCCGTTTCTGGGATCGTCTCCGTAGTGCTCTTGAACATTAGGGTTTCCGTCTCTGCGCCTGGAAGTGCGCCAATCAGACCGCCATGAGATCCGCTTCCTTCTGCTGCAGGATCTTGTCGACCTCGGCAATGTAACGATCCGTCAGTTTTTGGATCTCGTCCTGCGCGCGCCGTTCGTTGTCCTCCGAAATCGTCTTCGCCTTGAGCAGTTCCTTCAGGTGGTGGATTCCGTCGCGCCGCAGGTTGCGCACGGCGACTCGAGCATTCTCAGCTTCGTGCCGCACCACCTTGATGAGCTCCTTGCGGCGCTCCTCGGTCAGCGCCGGCATCGGCACGCGCACCAGATCGCCCTGCGTCGCCGGATTGAGTCCCAAGTCCGAGTCGCGAATCGCCTTCTCGATCATCGGCGCCATCTTTTTCTCCCAGGGGGCCACGCCGATCGTACGGGCGTCGATCAATGTCAGGTTGGCGACCTGGTTCAGGGGAGTGGGCGTCCCGTAATAGTCGACGAGAACGTGATCGAGGAGACCGGTGTGCGCCCGGCCGGTTCTCACTTTTGACAGATCCGCCTTCAACGCTTCGAGCGACTTCTGCATCTTCTGCTCGGCGGTCTTCTTGATCGATGCGATGTCCATGGCTGCTTCTCCTCGCCCGCCCGGCGGGCCGTCTTGCCGATATCAACAGTGTACGAGTGTCCCCTCGTTCTCGCCGGCCACCACGCGCCGCAGAGCACCGGTCTTGTTGATGCTGAAGACCGTGACGGGAAGCTTCTGGTCGCGGCAGAGCGCAAGGGCTGTGGCATCCATGACACCGAGATTACGCGTGATCGCCTCGTCGAAGCTGACCCGCTCATAGCGCCGCGCGCCCGGATCGAGCTTCGGGTCCGCCGTGTACACGCCGTCGACCTTGGTCGCCTTGAGCACGATCTCGGCGCCGATCTCGCTCCCGCGCAGCGCGGCGGCGGTGTCGGTCGTGAAGAACGGATTTCCGGTGCCGGCGGCGAAGATCACGATCTTGCCTTCCTCGAGATAGCGGATTGCCTTCGGCCGGATGTACGGCTCGACCACTTGCTCGATATTTATTGCGGACTGGACGCGCGCGATCATTCCGCGCTGACGCATGACGTCGCCCAGCGCCAGCGCGTTCATGATGGTCGCGAGCATGCCCATGTAATCGGCCGTGGCCCGGTCCATGCCGGCAGCACCCAGCGCCACGCCGCGAAAGATGTTGCCGCCCCCGATCACGATGCCGATCTCGACGCCCATCGTGGCCACCGACGCAACCTCTGCGACGATCGTCTCGATGGTCTGCCGATTGATGCCGAACGAGTCCTCCCCCATGAGCGCCTCCCCCGAGAGCTTCAGAAGGATGCGCTTGTACCGGGGAGTCATGATTCGTTCGCCTTCGTCTGTCCGGTCGAATATCGCCTGCTGCGTCACTTGCGACCGGCCGATTGGGCCTGTGCCATCACCTCGGCGGCAAAATCGTCCGATCGCTTCTCGAGCCCCTCGCCGACCACAAAGAATGCGTAGGACAAGACCTTTCCCTTGCGCGCGGCGAGCGCCTTCTCGACCGACTGCTTGTCGTCCTTTACGAACGGCTGGCCGAGCAGCGTGATCTCGCTGGCGAATTTCGCGAGGCCGCCTTCGACCATCTTCGCGGCGATTTCGGGCGGCTTGCCCGATTCCTTCGCCCGGGCCGTCAGCACTTCGCGCTCCCGGCTGATCAGGTCCCCCGGGATATCGCCCTTGGACATGTAACGGGGCTTGGCGAATGCGATGTGCATGGCGAGGTCCTTCCCGACGTCGTCGCCGCCTTCGAACTCCACCAGGACGCCGATCTTCACGCCGTGCAGATAGTGCCCGATACGGGCGGAAGATTGCATGCGCTGAAACCGCCGAATCGTCATGTTTTCCCCGATCTTCTGCACGAGCGCCTGCCGCTTCGACTCGACTTGTTCACCGTCCAGGTCGAGCGCCGCGAGTGCCGCGACGTCGGCGGGGTTCTGGCTTGCCACCAGCTGGGCAAGGCCGTTCGCGAACCGAAGGAAATCCTCGTTCTTGGCCACGAAATCGGTCTCGCAGTTGACCTCCACCATGGCGGCGAGCTTTGCGTCTTCGGAGACGTACATGCCGATCACGCCCTCCGCCGCGATTCGCCCGGCCGCCTTGCTGGCCTTTGCCCCGCTGCGCACACGCAGCAAGTCCTCGGCCTTCGCCATGTCGCCACCCGCTTCGTCGAGCGCCTTCTTGCACTCCATCATCCCGAGGCCCGTGGCCTCGCGCAGCTCCTTGACCATGGCCGCGGTGACTTCTGCCATTACTGACTCCTATCGAATCAACTCAGATGCGCCTCTCGCACGGGCCATAGACCGTCCGACATCAGCGCGCCGCGGAGGTTGCGATGGAGCTTTCGATCCTCATCTCGACCCCGCTTGAAAAAAAGGGGCTGTGCGCCCCTTGCTGAACAAAATCGGCATCGCGTCGCTCACGCTCCCTCGGCGCCCGCCTCCTCGACCTCGACGAACTCGTCCGCACCGGCATTGATGATCTCCTGCACGGACTGCGAGCGTCCTTCGAGGATCGCGTCGGCAATGCCGCGCGCGTAGAGACGGATTGCGCGGCTTGAATCGTCGTTGCCGGGGATGACGTGCGTCACGCCTTCCGGAGAATTGTTGGTATCGACCACAGCCACGACCGGAATCCCGAGCTTCACGGCCTCCGAGATGGCGCCCTTCTGGTAGCCCACGTCGATGACGAACATCGCGTCCGGCAGCGCGTCGAGATTCTTGATGCCGCCGAGACTGCGATTCAGCTTGGCGAGCTCGCGCTGA
>JAJDOG010000008.1 GCA_022340285.1 Betaproteobacteria bacterium
CGTCGCGCAAGCTCGGCGAGAGTCGCTTGCGGAAACGCGCGCTCGAAATTGACGTCGAGCCCCTGCACGATCCGGAATCGGGGGCCGTCGATCGCGCTCTGCGGCGATTGACCGTAGTCGGCCATGCGCACCATGAGCTGGGCATGACCTTGCGACTGCATCGTTCCGCCCATCAAGCCGAGCGTCATGAGCGGCTCGCCGTCACGGGACACGAAACCGGGGATGATCGTGTGGAACGGACGCATACCGGGCCTGACGCAGTTGGGATGGCCGGGTGTCGTCACGAAGCCTGACCCGCGATTCTGCAGGCTGATGCCGGTGCCCGGCACGACGACGCCCGATCCGAAGCCCGAGAAGTTCGACTGGATGAAGGAGACCATCCGTCCCTCGGCATCGGCGGCGGTAAGGAAGACGGTCCCGCCGCGGGGCGGCGAGCCATGACCGAAATCCTGCGCGCGCGTGAGGTCGATGAGCGCAGCCCGACTCTCGAGGTACGCCGGGTCCAGCAACCGCTCGGCCGCGATGTCCATCGCAAGCGGATCGGCGACGTAGCGGAGGGCATCGGCGAGGCCGAGCTTCACCGCCTCGATTTGCATGTGCACGCTGTCCGCGGAATCGACCGGCAGCGCCGACATGTCGAAATTCGCCAGGATGCCGAGCGCGATGAGCGCGACGATGCCCTGGCCGTTGGGCGGAATTTCGTGCAGCCGGTAGCCGCGGTATTCGACCGAAATGGGCGTCACCCATTCGTTGGCGTGCGCGGCCAGGTCGGCGAGCGTCATTGCCGCGCCGCACTCCTTGGCGTGTGCCGTCATCTGCTCCGCCAGCTCGCCCCGGTAGAAGGCCTCGCCGCGCGTCCGGGCGATGAGCGCCAGCGATCCTGCCGCGTCAGGAAACCGGAACCCTTCCCCGGGACGCGGGGCGCGGCCGTTCGGCATGAACGCTGCGGGAAATCCAGGTTGGACCTTGAGTTCCGGGACCTGCAGATCCCAGCGCCGCGACACGAATTCGGAAACCGGGAATCCGTCGCGTGCGTAACCGATGGCCGTCTCGAACAGCGCCTCGAAGGGAAGCTTGCCGAAGCGTTCGGAGAGTGTGACCCACGCGCTGACTGCTCCGGGTACCGTGACGCTGTTCCACCCGCGCGCGGGGATCTTGCCCTTGAAGTATTCGGGGGTCCACGCGGCCGGCGCGCGCCCGGATGCATTCAGGCCGTGCAGAGCACTTCCGTCCCAGATGATGGCGAAGGCATCGGAGCCGAGGCCGTTCGAGATGGGCTCGACGATCGTCAGCGTGATAGCGGTGGCGAGCGCGGCATCGACGGCGTTGCCACCCTTGGCGAGTGCGCGCAAGCCGGCTTGTGCTGCGAGCGGTTGCGACGTTGAAACCATGTTCCGCGCAAACGTTGGGCGGTGGAACGTCGCGTACGTGGACGTCTGCCAATGCGTCATCGAGGTGCTCCGGACGTTCGACGCTGTGATCCGGTCACCCACCGCGCCGCCACCATCATGCTTCCACGTGCTCGAAGTCGAGCACGACTCGCCCGAGGATCCGGCCTCCCTTCAACTCCTCGAGCGTGCGATTCACTTCGCTCGCCGGACGCGTCTCGACGGGCGCGGGCCTCAGCTTGCGCTTTTTCGCCAGCGACACGACTTCCTTGAGCTCCTGGAGATTGCCCACGTACGAGCCCATCACCGCCACGGCACGTTGCGCGATCGGCGGCAGCGGCAGCGTGATCTCGCCGCCGAAAAGCCCGCACAGAATGCAACGTCCACCCTTGCGCAGGGCCGCGAAGCCGAGCCCGAGCGTCGCCGGCATCCCGACGAAGTCGATTGCCGCCGCGAGGTTGCCTCCCGCGAGCGACTGAAGCTGCTGCACGGCGTCCGGCGCGCGGCTATCGAGCGTCTTCTTCGCGCCGAGCTTCTGCGCGGCCTCGAGCTTTCCCGGGTCGATGTCGCAGCCGATGACGTTGCGAATCCCCTTTGCGTGCAAGATGGAAAGGCCGATCAGGCCGAGGCCGCCGCAACCCAGCACGGCGACCCAGTCCTTCGGACCAAGCTTCGGAAGCTTGTTGATCGCGCTGTAGGCCGTGAGCCCGGAGCACGAAAGCGTGGCGGCGAAAGATTCGTCGATGCCGGTTGCGTCGATCAGGTAGCGCGGGTGGGGGATCAGGAGATGGGTTGCATAGGAGCCCGGTTTGCTTATCCCCAGGAACCGCTGCGAGAGACAGTAGTTTTCCTGGCCCGCCTTGCAGAATGCGCATTTCCCGCAGCCTATCCACGGATAGACGAGGCGCTTGGCGCCGATTTTCACCCCGCGCACGGCGGGCCCCACCGCTGCGACGATGCCAAAGGGCTCGTGCCCGACGGTGAACGGCGGCACGCAGCCGCGCTCCTTCACGTAGAAGCGCTTCCCGCCGCCCAGATCGAAATAACCGTCCCAGATGTGCAGGTCGCTGTGGCACACGCCCGCGCGCGTCACGCGCACCAGCACTTCGGTGCCTTTGGGGCGCGGCGTTTCCTTCGTGACCTTCTGCAGCGGCTGGCCGTGCTCGATGATGTCGTAGCTGAACATGATTCCTCCCCAGAGAACGCGTCGCGCTCATGCGGCAGCGGCAAGCGCTTGGTTACTGAGCTTTTGCGGCAGCACTCAGCGCCTGATCTATATCCCACAGGATGTCATCCAGCGTCTCGATGCCGACCGAAATGCGGATCATGTCGGGCGCGACGCCGGCCTTGATCTGCTCTTCCTCCGAGAGCTGGCGGTGCGTCGTCGAGGCGGGATGAATCACGAGCGTCTTCGCGTCGCCGATGTTGGCGAGATGGCTCATGAACTGCGCAGCCTCGATGAAGCGCTCGCCGGCCCGCGCGCCCCCCTTCACGCCGAACGTGAGAAGACCGCTCGCGCCGCGCGGCAGGTACTTGCGTGCTAGCTCGTGGTACCTGTTGTCGGGAAGCCCGGGATAGTTCACCCACGAGACTTGCGGGTGGGTCTGCAAAAACTTCGCGACCGCCAGCGCATTCTCGGAGTGGCGGTCCATGCGCACGTGCAACGTCTCGAGCCCCTGCAGCAGCAACCAGGCGTTGAAGGGCGACAGGGTCGGCCCGAAGACTCGCAGCGTCTCCATGCGCACCTTCATCGTGTAGCCGAAGTCGCCGAAGGTCTCGTGGAAGATCACGCCGTGATAGCCGCGCGACGGCTCGAGCATTTCGGGGAACTTGCCGTCGCCCCACGGAAACTTTCCGGATTCGACGATCGCGCCACCCATCGCGGTGCCGTGTCCGCCGATGTACTTCGTCGCCGAGTGGACCACTATGTCGGCGCCGTGCTCGATGGGTCGGCACAGGTAGGGGGAGGGCACCGTGTTGTCGACCATGAGCGGAACCCCCGCCTCATGCGCGATGGCGGCCACGGCTGCAATGTCGAGCACATTGATGAGCGGATTGCCGAGCGTCTCACCGTAGACCAGCTTGGTGTTCTTGCGCATCGCGCGGCGGAAATTCTCCGGGTCGTCCGGATTGACGAGCGTCGTCTCGATGCCGAACTTCGGAAGATTCACGTCGAACAGCGTGTAGGTCCCGCCGTAGAGAGTGCTCGCGGAGACGATGTGATCGCCTTCCTTGAGGAGCGTCAGGATGGCAGCCATCTCGGCAGCCATACCGGTGGCGGTCGCGACCGTGGCGCGCCCCCCTTCGAGCGCGGCGACCCGCTCCTCGAACATCGCGGTGGTGGGATTCGAGATCCGGGTGTAGACGTTGCCGAACGTCTGCAGATTGAAGAGACTGGCGGCGTGATCGGCCGAGTCGAAAACGAACGACGTGGTTTGGTAGAGCGGCACGGCGCGCGCACCGGTGGCGGCATCGGGGATCTGCCCCGCATGCAGGCATAGCGTACCGAAGCCGAATTTCCTGTCAGCCATGTCGGGAAGCTATCTCAGATTCCCCGCCTTGCCTCTTCATGCGAGAGCGGGCGCACGAACAAGGGGGAAATCCCCCTTGTATATCTCCGAACGAACAAGGGGCCAGCCCCTTGTATATCCCCTCCTTGACGATCGCAGTCATGTTCGAGGTGGTTAGTACGCGAGCCATCGCGGCCGTTTCGCCGAAATCACGCGAGTGTTGACCCCGATCCAGTTTAGGCCGCCGAACAGCCGGCCGTGCTCGATCTTGAAGCAGCGGTCCATCACCGCGTCCAGTCCCGCGGCTTCCGCCTTTTCCGCCGCTGCGACGTTCTTGACCCCGATCTGCTGCCAGAGGACCCGGGCGCCAATAGCGATTGCGTCCTCCGCGATCGGCATGACATCGGCGGTCTTGCGGAACACGTCGACCACGTCGACCTTCTCGGGAATGTCGCACAGCGACTTGTAGCATTTCTCGCCGAGGATCTCGGCGTATTTCGGGTTCACCGGGATGATCCGGTAGCCGTGTTCCTGCAGATATTTCGCGGCGAAGTAGCTCGGTCGGAACCAGTCGGCAGACAAACCGACGATGGCGATCACCCGGTTCTCCCTGAGAATGCGGCGCAATGATTCGATGTCGTCTCGCATGGCGGGGGGGCCGTGCCAAAATCGCGCGGTGCCTCATTGTAGCCAAAGCGCAGGCTGCCCGACGGGCGGAGGGCCGACGGCTTGGGTACTTGATTTTGCAGGGAACTTCCGGCCCTGGGTCCAGCCGGAGGGGCGTTGCGCCCGTCAGGCCGCGGCGGCGGCTTCCGCTTCCTGCTCGGCTCCGCCTGCCGCAGCGCAGGCATCCTTCGAGGATGCGGGCAGCGCCTTGAGCCAATCGTCCCAGTACGGGTCGGGACCGTAGCGCTCGCTCAGAAAATCGATGAACGTCTTGACCTTCGCGGTGAGATGCTTGCGGCTAGGGTAGACGGCGTGGATTCCGTACTCCTGCACGCGGTAGTCGGTCAGCACCGCTTTCAGGAGGCCGGCCTCGAGATCCTTGCCGACGTAGAAGGTCGGCAGGAGCATCACGCCGGCGCCACCCACGGCGGCGGCGCGCAGCAGGTCGCCGCTGTTGCTTCTCAGCGGACCGTTGACGTTCACCACGTGGCGCTGGTCCTGCGGGCAGACGAACACCCAGCTGTGCTCGCGCGGCGAGAGCGTGTAGCCGAGGCAGGGATGCCCGGCGAGGTCGTCCGGCGTGCGTGGCTCGCCATGACGCTCGAAGTATGCGGGGGCGCCGCACACCACGAACCGGCACGGCGCGAGCCGGCGCGCGACGAGCGACGACTCCGGCAGCCCGTCGGCGATCCGGATCGCGAGGTCGAATCCCTCCTCGAGGAGGTCCACGAACCGGTCGCTCAGGACGATCTCGAGGTCAACGTCTGGGAACTGGCGCCGGAACTCGGCGAGGTGGGGAGCGATGTGCTTCGTTGCGAAAGTATGCGGCGCGCTGATGCGCAGCGTGCCGCGCGGCACGGCCGTGGCCTGCGCCGCTTCGCGTTCCGCGTCTTCGATCTCCGCCAGGATTTGCGTGCAGCGCTCGTAATAGCGGGCGCCCGCTTCGGTCACCGCCACTCTTCGCGTTGTCCGCTCCAGCAACCGGACTTTCAGGCGATCCTCCAGCGCGGCGACGTGCTTGGTGACCACCGCGCGCGACAGTCGCAGCCGCCGCGCCGCGGACGCGAAGCTCCCGGCCTCGACGATCGCGCCGAAAACCTTCATGCTGGTGAGCGAATCCATGATGTCTCCTGGAAATCCCGGAACGCTGGAATTTGCGAGGCGCCTGCTTCTGCCGCCCGCGTCCCTCCGGTCTGCATGCAAATACGGGCGACGGGACGCTCCGGATGAGTCGCCGCCGCGGGCGCGTCCTTACAGGCGTGCCGGCGGCGTTCCCGAAGGGCGTCCGCCGTCGAGTCGGGCCTGCCTCGAGAGTACAATTCGACCGCGGCGCCGAGGGAGCGTTCCCGAGCCGCCAACGTTAAAAGGGGCCAGCGCGCGATGACAGCCTCCCTCAAGCTGCGAACCGGCGGTGCCGTCCTCGTCGACGCCCTGCGGAACCATGGCGTCGAGACGGCATTCTGCGTTCCAGGCGAAAGCTACCTGGCCGTGCTCGATGCGCTCTATGACGCCCAGGACGAGATTAGGCTGATCGTCGCCCGCCAGGATGGCGGCGCCGCGTACATGGCCGAGGCCTACGGAAAGGTCACGGGAAAGCCCGGCATCTGCTTCGTGACGCGCGGTCCGGGCGCCGCCAATGCATCGATCGGCGTCCACGCCGCACATCAAGACTCGACGCCGATGATCCTGTTCATCGGGCAGGTCGGATCCGAATTCGCCGATCGCGAGGCATTCCAGGAGGTCGACTTCCGCCGCATGTTCAGCCAGATGTCGAAATGGGTGGCGCAAATCGATCGCGCGGACCGCATACCGGAGTACGTGAGCCGCGCCTTTCACACCGCGACGTCCGGACGCCCCGGTCCGGTCGTCCTGGCGCTCCCCGAGGACATGCTCACCTCCACGGTGCAGACCGCGGACGCCGCGCCCTACCGGGCCGTGCAGGCCCATCCCGGCGATGCGGACATGCAGCAACTGCGCGATCTGCTCGCAGCGGCGCGGCGGCCGATTGTCCTGCTCGGGGGCACCGTCTGGGACCGTGAAGCGTGCGACGACATTCGCCACTTTGCGGAGGCGAGCGGGCTGCCGGTCGCGTGCGCCTGGCGCTACCAGGATCTGTTCGACAACGGTCATTCCCAGTACATCGGCGACGTGGGGCTCGGCATCAACCCGAAGCTCGCCCAGCGGGTGCGGGAATCGGATCTGCTGGTCGTGATCGGCGCCCGGCTGGGGGAAATGACCACGGGCGGATACACGCTGATCGAGGCGCCTCGGCCGAAGCAGAAGCTCGTGCACGTCCATGCCGGGGCGGAGGAGTTGGGGCGCGTCCATCAATCCGATCTGCCGATCAATTCGTCGATGAAGGCGTTTGCCGCCGCGGCGGCGCGGCTGGAGCCCGTCGACGGCAGCGCATGGCGCCAGTCGGTCGCCGCCGCCCGGCAGGAGTATCTCGACTACAACGCCAAGCGCGCGCTTCCCGGCGAGCTTGACCTCTGGGAAGTCATGAAGGGGCTCCGCGAGCGTGTTCCGGCGGACACTATCATCACGAGCGGCGCGGGCAACTTCAGCGCCTGGGCGGGCCGCTTCTATCCGTACCGATCGTTTCGTACCCAGGTTGCGACATCCTCGGGGGCGATGGGGTACGGCGTGCCGGCGGGCATCGCCGCGCAGATCGCAGCCAAGGGACGCACGGTCGTCTCGTTCAACGGCGACGGCGATTTCCTGATGAACGGCCAGGAACTCGCAACCGCCGTGCAGTACGACCTCCCGATCGTGTTCCTCGTGTTCAACAACGGCCTCTACGGGACGATCCGCATGCACCAGGAGCGCGAGTACCCGGGACGGGTGATCGGTACGGGCCTGCGGAACCCGGACTTCGCGGCGCTCGCGCGCGCTTACGGTCTGCACGGCGAGACGGTGCGACGCACGGCGGAGTTTGCACCGGCCCTGGAGCGCGCGCTCGGCGCGGACCGTGCCGCGCTGATCGAGCTCATCTACGATTCGGAGATGATTACGCCGAATACGACATTAGAGGCTATTCGCGCGCAGGCGCAGCGCGCGCGGTGACTTCGGGGATATACAAGGGGGTGTGCCCCCTTGTTCGATCGGGCGCTATTCGCGCGCAGGCGCAGCGCGCGCGGTGACTTCGGGGATATACAAGGGGGTGTGCCCCCTTGTTCGATCGGGCGCTATTCGCGCGCAGGCGCAGCGCGCGCGGTGACTTGGGGATTCTGCAGGCAGTTCCCTGCCCACCGAGCTCAGTGATGCAGGATCTTCGACAGGAACAGCTGCGCCCGCTCCGAACGCGGTTGGCCGAAGAAGTCTTCCGTGGCGGCGTCTTCCACGATCTCGCCTTCGTCCATGAAGATGACGCGGTGGGCGACCTTGCGCGCGAATCCCATCTCGTGAGTGACCACCATCATGGTCATGCCCTCGTGCGCGAGCCCGACCATCACGTCGAGCACTTCATTGATCATCTCGGGATCGAGCGCCGAGGTGGGCTCGTCGAAGAGCATGCACGTCGGATCCATCGCAAGTGCCCGGGCGATTGCAACACGCTGCTGCTGGCCGCCCGAAAGCCGGCCGGGAAACCGGTTGGCGTGCTCCGCGAGACCGACCCGCTCCAGCAATGCGGTCGCCTTGCTGCGCGCCTCGTCGCGCGAGCGTCCCAGCACTCTGACTTGTGCGAGCGTCAGATTCTCGCTGACGGTCATATGCGGAAACAGCTCGAAATGCTGAAAGACCATGCCGACCCGCGCGCGCAGGCTCGCCAGGTCCGTCTTCGGATCGCCGACTGAGATGCCATCCACCAGGATCTCGCCCTTCTGGAACGGCTCGAGCGCGTTCACGCACTTGATGAGGGTCGATTTCCCCGAGCCGGAGGGGCCGCACACCACCACCACCTCGCCCTTCGCCACGCGGGTGGCGCAGTCCCTGAGGACCTGGAAGCGGTCGTACCACTTGGAGACGTCGCGAATATCGATCATCGAGGTCCGATCTTAGAGCACAGTGCGGTATTTTTTTCCCAACGCGAGCCGGTGCGCGCTTTTTTCCCGGCCCGCTCCCTGCTAGAGTACGGGGCATCTGCACCGGGAGGGCGCGGGTGACCAAGTACTGGGTAAGCCGGGACGGCAAGCGACTGGGCCCATTCGACGAAGCGCAGATCTACGATGCCTACGGCAAGGGGACGCTGCGCCCGACGGACGAGCTCTGGACGGAAGGCATGGAACTCTGGGTACCCGTTTCCGAGGTCTTCGAGTATCTGCACGCAGCAGTGGCGCATCCCGAAGACTCGGTACCGGATGTGGGCCCGGCCGAAGATCCGAACGACAAGTAGGTCCGATCAGGCCATCACTGCGCGTTTCGGGCGTCTCTCCTTCGTGAGCGCGCCGCGCAGGTAGCGCGCGGTATACCCCTCGCCGGCGCGCGCAAGCTCTTCCGGTGCGCCTTGTGCCACGATCCTGCCGCCGCCATCGCCGCCCTCCGGGCCAAGGTCGATCACCCAGTCCGCCGTCTTCACCACATCGAGATTGTGCTCGATCACGATCACCGTGTTGCCGTGGTCGCGCAGCCTGTGCAACACCTGGAGAAGCAGCTCGACGTCGTGAAAGTGCAGCCCGGTGGTCGGCTCGTCCAGGATGTAAAGCGTGCGACCGGTGTCGCGCTTGGAGAGCTCGAGGGCCAGCTTGACGCGCTGTGCCTCGCCGCCCGAAAGCGTGGTGGCCGGCTGTCCGAGCTGCACGTAGCCGAGCCCCACTTCCGCGAGCGTCTCGAGCTTTCGCTGCGCCGCCGGTACCGCACCGAAAAACTCGTGCGCCTGGTCGACGGTCATCGTCAGCACTTCCTGGATGTTGCGGCCCTTGTACCGCACCTCGAGCGTCTCGCGGTTGTACCGCAGGCCGTGGCACACGTCGCACGGCACGTAGATGTCCGGCAGGAAGTGCATCTCGACCTTGATCACGCCGTCGCCCTGGCAGGCTTCGCAGCGGCCGCCCTTGACGTTGAACGAGAAGCGCCCCGGCCCGTAGCCGCGCTCCCGCGCCATCGGGACTCCGGCGAACAGCTCGCGGATCGGCGTGAAGAGTCCCGTGTAGGTCGCCGGATTCGAGCGCGGCGTGCGGCCGATCGGGCTCTGGTCGACGCTGATCACCTTGTCGAAGTGCGCGAGCCCGTCGATCGTGTCGTGGGACGCGGGCTCGGCGGCGGCGCCGTGCAGGTGTCGCGCGACAGCGTGATACAGCGTGTCGTTCACGAGCGTCGATTTGCCCGAACCCGACACGCCGGTCACGCAGACGAACAGCCCCACGGGTAGCTCGAGCGTGACCTCCTTGAGATTGTTTCCCCGTGCGCCCGTCAGCGTGAGGATCTGCTCCGGGTCGGGCGTGCGGCGTCGCGACGGAACCGGAATCGACCGGCGTCCCGCGAGGTACTGGCCGGTGAGCGACGCTTCCGAGCGCTTGATGGCTTCCGGCGGTCCTTCCGCCACGACGCGGCCGCCGTGCTCGCCGGCGCCGGGCCCCATGTCCACGACGTGGTCGGCCGCCAGGATCGCCTCCTCGTCGTGCTCGACGACCAGCACCGAGTTGCCGAGGTCGCGCAGGCTCTTCAGCGTGTCGAGCAGCCGCCCGTTGTCGCGCTGATGCAGGCCGATCGAGGGCTCGTCGAGCACGTACATCACGCCTGTCAGACCCGATCCGATCTGGGAGGCGAGCCGGATGCGCTGGGACTCGCCGCCCGAGAGCGTCTCCGCCGATCGGTCGAGCGACAGGTAGTCGAGGCCGACGTTCACCAGGAATCCGAGGCGCGCGATGATCTCCTGGACGATGCGCTCCGCGATGGCCGCGCGGTGGCCGGGCAGCGAGAGATCCTCGAAGAACGCCAGCGTCTCGCGGAGCGGCGCGGCGCTGACCTCGTAGATGCGCCGGTCGCCCACCCTCACATGACGCGCTTCGCGACGCAGCCGTGCGCCGTCGCACTCAGGGCATGGCTTCGTGTTGAGATATTTCGCCAGCTCCTCGCGCACGACGATGGAGTCCGTCTCGCGATAGCGCCGCTCGAGGCTCGGCACCACGCCCTCGAAGCTGTGCTCGCGCACGATCGTGCGCCCGCGTTCGTTCAGGTAGGAGAACGGGATCTTCTCCTTGGTGCCGAATAGGACCACGGACTGCACGTCTTCGGGCAGCTTCTCGAACGGACGCTCGACATCGAACGCGAAATGCGCCGCGAGGCTGGTGAGCATCTGGAAATAGAACTGGTTGCGCCGGTCCCAGCCGCGGATCGCGCCCGAGGCAAGCGACAGTCCCGGATGCGCGACCACGCGCTTCGGGTCGAAGAACTGGATCACGCCGAGCCCATCGCATTTCTGGCACGCGCCCAGCGGATTATTGAACGAGAAGAGCCGCGGCTCGAGCTCGGGCAGCGAGTAGCTGCAGATCGGGCACGCAAATTTCGCCGAGAAGAGGTGCTCCTGTCCCGAGTCGGTCTCGACTGCGACCGCGCGGCCGTCCGCGTGCCGCAGGGCGGTCTCGAACGACTCCGCGAGGCGCTGCTTGACGTCCGCGCGCACACGGATCCGGTCGACGACCACATCGATCGTGTGCTTCGTGGTCTTGGCGAGCTTCGGGAGCGCGTCGATCTCATGCACGGTCCCGTCGATGCGCAATCGCACGAATCCTTGCGCGCGCAATTCCTCGAAGAGCTCCGCCTGCTCGCCCTTGCGGCCAGCGACCACCGGCGCGAGCACCATGATCCGGGTGTCCTCCGGTAGTGCGAGCACATGATCGACCATCTGCGCGACGGTCTGGGCCTCGAGCGCGGCGCCGTGATCGGGGCAGTACGGCGTCCCCACACGCGCAAAGAGCAGTCGCAGGTAATCGTGAATCTCGGTGACGGTACCGACCGTCGAGCGCGGATTGTGGCTCGTCGCCTTCTGCTCGATCGAGATGGCCGGCGAGAGCCCCTCGATCAGGTCGACGTCGGGCTTTTCCATCAGCTGGAGGAACTGCCGCGCGTAGGCCGAGAGGGACTCGACATAGCGGCGCTGACCTTCCGCATAGAGCGTGTCGAATGCGAGCGAAGACTTGCCCGAGCCCGAAAGGCCGGTGATCACGACCAGCCGATTCCTGGGCAGGTCGACGCTCAGGTTCTTCAGGTTGTGCGTGCGTGCGCCGCGGATGCGGATGAAATCCATCGTCGTCTGGAGTCTTGCGCCCCGGGCCGAACTGCGGCCCGTGCGGGGAAACCAGACACTATACAAAGTTTCTCGTGTCCGGCGCTAGCCCGAGTTGGAGCGAGTCGGAGTCGGATATTGCGTGACGAGCCGGCCGGTGTTGGGCTCATGGTGCCGCAGGGCGCGTCCTCGAGCGCAGGGAGGGTAAGGAGGGGCCCCTCCCTCTCCTTTGCCGGCTCGCGGCGGCCAGTCAACACACGACAGGCCGCGCACGAGCCACCCGCTTAACGAGGACTGCGACACAAATCCCCCGCCCCAGGCCGCCTCGCTCCACGGACACGCCCTGCCTTGCCCACGCCGAAAGGAGCGCCGCTCTTCATGGGCTTTTGAACGGCACCGACGATTCTCGGGTCAGCGGCCGATGTCCGGCCGGCGCCTTTGGCCGCGCCTTCCGTCATGGGTGGTTTGTGCGCGGGTAGTCGTGTGTTGACTGCCCGCCGCAAACCGGGTCACCCATAGGAGGGCGTTTGCGGCCTCAGGCGCCGGACGGGCATGGCTGCTGACCCGCTTTCACGACGTGTTCGTGTGCGGGACACGAAGGCGGCGCGCCACTAGTCTAGAATTGCATGCTTAAGCCTGTCGATTCCCGCAATGCCATCCCCACCCGAGCACCCCATGCGGATGTCGCGCTTCGAGCTGCGCGCGAGCGCGTCGCTCGCGTCGCTCTTCGCGTTGCGAATGATCGGGCTGTTCCTGATCTTGCCGGTGTTCGCGGTGCATGCGACGAAGCTGCGCGGCGGTGAGAGTCTGACGCTCGTGGGGCTGGCGCTCGGCGCGTACGGGTTGACGCAGGCGATGCTGCACCTGCCGTTCGGCATGGCCTCGGATCGCTTCGGTCGCAAGCGAGTGATCATTCTCGGCCTGATCATCTTCGCGGCGGGAAGCTTCCTCGCCGCATCGGCCAACGACATCTACTGGACCATCGCGGGTCGTGCCCTGCAGGGTGCAGGGGCCATTTCCGCGGCCGTCGTCGCGTTTGTCGCGGATCTAACCCGTGACGAACATCGCACCAAGGCGATGGCGATCATCGGGGCGTCGATCGGGCTGGCGTTCGCGATCTCGCTGGTCGCGGCGCCAGGCCTGTACCGCGTGATCGGCATGGAAGGGATCTTCACCCTCACCGGCGTCATGGCGATCGTGGGGATCTGGGTGACCCTGCAGGTCGTGCCTCCGGAGCCCGCGACGCGCCGGACGGCGGCCATCGGGACGCCGAGAAAACGGCTCCGCGAAATCGTGCTCGATCCCCAGCTCCTCCGGCTCAACCTCGGAATCTTCACGTTGCATCTGACGCAGATGGCCATGTTCGTCGTCGTTCCGCACGCGCTCATCCAGTACGGCGGGCTGCCGGTCGCGGATCACTGGAAGGTGTACCTTCCCGTCGTGATCGGTTCGTTCATCCTGATGGTGCCTCCCGTCCTCGCCGCCGAGCGGCGCAGGAAGCTCAAATCGGTGTTCCTGGGCTCGATTGCGGTTCTCGCGCTGGTCGAGATCGGTTTCGCGGGATTCGGCAAGAGCTTCGCGGTGATCGTCGGACTGCTTCTCGCATTCTTCGTCGCATTCAACATACTGGAAGCGAGCCTGCCGTCGCTCGTCTCGCGCGTTGCGCCGGTCTCGGCGCGCGGCACGGCTATCGGGATCTACAATACGACTCAATCGCTGGGGCTCTTCGCGGGCGGCGCGCTTGGCGGATGGCTCGCACAGCATTTCGGCGCCGGCGCGGTGTTTGCGGTGAGCGCCGCGCTCGTGATCACGTGGGGAATCGTCGCTTCAAGCATGACGGTGCCGCCGCTCGCCGCGAGCCGGACGATTCCAATCGGGCCGGTGGACGATCCGGAGCGCCTGAGGGCCGCGCTGGTGAGCGTCAACGGCGTCCGGGAGGCGATCGTTATTCCGGAGCACGGGGTGGCGCACCTCAAGGTTCTGCCGGGGTGGGACGAAGGGAGCGTTATGAAACTCGTGGGAGGAAAAGCCTAATGGCATCGGTTAACAAGGTCATACTCATCGGCAATCTCGGGGCCGACCCCGAAACGCGCTATACGACAGACGGCGCGGCCATCACCAACATCCGGATTGCAACCACTGACCGCTGGAAGGATAAGAGCTCGGGTGAGATGCGCGAGCAGACCGAATGGCACCGGATCGTGTTCTTCGGTCGCCTGGCCGAGATTGCGGGCGAATACCTCAAGAAGGGAGCGCCTGTGTACGTCGAAGGTCGCCTGCGAACGCGCAAGTGGACCGACAAGGAAGGCAACGACCGCTACACGACCGAGGTGACCGCCGACGCCATGCAGCTGCTCGGTAGCCGCGGCGGGGCGGGGGAGCCGTCGACACGCGATGCGGCTGCGGAAGGTGCGCCCGCGCGTTCTGGCGGGCAGAAGGCGTCGCGCGGGCCCGAGGACATGGAGGACGACATCCCGTTCTAGGCACGCCGCCAGGCGCGCACCGGGGCGGCAACGCCCAGATTTTGCGGGGAAATCTGGGCGTTCCGGTATAATCCTCGGCCTTTGCCAGTCTCTCCGGGGGACGCCGTGCCGATCTATGAATACCGGTGCTCGAATTGCGGACACCAGCAGGATTATCTCCAGAAGGTGTCCGATCCCGTTCTGACGACCTGCCCGGCCTGCGGTCAGGAAACGTACAGCAAGCAAGTGACCGCAGCGGGCTTCCAGCTCAAGGGCAGCGGCTGGTACGCAACCGACTTCAAGGGCGGCGGCACGAAGCCCGCGGCCAAGGAGGGCGGTGGCGCCAAGGCCGAGTCGAAGGCGGACACAAAATCCGACGCCAAGGCAGAGACGAAGTCCGACACCAAGCCCGACACCAAGTCGGACACGAAGAGCGAGAGCAAGCCTGCGACAAAAGCCACCGCTTCGGCCGACGGTGGCTCCTGAGCCCGTGCGTGAATTCCGGCCAGCGCACTCTTCGATCCTCTCTGTCGCCGACGCACTCGTGTAAGCCGGAGGCCGCTGCCGCGGCTCGTATTCCTTGAAACGCTATCTCATCACCGGGCTCCTGATCTGGATTCCCCTGGTCATCACGATCTGGGTGCTGCACTTTCTCGTGACCACGATGGACCAGTCGCTCCAGCTGCTGCCGCCCGAGTGGCAGCCCGAGGCCCTGCTGGGCAGGCGAATTCCCGGATTCGGGGCGATCCTCACCGTTCTGATCGTCCTGGTGACGGGAATACTCGCCTCGAACATTCTCGGGCAGCGGCTCGTACTGCTCTGGGAAGCGATTCTCCGGCGCATTCCGGTCGTGAACTCGATCTATCACGGTGTGAAGCAGGTAAGCGACACGCTGTTCAAGCCGGGCGGCGAGGCGTTTCGCAAGGCACTGCTCGTCGAATGGCCCCGGGAGGGCATGTGGACCATCGCCTTCATGACCGGCGTGCCGGGTGGCGATGTGGCGAATCACCTGCGAGGCGACTACGTGAGCGTCTATGTGCCGTCCACGCCCAACCCCACCGGCGGCTACTTCGTCATGCTGCCGCGCGAGGACGTCATCGAGCTCGAGATGAGCGTCGACGCGGCGCTCAAGTACATCATCTCGATGGGCGTCGCAGCGCCCAACGGGTCAAAACAACTCCCGGTCCGCGAGTAGCGAAGGGCCGCGGTACATCCACACCGATACTGTTTGATAGAGATGCGAACCCATTACTGCGGCGACGTGAACGCCGCGCACATAGACCAGATCGTCACGCTGTACGGCTGGTCCCACCGACGTCGTGACCATGGCGGGGTGATCTTCATCGACCTGCGCGACCGGGAGGGAATCGTCCAGGTGGTCTGCGACCCGGATCGGGTCGAGACGTTCCGGACGGCCGAGCGCGTACGCAACGAATTCTGTCTCCGTGTCACCGGCAAGGTGCGGCGCCGGCCGGAGGGAACCGTCAATCCCGACATGAGCACGGGCGAGATCGAAGTGCTTGCACACGATCTCGAGGTGCTCAATCCATCGGTCACGCCGCCGTTCCAGCTCGACGAGGAGAATCTCAACGAGAACGTACGGCTACAGCACCGCGTGATCGACCTGCGCCGGCCGCAGATGCATGCGAATCTCAGGCTCCGCTACCGCGTCACGATGGCGGTGCGCCGCTACTTCGACGCGCAGGGATTCCTGGACATCGAGACGCCGATGCTCACGCGAAGCACGCCCGAGGGCGCACGCGACTATCTCGTGCCTTCGCGCCTGTACGGCGGGCAATTCTATGCGCTCCCGCAGTCGCCGCAGCTCTTCAAGCAGATGCTCATGGCGGCGGGATACGATCGCTACTACCAGATCACCAAGTGCTTTCGCGACGAGGATCTGCGGGCGGACCGGCAGCCCGAGTTCACACAGATCGACGTGGAGACCTCGTTCCTCGACGAAGGCGAGATTCGCCGCATCATGGAAGGCATGGTGCGCGCCGTGTTCAAGGAGGCGCTCGACGCCGACCTGCCGGATCCTTTCCCGGTGCTCACCCATGCCGAGGCGATGCGCGATTACGGCTCGGACAAGCCCGATCTGCGCATCCCGCTCAAGCTCACCGATCTCACGGACCTGATGAAGACCGTGGAGTTCAAGGTATTCCGCGCCGCAGCCGACATGGAGGGCGGGCGCATCGCGGCGCTTCGCATCCCTGGCGGCGGGAGCAGCCTGACGCGCAAGGAGATCGACGACTGCACCGCGTTCGTGGGCATCTACGGGGCCAAGGGCCTCGCTTACATCAAGGTCAACGACGCGACGAAACCCGGCGAGGAGGGCTTGCAGTCGCCGATCGTGAAGTTCCTGCCGCGTGAAGCACTGAGCGCAATCGTGCAGCGCACGGGGGCGCGGAACGGCGATCTGATCTTCTTCGGCGCCGACAAAGCCAAGGTGGTGAACGATTCGCTCGGCGCGCTGCGCGTGAAGCTCGGGCACGAGAAGGGACATGCCGAGACCGGCTGGCGGCCGCTCTGGGTGGTCGACTTTCCGATGTTCGAATGGGACGAGGAGGCGAAGCGGTGGGGTGCGATGCATCACCCGTTTACCGCGCCCAAGGACGGGCACGAGGATCGCCTTGAGAGCGACCCCTCGCAGGCGCTTGCCAAAGCCTACGACATCGTCCTCAATGGATGGGAGATCGGCGGAGGCTCGGTGCGTATCCACCGGGCCGATGTGCAGTCCAAGGTGTTCCGCGCGCTCGGCATCGACGACGAGGAGGCGCGGGCCAAATTCGGCTTCCTGCTCGATGCGTTGAAGTACGGCGCGCCACCCCACGGCGGCATCGCCTTCGGGCTGGACCGAATCGTCACGCTGATGGCCGGTGCCGAATCGATACGCGACGTGATCGCGTTCCCGAAGACCCAGCGCGGACAGTGCTTGTTGACGCAGGCGCCGAGTCCGGCCGACGAGCGGCAGCTGCGCGAGCTTCATCTGCGGATTCGGACCACCGAGGCGAAGTGAGCGCGCGATGGTGAAGCGGCGACACGGGGCGCGCGGAAGCGCCCGGAAAGCGTTGCCTTGATGCGGGTCCGTCGTCCGCTCGCGCACCTTCTCGTCGCGAGCCTTTGCGTCCTGTGCGCCGCGGCGACCGATTGGGCCCTCGCCGGAGAGATGCGCGCGCCAGACCGGGTCGCGCTCGGCGAGCGCCCGCAAGACGCGAGCGACACTGCGACGCCACGTGAAATCCCGGTCTCGAAACTTCCGCGGGAGGCACGCGAAACGCTCGCGCTCATCAAGCAGGGCGGCCCGTTTCCGTACCGCAAGGACGGCAGCACATTCGGCAATCGGGAAAAGCGTCTGCCGCTCAAGGCACGCGGCTACTACCGTGAGTACACCGTCCCGACGCCCGGCGCGCGCGACCGGGCGGCGCGCAGGATCGTTGCAGGGCGCGACGGAGAGTACTATTACACCGACGACCACTACAACTCGTTCAGGCGGATTCGCGAGTGACCTACGAAGACATCCTGGCCGACTCCGGACAGGCGGGCATCTACCAGGTGCCGCCGGACGTCGACGCGCTGGAAGCCGCCGCAGCGGGGAGCGATTTCGCCGTATGGCGGATCGACCTGGCCAACGTGCGCAGCAAGCAGGAACTGCTCGACGCGGTCGCGCGCGAGCTGGCATTTCCCGAATGGTTCGGGTCGAACTGGGACGCGCTCGAGGACTGCCTGACCGATCTCAGCTGGAGCGTCGCATCGGGATATGTGCTGATCCTCGCCAACGCGGGCGCCTTCGCTGCCGCGCAACCCGAGGAATTCGAGACGGCGCTCGAGGTGTTCGACGGCGCGGCCGAGTACTGGTACGACGAGGACGTGCCATTCTGGGTGCTGGTCGGCGATGCCGACTTTGCTCAGTTCGACATACCGGTGCTAGGCGAAGAATGATGTCCGGGACCGCGGCGCCGCCGCGGCGCCACAAGATTCCGACTTCCGTGCTGGTCGTGGTGCACACGCCGGATCTGGACGTGCTCCTGATGGAGCGGGCGCCCTGGCCGGGTTATTGGCAGTCGGTCACGGGCAGCGTCGATCGCGAGGACGAGCCGCTCGTCGACACCGCGATTCGCGAGGTGCGGGAGGAGACCGGCATCGATGCGCGACGCTATCAGCTCCGCGAGTGGGGCATCCAGAATCGCTTCGAGATCTACAAGCTGTGGCAGTCGCGATACGCTCCCGGCGTGACGCACAACACCGAGCATGTCTTCGGGCTGACAGTCCCGGAGCGGTTGCCCGTGCAGCTCGAGGCGCGCGAGCACTCGAACTACTTGTGGCTCCCGTGGCAGGAAGCGGCCGACAAGTGTTTCTCCTGGTCGAACCGGGACGCGATCCTGATGTTGCCGCAGCGCGTCCCTGCGGAATCGTGAGACGGCCGCCGATGCAAGACATGGACCTGCACATCGCGAGCTACAACATCCACAAGGGGTTCTCCTACTTCAACCGACGCATGGTCGTGCACGAGCTGCGCGACCGGTTGCGGACCGTCAATGCAGACATCGTGTTCCTCCAGGAAGTGCAGGGCGAACACGCCGGCCATGCGCGGCAGTTTCACAACTGGCCGGGCGAGCCCCAGTACGAATTTCTCGCCGACAGCGTCTGGCCTGAGTTCGCCTACGGCCGCAACGCCGTCTACGACCATGGTCACCACGGAAATGCGATTCTGTCGCGATTCCCGATCGTCGCCGCCGAGAATCAGGACATCTCCTCCCATCCGTTCGAGAGCCGCGGCCTGCTTCACTGCGAGATCCGCATTCCGAAGCGCAGAGTGTCCGTGCACTGCGTGTGCGTGCATTTCGCGCTCGGCGAGCGTGGCCGGCGACACCAGGTCCACGCGCTCGTCCAGCGCGTCGTCGAGCTGGTTCCCGAGGACGCGCCGCTCATCATCGCGGGGGACTTCAACGACTGGCGAAACCGGGCCGGGCGGGCGCTGGCTGCCGAGCTCGGCGTCCACGAGGTCTTCCGCGACCAGCGCGGGCGGCCGGCACGCAGCTATCCGAGCCGCGTGCCCATCCTGCGCCTGGATCGCATCTACGTGCGCGGCTTCTCCGTTTATCACGCAGAGGTGCATCACGGCCATACGTGGTCGCGAATCTCCGACCACGCCATGCTCTCGGCGCGCCTCGCCGTGGGATGAGCGTCGTCTTCCGGGAGGGAAACCGGGTCACGCTCCTCAGGAGCGGCGTCGAGTACTTTCCCGCGCTCGAGGCGGCCATCGAGCAAGCCCAATATTCGATCCATCTCGAGACCTACATCTTCGCCGACGACGCGGCCGGGCGACGCATCGCCGGAGCGCTCCTCGCCGCAGCCGCGCGCGGCGTACGCACCGACGTCATCGTCGACGGCTTCGGATCGAAGCGGTTTCTCGGGACGTTGAGCGACGTGCTCGCCGCCGGCGAGGTCCGGGTGCTGGTGTTTCGGTCGGACATCTATCCGTGGAATTTCGGTCGACACGGGCTGCGCCGCATGCATCGCAAGCTGGCGGTGATCGACGGCACGGTGGCGTTCGTCGGCGGGATCAACATCATCGACGACATGCATACGCCGGGCCATACGCCGCCGCGCTTCGACTACGCGGTGCGGGTGGAAGGGCCCGTGCTGGAGAACGTCTGCGAGCAGGCCGAGCAGCTCTGGACGCTCACTGCCTGGGCGAACCTTCGTCAGGAGTGGGCGCTTGAGCAGATCCCGAGGCCAGTGCCGAGTTGGGCGCCGCAAGGCTTTCAGCGGGCGGCATTTCTCGTGCGGGACAATTTCCGGCATCGCTCCGACATCGAGGACGCGTATCTCGAGGCGATCGAAGCCGCGGAGCAGGAGATCCTGATCGCAAGCGCGTATTTCTTTCCGGGTCGCCGTTTCCGGCGCGCGCTCACGCAGGCGGCGGCGCGCGGCGTGCGCGTGGTGCTCCTCCTGCAGGGGCGCGTGGAATACGTGCTGCTCCATTACGCCTCGCGCGCGCTCTACGGGGCGCTGCTCGACGCCGGCGTGGAGATCCAGGAGTACACGCGCAGCTTTCTTCACGCGAAGGTGGCGGTCGTGGACGGCGAATGGGCCACTGTCGGATCGTCGAACATCGATCCCTTCAGCCTGCTGCTGGGGCGCGAGTGCAACGTCGTGGCCGACGACCGGCGCTTCGCCCAGGAGCTGCGCGAAAGCCTGGGGCGGGCGATGGCAGACGGTGCGGAACCCGTCGTGCGGCAGCGCTGGCGCCGTCAGCCCCTCGTGCGGCGGGTCAAGATCTGGATCGCCTACGGGATCGCGCGATTCTTGATGGGGATGTTTGGTTACGGAAGGATGCTTTAGAGAACAAGATCTGAACGTTACGAACAGGAGGAAACCGGCTGGTTTCCTCCCGTTACCCTCCTTCCCGCTGTACTGTTAACCGAGGGCAATAATTCTGGAGTCTTCAACAATCGGAACGACCTGTAGTACCGAGAGCTGGGCCGCGTATTCGACTTCGTGGGTGAAGCCGCGCTCGGCCATCATTCTGCCGACCCGGCAGTCGAGGAGGCTCGGCAGCGGCTCGCGGGCGCCGAACAACAGGCGGGCGGCACGCGCCGCATCCGAGTAGTCGACCTGTTCGCCCAGCCGCTGCGCGATGAGCTCGACGAGATAGCCCGCCCCGTAGAAATCCTCGAAATTGAAGTGGCCCATCGTCCCCGCACAAACGATCAGGATTGTGCTGTCGGGATGCGTGCCGAGGACGTGCTCGATCACCGCTTGCCCGTTGAGCAATGCGGCGGCGTAGATGTGCTCGGAGCGGGACATCGCCATCAGCGCGACCGTGCCGTTGGTCGTGGAATAGACGACGTGCTTGCCCGCGACGCCGTCGGCGACCAGCGCCTGCGGCATCGGCGACGCGAAGCCGGGCAGGGTCTCGGCGTAGAGTTCGCCGGCAAGCACCACCGATTCCGGCGAGTGACGTGCGCCTTCCGCGCGCGCGGACGCCTCGTCGAGCGCGGGCGTCACGGCGCGAGCACCGTGCGCCAGCGCGTTCGCGATCGTCGAGGTCGCGAACAGCACATCGAGCACGATCACGACCTTGCCCGGCAAGCGGACTGTGTCGACCTCTTCCTTCCGGGTGAGTACGTGGACCTTGTGATTGAGGATCATCCGGCCGAACCGCGCGGGGCCGGGTTGCGCCGTCGGTAGAGGCCGATGCCGGTCATCTCCATCACCAGCTCCTGGTTCTGGTTGAACACGTCCCACCGGTGCCGGACGATGCCCATTTCCGGCCTGGTTCGCGAGGACTTGGTCTCGAGCACTGTCATGCGCAGCGAGAGCGTGTCGCCCGGACGGACCGGAATCAGCCAGCGCACCTGATCCACTCCCGACGATCCCATGCTCGCCGCGTCGAGCAGGTAGGCGTCGCAGATCATGCGCATGCACAGGCTGACGGTGTGCCAGCCGCTGGCGATGATGCCGTGATAGATGGACTGCTTCGCCTTCTCCTCGTTGACATGAAAAGGCTGTGGATCGTAGCGGGACGCGAACTCGACGATCTCTTCGCGTGAGACGGTCGGGCCCTTCACCTCGGTCATGTGTCCGGGCTCGAAATCCTCGAAGTAGTACTTGAATGGCTCAGTCATGGTTTCGCAGGAGCATGGATCATTGGGGCCGGCGGAGAAAGAACTGAACGCCTATCATCGAAAGGACGACTTCGTCCGCCTGATTCAACACTTCCCAGCGCCACTTCACGGCGCCGCGGTCCGGCTTGCTCGAAGAGGGACGCGCTTCGAGCACGGTGGCCCGGTAGCGCAGCGTGTCGCCCGGGCGCACCGGTCGAAGAAACTTCATCTCGTCGATACCCGGCGAGCCGACACACGAGCTTGCGTTGAGATAGCCGTCGCACATCAGGCGCATCGCAACGGTGGCGGTATGCCAGCCGCTCGCGATCAGCCCGTCGAACGGCGAGGCCAGGGCCGCTTCCTCGTCCGTGTGATAGCGCTGCGGATCGTGCTCGCGCGCGAACGCAACGATCTCCTGCTTGGAAAGCGTGCGTCCCGGCGACTCGTAAGTCCAGCCCGGCGTGAAATCTTCCCAGTGGTATTGGAAGGACATGCCCGTGCGTGAGCGAGGAGCGAATCGTAGGAAGCGCGGAGCGAGAAATAGGGAGCGAGACCGAGCGTATTATACGCGGGTGGGTGGTCATGCCGCTGTACAAGCGACTTGCAGGATGAATAAAGCGGGCTCTGCAAGCCTGCTCCGCGCTGCCATCGCGCTCGCCGGCATTCTGGTCGCCGCGGTGGCGTGCGCGGCGGATCCGCTCCCTCGTCTGGGCGTCGATGCCAGCGCCACCACGGTTTCGGGTGTGTCGTCGGGCGGTTATATGGCCGTGCAGTTTCACGTCGCGCATTCGTCCCGCGTGGTCGGGGCTGGCGTGCTCGCCGCCGGACCGTATTACTGCGCGCAAGGCAGCGTGTGGACCGCGTATTACGACTGCATGACCCCGGGATCCTGGACGGCGCTCCCCGACGTGCAAGCGCTGGCCGCCGTGACCAGCGATCTCGCGCGCGTAGGCCGTATCGACTCGACGGAGAACCTGGCGCGGTCGCGCGTGTGGCTCTTCATCGGAAAAAATGACCGCACGGTGTCGCCCGAGGTGGTCGATGCGCTGCGGCGGTTCTATCTGCGCTTTGTTCCCGCGTCGGCTGTCGCGTTCGTGGACGATGTCCAGGCCGGTCACGGCATGGTCACGGTCGATGCGGGCAGTCGTTGCAGCGCGACCGATCCGCCGTTCATCAACGACTGCGACTATGATGCCGCGGGCAAGCTTCTTTCGCACCTGCTCGGTTCGCTGGCTGCACCGGGTCCGGAATCGTCCGGCAGGCTCATCGAATTCGACCAGCGTCCGTTCGCGGGCGGCGACGCGTATGCGATCAGCCTCGCCGACACCGGCTATATCTATATTCCGGATTCATGCGGGCGCGAGCGCTGCCGCGTGCATGTCGCGTTTCACGGCTGCCGGCAGAACGCCGCGGCCATTGGCGAGCGATTCGTGCGCGAAGCCGGGTACAACCGCTGGGCGGCAGCCAATCGCATCGTCGTCCTGTATCCCCAGACCGTGGCGCGCAACGGATGGGGCGGAGCCTTCTGGAACTGGAGCTTCGTCGTCAATCCGCGCGGCTGCTGGGACTGGTGGGGCTACACGGGCACGCAGTACCACACGAAGCGGGGCCGTCAGATGCGTGCAGTGCAGGCCATGCTCGAGCGGCTTGCCGAGCCGCGGCAGTGACCGCGGATTGGAGAGAAAACGAGACGACGACACCACCCCGGCTGCTACGCAGCCACCCCTCCTCGAAGAGGAGGGGAAACGAAAATCCCCTCCTAGGGGGGGTGCCGCCGCAGGCGGCGGGGTGGTTAACGATTCCCGCCGGAGACGATTTCGGGCGGCGTTCTCTCGTAATCAAGCATGGCAACGCGCAGCCGATCCGGGATCGGAGAGCCCTTTCGCGAGTCGGGTTCGACGTGGACGTAGACGAGCTCGCCCGACACGAGGTGGTCCGGGCCCCGCCAGATTCCGAACGCGAAGGTCACCGAGGATCTGCCGAGGCGTGCGAGGCGGCACCCGACGTCGATCAGCTCGTCATAGCGCGCCGAGCCGTGGTACTCGATGGTCGCCTTGACCGAGTAGAGCTTCATGTATTCGTCGCGGAAGTCGTGTTCCGCCTCCTTCGCGATGGCACGCCAGTACTCCGCGATCGCGACGTCGAAATACATGACGTAGTTGGCGTTGAACACGACGTGCTGCATGTCCACCTCGGCCCAGCGGACGCGCAGGGTGTGAACGAGCGTGAAGTCCTCGCGGCGCATGGCAGACCTTCACTCGTGATCGATCTGGATCGCCTCGAGAAAGCGCGAGACGAGGTTGTAGCTGCCGACGGTGGCGGTGAGCTCGACGATCTCACGCTCCGAGAAATGCTTGCGCACCGCTGCGAACACGTCATCTGGCACGCGGATCTGCCTGGTCATCGCGTCCGCATAGGCGAGCACCGCGCGATCGGCTTCAGCGAGGCCCTGAGGCTCGCCGCCCGACTTCAGCGCGTCGAGCTGCGCCTGCGTCAGCCCTTCCTTCAGCGCGAACGGGACGTGCTGCCTGAACTCGTAGTCCGCGCCGTTCAGCACGGCGATTCGCATGATCGCCAGTTCCCGGTGCCGACCGGAAAGCTGCGCTTGCTGCCGGATCGCGGTTAAGAGATTCAGCCACCCGCGCGCGACCGGCGGGCTGTGCAGCAGCATGCGATAGAGATTGAGGACCTTCCCGCCGCGCTCGCGCCGGATCTGCTCGGCGAGCTCGGCGACAGCAGGGTCTGCGGGATCTGCGTAGGGGATGCGGGCCATCGGGCGCACTCCACGGGATTGCAAGTCGAGCGCGGAGTATAGCGTTCCCTTCGCGCGGCCCGACCCGCGACGCCGCCTCTCAGCCGCTCGCCAGCCCGATGATGCCGATGACGATGGCGGACGCGGCGATGAGACGGCGCGCGACGTCGCCCTCCTTGAGGAAATGCGCGCCCATGATCGCGGCGAAGAGGATGCTCATCTCGCGCGCCGGCGCGACCAGGCTCACCGGCGTGAACACCATCGCCATCAGCACCAGGATGTACGCGAGCGGGGAGAAGATCGCCACCACGAGAATCCCGCGGCGGTCGAGGCGCCATGACTCGACGAGCGCATTCCGGTTTGTGCGCAGCGCCAGCGGGAGGAAGATGAAGATTCGCAGCGCGACACACCACCAGTCGAAGACGATGGGCGGCACGAGAAACTTGCTGACCGCGATCTTGTCGATCACCGTATAGAGTGCGATGGTCGCGCCGGTTAGCAGTGCAAAACCGGTACCGCGCGGCCGGTCGCGCGACAAGAGCCGCAACGGATTGCCGGTGAGGAGGTAGGCGCCTGTCACCACGAGCAGCGCACCGCCGAGCGCGATGGGCCCGGGCCGCTCGCCGAGAATTGCGACGGCGACGATGACGGTGAGGATCGGGCCCGTCGCCCGGGCGAGCGGGTAGACGACCGACAGATCGCCGAACCGGTAGCCGCGATCGAGGAGCAGGAAGTAGCCCGAATGCACCACCGCACTGGCGACGATCGGCACGAGGTGAATTGGCTCGAAGACGTAACCCGTCAGCAACCATTGCGCCGCAGCAGCCGGCGCCCAGATGACTGTCGCCGCCGCCGCAGCCAGGGTCATGAAGGCCGGACCGCCCCGCGCCTTCTTGAGGAAAAGGTTCCAGCTCGCATGCGCGAGCGCCGCGGCGAGCACCAGCGCGAGCGCGGCGCCGGTCACCGGAGCGCCCGTCGGGATGTCGGCATGGTCGGCGCAGCGAATTCCATGGAGGCGGCCATTGTATAGGGGCGACGAGGCCGGGTACGCTTCGCCCACCGGAACTCGGACGAGGAATCCGGAAGAAACTGGCTGGCGCAATGGACGAGATCGTCAAGCGTGCGATGCAAAAATGGCCGAACGTGCCGAACGTTTTCGGCTGGCTGCGACTCGACCGGCGCGGCAACTGGCTGGTGAAATCGCGCGCGGCGCGCGAGGGTCAACCCGTCTTCGAGCGCATCACGAATGCCGCGGTGATCGAATTCATCGGACGCAACTACCAGCCGGACGAGCGCGGGCGCTGGTTCTTCCAGAACGGACCGCAGCGGGTCTTCGTCACGCTGGACCACACGCCGCTCGTATACCGGCTGAGCACGTCCGGCGCGGGAATCGAGACGCATACCGGTGCGCGACCGCGCGCGCTGCGCAGCGCGTGGCTGGACGACGCCGGGCATTTCCTGATCGAGTCGGAGCTCGGACCGGGTGTGATGCTCGACCGCGACCTGCCGTCGATCGAGGAGCGGTTGATCGACCGAAACGGCATTCCCCTCGACGAATCCGCGCTCGAAGGGTTGCTGGCCGGAGCGCTCGGAGACGAACCCGCGTATCTGAATCTGACCGGAATGGATTTGGATGGCACCCGCATCGCGGTCGCACGCATTGCGAGCGCGGCGCTTCCCGCCCGCTTCGGATTCGATCCGGCGCCTCGCCCGGCCCCGGGTGAGCCCGACTGCTGATACCCTTGCGCAGGCACGGAGGAATAGCGAATGAAGCGGTATGCATCCCTGATACTCGCGCCGACACTCGTTGTCTGGCTCGCCGGCTGCTCGAGCTGGAGCTGGTGGCCATGGGGAGACTCGGGGGGCGAGGTACCGCGCGTGCCGCCGGGAGCGACTGCCTACAAGTGCGATGGCGACAAGGAGCTCTTCGTGCGATACGTGGACGGAGGGAAGTCGGCAATGGTGATCTATCCGGAGCGCGAGTTCCGTCTCGATGCCCTGGAGACGGGCTCCGGCGCACGCTATTCCAACGGCCGCACCACGCTGCGGACCGACGGGAGCGAGGCGACACTGGAAGAGGGCAGCAACATCGTCTATTCGAACTGCAAGTCTGGCGGGTAATTCGGCCTGTAGTTCGTTCCCCTTGCCCGTACGATCCGCCCCTGGTGAGCAAAGCGTCGCCAGAAGCTTCGAGATGCCTGCGTAATGACCCACCTCAGCGACCGACACTATTTGTCGCCCCTGTTCGAACCCGGTTCGGTCGCGGTGATCGGCGCGAGCGAGCAGCCCGGGTCGATCGGCGCCGTCCTGGTTCAAAACATTCGCACGGCCGGATATCGGGGCGAGCTGTACGCCGTGAACCCGCACCACGAGACCGTGAGTGGCCTGCCGTGCCACCCCTCGATCCGGGACGTCCCACGGCGCGTCGATCTTGCAGTGATCGCGACGCCGCCCGAAACCGTCCCGGACGTGATCGCGCAGTGCGGCGCGGCGGGCGTGCACGCCGCGATCGTGATCACCGCCGGGTTTTCGGAGACCGGCAGGGCCGGAGCAAAGCTCGAGCGCGCGCTGCTCGAGAATGCGCGGCGCAACCGGCTGCGTGTGCTCGGCCCGAACTGCCTGGGACTCATGCGTCCGGCGCTGGGGCTCAATGCGACGTTCGCGCAGGCGAGCGCGCTGCCGGGCTCGCTGGGCCTGGTCTCGCAGTCAGGGGCGGTCTGCACGGCGATGCTCGACTGGGCGCGGCCGAACGGGGTGGGATTCTCCAGCGTGGTGTCACTCGGCGGCTCGACCGACCTCGACTTCGGCGAGATCGTGGACTACCTGGTCACTGATCCGAAGACCGAACATATATTGCTCTACGTCGAAGGCGTGCGGAACGCACGCCGCTTCGTCTCCGGCTTGCGCGCCGCGGCACGCGTCAAGCCGGTGATCCTGATGAAGGTCGGCCGGCACCCCGTTGGCTCGCGCGCCGCGTCCTCGCACACCGGCGCTATCGTCGGAATGGATGACGTCTTCGATGCGGTGGTCAAACGTGCGGGTGTCATCCGGGTCGGAAGCGTGGGACAGCTCGTCGCGGCGGCCCAGGCGCTCGCGGCCCGCGTGCGGCCGCAGGGCGAGCGGCTGGCCATCGTCACCAACGGGGGCGGCCCGGGCGTCATGGCGGCGGATCGCGCGGCCGATCTCGGCATTCCCCTCGCATCGCTTTCGCAGGCGACGGTCGATTCGCTCAAATCCGTACTGCCGGCGAACTGGTCACACGGCAATCCGGTCGACCTGATCGGTGACGCGGATGCCGATCGGTATCGCGCCGCCGTCGCCGCGTGCCTCGGCGACGCGCAGGTGGACGGCCTGTTGGCGATCCTGACGCCGCAGGCGATGACCAAACCGGTCGATGCTGCAAGAGCGGTGATCGAATCTGCGCGCGGCTCCTCGAAACCGGTCCTCGCGTGCTGGATGGGCGAGGAGCAGGTCGCTCCGGCACGGAAGGAGCTCGCTTCGAGCGGCATCCCCGTCTTCCGCACGCCCGAGCCGGCGATCGAGACGTTTGCGCACGTCTCCGCCTTCTATCGAAATCAGCGGGCGCTCCTGCAGGTGCCGGGACCGCGAAGCGAGGGACCTGCCCCGGATCTCGAGGCGGCGCGCCTGATCGGCGAGACGGCCCTGGCGGAGCGCCGCACCGTGCTGACCGAGATGGAGTCGAAGGCGCTGCTCGCCGCGTTCGGCATCCCCGTCGCGCAGACTGTCGTTGCGCACTCGGCGCACGAAGCGATGCTGGTCGCGGAGGAGCTCGGCTATCCGGTTGCGTTGAAAGTCGACTCCCCGGACGTCACGCACAAGAGCGATGTCGACGGAGTGCGGCTCGGCCTGCACAATGCGCAGGCCGTGCGGGCCGCCTACGAGCAGATCATCGACGCGGTCGGGAGGAAACGCGCGAACGCGCGCATCATGGGGATCTCGGTGCAGCCCATGGTGACGCGGCCGAACGCGCGCGAGCTGATGGTAGGCGTCATGCGCGATCCGGTGTTCGGGCCGGCGATCGTTTTCGGCGCCGGAGGCACGGCAGTCGAGGTGCTGCACGACCGGGCGGTTGCGCTGCCCCCGCTCAACGCGTTTCTGGTCGAGGACATGATCCGCGGAACGCGCATCTCGGCATTGCTCGGCGCGTACCGCAACCTGCCGGCAGTGAATCGCTCGTCGATCGAGGCCGTGCTGCTGCGGGTGTCGGAGATGGCATGCGAGCTGCCCTGGCTCCTCGATCTGGACATCAACCCGCTGATCGTCGACGAAGCGGGCGCAATCGTTGCCGATGCGCGAGTCGTGATCGGCCGGCCCGCACCGGCGCGCGGGCGCTACGACCACGTGGCAATCCATCCCTATCCTGCGCACCTGGTGAGCACCTGGCAGCCGCGTGGCGCGCCGCTCGTCACTTTGCGTCCCATCCGTCCCGAGGATGCGGGGATCGAGCAGGCGTTCGTGCGCGGACTGTCCGAGGAGAGCCGGTACTTCCGGTTCATGGATGCGCTGCGCGAGCTGACGCCGCAGATGCTGGCCCGCTTCACGCAGATCGACTACGACCGCGAGATGGCGTTCATCGCGACGGTGACGGTCGAGGAACGCGAATCCGAGATCGGAGTATGCCGGTACATCACGAATCCGGACGCGGAAAGCTGCGAGTACGCGATCGTCGTGGCAGACGAATGGCAGCGCCGCGGGCTCGGCCGGCGCATGATGGTGGCGCTCATCGACGTCGCGCGCGGCCGGGGCTTGCGCGAGATGATCGGGCACATCCTCGCTCAGAACCGCGGCATGCTCTCGCTCTGTGCCGAGCTGGGGTTCTCGATCAACGACAGCCCCGACGGCCCGGACGTGAAGCGCGTCGTCTTGGCACTGTAGCCAAGCGAGCCGTCTCGAGGACTGCTGGCCCTACCAGCCCAATCTCACGCGCCCGATCGCCATGGCGGTGGCGGCCTGTGTCGGTTCGACGACCGGGATCCCCACGGCGTTCTCGAGCTCGTCGCGATACTGAGCCATTCCCGCGCATCCCATCACCAGGGAATTCGCGCCATGGTCGTTGCGCAGGACTTTGCCGACCTCGATCATGCGACCGAGCGTCCTGCTCGCGTCGGCGAGCTCCGCGACGCCCAGCCCGATCGCGAGATCGCCCGCGCAGCGTTCGGCGAGCCCCATGGCTCCGACCGCGCGGAGGTGGCGGGACACCGAGGCCGGCAGGATCGAGATCATGCCGAATCGCTGCCCGAGGGTGAGCGCGGTGAGGATCCCGCTCTCCATGATGCCGAACACCGGCTTGCGCGTCGCCTCGCGTGCCGCATGCATTCCAGGGTCGCTGAAGCACGCGATCACGTAGGCATCCGCCCGCCGCTCGAGTTCGCCGATCAGCTCGAGCAGCGGCATCACGACGCTGTCCACGTGGCGCTGCGTCTCGATGCCTGGCGGGCCCTCTTTCAGGGTCAGGCACTCGATCCGCGGTCCGCCCGGGATGCGCAGGGGGTCGACCGCGCGGTCGATCCCCTCGGTGACCTTCTCGCTCGAATTCGGATTGATGACAATAATGGTTTCCGCACTGGTCATCGGGTCTCTCCACCGACCCAATCGGCCGGCCACGTGACAAGTTTAGCGCGGACGCGCGCCCGAACGCCCTCCAACAAGGCGCCACGCGGCGTGAATTGGGCATAATCGGGGTTTTCCCCGCAACAGCCATGCAAGACCTCGATCTCACCATTCGGAACGGCACGATCGCGACGGCCGCCGACACGTTTTCCGGCGACCTCGGCGTCAAGGACGGGCGCATCGCCGTGCTCGCGCGCGGACTCGCTCCCGGCAAGCGGGACATCGATGCCTCGGGCAAGCTGGTGCTGCCCGGCGGCGTCGACAGTCATTGCCATATCGAGCAGCTCTCGAGCAACGGCGTGATGACCGCCGACGATTTCTACACGGGGACGGTCTCCGCGGTCCATGGAGGCACGACCACCATTGTCCCGTTCGCCGCGCAGCATCGCGGCATGAAGATCAAGGACGTGGTGGCCGACTACTCGAAGCGTGCGGCGGAGAAGGCGGTCATCGACTACGGCTTTCACCTCATCCTCGCCGATCCGACCGAGGAGGTCCTCACGCAGGAGCTGCCCGAGTACATCGGCAAGGGCATCACTTCGTTCAAGGTCTACATGACCTATGATCTGCTGAAGATCGACGACTACCAGATGCTCGACGTGCTGCTGGCCGCCGAGAAGCACGGCGCGCTGGTCATGGTGCACGCCGAGAACCACGACGTGATTCGCTGGCTCGCGAAGCGGTTGCTGGACCGCGGGCACACCGAGCCGAAGTTTCACGCCGTGAGCCACGCGCCGCTCGCGGAAAGCGAGGCGGCCAACCGGGTGATCCAGTTCTCGCGGCTGCTCGACGTGCCGGTGCTCATCGTGCACGTGTCGGGTGCGGAGTCGGTGCGGGCGATCCAGGCCGCGCGGGCGCTCGGCGCGCGGGTCTATGCGGAGACCTGCCCGCAGTACCTTTTTCTGAAAGGTTCCGACATCAGCCGCCCGGGCATGGAGGGGGCGAAGTACTGCTGCAGTCCGCCGCCCCGCGACGAGGCGTCGCAGAACGCACTGTGGGCGGGCCTCGCGGACGGGACGTTCCAGGTCTTCTCCTCCGACCACGCGCCCTACCGGTTCGACGCCTCGGGCAAGCTTCCGAAGGGCGAGAAGACGAGCTTCAAGGAGATCGCGAACGGCGTTCCGGGGCTCGAGCTGCGCATGCCGCTGCTCTTCTCGGAAGGAGTCGGCAAGGGACGCATCAGCCTGAACGAATTCGTCGCGCTCACCGCCACGAATCATGCGCGGATCTACGGCATGTATCCTCGCAAAGGAACGATCGCGGTGGGGTCGGACGCCGACGTCGGGGTCTGGGATCCGGACAAGGAAACAAAGATCACTGCCGCTGCAATACACGACAACGTCGGCTATACGCCCTACGAAGGGCGCACCATCAAGGGGTGGCCAGAGATCGTGGTAAGCCGCGGGCGGGTCGTGGTGGAGAACGGGAAGCTGTCGGCCGAGAAGGGCTCCGGAAAATTCGTGCGCTGCGGCGCACCGGAACCGCTCAAGCACGAGCGCAAACCAACCACAGAAATGCGACTGTTTAAGGCGCTGATTTCCTAGTGAGAGTGGAAAACCTAGAAAGGTGTTTGCAGTTCTCACTCTAGCGGGAAGGTGGGTAACGGGAGGAAACCAGCCGGTTTCCTCCTGTTCGTGACCTTCCATCCCGCCCATGAACGGTAGCTCGGGGACCGATCAATGACGAGAAAGATAGGCATCGCGGCAGCGCAGCTCGGAGCGGTGAATCTCGCCGATTCGCGCGAAGCGGTGGCGAAGCGGCTGGCGGAACTGTTCCGGGATGCGATCGGGCGTGGCGCACGCTTCGTGGTGTTCCCCGAGCTCGCGCTGACGACCTTCTTCCCGCGCTATTGGATGGAGGACCAGGCCGAAGTCGACCGCAGGTTCTTCGAGCCCTCGATGCCGAACCCGGTCGTCCAGCCGCTTTTCGAGCTTGCCAAGCGTCACGGGGTCGGTTTCTACCTGGGGTACGCAGAGCTTGCCCAGGAAGCGGGCCGCACGCGGCGCTTCAACACCGCGATTCTCGTCGGACCGAACGGGGAGATCGTCGGGAAGTACCGAAAAGTCCACCTGCCGGGGCATGCGGATCACAAGCCGAAAGCCGCATTCCAGCACCTCGAGAAGAAGTATTTCGAGGTCGGCGATCTTGGTTTCCGCGTTTGGCGTTTCCTGGACACGATCACCGGTATGCTGATCTGCAACGATCGGCGCTGGCCGGAAGCCTTCCGCGTGCTTGCGTTGCAGGGCGCCGAGATCGTGGCACTCGGATTCAACACGCCGACGGAGAACCTGCACTACCCCGAGCCGCCCGCGCTGCGCGTGCATCACCACCTGATCATGGCGCAGGCCATGGCGTTCCAGAATGCCACCTGGCTGGTGGAAACTGCGAAGTGCGGGTTCGAGGACGGCTTCCGGATGTTCGGGCATTCGCTGATCGTCGCGCCCACCGGCGAGATCGCGGTGAAATCGAGCACCGAGGAGGACGAGGTCATCTTCTTCAATGCGGACATCGATCTCGCCGCCAATCTCAAGCGCACGATGTTCAACTTCGCGGCGCACCGGCGGCCGGAGCACTACCGGATGATCATAGAGCGGGTCGGTGCGGAGGTGACTCCTGCGAACGAGCCGGGGCAATGATGGTGACGGACAAACGGAGGACAGGATGAGCTTTGTGCTAGTGGTGAACCTGGAGATCAAGCCCAGCGACGTCGATCGGTTCATGGCGATGGCGATCGAGAACGCCAAGGCCTCGCGCGAAACCGAGCCCGGTTGCCGGCAGTTCGACGTGCTGGTCGATCCCAACGACAAGACGAAGGTGATGTTCTACGAGGTCTACGCCGACGAGGCCGCGTTCCAGGCGCATCAGCAGACCGCGCACTTCAAGAGCTATTTCGACAAGGCCCTCGGTTATCTGGCATCGCGCGGCCGCACGTTCTACAGCCGCATCGCGCCCTGAGCGCGTGCAAGCTGGACCTTTCCCCTGCTTGAAAAGGAGAGGAAACAGCAAGCATTCCGCATCCCCACGCTGCTCAGTGCAGCGCGATCTGCCGGTGCTCGAAGCGCGAGAGCAGCCGCACCAGCGGCCATAAGCAGACCAGGTAGATGATCCCGGCAGCGATGATCGGCGTCGCGTTATAGGTCACCGACTGCGCCTGGCGCGCGGCGAACAGCAGTTCCGGCAGCGCGACGACGCTCGCGATCGAGGTGAGCTTCACCACCTCGAGCGTGTTCGAGATGAGATCGGGGATCACGTTCTTCGTGGCCTGCGGGATGACCACGTAGGCCATCGTCTGCACGGCGGAAAGGCCGGTCGAGCGCGCGGCTTCGTACTGGCCCCGAGGGATGCTCTCGATGCCGGCACGAAAGATCTCGCCGTAGTAGCTCGAGGTGTTCAGCAGGAACGCCACCGCCACCGCGCCGAACGCGCCGAGGTCGATCTTGAGGAACGGCAATCCGAAGGCGATGAACATCAGCAGGACGAGCGGCGGGAACGCGCGGAAGAAGTCGACGTAGATCACCACGAGCCACTTGACGATCCGGCTGCGCATCGTCGTGAGGAGTGCCACCGCCAGTCCGCCGGCCACGCCGAGCGGAACGACGACGAGCGTGAGCTTGATCGTCATCCAGAACCCCGCCAGCAAGAACGGCCAGGCCTGTTCCAGGATGTCCAGGTTGAAGAAGCTCGAGATCAGCAGATCCACGGACTACCTCTTCCACGCAAACCGGGTCTCGACCCAGCGCCCGAAGTAGACCACCGGGATGAAGAGAATGAGGTACGCGATAGCCCCCATGGTCAGAGGGGACGGATTGTAGGAGAAGGAGTAGGCGGTCTGCGCCTGATAGAGGATCTCCCCGACGGCAACGACGGCGCCGAGCGCGGTGCCCTTGGTGATCGCGATGGTGCGATTCGTGAGCGGCGGGATGGTGATCCGCACGGCCTGGGGCATCACCACGAACCGCAGCGTCTGCAGGAACGTGAGGCCGGTCGAGCGGGCCGCTTCCCACTGGCCCTTCGGCACCGCGAGGATGCCGGCCCAGAAGATTTCCTCCGAGAAGGCCGCGAGCACCAGCGACAATGCGAGCCACGTGGCGACGAACGCCGACATCTTGATGCCGACGGTCGGCAGGGCGAAGTAGAACATGATGATGATCACCAGCGGCGGGAGCGCGCGCAGCACGTCGACCACCCCGATGATCAGGAAGTTGACCGGCCTCATCCGGAACGACCGGACCATCGCGAGCACGAGCCCGCACGCGATGCCGCTCACGACGACGGCGAGCGCGAGCTGGATCGTGATCACGAAACCCTCGACGATCTTCGGCAGGTATTCGCTCATGACCTGCCAGTTGAAGAACGTGTCGACGAGACGGTCTAGCATCTGGCGGGGGCCGGTCCGTGGAGGCGCATATCAATCCGTCAGCGTGCGGCGCTCAGTGCGCCTGGATCGTGCGGAGGAACTCCTGGATCCGCGGGTGATCGGGCGCGTTGAACAGCTGCTCCGGCGGACCTTGCTCGAGGATGCGGCCGTCATCCATGAAGATCACCCGGTCGGCCGCACTCTGCGCGAACCGCATCTCGTGGCTCACGACCACCATCGTCATGCCCGACTCGCGCAGCTCGCGCATCACGCTCAGCACCGAGCCGACGAGCTCCGGGTCGAGCGCGCTGGTCGGTTCGTCGAAGAGCACGATCACCGGCTCGAGGGCCAGCGCGCGCGCGATGGCGACGCGTTGCTGCTGGCCTCCCGAGAGCTCGTTCGGAAATGACTTCGCTTTCTCCGCGAGCCCGACGCGCGTGAGCGCCTGAATGCCGAGCGATTCGGCTTCCTCGCGCGTCTTGCCCTCCACCTTGCGCAGCGCGAGCGTGACGTTTCCGAGCGCGTTCAAGTGGGGATAGAGGTTGAACGACTGGAACACCATGCCGATGCGGCGCCGCACGGCATTGATGTCCACGCCGGGCGCGAGGATGTCGATGTCCTCGATGCGGATCGAGCCGGAGTTCGGCTCCTCGAGCCGGTTGCAGCAGCGCAGCAGCGTGCTCTTTCCGGATCCCGAGGGGCCGATGACGAAGACGAGCTCCCGCGGCTTGACCTGCAGGTCGATGCCCTTCAGCACCTCGAGGTGCCCGAAGGACTTGTACAGCGCGCGGACGTCGAGGATCGGGGCGGAGTCGCTCATCGCGCGGACGGCGCCGGAACCGGGGGCCGCAGCCCCCGGATGCCGTGCGGCCTGGCCCTGACCGTTACTTGCAGGTCGGCTTGTGGTTTTTCGGGTCGTAGCCTGCCATGCCGGGCACGCCGTAGCCGGCGTAAACCGTGACCGTCGCGGAGTCCGCGGCTGGCGCGTGGCCGAACCATTTCTGGTAGAGCTTGGGAAGCGTGCCGTTCATCTTCAGGCATTCGATCGCCTCGTCGACCTCAGCACGCAGCTTCGGATCGTCCTTGCGGAACGCAGCCGCCCAGACTCGCCCCTCGTCCACTTTCAGCGTCGCGAGCTTGGTCTTGCCGCCGGCCTTGACCACGGAATACGCCGCGACCGTGTTCCCCGACATGTGCGCATCCGCGCGGCCGGAGATCAACGCCTGAACCGCGTCGGCGTTCGTCCCGAACGACTCGACCTTGAAGCCGTACTTTGCGGCGTTTGTCTGCGCCCACTTGTCATAGGCCGAGCCCCGGTTGAGGGAGATCGTCTTGCCTTTCAGCTCTTCGAAGGTCTTGATGTCCGGCTTGTCCGCGGGAACGACGAATGCATAGAACGTGTTGAGGTAGCCCTCGCTGAAGAGCAGGTTGTTGGCGCGCTCCGGCGTCACCGTCGTCGGCGCGCCGACGAAGCTGATCTTGCCGGCGTTCATGGCCGGGATGAGGCCCGAGAACTGCCCCGCGAAGATCTCGATCGGCTGACCCATCTGCTTGGCGATCTCGTTGATCAGGTCGACGTTGAACCCCTCGACACCGCCGCCGAGCTTCGGCATGGCATGCGGCGCGAAAGTGCCGTCCACCCCGGCAATAAGTGGTTTGTTCTGGGCGAGCGCAGGTGGCGCGGCCAGGACTGCCGCAGCGGCAAGCGCGGCGAGCAGCGCGGGGCGGCCGGAACGGATGGTGCAGGATTTCATCTCAGGATCCTCCATGAAGACATGCGGGAATCACGCCACCGGGCGCGTCGAGCGTCATTTTGTCGGGGCCCGCGCAGCATAGCATGGCGCGCTGCAACACCGAACTGGGGCGCGAATCAGCCCTTGCCGAGCGCCGCGCGCCGCAGGTTGTACTCGTTCGGTGCGATCTCGAACTGATCGCGCGTCCTGCAGTACCGGTTGCCGAAGAATCGGCCCACCGGCAGGTACTTGTCCGGAACCACGCGCAGCGTTGCGGGGTCGACGACCCCGTCGCGCACGTGCATCCAGACGATCTCCCCGATCAGCAGGTGCCGCAGGCCGATCGGAATGTGCGTGTGAAGCCGGCACTCGAGCGACACAGGCGATTCCGCGACGCGCGGCGGAGCAACCCGCCGCGACGGCGCCGCGGTGAATCCGACCTCGTGCAGCTCGCTGGTCTCGGGTGGATAGGCCACCGAGCACGCGTGCATGGGGGCGGCCATCGGCTCGTCGACCAGGTTCACGACGAACTCGCGCGTGTCGAGGATGTTGCGGGCCGTGTCCTTCAGCGGGCCTTCGTCGCGGTTCTCGACGCTGATGATGCAGATCGGCGGGTCGTCGCCGAGCGCGTTGAAGAAGCTGAACGGTGCGAGATTCACCACACCGCCGCTCAGCGTGCTCACCAGCGCGATCGGGCGCGGCACCACCAGGCCGGCGAGCAGCTTGTACCGCTTTGCGACTTCCAGCGTCTCGAAATCGAGCTCCATCGTCCCGTTCCCTTTCAATCCGCGCCGACCAGGACGATCTTGCCGAGCGCGCGCCGGCTCGTGAGCTCGTCCAGCGCCTCCGCGGCGCGAGCGAGCGGAAAGGTCTTGCTTACGAGCGGCTTGAGCCTGCCCTGCATGATCCAGTCGAGAATCTTCGCGAGGTTCGCGCGGTTCGCGTCGGGTTCGCGCGCGCTCCACGCGCCCCAGTAGACACCCATGATCGAGCGCTCCATCAGGAGCGGCAGGTTCAGGGGAATCCTGGGAATCTCGCCGCCGGCGAATCCGATGACGAGGTAGCGCCCGCGCCACGCCAAGCTGCGCACCGCGGGCTCGGCGAAGCGCGCGCCGACGGGGTCATAGACGACATCGAGACCCTTGCCCGCGCTCACTCGCTTGAGAGCTTCGCGGAGGTCGTCCTGCTCGTAGTTGATGCCTTCATCCGCGCCGAAGCGCTCGCAGGTGGCGAGCTTCGCCTCCGACGATGCCGCGGCGATCACGCGGGCCCCCAGCAGCTTGCCGAGCTCGACGGCGGCCAGCCCGACGCCGCCCGCGGCACCCAGCACCAGCAGCGTTTCACCCGGCCGCAGCGCCGCGCGGTCGACGAGCGCGTGATAGGACGTCCCGTAGGTCAGCGTGAACGCGGCGGCAACGCGAAAATCGAGATCCGCGGGAACCGGCGCGACGTTCTGCGCCGGAGCGAGAACCTCCTCGGCGAATCCGCCGTAAGGGACCGCGCCCGCAACCGGGTCCCCGAGCTTCACATGCGTCACGCCTGCGCCGACCTCCTTCACGACACCGGCGATCTCGACCCCTGGCGAGAACGGCAGCGCGGGCTTCACCTGATACTTCCCCTGCACGAGCAGGACATCGGGAAAATTGACTCCGCACGCCTTCACGCTCACCACGACCTCTCCGGCGCCCGCGCGCGGCGACGGAACGTCCTCGACGACGAGATCGCCGATCGAACCCAGCTCCTTGCAAAGCACGGCCTTCATCTGTCCCCCCAGCCAGGGCAATTCCCGCGGGAGCATGCCTCAAGGCGTGGGCGCAGTCGAGCCGCGGATCGGGCAGCGCGCGCTTCTGCGCTAACATTGGTGGCCTCTGGCATCGCGTTTCCCCCTATCGATTCTCCAGCGCTTCTGCCCATGGATCTCGCCTATACCGCCGAGGAAGCCGCGTTCCGCGACGAGGTTCGCGACTTCGTGACAGCTAACCTTCCGGCCGATATCGCCCGCAAGGTGCTCGAGCATCGCCGCCTCGAGAAGAGCGACTACGCCCGCTGGCAGGACATTCTCGCGAAGCAAGGCTGGCTCGCCGGTCACTGGCCGGTCGAGCACGGCGGGTGCGGCTGGACGCCGGTGCAGAATCACATCTTCGACGAGGAAACCGCTGCGGCCGGTGCGCCGCGCCTCATCCCGTTCGGCCTCAACATGGTCGCGCCGGTGATCATGGCTTACGGTAGCCCCTGGCAAAAGGAACACTATCTCTCACGTATTCGGACGAATCACGACTGGTGGTGCCAGGGCTACTCCGAGCCCGGCTCGGGGTCGGACCTTGCCTCGCTCAAGACCCGCGCCGTTCGCGACGGCGATCACTATCTCGTGAACGGCCAGAAGACCTGGACGACGCTCGCCCAGTACGCCGACATGATCTTCTGCCTGGTGCGTACCGACACGACCGTGAAGAAGCAGGAGGGCATCAGCTTTCTCCTCATCGACATGCACTCGCCCGGCATCACGGTCCGGCCGATCGTCACGCTGGACGAGGAGCACGAGGTCAACGAGGTCTTCTTCGAGGACGTCAAGGTGCCGGTTGCGAACCTGGTCGGTGAGGAGGGCAAGGGCTGGACGTACGCGAAGTATCTCCTCGGCCACGAGCGCACCGGCATTGCCGGCGTCGGCGCGTCCAAGCGCGAGCTCGACACGCTGAAGCACATCGCCAAGATCCAGCGGAAGAACGGCCGACCACTCGGCGACGACCCGGGATTCGCGGCGCGCATGGCGCAGGTCGAGATCGATCTGCTCGCGCTGGAGATGACCGTCATGCGCGTGCTGGCGAGCCGCGGCAAGGCGCCTGGGCCCGAGGCGTCGATACTCAAGATCAAGGGCACCGAGATCCAGCAGGCGCTCACCGAGCTGATGATGGAGGCGCTCGGTCCGTACGCGTTGCCGTTCCGCCCCGAGGCGATGACGCTCGATACCGAAGACGAGCTGGTCGGGCCGGACTACGCGGCGCCGCTCGCCGCGCGCTATTTCAACTACCGGAAGGTCACCATCTACGGCGGCTCGAACGAGATTCAGCGCAATATCATTGCGCAGATGGTCTTGGGGTTGTAAGAAGAATCGTGACCGTGCTTCTGCTTTGAGACGCTGAGTTGATGGACTTTAGTTTTTCCGAAGAACAGCAGCTCCTGCGCGAGTCGCTCGCGCGCTACGTGGAGCGCGAGTACACATTCGAGAAGCGCCGCGCGATCCAGCGGTCCGCCGAGGGATTCAGCCATGAGGTCTGGTCGGCATTCGCGGAGATGGGGCTCCTCGGCCTGACGACACCGGAGGAATACGGGGGTTACGGCGGAAGTGCGGTCGACACCCTCGTCGTCTCACAGGTGCTCGGCAGCGGACTCGTGGTCGAGCCCTACCTCGCGAGTGTGGTCCTCGGGACAGGGCTGGTCGCGCGCGCTGGATCGACCGCGCAAAAGGAAAGCCTGCTGCCTGCGGCGGCACGGGGGGAGTTGCTGCTGACGCTCGCTCACGCGGAGCCCGACTCGCGCTACGAGCTCGCCGAAGTGGCCACGAGCGCGCGGCGGCAAGGCAACCAGTTCGTACTTCAGGGTCACAAGGCGGTGGTTCCTTGGGGCGCTCAGGCGGACCGGCTCATCGTTTCGGCACGGACCGCGGGCGGTCCGCGCGATGCGCAGGGCATCAGCCTCTTCGTCATCGAGCGAGGGATGAAGGGCGTCGGCGCGCGAGACTACCGCACGATCGACGGGCAGCGTGCCGCCGAGGTCAAGCTGGACGACGTGCTGGTCGGCGCGGACGCCGTGCTGGGGCCGCTCGACGGCGCGCTGCCGTTGCTCGAAGCGATCGCGGACGTCGGCGCCGCGGCGCTCTGCGCGGAAGCCGTGGGCGTGATGGAGACGCTGAACGCCCAGACGCTCGAATACATCAAGACGCGTCAGCAGTTCGGGCAGCCGATTGGCCGCTTCCAGGTCCTGCAGCACCGCGCGGTCGACATGTTCATTCACCTCGAGCAATCGAAGTCGATTGCTCTGCTTGCCGCGGTGCGTGCCGACTCGGCCGACGCCGCGGAGCGCCGCCGCGCGGTGTCGGCAGCGAAGGCGCACCTCGGGCGCTCGGGCCGTGCCGTCACGCAGATGGCGATCCAGTTGCACGGCGGGATGGGCGTCACCGACGAGTTGCCCGCGAGCCATTACGCGAAACGGCTCACGATGATCGATTTCCACCTCGGCGATGCGGACTTTCACGTCGAGCGATTCGTCGCCGACGCGCGCGGCTGAAACACTCTGCCTTCGTGCCCGTGTATGATGCCCGGCAGCCGCGCGTCGCGGCGCCGCATCGCTCCTTCCCAACTTTGCTCCCATACATAGACCAATGATCGATCTCTACACCTGGCCCACGCCGAACGGGCACAAGATCCACATCATGCTCGAGGAGACCGGCCTCGAGTACCGCATCCACCCGATCAACATCGGCGAAGGCGACCAGTTCAAACGGGATTTCCTCGAGATCAGTCCGAACAACAAGATGCCGGCGATCGTTGATTCGGACGGTCCGGACGGCAAGCCGATGTCGCTTGCCGAGTCGGGCGCGATCCTGATCTATCTCGCGGGCAAAACGGGAAAGCTTCTCCCCGAAAGCGTTCGCGACCGCTACGCCGTTCTGCAGTGGCTCATGTTCCAGATGGGGCACATCGGACCGATGCTCGGACAGGCGCATCATTTCCGCGCCTACGCGCCGGAGAAGATCGAATATGCGATCGCGCGCTACACGAAGGAAGCGAACCGGCTCTACGGCGTGCTCGATCGCCGGCTCGGGGAGAGCGAGTATCTCGGCTGCGACGAGTACTCGATCGCCGACATCGCCACGATGCCGTGGCTGCGCTCGCACGAGCGGCAGGGCGTCGTGATGACGGAGTACCCGAACGTCAAGCGCTGGTTCGACAAGCTGAACGCGCGGCCCGCGGTGCAGCGCGGGCTGCAGGTGCTGGCCCACGTGCGCCGGCCTCCGCCGGACGATCCCAAGTGGCGGGAGAACATGTTCGGCGCCGCGCAGTACGCGCGTCACTGAGAGGCGACGAGATTCTCCGGGCAGTCGCGGTGCCAGGTAGCCCCGTAGCCCCGGTGGGCAGCGGACCGCGCGCGAAGCCGGCTCGATTAAGGGCGCAGTAAGACTGCAGTAAGGCAACCTCGCTAAGGTCGATCCCGTGATTCATCGACCGGAGGTTGTCATGGACGGCAAGCAGCAGGAGCGGCGCCGGGTCTACGACCCGGTGCTGCGGTCTCTCCACTGGTGGAACGCGGCGGCGATCGTTGCGCTGCTCGCGACGGGTTGGGGCTCGGAGCTCTTCGAGCACGGCGCCCGCGAGCGCGCGGTGTGGACCGTGCACGTCTACGCAGGCTACGGCCTCGTACTCGGGCTGGTTGCGCGACTCGCATGGGGTCTCGTCGGACCACGCCATGCGCGGTTCACCGACATGTGGCACCCGCAGGCATGGCGCGGGCTTCTCACGCGATTTCGCCTTCCCGCAGATCATCGCTGGGGTCACGATCCGATCGCGAGCGCGGTCTATCTTGCAATCTACGGGATGCTGGTCGTCATGGCCGTGACGGGCATCGCACTCGCGGCAACCGAGCTCGGCATCGGCCCGCTTGCAGGAGGGGCGCTGGACCAGGTGTGGCTGGGCAAGCTGCTCGAGGAACCGCACGAGTTCTTCGCGAACTTCATCGCGGCCTTCATCTTCGTGCATCTGTGCGCCCTTTGGGTTCACCAGCGCTTTGGCGGTGTTCCGGTCGCACAGAGCATGTGGACCGGCGTTCAGGTCCACGCGAAGCGCGGGGAGGCCACTCATGCATAGATTTCTCGCGACTGTCCTGCTTGCCGCGCCCGCGGCTTTCGCGGCGACGCCGGCCGATCTGCTGGCCACCTACGAGGCGCAGGCCAAGCGCGCGGACGCCGCCTTCACGGGATTCTCGGCTGCGCGCGGTGCCGCGCTTTATCGGGGCAGTGGCTCGACGACTTGCTCGAGCTGCCACTCGTCCGATCCGCGTCAACCGGGCCGGCACGCGCGCACCGGCAAGTCGATCGCGCCGCTCGCGCCCACCGCGAATCCCGGCCGGCTCACTGATCCGGCGAAGGCGGAGAAGTGGTTCGGCCGCAACTGCCGCGATGTGCTCGCGCGGGACTGCACCGCGCAGGAGAAGGGCGACTTCGTTCGATTCTTGATGGACGCTAACTAGAGGAGTACCTGATGAAACTACGTCGAATCGCACCGATCGTCGTCCTCGCGCTGAGCGTCACGGCGACCGGTGTTCTGCTCGCCAGCGGAGAGAATTCCGAACGCGGCAACCTGGTCCCCCGGACGGTCAACGCAAAGTGGAAATCCGAATGCGGGGCTTGCCACGTCGCTTACCCGCCGGCGCTGCTTCCCGCTCGCTCATGGGAAGAGCTGATGGCGGGGCTTGCCAATCACTTCGGCGAGGACGCATCGCTGGACGCCACCACCGCCCGTGAAATCGGCGAGTACCTCGTCCGCGAAAGCGGCGACCGCGGCGCCAGCCGCACGGGTCGCAAGGCTGCGAACGCGATCGCGCCTGCCGATGCGCCGATGCGCATCACTGGTACGCGCTGGTTCCGTCACGAGCATGACGAGATCGCGCCCGCGGTGTGGCGTCGGGCCGCAATCGGCAGCCCGGCGAACTGTGCCGCTTGCCACAAGGGCGCGGCCGAACTCGACTTTTCCGAACATCGCGTGGCGATTCCGCGCGACAACAGTGCTTTCAGCGCGGGGCAGGCGTCGCTCGGAGCCCGCTAGAATGGACCATGCGCATTCTGCTGGTGGAAGATGATTCGCTGCTCGGCGACGGTCTGCGCGTCGGGCTCGGGCAGGACGACCACGCGGTCGACTGGGTCCGCGACGGCGCCGCGGCCGACGCGGCGCTTCGAGCCGACCGCTTCGCGCTGGTCATACTCGATCTCGGGCTGCCGCGGCTCACTGGGCTCGAAGTCCTGCGCGCATTGCGAGGACGCGGCGACACGACACCGGTTCTGATCCTCACCGCGCGCGACGCGGTGACCGACCGGATCAGTGGTCTCGACGCGGGCGCCGACGACTATCTCGTCAAGCCGTTCGACCTGGGCGAGCTCAAAGCGCGCATCCGCGCACTGGTGCGGCGGGCCGCAGGCCGCGGTTCGCCCGAGATCCGTCACGGCCACCTCGTGCTGGACCCGGTCGCGCATGCCGTCACGATGAGCGGGAAGTCGATCGAGCTCTCGCGCACCGAGTTCGCTGTCCTCCACGAACTCATGCAAAACGCGGGACGCGTGCTTTCGCGCGAGCGGCTCGAGGCGAGCCTGTACGGGTTCGGCGGGGAAATCGACAGCAACGCCGTGGAGGTCTATGTCCATCGGCTGAGGCGCAAGCTCGGCGCCGGGTTCATCAAGACGATCCGGGGCGTGGGGTACCTCGTAGAGAAAGCGGTCGAACGTGACTGAGCGGCCTTACTCGCTGCGCGGTCGATTGGTCACGCTGTTGCTCGTCGGGTTCATTGTGGCCTGGAGCGCGGTTGCGGTGAAGAGCTACCTCGACGCCCGGCACGAGATCAGCGAGCTCTTCGACGCGCAGCTCGCCGAGTCGGCGCAGCTTCTGCTTGCTCAGGCCGGCCATGAGCCGGACGAGCTCGAGGCGCCCGAGCTTCGGTTGTCGCACAAGTACCAGCGGAAATTCGCCTTCCAGATTCGGGATCGCAGGGGGCGAGTGGTGCTTCGCTCGGCCGGTGCGCCTGCGGAAGCGCTGAGTGGCGGACGTGACGGGTTCGAATCGCATGCCGCGGGTCGCGAGCGCTGGCGGGTCTTCACGCTGACCGACGAGCACCGCGGCGTGCGCATTGCGGTCGGCGAGCGCGACGACGTGCGCGCCGGGCTTGCTCGCCATATCGCGCTTGGCATGCTGACCCCGCTTCTTTACGCGTTACCCGCGTTCGGGCTCCTCATCTGGCTGGGCGTCGGGCGGAGTCTGCGGCCGCTCGAGCGTGTTGCGAATGCCGTGGAAAGCCGGGCCGCCGAGAACCTTTCGCCGGTCGCGGTCCAAGGCTTGCCGCGAGAGGTGGCACCGCTCGTAGGCTCCCTCAACAGCCTGCTCGCGCGCGTGCGCGAGGCGTTCGAAAAGGAGCGGCGCTTCACCGACGACGCAGCACACGAGCTGCGCACGCCCCTTGCCGCGATCAAGACGCACGCGCAGGTTGCACTGGCAGCGCGCGACGATGAGGAGCGACAGAACGCACTACACAGCATCGTGCGCGGCGCTGACCGGACCGCGCACCTCGCCCACCAACTGCTCACGCTCGCCAGACTGGACAGCGGCGCCGCCCTCGACGGCGGCGCGACCGTCGATCTGCGCCGCGTGGCCGCCGAATCGGTGGCTTTGCTCGCGCCTTGGGCGCTCGAGAAGGGCGTTGAGACGACATTGGAAGACGGGCCTGCGGCGAGCGTTCGCGGGGACGCGACCCTCCTCGGCGTCATGCTGCGCAACCTCGTGGACAATGCGATTCGCTATACGCCGGCCGGCGGCACCGTGAAGGTGAGGATTGCCCCGGACGACGGGCGTCCGGCGTGCGAGGTCGAGGATACCGGCCCGGGCATCGCGCCGGACGACCGCAGCCGCGTTCTGGAACGCTTCTACCGCGTGCTCGGCACGGAGGAGGAAGGTAGCGGACTCGGCCTCTCGATCGTCCGTCGCATCGCCGAGCTCCATGGCGGACGCGTCGATCTCGCTTCGGGGACCGGCGGACGGGGATTGCGCGCGCGCGTGACGTTCGCGGCGCCCCGCTGAGAACGCGATCCGTGCGCGGAAGCGCGGCCCGGATTACTTGCGGTTGTCGACGAGGCGCCGGAAGGTGCCGATCGCCTTGGCGAGGAGCACGCCGGCGCCGTCGCGGGCCTCTCCCTCGCAAAAGGCGGTCGACTGACCGCCGTGGAGCACGCGCCCCTCGGCGCGCACGACCTCGCTCCGTCCGGCATTCATGAATCCCACGCTCATGTCGATCGTGATGATCCCGGTGTTCTCGCGATAGTGCCCGCGCACCGCCATGCTCATCACGACGTCGAGCATGGTCATGATCACGCCGCCGTGCGCGCCGCCCCAGCTGTTCAGGAGCTCGGGCTTGCGGGGCAGCTCGACGATTGCGCGCGCCTCGGTGATCTCGATCGGGTGGATGCCGAGATGCTCGGCAAACGGAATCTGCCGCCAGTACTCGGCACCCGGCACTTCGTGTTGTATCGCGGGTTTCTGCATGGTCACGAAGTGTGTCATCGAAGCACCGACGCCGCAAGCGCGCGCAGGCGGGGCGGCGCGTTTGTTGCGTCCCGATGAGGAAGGGGGCATGATTCCTGCGCACCCGGGGCGCCGATTCGGGCGGCGCTTCGGCGGGAGGGAGAGCAATGCCGGAGGAGCGAGGCACGCGCAAGCTCGCGGCGATTCTTGCTGCCGACGCGGTCGGCTACAGCCGGATGATGAGCGCGGACGAGGAGGGGACGCTGCGCGTCCTCGCCGGGCATCGCGCGATCATCGACAAGATCATCGAGCTCCACGAAGGGCGGATCGTCAGCACCGCAGGCGACAGCGTGCTCGCGGAATTCGCGAGCCCGGTGCTCGCGGTGCGCTGCGCCGTCGAAGTGCAGGAAGCGCTGAAGACGCGCAACCAGAGCCTCGCGTCCGACAGTCAGATGCTGTTTCGCGTCGGCATCAACCTGGGCGACGTGGTGGTGGCCGGTGACGATCTGCTCGGCGACGGCGTCAATGTCGCTGCGCGCCTGGAAAGCATCGCCGAGCCGGGCGGGATCTGCATCTCGTCGAGCGTGTACGACCAGATCACCGGCAAGCTCAATCTGGGGCTCGAGGACATCGGCGAGCAGAATCTCAAGAACATCTCGCGGCCGATTCGCGTCTACCGGATCGCCGGCACCGGCGCGCCGACTCGCGCGCGGCCCACGCAGCGGGCGGGGCGCTCCGGATTGAAGTGGGCGCTCGGCGCACTCGTGATTCTCGTCGCGGCCGGGCTCTTCGCATGGCAGGCTGGGTGGCTCGCGGCGGGGACCGACGCGCGCGATCGCGCGGCGATCGACGCCGAGACGAAGCGCGCGCAAGAGGAGCGTGCACGGGCCGACGCGGAAGCGATCAAGCGCAAAGCCGACGCCGAGCTGGCCGCCGCGGAAAAACTTAGGCTCCAGAGCGAGCGTGCGGCCGCCGAATCCACAGCGAGAGCAACGCGCGAAGCCGCGGCGCGTGCCGTATCGGCCGCCCCTTCACAGGGCGCTGCAACGCCTGCTTCCGTCGCGCCGGACTACGACGGCGTGTGGATGGCCGACCGCTCCTGCGACGCTTTCAAGGAGCTGGCCCCGTTCTCCGACAAGATTCCGGTCACCGTGACGCAGGGCGAGTTCGTGGTCGAGCGCGGCCGCGCGGGTGAGCCGGGCTACATGATCGTTCGCGGTACGCCCGATGCGAACGGAAGCCTCGTGCTCCAGGGCGGTGCCGTGGCCGGGCATCCGTCAATTCGCGGCACCCAGATCCCTGCGATGTTCAAAGGCCGCCTCGACGGCGATCGATTCGTCCTGAAGGGCGGCATGGGTCGCCGTACGTGCGCCATGGTGCTCGTGCGCACAGGGCGCGTTGCCGCAGCGACGACAGCCGTGCCCGCGGCTTCATCTGACGACGGAAGCTGGATGGCGGCCCGGACATGCGAGGCTCACGCGGGGCGCCCCGCGATCGACGACCGGATCCCGGTCACGGTGATGCACGGTGAGTTCGTGCTCGAACGCGGCCACTCGGGCGAGCCGGGTTACCTTCACGCCGAGGGAAGGCTGAGCGCCGAGGGGATCTTGGTGATGACCGGCAACGGGATCGCGGGCCACCCATCGGCGCGCGGCAGAGCATACCCGGCCTTCTTCGAGGGACGGCGTGAAGGAAGTCGTTTCATCATGCACGGGAAGCTGGGTCCGCGCCCTTGCATGCTCGTGATCGCGCGCTCGAACTGAGCCGACGGCCCCGTACGCGCCGGGAACGCTGGTTCACTCTAGACGACCGCCGAGACCCCGCCGTCCACCGCGATGATTTGACCGGTGATGTGCCGGGAGGCCTCGGAGGCGAGCAGCACAATGAGACCCTTCAGGTCCTCGTCGGATCCGAGCCTGCCGAGCGGTGCGTCCGCGCTGAGCAGGTCGCCCACCTTGTCGAGCGTGCCCTGCGTCATCTTCGAAGGAAAGAAGCCGGGCGCGATCGCGTTCACGGTGATGCCGTACTGACCCCACTCCGCGGCAAGCGAACGGGTGAAGTTGACCAAGCCGCCCTTCGTGGTGTTGTAAGCGATGGTCCGCATCCGGTCGGGCAGCGTGCCGCCGAGGCCCGCAATCGAAGCGATGTTGACGATATGTCCCTGGCGGTTTGGGATCATCCACTCCTTGCCCACTGCTTGCGTGACGAGGAATGCTGCGGTCAGGTTGAGATTGACGACCTTTTGCCAGGCCTCGAGCGGATGCTCCTCGGTCGGCGCACCCCACGTCGCCCCGGCGTTGTTCACCAGCACGTCGATTCGCCCGTAGTGCGCGAGCACCGACTTGACCATCGGCGCGATGGCGTCCGCGTTCTGCAGGTCGCAGGCCAGGGGAAACGCCTCGACGCCGAGCTCCGCGAGGTCCCGCTTCGCCTGCTCCAGTTCTTCGCGCTTGCGCGCGGTGATCGCGAGCCTTGCGCCCATCTCGCCCAGCGCCTCGCCCATCTGCAATCCGAGTCCGCGCGAGCCTCCGGTGATGAGGGCGACCTTTCCGGTCAGGTCGAACAGCTTCTTGACGCTCATGCGATGGCTCCCCGTGACGCGGTTTGCTCCGCGATTCTGTCAGATTCCAACGTGGTCGGCGTGTGCGCCGCGCGATCCGGGGCATAATCGCTTTGCGCAGGTGAAACAGAGACCGCGCGTTCCGAAATTCGACTTTCTATGAAGACCGCTCCCTACGGCGAATGGGAATCGCCGATCACTGCTGCGGCATTGAGCGCCGCCAGCGTGCGATTCAGCGGCGTCGCGATCGACGGTGCGGACGTCTACTGGGTCGAAGGCCGCCCGGCGGAACGGGGGCGCAACGTGCTCGTGCGGCGCACGCCGGACGGCGCGGTCGTGGATGTCACCCCCGCGCCCTATGACGTGCGATCGCGCGTTCATGAATACGGGGGCGGCGCATTCGCGATTTCCGGCGGCCGGGTCTGGTTCTCGCATTTCGGCGACGGACGGATCTATCGCCAGTCTTCCGGAAAGGCGCCCGAGCCGCTCACGCCGGACGGCCCCTTCCGGTATGCGGACATCGTGTTCGATGCAAAGCGGAATCGGCTCCTGTGCGTCCGCGAGAGTCACGCCGATCCCGCACGGGAACCGGTCAATGAGCTCGTCGCGATCGATTGCGCCGGCGGTGCGGTATCGGTGCTTGCAACGGGTCATGACTTCTACTCGAGCCCGCGTGCGAGTCCGGACGGCCAGCGCCTCGCGTGGCTCACATGGGATCATCCCAACATGCCTTGGGACGGCACCGAGCTCTGGGTCGCCGGGCTCGACGACGCTGACCGTCCCACGGAACCCGCCCGCTTGGCCGGCGGAAAGGACCAGTCGGTATTCCAGCCCGAATGGGGCCCGGACGGAAATCTTTACCTCGTCAGCGATCCGGACGGCTGGTGGAATCTCTATTGCCACGATGGCGAGCGCCTGAGCTGTCTCTGCAGGACCGATCACGAGTTCGGGCGCCCGCAATGGCAGTTCGGCCAGACCACCTATGGCATCGAAAGCGGACAAAGAATCCTTTGTGCGTTCGCGGAGGAAGGCGTGTGGCGACTGGGTGCCGTGCACCAGGCGACCGGCCAGCTCGAAGTGATCCCGACCCAGTTCACCGATATCTCCGCGATTGCGATCGCTCAGGGGCGCGCGGCGGTCATCGCCGCATCGCCCTGGCAGGCGAGCGTTGTGGCGCTGATCGATCCGGATACCGGCAAGGTGGAGGTGCTGCGCGGGTCCGTGTCGATCGCGCTCGGGGAGGAATACATCTCGCCTCCGGAATCGGTCACGTTTCAGACCGGCGCCGGACAGCACGCCCATGCGTTCTGGTATGCGCCGCGCAATCCCCACTTCCGCGCGCCCGATGGCGAGCGCCCACCGCTCATTGTGATCGGGCATGGCGGTCCCACGGGCGCCACCACGCCGAGTTACAGCCTGGCGACGCAGTACTGGACGACCCGCGGCTTCGCGGTGCTCGACGTCAACTATCGCGGCAGCACGGGCTACGGCCGTGCATACCGCGAGCTCTTGCGCGGGCTTTGGGGTATCGCCGACGTCGAAGATTGCGTGGACGGGGCGATGCATCTCGTCTCGCAGGGGCGCGCCGACGAGAACCGGCTCGCGATCCGCGGTGGCAGCGCGGGCGGATTCACGGCGCTTGCCGCGCTGACGTTCTACGACGCTTTCAGCGCGGGCGCGAGCTACTACGGCATCGGCGACCTCGAGGCACTCGCCCGCGACACCCACAAGTTCGAGTCGCGCTACACCGACTCGCTCGTCGGCCCCTATCCCGAGCGCAAGGACCTGTACGAGGCGCGCTCACCGATCCACTGCGTGGACCGTCTTTCCTGCCCGGTGATCTTCTTCCAGGGACTCGAGGACAAGGTGGTGCCGCCCAGCCAGGCGCAGGCCATGGTCGACGCGCTGCGCGCGAAGGGCCTCCCCGTCGCCTACCTCGCGTTCGAAGGCGAACAGCACGGCTTCCGCCGCGCGGAGACGATCATCCGCGCCCGCGAAGCGGAACTCTACTTCTACGGAAAGGTCTTCGGTTTCACGCCGGCCGACAAGATCGAGCCCGTACCGATCGAGAATATCGGGTAGGGAACGAACAAGGGTCTTCCCCTCCTTTTCAAGGAGGGGTGGCCGCGAAGCGGCCGGGGTGGTTGGGTCTTCGATCACCGGCGTACCATCGCGTCGCCTTTGGCGACACCCCTCTGCGGAGAGGAGGGGAAACACGGTTCCGCGCTATGCGCGGCCGCTCTTCTTCAACGCGTAGGCGCCGTCGCCGACCAGCGCAAGCACGAAGCACGCAATCGCCCAGAACAGGGGGAATTCGTACCCGCCGCCCTTTGCCGAGAATGCCCAGCCGTTCCCTCCATGGCCGATGTATGCGGCGAACAGCAGGTGGATGCCGATGAACACGGCGACCCAGCGTGCGTACACGCCGAGCAACAGCGCGAGGCCACCGATCACCTCGTAGGCGGGAACGATCCAGGCCCACCACTCCGGAAGCCCGAGTTTCGCGAAGTACTTGATGAACCCGCCCATGCCGAACAGGTAGTACTTGAGATAAGCGCTGTGCATGAGTAGCAGGATCCCCATGCTGATGCGCAACAGAAACGCTCCGTACGGTGCCGTCTTGGCGTCGATCATCTTCCACCTCCTCTGCGTGAGATGCGCGGGCCCGACCTTTCCAGACCAAACGGCCGACTACGTCACCGGGTTTGCCCGCTAGGGCTTCTTGCCCGGAGGCGTAATGGGCTTTTGGCCTTGAGTGCCGAGAATGGGCGAGACGGGAACAGCCGGCTTCTTCGGCTGTTTGGGTTTCTTGGCTTCACGATTGCTGCGCTGCTGGCCCTTGGGCATTCGAGTTCTCCTAGAAGATCGCGCATCATCGCATAAATTGCGTCCTTAGCCGGCTGAATTAGGGACAGCAACGGGATTGAGCCCGTTTGCCCGAGCTCGCGGTACACGGCGGCTGCAGCGTGTCCGGCGCCTGACACCGCCATGCGTCACGCCTGCTATATGTGCGCTATGTGCGATACCGAACTGAGCACCGGAGGTTTCAGAACTAGACTGTCTGATGCTGCATTGGTCGGCGGCGCGCTATTGGCGCAGAAGCCGCCCGGCAGCCGCGTCGGGCGGGCGCTTCTCGCGCCACTCGTCACGCGCTTCGGCGCGTGACAGCGTCGGACACAGGAGATCGTAATGTCCATCGGCACTTGGGTCATCGTGGGGCTTGTCGCGGGTTTCATCGCCAGCAAGCTCGTCATCAGGACCGGGGACGGGCTCCTCAGGGACTTCGGTCTCGGCATCGCAGGCGCGGTGATCGGCGGGTTGCTCTTCCAAACCCTCAGCGCGACCGCGGCGACCGGGCTCAACATGTTCGGTCTCGTCGTGACGTTTGCCGGAGCGGGCGCGGCGCTCATCGCGTATCACACCTTCTTCACGCGTATTCCGCAGGACAAGCCGGTACGCCGACCTGTGCGCAAGGTCAGCGGCCGATCCTGAGCGAGGATCCGGGCGAACCCGCTGACCCCGGAGTCCATTCACGGGGTCGGCACCGAATGCGTTCGGTCGCCACACCGCCGATGCGCTTGCACGTCCCCTCTGGAAGTCGCGATTGAATTCGGCGATTCTGCGGGCATTCGGGCGCGCCTCGCGGGCCGCGCCATGGGACAACGAAGAGTCGATCCGCGAGGAGCTGTTCAGCATCGAGCGTCTCGAGCAGCATGCGGAAAGCCTTGCGGCGGCTCAACAAGTCGTCGCAGGGCCGAGGGGTGGGCGCTCTCTCGCCGTCCGGCTGAAGGAGAACGAGTCGGTCCTCTTGGGCGCCTATCGCACCATCGCCGGCGCGGTGGGAGAGGGCCGAGCGATCACGCCGGCCGCCGAGTGGCTGCTTGACAACTACCACCTCGTCGAAGAGCAGATTCGTGAGATCCGCGATGACCTGCCGCCCGGCTACTATCGCCAACTGACGAAGCTGGGCGACGGACCGCTTGCCGGATATCCGCGCGTCTTTGGCGTCGCCTGGGCCTTCGTCGCACATACGGATAGCCGGTTCGACCCGGAGATGCTGCGCCGGTTCGTGCGTGCCTACCAGCACGTTCAGCCGCTGACGATCGGAGAGCTGTGGGCGGTCGCGATCACGCTGCGGATCGTCCTCGTAGAGAATCTCCGCCGCAGCGCGCAGCGCATCGTTGCGAGCCGCGCTGCGCGCCAGGAAGCGGACGCGCTCGCCGACCGGCTCCTGGGCGTCGACGCGGCCCCTGTCGTGTCGATCGCTCCGACGCTTCAACAATACGAAGCAGCGCCCCTGCCAGCGGCCTTTGCCGTTCAGCTCGTTCAGCGACTGCGCGATCAGGATCCGAAGGTCACGCCGGCGCTGCTTTGGCTCGAGGAGCGCCTCGCGGCACAGGGCACGACCGCCGACGCGATCGTGCACGACGAGCACCAGCGACAGGGTGCAACGAACGTGACGGTACGCAATGTCATCACGAGCATGCGGCTGATCTCGGACGTTGACTGGCCGGAGCTCGTCGAGAGCGTCAGCCTCATCGACGAGACGCTGCAGGCCGGCAGCGGCTTCGCGGACATGGACTTCCCCACGCGGAACCTCTACCGCAGCGCCATCGAAGAGCTGGCGCGCGGCTCGCGCCTTTCGGAGCAGGAAATCGCGCGCGCGGCGCTGGCGGCGGCAATGCACCCGAATCTTCGCAAGCCGGAGGAGGGGGACGACCCGGACGTTGCCAAACGCGACCCCGGGTATCACCTGATCGCCGCCGGGCGTCGCGCGTTCGAGGCGACGATCGGATTTCGGGCTCCGATGGGGACCTGGCCCGGTCGTTCTTGCGCGCGGATCGGTATCCGCGGCTTTATCGGCAGCGTCATCATTGTCGCAGCAGTCATTCTCGCCCTGCCACTTGCCGCGATGGCGAAAGCTGGAATCGGCGGCGTGTGGTTGGCCGTTCTGGCGGCGCTCGGGATGATCCCCTCGATCGATGCGGCGATGGCACTCGTGAACCGCGCCGTCACGCGAGGGTTCGGCGCGACGATCCTGCCTGGCCTCGAACTTCGCGGCGGCGTGCCTTCGCCCCTGCGCACGGTGGTCGCAGTTCCAATACTGCTCACGACGCCGGTCGCGCTCGAAGAGCAGATCGAGCGCCTCGAGATTCACCATCTCGCCAGTCCGGAAGGCGAACTTCATTTCGCGCTGCTTTCTGACTGGACGGACGCCGCGACCGAAACCGTCGCGGGAGACAGCGCGCTCCTCGATATGGCTGCGGCGGGCATCGACCGCCTGAATCGCCTCTACGGGCCGACCGACGGAGGGGATCGCTTCCTGCTTTTCCATCGCCGGCGGGTGTGGAACGAAGGGCAGCAACGATGGATCGGATGGGAGCGCAAGCGCGGAAAGCTCCATGAATTGAACCGGCTGCTCCGAGACGCGGCCCATACCACGTTCGTGGATGTCGGCGGACGCTCGCCCGTGTCGCCCGCCGGTGTCCGTTACGTCATCACGCTGGACGCGGACACCCGTATGCCGCGGGAAACGGTGCGCCGACTGATCGGCAAGATGGCGCACCCGCTGAACCACCCGCAGTTCGATGACCACTCCCGCCGGGTCGTCGCAGGATACGGGGTGCTGCAGCCGCGCGTGACACCGTCGTTGCCGATCGGCCGCGAGGGGTCGCTCTTCCAGCGCATCTTCTCCAGCACGAGCGGCATCGATCCGTACGCGGCCGCAGTCTCCGACGTGTATCAAGATCTCTTCGGCGAGGGCTCGTACACCGGAAAGGGCATCTACGACGTGGATGCCTTCGAAGCGGCGCTCGACGGCCGCGTCCCCGAGAGCTCGCTTCTCAGTCACGATCTGTTCGAGGGCACTTTCGCCCGCGCGGGGCTTGCGTCCGATATCGAGGTCGTAGAAGAGTTTCCGTCGCGCTACGACGTGGCGGCGGCACGCCAGCACCGCTGGGCGCGCGGCGACTGGCAACTGCTGCCGTGGATCCTCGGTCGTGGTGACGCCGCCGGCCCCTCTGCTTCGAACGCGAGCACGTTGCCGCTGATCGGCCGCTGGAAGATGCTCGATAACCTGCGGCGGTCGCTCTCGGCGCCGGCAAGCCTGGTCGCGCTGGTGGCGGGCTGGACATTGCCCCTGCAGACCGCTCTCCTTTGGACAGGCTTCGTCCTGTCGACGATCACGCTGTCGACGCTGCTCCCCGTCCTCTCCGAGATCGTGCCGCGACGAGCTCGGGTCACGGCAAGCAGCCACCTGCGCGCGCTTGCTGCAGACATCCGGCTCGCCCTGTCCCTGACCGCGTTGCTGGTGGCGTTTCTGGCGCACCAGGCATGGTTGATGGCAGACGCGATCGGAAGGACGCTGTTTCGGCTGCTCTTCAGCCACCGGCACTTGCTTGACTGGGTCACGGCCGCCCAGGCGACGATCGGTCCGCGCCTGGATCTCGCCGGGTTCTATCGGCAGATGAGCGCTGGCGTCGTCATCGCCCTCGTTACCGCAGTTATCGTGTGGCAATCGGGGAGCGATGCTTGGCCGCTGGCGGCGGCGTTCGTGATGGTCTGGATCGCGTCGCCCGCAATCGCCCGATGGACGAGCCTGTCGCCGCGCGTCGCAGGGCGTTTGGCGGTCTCGGCCGCGGACGCTCGCGCATTGCGCAGGGTGGCCCGGCGCACCTGGCGTTTCTTCGAGACCTTCGTGACCCCGGCAGAGCACATGCTCCCGCCCGACAATTTCCAGGAAGACCCGAATCCGATCGTTGCGCATCGGACCTCGCCCACCAATCTCGGCGTCTACCTCCTCTCCGCGGTGAGCGCTCGCGACTTCGGCTGGGCGGGGACGACGGATACCGTTGACCGCCTGGAGGCGACGCTCGCGACGATGCAGGGTCTGCAGCGGTTCCGCGGACACTTCTACAACTGGTACGACACGCGGGATCTGCGCCCGCTCGACCCGCAATACGTCTCGTCGGTGGATAGCGGCAACCTGGCCGGGCATCTGATCGCACTTGCGAATGCCTGCGACGAGTGGGTCGGCAATACGGTTGCAAGCCCCGCACAAATCGGCGGTATCGACGACGCACTCGATCTCACGCGCGAATCCCTGCAGGGACTCCCGGACGACCGGCGAACGCAGACGATCACGCCGCAACAGCTCGGCGATGCGCTCGATGCGCTGGCCGCCGCGCTCCGCCAGGCACCGATGCCGCCGAAGGACATCGGTACGCGGCTGGAGGACGTTGTGGCTCATGCCACCACGATGGCCGACATTGCTCGCACGATTGCCAGCGAACGCGGCGACGCGGCTGGCGCCGAGATGCTGTACTGGGCGGAGGCGACGCTGGCATCGATCGAGAGCCACCGGCGCGACGTCACACCAACTGCCGATGCCGCCCGCTCCCTGGAACGGCGCCTCGCAACGCTGGCGGCGACGGCCCGGGCGTTGGCGGACGCGATGGATTTCGGCTTTCTCCTTGTCCCGGAGCGCAAGCTCCTCTCGATCGGTTACCGGGTCGCGGACGGCAATCTCGATCCGAGTTGCTACGACTTGCTCGCATCGGAAGCGCGCCTCGCGAGCTTCGTCGCGATTGCAAAGGGCGACGTTCCGGCGCGCCACTGGTTTCGGCTCGGGCGCGCGGTTACCCCGGTTGGACGAGGCGCGGCGCTGATCTCCTGGTCGGGATCGATGTTCGAGTACCTCATGCCGTCGCTCGTGATGCGCGCGCCGGTTGGCAGCCTGCTCGAGGAGACGAGCCGCCTCGTCGTCCGCCGGCAGGTGAACTATGGCGCCGCGCACGATGTGCCCTGGGGGATCTCGGAATCCGCGTACAACGTCCGCGACCTGGAGTTCACCTATCAGTATTCGAACTTCGGCATCCCGGGGCTGGGATTGAAACGCGGTCTCGGCGAAAACTCGGTCGTCGCGCCTTACGCAACTGCGCTCGCAACCATGGTCGATCCGGGCGCCGCGGCGCGTAACTTCGCCCGGCTCGCCGCCGTCGGAGCGCTCGGCCGGTACGGTTTCTATGAGGCCCTGGACTACACGCGCGTTCGGCTGCCGGAAGGCCAGGACGTCGCGGTCGTGCACGCCTACATGGCGCACCATCAGGGCATGACGGTGGTCGCCATTGCCAACGCCCTCCTCGACGGTGTGGTGCGGGCTCGTTTTCATGCCGAGCCGAGCGTGCAGGCGACGGAGCTACTGCTGCAGGAACGCACGCCGCGCGATGTCGCAGTCGCCCATCCCAGGGCGGAGGAGGTCAAGACGGCGGCGACGGTACGCGACCTGGAGTTGCCGGTGGTGCGACGGCTCCGCTCCGCGCACTCCGCCACGCCGCAGGTGCAACTGCTCTCGAACGGCCGATACGCGGTGATGCTGACGGGGGCCGGCTCCGGGTACAGCCGCTGGGGAAATATCGGGATCACGCGCTGGCGCGAGGACGTCACCCGCGACGACTGGGGCGCCTACGTCTATCTGCGCGACGTGCAGAGCGGCGACGTGTGGTCCGCGGGCTACCAGCCGAGCGGCGTGGAACCGGACGGCTACGATGTCACGTTCACCGAGGATCGCGCCCAGTTCGTCCGGCGCGATGGATCGCTCACCACGACGATGGAAGTCGTCGTCTCGCCCGAGGACAATGCCGAAGTTCGCCGCATCGCCGTCGCGAATGCGGGCAGCCGCGATCGGGAAATCGAGATCACATCGTACGCCGAGCTCGTGCTGGCGCCACCCGCCGCCGACACCGCACATCAGGTCTTCGCCAAGCTCTTTGTGCAAACCGAGCATCTCGTCAGGAACGGCGCCATCGTGGCGACGCGGCGGCGCCGTTCGCCCGACGAGGCGGAAATCTGGGCGGCGCATCATTCCGTCGTCGAAGGCGAGGCGGTGGGCGAGCCGGAGATCGAGACCGACCGGGCGCGCTTTCTCGGACGAGGCCGCGACGCACGCGCGCCAATTGCCGTGCTGGACGGCCGGCCGCTTTCCGGCACCGTCGGCACCGTCCTCGACCCGATATTCGCGCTGCGCCGCCGCGTGCGAGTGCCGCCGGGCAGGACGGCGCGCGTCGCTTTCTGGACGGACGTGGCGGCGTCCCGTGGCGAGTTGCTGGACCTGATCGACAAGCATCAGGACGCGACGGCCTTCGACCGCGCGGCCACGCTGGCGTGGACCCAGGCGCAGGTGCAGCTGAGCCATCTCGGTGTCGACGCGGAACAGGCGAGTCTCTTTCAGCGCCTCGTCGGCCACCTGCTATACGTGGATCCGACGTTACGAGCGTCCTCGGATGCCATTCGCCGCGGCGACGGCGGGCCGGCGGCACTCTGGGCGCAGGGCATCTCCGGAGACGTCCCGATCGTCCTCGTGCGTATCGACGCCATAGACGACATCGCGATCGTTCGCCAGCTGCTGGGCGCACACGAATACTGGCGGATGAAGCAGCTCGCCGTCGACCTCGTGATCCTGAACGAGCGGGGATCCTCGTATGTGCAGGATCTCCAAATTGCCCTGGAGACGCTGGTTCGCACGAGCCAGTCGCGACCGCAGATCGGCGCGGACCTCGCGCGCGGCTCGGTGTTCGTGCTGCGCGCGGACCTCGTATCGGGCGAGACACGCGCCGTGCTGCTTGCGATGGCCCGGGCGGTGCTCGTCGGACGACGCGGAACGCTGTCGGAGCAGCTCTTCAGTCGCCTCCAGGACGCGGAGTTTGCCTTGCCACCGCCACGGCGCGTCCCGGTCGAAGACGTGCCGCCCACCGAACCGGTGCTGCCCGATCTCGAGTTCTTCAACGGGCACGGCGGATTCGCCGCGGACGGTCGGGAGTACGTGACGATTCTCGGCCCCGGACGTTCGATCCCCGCCCCGTGGATCAATGTCGTCGCCAATCCCGCTTTTGGCTTTCAGGTCGCGGTCGAGGGCAGCGGCTACACCTGGTCGGGTAACAGCCGCGAGAACCAGCTCACGCCGTGGTCGAACGATCCGGTCACCGACCGGCCGGGCGAAGCTTTCTTCCTGCGCGACGCGGATACGGGCGAGCTGTGGGGACCGACGGCGCAGCCGATCCGTCGCGAGGAATCGACCTATGTCGCACGGCACGGCCAGGGATACACCCGGTTCGAGCACGCCGCACGGGGCATTGCGCTCGATCTTCTGCAGTACGTGCCGCTCGACGATCCCATCAAGATTTCGCGGCTGACGATTCGCAACATGTCGAATCGCGTGCGACGGCTTTCGCTCACGGCGTATGTGGAGTGGGTGCTCGGTCCGTCCCGCGGCGCATCGGCGCTCTCGGTCGTGACGGAGATGGATCCCGAGACGGGCGCGATGTTCGCGCGCAACCCGTGGAACATCGCATACGGTTCGCACGTCGCATTCGCAGACTTGAGCGGACGACAGACTTCCTGGACCGCCGATCGGCGGGAATTTCTGGGGCGTAACGGCACGCTCGACAACCCCGCGGCGCTAGCCGGAGACACGTTCCTCTCGCAGCGTGTGGGCGCCGGCCTCGACCCTTGCGGCGCCCTGCAGGCTCCGGTCCTACTCGAGCCCGGGGAAGAGGTGGAAGTGGTCTTCCTCCTCGGCGAGGCGGCGACGGTGGCTGCCGCGCAAACCCTGATCGCCCGCTACCGGGTTGCCGATCTCGATGCGGTCCTGCGTGCGGTCGTTGCATATTGGGACGATGTGCTCGGCACGGTACAGGTGAAAACGCCCGACCGGTCGATGGACATCATGCTGAATCGCTGGCTGCTCTACCAGACACTCGCCTGCCGCGTGTGGGCGCGCTCGGCGTTCTACCAGGCGAGCGGTGCTTACGGCTTCCGCGACCAGCTCCAGGACGGAATGGCGCTCGCGTTCTCGCGACCGGCGCTGACGCGCGAGCATCTCCTGCGCGCCGCGGCCCGGCAGTTCGTCGAAGGCGATGTGCAGCACTGGTGGTTGCCGCCTTCCGGCCAGGGCGTACGGACACGCATATCGGACGATCGGATCTGGCTCGCCTACGCTGCTGCGCAATATATCGAGACGACCGGCGACGTCGCGGTGCTGGACGAGTCGGTCCCGTTCCTCGAAGGCCAACCGCTCGGTGCCGGCGAGCACGACGCCTACTTCCAGCCCATGCTTGCCGAGGAGAGCGCGACACTGTTCGAGCACTGCGCGCGCGGGCTCGACCAGAGTCTCGCCGTCGGCGCGCACGGCCTGCCACTGATCGGCACCGGCGACTGGAACGACGGCATGAACCGGGTGGGCGAGCGGGGTTTGGGCGAGAGCGTCTGGCTCGGCTGGTTCCTGCACGCGACGCTCGCGGCGTTCACGCCATTGGCGCAAGCGCGGGGCGACGCGACGCGCGCTGCGAAATGGCTGTCGCACGCCACGGGGCTCCGAACCTCACTCGAGCGTGACGGCTGGGATGGTGACTGGTACCGGCGCGGGTATTACGACGACGGAGCTCCGCTCGGCTCGTCCGCGAGCGAGGAGTGCCGGATCGACTCGATCGCGCAATCCTGGAGCGCGATCTCCGGGGCGGCGAAGCCGGCGCGTACCGCGCGCGCCATGGCCGCCGTGGACGAGCAGCTCATCCGTCGCGACGACGCGCTTGCCCTGCTGTTCACGCCGCCCTTCGATGCGACACCGCTCGATCCCGGATACATCAAAGGCTATCCGCCCGGCATCCGGGAGAACGGCGGCCAATACACTCACGCCGCGGCCTGGTCGGTGATCGCCTTCGCGAAACTTGGCGATGGCGACAAGTCCGTCGAGTTGTTTTCGATCCTGAATCCGATCAATCGCTCGAGCTCGCGGGCGGACGTGCAGCGCTACAAGGTCGAGCCCTACGTCGTTGCCGCCGACGTCTATTCGGTCGTGCCACACGTCGGGCGCGGCGGATGGACCTGGTATACCGGCTCGGCCGCATGGCTGTATCGGGCCGGGATCGAAGCGATTCTCGGTTTTCGGCTGCAAGGAGCGTTCGTCAGCCTCGCGCCATGCATTCCCAAGGCGTGGTCACGTTTCGAGATCGTCTTCAAGTACCGCTCTGCGCGCTACGAGATTGCGGTGGAAAACCCCAACCGAGTCTGCCGAGGCATTGCACAAGCGGCGCTGGACGGGAAGGCGTTGCCAGAAGGCCCGACGCGGGTTCCACTGGTAGATGATGGTCAGATCCACAAAGTGCGTGTGACGCTCGGGGAATAGACCTCCGGTGGAGAATCCCGACTGTGGCGATCCCCGAATCGGCCATTCTTCCATGACCTAGGTTCGGAAACCCGAATCCTCCGAACGTGCGAAGAACCTCCGCTATGCGCGCTCGCGCACAGAGCGAATCTGGCGCTCAGCGAAACTTGCCATATTGGCGCGCGCCGCGCACACACGAATCTGCTGCCAGGCAGATCTGCCGGCACGCAGTCCTCGTTACCGATGTCGGCCAAAGGATTCACATTGAAGCATCCGATGAAATTGCATTGCATGGTGAAACTCCTGCTGTTGCTTGCGGTCCTTGCGACGTTCGCCGTCGCGGGGGATGGCGCTGCGCAAGCCATCGCCTAGGCGACGCCCAACAGGTCTGTCGTTTCTACAGGCGCTGCTGGTCCGCAAGGCCCGACGGCCAGGATGATTAGCTGGACGCCGCAGAGTTCTCATGAGAATGCGAGTCAATAGAGTTCCATCCCTGCCGCTACTGATCGGGGGCGTCGCGGCGATACTGCTCGGTACCTCTGGCTTTGCGGCCCTGACGGCCTGGATGCCAGCCTCGACGAACGAAACAGGCATCGTCCTCAGCTCGGCGGGGAGCTATCGCGAGCATCGATCATGGGAGTCGCTGGGTTCGTATTCATTCGGTGCGCCTTCAACCGGGCTGAGCATGGAATCCGGTGCGCGCCTCTGGCGGCAGCTCGCACTCAGCGGGGCCGCTGCGTGGCTGCCAGATAGAGCGGCATGACGGTCGGCAACAGCGCTTCGATCTCCTGGACACGCGTTGCGTCTGCCGGGTGGCTGCTCAGGA
>JAJDOG010000018.1 GCA_022340285.1 Betaproteobacteria bacterium
CAGTTAGCCAAATCACTGGTTTGGCGTCTCCAATTTCTTTCGTCAGCGCCTTGCCCTCGGCGTCGGCAAGCGCGGCGAGCCGGGCCTTGCGAATCGCGGCAGTGCGTTCGGCTGGCGTGAGCTGCGGCTCGCCTTCGACCAACGTTGCCATGATGCGCTCGAAATTGCTCCAGCCCCGGTGGTGCGTGTCGCCGTATCCTTTCACCAGCCGCGCGCATTGCGCGACTTCGAGCGCCAGCGCCGCATCGCGGGAGGCTGCCTTCTCGATGGCGGCGAGCCAGCTCTCGATGCGCGCCTGCTCCTCGCCGTAGCGGAACGTTCTTCGCCGCAGCGGCCGGAGCCACGCCATGGCGCGCAGGAGCAGAAACCCGAAAACGCTCGACGTCTTGAGATGGACCCCGACGTTCAGCGATTTGCCGCTTCGCGCCGCCCACGTCCGCACCCGGGTGGCGAGCGTGCGGGGCAGGATGTCGCAGATCTCGTTGATTCCGGGCTTGAGATATTCGACGATCACCACCGGCTCGTCCGGCTTTGCGCCGACTTCCGCGCGCACGCGCTCGAAGCGCGATCGCCGGGTCTTGAGGTCCGCGACCCGGATGATGTCCTCGTAGGTCATCCACAACGCGAGGAGCCGCCCCGTTTCGTTGGTGAGCGGAAAGCCGGTCGACGCGGCAGAGGCTTTTTCCGCCGCAAGGATTCGCGCGAGGCGGTCGGCATAGAGATCGGCGTAAGCCTGGTCCTGGTAGCCGCGCACGCGCGCCACGCCTTCTTCCACGATGCGGTAAGTCTCGGCCGGAAACGTTGCGTGCAAGCGCGCTTCGCGCGTCCGGCGCGATCGAGGGGCGCTCGCGGTGTCCTGGTCGTGGTGCCGCTTCCCGTCGTCGGTTTCGGGCGCCGTCGCAGTGCCGGACGCATGCGCAAATCCGGACGCGAATCCGCGCAGGCTCGCCTCCGTGCCCTTGCCCTGCTTGCGGATGGCCGCCTCGCACGCCTCGCGCGAGAACGGCAGGATGCCGGCGCCCGCCAGGGCGCCGAACATGACGGCGTTGATGACGGTTCCCGACTGCCGGGCGATCTCGGCCATGTCGAACAGGACCGCGCGCTTGGCGAGCGATTCCGCGGCCTTGTGCAGCTTGCCCTCGTCGAAGCGACCGTCGCCGAGCGCGGCCTTCTCTGCGACCGTGAACACGCGGTGCGTCGACGCGACGAGCGTGGTCCGGTCCGGGCTGACGAAACCGTTTTGCATCGCGCGGCCGGCCTCGACAAACTCGGATGCAATCATCGCATCGACGTTGCCGGGCGAGGGAGTCAGCGCGAGCACCGGCGGGCGGCCGGCGAGGCGGTCGGCGGTCACCGGATAGATCTCTACGTAGTATGTGGTGGCGCCCGTGCGCTGCGCGACGCCGGGGATCGACGTGCTCTGCACCGGGTAGCCGCTCGCGGTCGCCGCGTCGACGAGCCACTCGGCGAGCACGCCGCCGCCTTCGCCGCCGAGCGCGGCGACGAGGATGGTGAACGGCCGTTCCGGGAGGGTCTCCTGCGAGCCCACCGCTTTTGCTTCGGTCATCGTGTTCATATCGTTTCGCTCTCTGCTCGTTTATGCCGGCTGTAGCCAGCCGATCACTGTGCTGCGCACTCGCGCGAGGAAGCGGTCCCACGCGCTGGGGTTCTGGATGATGCGTGCCTTGAAGAACGACGGGCACAGCACTGCGGCATGGGCGACTTCGCCGCAGAGTCCGCAGCCCACGCAGCTGTTGTTCACGTGGGCTACCGGATCGGTCTTGAGCGGGTCGCTGCTCGGCTTGACGGTGAGCGAGGGGCAGCCCGACAGGCGCACGCAGGAGTGATCGCCGGTGCACACGTCCTCGTCCACGCCGAAGCGCTCGCGCACCACGCGCTCGCCGCGCTTGAGCTGCGCGGCAACCAGCGGGCGCAGCCGGCGCTGGCGCTCGAGCTGACACTCGCCCTCGGCGATCACCACCTTCAGCCCCTTGTACGTGGTCGTCATCGCTTCGCGCAGCGTTTTCGCGACGTCTGCGACCCGGTAGTTGTTCACCGTGCGCAACCAGCCGACACCCATGCCGGACAGCGTCTTTTCGATGTGGGTATCGCCGTGCGCGGCGCTCTTCCCGGCCATCATCCGGCGGACGTCTTCCGGTGGCGTGGAAAGCAGGTCCTGCGTGCCCGTTGCGGACGAGTAGCCGTTCTTCATGATCACGAGCACGCCGTCGCCCTTGTTGAGCAGCGTCGAGGTCACGCCCGAGAGCAGGCCGTTGTGCCAGAAGCCGCCGTCGCCCATGATGGCCACGGGCCGGCGCGCCATCAGGTTCTTGACGCCCGCGGCGCTCGCGAGGCTCATGCCGTAGCCGAGAATCGAGTTCCCTAGGGAGAAGGGCGCGAAGGTGGCGAAGGCGTGGCAGCCGATGTCGCCGGAGACGTGCACTTTCCCGACCTCGCGCTCGGCAAGCTTCAGTGCTGCGAACACCGGACGCTCGGGACAGCCGACACAGAACGTGGGCGGCCGCGCGGGAAGGTGCTCGCCCAGCGCGGCGGTCGCATCGCGGCGCAGGCCGTCGATGCGTGCCAGCCACGCGGCGCCCGCTTGCACGTCGATGCTCTGCGCATGCTGGCGCAGGAACCCGACCAGGCCGCGCAGGATCACCTCGACGCTGTACTCGCCGGTCATGGCGAGCAGGTCCTTGCCGTGCAGCTTCACCTGCAGGTCGGCGCGGCGCAGGAGCGTCGCGATCTCCTGCTCGATGTACTCGGGCTGACCCTCTTCGAGCACGAGCACTGCCCGCTTGCCTGCGCAGAACTGCGTGATCTCGCCCGGGACGAGGGGATGCACGACGTTCAGCACGAACGTCGGTATCCGGAGCTCGCCGAACGGGTCCGCGAGCCCCAGGATCTGCAGTGCGCGCACCAGGTTGTTGTGCAATCCTCCCTGGATGATGAGCCCGAGCTCGCCTTGCGCCGGGCCGAACAGTTCGTTCAGGCCGCGTTCGACGATGAATCGCCGCGCGGCCGGCAGCCGCACTTCGACCTTGAGCTTTTCCTGCCGGAAGATCGCAGGAGGATGAGCGAGCCGGTCGTATATGAACTCGGGCGGGCCGGCGAGCAGGGCGCGCGTCGAGATCGCGGGCGCACGATTGTCGCTTGCCGCGAACTCGCCCCGCACGTGGCACGCGCGGATTCGCAACTCCATCATCGCCGGCGTGTTCGACGCCTCCGACAGCGCGAAGCCTTCCTCGACCATGCGCACGATATGAGGGAGGCTCGGCCGTGGATCGAGGAGGATCATCGACGACTTCAGGGCGTAGGCGTGGCTGCGCTCCTGGATCACGCTCGCGCCCTCGCCGTAGTCCTCGCCGAGCACGATCAGCGCACCGCCCATCACGCCTGCCGAGGAAAGATTCGACAACGCGTCGGCAGCGACGTTGGTGCCCACGATCGATTTCCAGGTGACGGCGCCGCGCACCGGGTAGTTGATCGAGGCGGCGAGCATCGCGGCCGCCGAGGCCTCGTTCGAGCACGATTCGACGTGCACACCGAGCTCATCCATGTACTCGCGCGCTTGCACCATCACGTCCAGGAGATGCGAGACCGGCGCCCCCTGGTAGCCGCCGACGTACGCGACGCCGGATTGCAGCAGCGCCTTGGTCACCGCGAGGATCCCTTCACCGCGGAACGTGTCTCCCGCGCCGAGGCGGAGTGATTCTATTTCTTCGACGAAAGAGATTTCCATTGCTAATGCCTCATGCCGGCTGCAACCAGCCGATCACTGTGCTGCGCACTCGCGCGAGGAAGCGATCCCACGCGCTGGGGTTCTGGATGATGCGTGCCTTGAAGAACGACGGGCACAGCACCGCGGCGTGGGCGACCTCTCCGCACAGCCCGCAGCCCACGCAGGCGTTGTTCACGTGTGCCACCGGATCGGTCTTGAGCGGATCGGTACTCGGCTTGACGGTGAGCGAGGGGCAGCCGGACAGGCGCACGCAAGAGTGATCGCCCGTGCACACGTCCTCGTCCACGCCGAAACGCTCGCGCACCACGCGCTCGCCGCGCTTGAGCTGCGCGGCGACCAGCGGGCGCAGCCGGCGCTGGCGCTCGAGCTGACACTCGGCATCGGCCACGATCACCTTGAGACCCTTGTAGCCGGTGGTCATCGCCTCTTCCAGCACCTGCTTCATCCGGTCGACGCGGTAGGTGTAGACGTTCTTCAGCCACTGCACGCCGAGCCCCTTCAGCGTTCGCTCGATCGACATGTCCTTCGCTTTTCCCGCGTCCTGGTGCAGCGAGGAGGGTATGTTCTGCGTGCCGGTCGCCGAGCTGTAGCCGTTCTTCATGATCACCAGGATGCCGTCGCCCCGGTTGAACACCGCATTCGCGACGCCCGAGGTGAGTCCGTTGTGCCAGAAACCGCCGTCGCCCATGATGGTCACGGTGCGCTTGCCGAACATCGGCGCGATCGCGGAGTTGGATGCCAGCCCCAGCCCGTAGCCGAGCACGGTGTGTCCGATGTTAAACGGCGGCAGCGTGGAAAAGGTGTGGCAACCGATGTCGGCGGAGACGTGGATCTTGCCGTGCTCGCGCTCGACGAGCTTCATCGCCGAGAACACCGGGCGCTCGGGACAGCCGACGCAAAACCCCGGCGGGCGGGGCGGCAACGGCGCGCCGAAGATCTCCGCGGCGCGGCGTTTCGGCGTGGTCAGCGACTCGAGCTTGCGATGCGCGTCCGCCGTGTCCACACCACGCGGCGCAGCGGCTTCGATCCACCGCGCGACGCCGGTCAGCACCGTCTCACCCGTGTATTCGCCGGCCATCGGCAAGACGTCCTTGCCGTGCACGCGGGTCTGCAAATCGGCGCGACGCAGGATCGCGTGGAGCGCGTCCTCGAGATAGGCGGGCTGTCCTTCCTCGACCATCAGCACCGCGCGCTTGCCCGCGCAGAAGCGCGTGACTTCCTCGGGGACCAGCGGATAGGTGACGTTCAGGCAGTAGATCGGGATGCGCGCTTCACCCAGCGCGTTCGCCAGCCCGAGTTGCTGCAGGGCGCGCACCACGACGTTGTACATACCGCCCTGGCAGATGATGCCGACGTCGTCCGCGGTGCCCTCGAACGTCTCGTTCAGGGTGTTTTCGATGATGAACTTCACCGCGGCGGGCCAGCGCACGTCGATCTTGTGCTTCTCCTGCGCATAGGTCGACGGCGGCAGCGCGATCCGTCCGAAATCGAATACCGGTGCCTCGAGCACGTGCCGGCGCGACACGGCTGGCGCGCGGTTCGCCTTCGTCGGGAACGATCCGTGGACGTGGCAGGCCCGGATGCGAAGCTCGAGCATCACCGGCGTGCTCGTCGCCTCGGAGAGCTCGAACGCCTTCTCCACCATGCGCGTGATCGTCGGCAGGTTTGGGCGCGGGTCGAGCAGCCAGAGCTGCGACTTCATTGCGAAAGCGTGGCTGCGCTCCTGGATGATCGAGGCGCCTTCGCCGTAGTCCTCGCCGAGCACGATCAGCGCGCCGCCGGTCACGCCCACCGAGCCGAGATTCGAGAGCGCGTCAGACGCGACGTTGGTGCCGACCGTCGACTTGAACGTGACCGCGCCCCGTAGCGGGTAGTTGATCGATGCGCCAAGCATGGCCGCTGCGCCGGCCTCGGACGCGTTCGTCTCGATGTGGATGCCGAGCTCGTCCATGATGTCGCGCGCATCGTTCAGCACGTCCATCATGTGCGACACCGGCGCACCTTGGTAGCCACCGACATAGGCCACGCCGGATTGCAGCAGCGCCTTCGTCACCGCGAGGATGCCTTCGCCGTGAAAGGTCTCGCCTTCGCCGAGCTTGAGCAGCTCGACTTCTTTCTCGAAGCTGCGTTCCATGCGAGCGTCTCCGGGCGGGAAAACAAACCAGACTAGGCCGGGCCCATGCATTTGTCAAATTGATGGGCGACATGTTATTAATTCACAATGGAAATGCGCCGGCGAGCCTCGCTGGCGCGAATCGACCCGGCGATGCCATGGACCTGAACGACCTCGATCTCAACTTGCTCCGCGTGTTTGATGCGGTGCTGCGCGAGAAGAGCGTGACCCGCGCGGGCCAGCGCGTCGGGCTCTCGCAGCCGGCGATGTCCAACGCCCTCGCGCGGCTGCGCAACCTGTTCGGCGACCCGTTGTTCGTGCGCACGCCGGGCGGGATGAATCCCACGCCCTGCGCGCTGCGGCTCGCCGACCCGGTGCGCCAGGCGCTCGATCTGCTCGAGCTCACGCTCCGCGAGCAGGCGGGCTTCGATCCGGCCAGTTCGAGCCGGACCTTCCGCTTTCACATGTCCGACATCGGCGAGGTTGTGTTCCTGCCGCCGCTGCTGGAGCGGCTGAAGCGCGACGCGCCCGGCGCGCGGCTGGAAGTCGCGCAGTATCCCGTCGACGGCATTCGCGAGTCGCTAGAGACCGGCAAGATCGACATCGCGCTGGGCTTCATGCCCGAGCTCGGTGGCGGTATTGCGCAGCGGCGCCTGTTCCGTGACCGATACGTCTGCTTGGCGCGCGAGGATCACCCCGTCATCCGTCGCAGTCTTTCGGTTGCGCAGTTCCGCGCCGTTCGCCACGTGCTGATCGCCTCGTCGGGAACCGGGCACGAGGTCGTGGAACGTATGCTGAACGAGCAGGGGCTCGAGGGTCGCATCGCGTTGCGCGTGCCGCACTTCATGGTGGTGCCGATGATCCTGGCGCGCACCGATCTCGTGTGCACGGTGCCGTGGCAGCTTGCGCAGGCGTTCAGGGCGATGGGCCGGTTCCGCGCGCACGATGTGCCGCTCGCGATCCCGCCATTCGACGTGCGATTGCTGTGGCACGAGCGCTTCGAGCAGGACCCCGGCAACCGGTGGTTGCGCGAGCAGTTGCTGGAGCTCTTCCTCGAGTAGCGGACGACGAGCCTCCTTCAGGCTACCGCCCGGGTCCCGAGGTAGGCCGCGACGACCCGGGGGTCCTTGAGCACCGCCTCGGGCTCGCCCTCGGCGATCGGCTCGCCGTAGTCGAGCACGAAGAGGCGATCGGCAAGGTCGGCGACCATCTGCATGTCGTGCTCGACCCAGATGATCGCGATGCCCAGCTCGTGCTTGATGCGCAGGATGTGGCGGGCGAGATCCTCGCGCTCCTCGCGGTTCAGTCCGGCGGAGGGCTCGTCGAGGAGGAGCACTTTGGGATTCATCGCGAGGGCGCGCGCGAAGCCCACGATCTTCTGGATTCCGAAAGGCAGCGCGTCGACGTGCTCGTGTCGATAGCGCTCCAGCTCCACGAACTCGAGCACTTCCTCGACCGCGCGCCGGTGTGCCGCCTCCGCCGCACGCACCCGCGGCAGAAACAGGCCCTCGGCGAGGAGACTGGTGCCGAACTG
>JAJDOG010000042.1 GCA_022340285.1 Betaproteobacteria bacterium
TTCCATGCGCCGACCCTCTCCTTCCCGGTGCCCGACACGCTGATGGTCGAGCCCACCGAGAGCGAGAGCCTGGCGGAGCTCGACCGCTTCTGCGACGCGATGATCGCGATCCATGGCGAGCTGGAGCGGATCCAGCGCAACGAATGGGACCGCGCCGACAATCCGCTCAGGAATGCGCCGCACACGGCCGTGGAACTCGCCGGAGACTGGCCGCACGCCTACACGCGCGAGCAGGCGGTCTTTCCTCTGCCGACGGTGCAGGATGCGAAGTTCTGGCCGGCGGTGAAGCGGGTCGACCAGGTCTACGGCGACCGGCACTTCGTCTGCACGTGCCCGCCGATCGAAGCCTATGCGGACGCGGCCTGAACGGAGCAACCCCCGATGCGACGACTGATCAAAGGGCTGCTGTGGATCGCGGGGGCGCTTGCGATCGGCTGGTCGGCGCTCGCACTGTACTACGCGTCGGGCATGACGCCCGAGTGGGCGCGGTTCGCGCTGGCCCTGGCGCCGGTGGTGATCGCGGTCATCGCCGCGTGGCGGTTAAGGGGCATTGCGACGCTGCTGGTCTGCGCCGTGATCTTCGGAGGCGTCCTCGGGTGGTGGCTCTCGATCTCGCCCTCCAACGACCGGGACTGGCAGCCCGACGTGGCGAGGCTCGCGTACGCGACTTTCGACGGCGACAAGGTCACCATCCACGATGTCCGGGACTTCGATTACCGCACGGAGACGGACTACACGCCGCACTACTACGACAAGACCGTCGACCTCAACGACATCCGCACCATCGACATCGTGAGCTCCTACTGGGCGGGCGAGCTCATCGCGCACCTGTTCCTGAGCTTCGGCTTCGCCGACGGCGAGCAGATCGCGATTTCCATCGAGACCCGCAAGGAGAAGAGCGAGGCCTACTCGACGCTGGCCGGGTTCTTCCGGCAGTACGAGATCATCTACGTGGCCGCCAGCGAGCGCGACTTGATCGGCCTGCGCACGAATTACCGCCAGCCGCCCGAGGACGTCTACGTCTACCGCACGCGAGCGACGCCCGCGGGCGCGAGACGCATGTTCGAGGGCTACCTTCGTGTCATGAACTACCTGGTCGACCATCCCGAGTTCTACAACACGCTCACTACGAACTGCACCACCGTGATCGCGATGCATACGCAGGCCAATCCCTCGCCGATGCCGAGGAGCTGGAAGATCCTTGCATCCGGGCTCTTCGCCGAATACGCGTACGAGCTCGGCTATCTCGACGACAGCATTCCGTTCCGCCAGCTCAAGCAGCGGGCGCACGTCAACGAGCGGGCAAGGGCGGCGGGCAAAGCGGACGATTTTTCGGCGCAGATCCGCGCCGGCATGCCGCCGCCCAAGCGCTGAGCCGGGCCGCACGCGGTGCCCGAGTTGCCGGACATCACGGTCTACGTCGAGGCGCTCGAGCGACGAATCGTCGGTCAGCGGCTCGATCGAGTACGCCTCGTCAGCGCGTTTGTCCTGCGTACCGCCGTCCCGCCGATCGCCGCGGCCGAGGGTCGCCGAGTCACTTCGGTCCGCCGCCTCGGCAAGCGGGTGGTCCTCGCGCTCGAGGGAGGCCTCTATGTCGTCCTGCACCTGATGGTCGCGGGGCGGCTGCGCTGGCTCGGGCCCCACGACCGGCTACCCGGACGCATCACGCTCGCCGCGCTCGATTTCCCCACGGGCTCGCTCGCGTTTACCGAGGCCGGCACGAAGAAGCGCGCCTCGATCCATCTCGTCGAGGGGGACGCGGCGCTTGCGGCGATGGACCCCGGAGGGCTCGAGCCGCTGGCGGTCAACGCGGAGGCGTTCGCCGCGCGGCTCACTACGGAGAATCACACCCTGAAACGGGCGCTCACCGATCCACGGCTGTTCAGCGGCATCGGCAACGCGTATTCCGACGAGATCCTGCACCGCGCCCGGCTCTCGCCTCTTGCGCTCACGCAGAAGCTTTCACCCGAGGAGGTCTCGCGCGTATACGGCGCCACGGTCGAAGTGCTGACGGAGTGGGCTGCGCGGCTCCGCGCCCAGGCCGGCGAAGCGTTTCCAGAGGGCGTGACGGCGTTCCGGCCTGAAATGGCCGTGCACGGCAAATTCGGCAAGCCGTGCCCGGTATGCGGCGCACCGGTGCAGCGCATCGTGTACGCGGAGAACGAGACGAACTACTGCCCGCGATGCCAGACGGGCGGAGTGGTGCTCGCCGACCGCGCGCTTTCCAGGCTTCTGCACAAGAGCTGGCCGCGGAACATCGACGAGCAGGGATAGCAGGCTCCCGAAGAATGCGTGCCGTGACTCAGCGGCCGCTGGCGCGGAACTTCGCGAGAAACATCTCGCGCGCGGCCGCGCTGGGAATGTGCTCGGCCAGCCGCTGGATGAAATCCCGGGCGCTCTTCGCACGGCCCGTCTCGAGCACGATAAGGCCCCGCGCGTAGCTCGCAACCGCCTCGAGGAGCGCTTCGCGCGCACGCCGCTCGATCACGGAATCGACGGGCCGGGGACGCAGCGACTCGCGCCGGTCGTAGGGGGCCTTGGGCAGCCCGGCGGCCGCGTAGGCGCGACGCAGGAAGTCGCGGCGGCTCTCGTCATCGTTGATGCGCGCAGCCACTGCGTGGCAGAGGCCCTGCGGATCGCGCGCGGCGCGGGCTGACCGCCGCACGAGCGTGAGCGAATACGCGCCCGCATACGGCTGGATGATCTTTGCCAGGCGGTCGATCAGCTCCGGATTGAATGCCCTGTGTCCCTGCACTTCAGCCATTTTAGTGCTCCCTTGCGGCCCCCTCCCTCTCGGGGCATCCCGGCGCGGCGACGCGACCAGGGCGCCATTTTGCTTGGTAACGCGCTGGGTGGCCACGGAATCCGTCACAACCGGGCGCCTGTACCGGGGCGTGGGTCCGCCGAAGCGGTGCCCCTGCCCCGAATCCCACCGGCCGGGCCCGATCGATTCGCCATGTGGGTATCATGCCTGCGTCCGCGCCTGGACTCGGCATGGCCCACGAACTCGACACCTTGCAGATGGCGCTCCTCAGTGTTTGCTATGACACCCGCGAGCCGATGCACACGCTGCACGCGCACGCGGAGGACTGGCTCTCGCGGCCGATCGGCTCCGACGAGCTCGACCAGGCGATCGACGCGATGGAGCGCGCCGGACTGATCGCGGCCTACCGGCTCGTGGAGAGCGAATGGGTGCTGGTCCACGCCGGCGCCGCGCCCGCTGCCGATCTGCGTTTCCTCGCAACGCCGGTGGGCGCGCAAGCGGTCGCGACTGCATGGCAAAGATTCTTCAGCGAGTGACCGCAGCGCATGCGTGATTTCGCGGGCAAGGTTGCTGTAATCACCGGCGCTGCCGGTGGACTGGGGAAGTCGCTTGCGCGGCGGTTTGCGCGTGCCGGCATGAAACTCGCCCTCGCCGATCTGGACGCCGACGTACTGGCGGGTGTCGTGACCGAGCTCGACGACGCCGGCGCGGTCGCAATCGGTGTGCGTGCCGACGTCCGCAAGGCGGTCGACGTCGAGGCGTTGGCGGCACGCACCCTGGAGAAATTCGGCGCCGTGCACGTCGTGTGCAACAACGCCGGCGTGGCGCCGCTCGGCGCGGCCTGGGAGAGCACCGCGGCTGACTGGGAATGGGTGCTCGGCGTCAACCTGTGGGGGGCGATCCACGGCGTGCGGGTCTTCACGCCGATCATGCTCGAGCAGGGCGGCGAGGGACACATCGTGAACACGGCATCCGTCGCCGGGCTCATCGCTCCGCCCGGCATGGCTGCCTACAACGTGTCGAAGCATGCGGTGGTCGCGCTCACCGAATCGCTGCACCATGACCTCGTCGCGCGCGGCGCGAAGGTCCGGTGCTCGGTGGTGTGCCCAGCCTACTTTCCCTCGGGCATCGCCGAATCCGAGCGCGTGCGGCCCACGGAGCTTGCGGAGCCCGGTCGCAGCAAGACCGATGCGCAGCGCGCGCTCGAGGACAACCTGCGCAAGGCCGTGATGGCCGGCAAGCTCTCCGCCGACGCCGTCGCCGCACGCGTCTTCGATGCGGTGCGCGATGAACGCTTCTACGTCCTCACCCACCCACGAATCAAGCCCGCGATCGAGTGGCGCATGCGCGACATTCTCGAGGAGCGCACGCCGATCGACCCGATGCGTGGTCCGCAGGCCGGGCAAAGAACCGACTAGGAGACAAACGATGCAGACCCGCTGGAAGCAACGGCCGCCCGGTTCCACCTGGGGCGATTTCGGTCCCGACGACCAGATCGGCCGGCTCAACCTGCTCACCCCGGAGAAGGTGCTGCAGGGCGTCGCCGAGGTGCGCGAAGGCCTGGTGTTCTGTCTCTCGCTTCCGCTCGACTTTCCGGGCGGCAACAAGCTCAATCCTCGCCGGCATGCGCCGCATCTCGCGCCGACCTACCGCGAGGACACGCCCTACCTGAACTTCCCGCTGAAGAACGTCGATCCGCAGGCGAGCGACGTGATCAGCGACGACCAGGTGACGCTCTGGCTCCAGTACTCGACGCAGTGGGACTCGCTCGCGCACGTCGGTTCCTGGTTCGACGCCGATGCAGACGGCATCGCCGAGCGCGTCTATTACAACGGCTACCGAGCCGACGAGCACGTCGTGGGGCCGGTGGACTACGGCGGCGAGACCCCCCGGACCATGGGGCAGCACGTCGGGGCGCGCGCGCTCGGCATCGAGAACTACGCCGTGAAGGGCATCCAGGGACGCGGTGTCATGGCGGACCTGCACGCGCACTTCGGCGATGCGCGGGCGGCGGTCGGCTACGACGAGCTGATGCGCGTGCTGGAAGCGGACCGCGTCGTCGTCGAGCCTGGCGACCTCCTCTGCCTGCACACCGGATTCAGCGCGCACATCTTGCGCATGGAGCGCAATCCAGACATGAGCGTGCTCGACAGCGCGTGCGCGTGCCTGGACGGTCGGGACGAGAAGCTGCTCGCCTGGATCACCGAGTCCGGTATCGCCGCGATCTGCGCCGACAACTACGCCGTCGAGCTCTATCCCGCGAAGCCGAAGGACGGCACCCGCCCTGCGTTGCCGCTGCACGAGCACTGCCTCTTCAAGCTCGGCGTGCCGCTCGGCGAGCTCTGGTGGATCAGTGATCTCGCCGCGTGGCTGCGCGCGAACGGGCGTAACCGCTTCCTCCTCACCGCGCCACCGCTCAGGCTCCCGGGTGCGGTCGGCTCTCCCGCCACGCCGATCGCGACCGTATAGCCGGTACGCCCCTGACATTCGGCGCGAAGCCAGTGGCCAAAAGGGAGGTCGTTCGCGAGATATCGGCTCCTGCAGTCTGGGCGGGCGTGACCGCATTCGTCTGGTATGCGTTCGGTGCCGTGCCGCTCCACATCGCGGTCTCCGAGCAGCTGCACCTCTCGGTCGCGCAGACATCGAGCTGGATCTTCGTCGTGTGGGCGAGTGGCGCGGTGTCCTCGATCGCGCTCTCGGTGTACTACCGGCAACCCATTCCGATCACCTGGACCATTCCCGGCCTGATCTACCTGGGGACGCTCGCCGGCCGATTCACCTTCGCGGAGCTCGTCGGCGCGAATCTCGTCGCGGGGCTTCTGCTGCTCGGGCTCGGACTGCTGGGCGTCGGGGCGCGGATCATGAAATGGCTACCCTTGCCGATCATCATGGGCATGTTCGGCGGCAGCATTCTCGCGTACGTGACGCGCATGGTCGCCGCCACCGTCCAGGACTTCGCGATCGCCGGCGTGACGGTGGGCGGGTACCTGCTGGGAAGACTGCTCAACAATCCTCGCGTCCCGCCGGTGGGCCTCGCCGTGACGAGCGGCGCGATCACGGTGGCGCTGGCCGGCACTTCGGCGGGCGCGCCCACCGCGTGGACGCTCCCAACGCTGGTCCTTCCCGAGATGAGCTTTTCGGTTTCCGCGATCATCGCGGTCAGTCTGCCGATGGTCGTCCTGGCCATGGGCCTCGGCAACGTCCAGGGGCTCGGATTTCTGCTGGCGCAGGGTTACCGGGTTCCGGTCAACACCGTGTCGACGGTCGTCGGAATCAATTCCGTGGTCAATGCGCTGCTCGGAGGCCACCCCGCCACCGTGGCGCGCACGGGCGTTGCCATCCTTGCGGCACCCGATGCCGGGCCCCCTTCCGGAAGATTCTGGGCCGTCGTCGTTTCGGCTGCGCTGACGGTCGTCCTCGCGCTCACGGCGACGCCGGTGGCATCGCTGCTTGCCGTGCTGCCCAAGGCGTACATCTTCGCGCTGGCCGGCGTGGCCATCGTCTCCTCGCTCCAGGATGCGCTCGCGAAATCGTTCGGCGGGGAGATGCAGTTCGGCGCGCTCGTCGCGTTCGCCGTGGCGGCGACGCCGTTCGCGGCGTTCGGCGTGACCTCCGCCTTCTGGGCGATCGTCGCGGGCCTGGGTGCCTCGCTGCTGGTCGAGCGCCGACAGCTCACCGCGTTCTGGAAGAAGCCGTAAGCGGACACAGCATGTTCCGGCCCGTTGGACGATAATCATGCGCCGCCAGCACCGGCGACCGGCAGGGAGCAAGCGCCGCGGACTCGCGTTCACCGGCGGCCCGCAAAACCGGCAATTCCTGAGGAGAGAGACATGGCTGCGTTCAACATCGTGCGTTTCCGGGTGAGACCCGAATTCGAGCAACAGTTCGTGGAGAAGCACCGCACGGAAAGGCCCGCATTCAAGGGCTTTCTCGGCGGAAATCTGGTCCGGACCGGGGATCGTTCTTATTGCTTCGTCGGCGAGTGGCGGAACATGAATAGCGTCGTGGCCGCACGTCCCGGGATGATCGAGTTTCTTGACGCGATGCGCCACATGCTCGAGGACCTCGGCGGGGGACTCGGCGTCACCGATCCGGTGTCCGGCGAGGTCGTTTCAAAGTTGCGGGGGGCGAGTGCGCCGAAGAAGCGCGGTGCCCGCAAGGCGAAGAAGGCCACCAAGAAAGTAGCCAAGAAAAAGGCGGCCAAGAAGCGCAGGCGCTAGGCAACCCCTCGACGCGCCGCGGCTCGCGCCGCGCGGGTTGCGCGCGTCTAGCGTGCGACCGGGTCGCTGGCGAGAAGTGCCTCGGCCATCTCGCGCAGACGGTGCTTCTGGATCTTGGTCGCGTTCGCGCCCGGCGTCACCGGGAAGGCTTCGATCGCCTGGACGCGCACCGGCACCTTGAACTTCGCCATGCGGACCGCGCAATGCGCGACGAGCGCGGCGGCGTCGAGCGCGGCCCCCGGCGCGAGGATCACGAACGCCACGGGCTTCAGCCCGGATGTCGTGCGCGCGCCGACGATCTGCGCGGCCGCCACGGTCGGATGCTCCGCGAGCACCGCCTCGATCTCGGCCGGGCTCACGAGGAATCCGCCGAGGCGCAATGCGTCGCCCATGCGCGCGAGGAATACGAACCGGCCGTCGTCGGTCGTGTACCCGAGATCGCCGCTGCGAAAGAATCCGTCCCGGGTCAGCGCCGCACGCGTTGCCGCCTCATCGCCGAAGTAGCCCACCATCCGGCTCGGCGCCGCGAACTGGAGCTCGCCGGCCGTGCCGCGCCCCAGAATCTCGCCCGTCTCCGGATCGCACGCGCGCACTTGCGTCTCGGGTGCGACCGGTTTGCCGCCCGCCAGCCAGCGATCGGTGGTTGGCGCGTCCTCGCGCTGGCGTGCGAACAGCGCCTCCACCTCGCTCGAGCCGTAGAGCCCGACCACGTTCAACCCGCGCGCGGCGGCGCGGGCCGGGAGATCGGCATGCGCGGGCGAGAACGCGGCATAGCCAAACCATTTCACGCTCGGAAACGGGTACGGCTCGGGCGCCGCATCGAGCATGAGCGCGATCATCTCGTCCGTCGCGTTCGCGTGCGTGACAGCATGACGCTGCACCGCAGACGCGGACTCGCGCGCGTCGAACGTCGGTGTCATCACGAGCGGCCGGCCCGCGGCCAGCGCGGCTAGCGCATTGGCGAACCCGAACACGCCGCAGAGCGGCGCGGTCACCAGCACACGCGTCGCCGGGTCGTCCCAGCCGAAGTCCCGCGCAACGTCGATCCCGTGCCGGATGACCGTGCGCTGGTTGTGAAGCACGAATTTTGGCGCCCGCGTCGTGCCGGACGTCGTGAAGATCACGCACCCATCGTCCTCGCCCCCGCGTTCCTCGTCGAGCGGCCCTTCGTCCAGGAGATCGCGGTATGCGATGACCTCACGGTCGAGCGCCCGCGCGGGTGACGGGTCGTTCTCCGTATAGGCAACGACGTGCGCAAGCCCGCGCAGCGCGACCGGATCACAGCCGGCGAGGATCGCAGCGAAGTCGATCCGGCGAAAGCCCGGCCAGAAGACGAGCGCCGTGCAGCCGCTACGGGCCACGATGTCGGCGACCTCGCTCGACTTGAAGCGGGTATTGACCGAGACCGCAATGGCGCCGAGTCGCCCGCACGCGAAGAAGCATGCGAGCCACGCCGGCAGGTTCGGCAGCCAGAGCGCGACGCGATCGCCCCGCGCCACGCCGCGCGCGGCGAGACCGGCCGCAACCCGGCGCGCCTCGCCGTCGAGCTCGCCGTAGGTGATCGGTCGATCCCGGTCGACGAGCACCGTATCGGCGGCGCGCTGCGTCGCGTGCCGTTCGAGAAACCCGGCGAGCGTCTGGGCCACCGGTGGCTTGCTCCGCTGCGGTTACGACTTCTTCCGCCGGGCCGCAACGGCCTCGGCCGCCGCCTTGCGGTCGGCGCTCACACGCTGGAAGGCCGGTCGCTCGCCGAGCATCTTGAGGTAGGGTTTCGCCTGCGGCAGAAATTCGTCGACCATGTCGCGGCCGAGTGCGACGCGCGTCACGACCGACACGATCGATAGATGGACGAAGGCGCAGACGTCGGCGAGCGTGAGCTCCGGTCCGGCGATCGCGGGCGAAAACTTGGCGAGCTTGGCGAGCGCCTTGAGCCCCTTGGTGAGCTCGCGCTCGACCTGCGCCTTCGATTCGTCGGAGACCGTCCCGCCGTAGAACACCTGCTTGTGGAGCCGCCGGCTGACGAGCTCCACGTGCAGCTCGAGGTAGTTGATCAATTCGCGCACCTTGGCGCGCTCCCACGGATCCTTCGGGTAGAGCGGCCTCTGTGGATACGTTTCCTCGAGGTACTCGCAGATCGCCTGCGATTCGGTCAGCGTCTTCCCGTCGACCTCGAGGTAAGGCACCTTCCCCATCGCCGAGCGCTCGAGGTACCCCTCGTCCTGCGAGGGCGGGCACTGGTCGTCCTCCTCGAACTCGACGCCCTTCTCGAGCAGCGCCAGCCTGACTTTGTTGTAGTAGTTACTGATGCGAACCCCACAGAGTTTCATAGCATTGTCCTGCTCTAAGAAGATTTCACGGTTCTAGCGGGAAGGAGGGTAACGGGAGGGAACCAGCCGGTTCCCTCCTGTTCGTGACCTTCCAAACAGCGTTTGAGTGATTGGGGCATCAACCGCCAATCGACTTTCACAAATATTTTCCGAGTTCAATCTTGGCGATCTGGGCTCGGTGCACTTCGTCCGGGCCGTCGGCGAGCCGCAGCGTACGGTTCCAAGAGTACATCCACGCGAGCGGGAACTCCTGGCAAACACCGCCGCCGCCGTGCGCCTGGATGGCCCAGTCGATCACCTGCTGGGCCATGTTGGGCGCGAGCACCTTGATCATCGCGATCTCGGCGCGCGCCGCCTTGTTGCCCACCGTATCCATCATGTGCGCCGCCTTGAGCGTGAGGAGGCGCGCCTGCTCGAGCATGATTCGCGACTCGGCAACGCGCTCGTGCCAGATGGACTGCTGCGAGACGGCCTTGCCAAAAGCCACGCGGCTCTTGAGCCGCTTGCACATCAGCTCGAGGGCCCGCTCCGCCTGCCCGATGATGCGCATGCAGTGATGGATCCGCCCCGGTCCGAGGCGGCCCTGTGCGATCTCGAAACCGCGGCCTTCGCCGAGCAGCATGTTGGTCGCCGGAACGCGCACGTCCTTGAGCGTCACTTCCATGTGGCCGTGCGGCGCGTCGTCGAAGCCGAACACCTGCAAGGCGCGCGTCACCTTCACGCCGGGCGCGTCGCTCGGAACGAGGATCTGCGACTGCTGCTGGTGGCGATTCGGGTTTTCGGGATCGGTCTTGCCCATCACGATGTAGATCCTGCAACGCGGATCGCCCGCACCGGAGGACCACCACTTGTGACCGTTGATCACGTATTCGTCGCCCTTGCGCTCGATCCGGCACTGGATATTCGTCGCGTCCGATGACGCGACGCCCGGCTCGGTCATGAGGAACGCCGAGCGGATCTCGCCCTCCAGAAGCGGCGTGAGCCACGCCTTCTGCTGTTCCGACGACCCGTAGCGCAGGAGCACTTCCATGTTCCCCGTGTCGGGCGCGGAGCAGTTGAAGACTTCGGGCGCCCAGGTCACCCGGCCCATGATCTCGCAGAGCGGCGCGTACTCGAGATTGGTAAGCGCGCCTCCGTGAGCCTTCGGCCGCCACAGGTTCCAGAGCCCCTCTGCACGCGCTTTCGGCTTGAGCTCTTCGACAATGCGAGTCGGGATCCAGGGGTTGCCCTTGGCGCGGTTCTCGTCCGCCTCCTCCCAGTATCGGTTCTCCTTAGGGTAGACGTGCCGCTCCATGAATGCGGCGACCTTCGCCTGGAGCTCCTTCACCTTGGGGCTGAACTCGAAATCCATTGACTGTCTCCCTCAATCGAGAATCTTGTCCTGCACGACCCGCCACCCCATCTCCGCGAGCGGTCGCGCGCGCTTTCCCGCGTCGAGCGCCTGCTGACTCGCGGCGGTGCCGTCCAGCGCGCGCTTCATGATGCCCTGCAAAATGGCCGCGAGACGGAACATGTTGTATGCGAGGTAGAAGTCCCAGTACGGGATCGACGCCCGCCCGGTCCGGCGGCAGTACATCGCCACGTACTCTTCCTCGGTCGGAATCCCGAGCGCTGCGAGATCGAGCCCGCCGATGCCGCGAAACTGCGCGGGCGGGATGCGCCAGCTCATGCAGTGGTACGAAAAATCCGCCAGCGGATGGCCGAGCGTGGAAAGTTCCCAGTCCAGGATCGCAACGATGCGCGGCTCGCTCGGATGGAAGATCAGATTGTCCATGCGGAAGTCGCCGTGCACGACCGTGGTCTCGTCGCCCGCGGGGAGGTGATCCGGCAGCCACTGGATCAGCCGATCCATGGCCTCGATCTTCTCGGTCTCGGACGCCTGGTACTGCTTCGACCACCGCGCGATCTGGCGCGCAAGATAATTGCCCGGCTTGCCGAATCCCTCGAGCCCGACCGCACGGTAATCGACGCTGTGAAGCGCTGCGATCACCCGGTTCATCTCCGCATAGATCGCGTGGCGTTCCTCGGGAGTCATGCCGGGGAGCGACTGCTCCCAGAGCACCCGCCCAGCGACGAATTCCATCACGTAGAACGCGCGGCCTATGACGGCTTCGTCCTCACAGAGGCAATACGTAGCGGGGACCGGTATGCCGGCACGGCCGAGGGCAGAGATGACGCGGTACTCCCGTTCAATCGCATGCGCGGAAGGCAGCAGCTTCGCGGCGGGCGCGGGCTTCGCGCGCATGACGTAACGGTGGTCTCCGGCGGTGAGGAGATAGGTCGGATTCGACTGGCCGCCGCGGAACTGCTCGACCGCCAGATCGCCGCCGAAGCCCTCGATCTGTCCGCGCAGGAATTCCGCCAGCGCCGCGGCGTCGAAGCGCTGTCGCTCGGCAACCGGCATCGTGCCGACGAACTGGTTGCTCATGCGGGGTGACAGATAGAAAGCATGAACGTGCGAGCGAGGTGAACGGGCGAAGTGGCCGGCGCATCATCCTAGCACGCACGGTCGCCGCCGCGCGGGTATCGAGAATGATAAGCTGTGTCCCGCGCATGCGCGGCGGAAGATGTCGTCGCAACCCGTTTTCCGGGCCAATCTGATGGATGAAACCAAGAAACTCGGCGATGCAGTCGCCTCATCGGGCGCGGCGATCATGGACGCCGTGGTCACCTATCTTCCGAGCATCCTCGGGGCGGTGCTGCTGCTGCTCGCCGGCTGGATCCTCGCGCGCCTGCTGCGCGCGGTGACGGTCCGCTCCGTCCTGCTGCTCGACACGCTGCTCTCCCGCGTCACCAAGACGGCGGGCGTAGAGCGATTGCGCATGGCGCGATCGTCGACCGTTCTCGGAGCGGTCGTCTTCTGGGTGGTGCTGCTCTTCTTCGTGACCGCTGCAACGCATGTGCTGGGCCTGCAGAGCTTCACGGAGTGGCTCGCGAGGCTGCTCGACTATCTTCCGACGCTCGCCGCCGGCCTGCTGATCGTCATCGTCGGCTACGTTTTTTCCCGCTTTCTCGCCGATCTCGTCCAGGCGACCGCGACCCGCCTCGCTCCGGCGCAGCGCAACGCGCTGGCGCGCGTCGCCCAGGGAATGGTGCTCATCACCGCGGTCCTGGTCGGCGCCGACCAGATCGGCATTCAGGTCACTTTCCTCGCGATTCTCGTCGGCACGATGGTGGCTGCGGCCGTCGGTGGCGTGACGATCGCGGTAAGCCTCGGCGCGCGCGACTACGTGTCGAACCTCATCGGGGCGCACTACATGCGGCAGGCCTTCGATGTCGGCCAGCGCGTTCGGGCGCGCGGGCACGAAGGCCGGATTCTCGAGATCACCGTGACGTCGCTGGTCCTGGAGACCGATGAGGGACGCGTAGCGGTGCCGGCCCGCGTGTATCACGAGGAGCCAATCGTCCTGATTGCCCGGAGCTCGAATGGCTGACGCCGAGGACCTCACTCACACGTTCGTCGACGCCCACCCGGTCGATGCGGCGCGCGTGCTCGAGGCGCTTCCCGCCACGGAAGCCGCCGCCCTGTTCGGACGCCTGCCGCCGCGCCTCGGTGGGCCGGTGCTCGCGGCCATGCTTCCGCCGACCGCGGCCCGTGTCCTGGGCGCGCTCGACAACGACCAGGCAATGGCGCTCCTCGCATCGATCGGCGTGCAACCTGCGGTCGCCGTGCTGCGACACGTCCAGGATCCGCGCCGGGCGAGGCTCCTCGACGGACTGCCGACCACCGTCGCCGTCGCGTCGCGGATGTTGCTCGGCTATCCGGAGGACACGGTGGGTGCATGGACCGATCCGGACATCGTCGCACTGCCCCCCGACACCGCGATCGGCGATGCGATCTCGCGAATCCGCGTCGCCACCACCGATATCTCGCGCGTGCACGTGATCGGACCCGGCGAGCGTCTCCTCGGAACCGTCGAGCTCGCCACACTGCTGCGCGCGCAGGAAACGGCGCAACTCGGAGCGGTGCTCGGCGAACCGCAAGCCGTCCTGGCCGCCGTCGCTTCGCTCGCCGGCGCAGCGACGCACCGAGGGTGGGAGCTCGCCGCCTCGCTGCCGGTCGTGGAACGCGGCGACCGGCTCGTCGGCGTGCTCCGTCGCGCGACGCTCATGCGTGCGCTGAGCCGCGGCGCGCGGAGCACACGCACCAGCCATTCCGACACGCTCACCGGTTTGATGGCGCGCAACTACTGGGACGCGCTGTCGGGACTCGTGACCGTGACGATCGCGCTGCTGCCGTCAACACGGCCGTTGGGAAGATCCTCCGATGACGGATGAGGCGCTCCCGGCAATCACCGCGCTGAATCGGCGCTTTCTTCTCGACTATCCACACGAGGCGGCACGCCGGCTCGAATCGATGTCTGCGGAAGATGCCGCGGCGCTGCTGGCCGCGCAGCCGGTGCACGCAGCAGTGCGGGCATGGCAGGCGCTTGGATCGGACGCCGCCCGGTCGGTGCTGGAAACCGTTCCTGAAGCACTCGCGAAGCAGCTCCTCACCGACTCCGAGCCGATTGCCAGCGCCGCCGTGCTCGCGCAGGTCGAGCCGGAAGAACGCGAAGCGTGGCTCCGCGCACTGGATCCACAGATCGCCCAGGAGTTGCGCCAGCTGCTCGAGTATTCGGACGACTCGGCCGGAAGGCTCATGGACGCGCGCGTGACCCCCTTGCGCGCCGGCCTGACCGTCGCCGAGGCGCTCGCCCGTCTCCGGACGGTCAAGCGGCAGGGCTTGCGCGAGCTGTTCGTCGTGGATGACGAGGGTCGTCTGACCGGCCGTGTCGAGATCCAGGATCTGGCGGTCGCCGACGAGACGCAGCCACTGCGCGAGATCACGCACGGGCTCATCGCCGTGGTCCAGGATCTCGATCCGCGCGAGGATGTGGTGAACGTGCTCCAGCAGCAGCCGATCACGGAGCTTCCCGTCGTGACCAGCGAGGGACGATTCGTCGGCGTCATCCGCCAGGCGGCGCTTGTGTCCGCAATCGAGCAGGAGACCAGCGCGGACATCCAGACCATGGTGGGCGCGAGCCCCGATGAGCGCGCCCTGTCGAGTCCGGGCTTTGCGGTGATCAAGCGCCTGCCCTGGCTGCAGATCAATCTGCTCACCGCGTTTCTCGCGGCGGCGGTCGTGGGACTCTTCGAGAGCACGATCGCCAAATTCACCGCGCTCGCGGTGCTGCTGCCCGTGGTGGCCGGCCAGTCGGGCAATGCGGGCGCACAGGCTCTTGCGGTGACCATGCGCGGGCTGTTCCTGCGTGAGATCAGCCTCCGCCACTGGCCGAGAGTCGTCTTCAAGGAAGCCGCAGTCGGGCTGGCGAACGGGATCGCGGTGGCTTTCACCACCGCGCTCGGCGTCTACTTCTGGAGCCGCTCGACGGGGCTCGTCGTGGTGATCTCGACCTCGATGGTGATCTCGATGGTGATCGCGGGCATCGCCGGCGCGCTCGTGCCGATCATGCTGCGGCGCTTCGGACAGGATCCGGCACAGTCCTCGTCGATCGTGCTCACCACCGTGACCGACGTGGCCGGTTTCTTTTCTTTCCTCGGCATCGCGACGCTGCTCGCCGGACTGCTCGAGAAGACCACCTGATTCTTCGGGTGTGAAGCGCGTGGAATATCCGCCCGACGCCCGCCGTTCGCTCCTTGGTGTCAAAACTTCAACAGGAGGAATTCCTGATGCGCCCTCGCATTGCTGCGGTCCTGATCGCCCTGTCGCTCTGCTCGCCCATCGCCGTCCACGCCCAAGCGCAGAAGGCGCCCGTCCGCGAGATCACCCAGATCAAGGACAACGTGTATCGCTTTCGGAATGATTTCCACTTCTCGGTCTTCGCGGTCACGCCCGCCGGAATCATCGCGACCGATCCGATCAACGCGGATGCCGCAAAGTGGCTCAAGGCGGAATTCGCCAAGCGCTTCAACGTCCCGGTCCGGTTCCTCGTCTACAGCCATGACCACGCGGACCACATCTCGGGAGGCGAGGTGTTCGCCGACACCGCGACGATCATCGCCCACGAGAACGCGAAGCGCGACATCATCGGCGAGAAGCGGCCAACCGCGATTCCGCAAGTGAGCTTCACCGACATGATGACGATCGATCTCGGCGGCACTGTGGTCGTGCTCAGCTACGTCGGCAAGAACCACTCCGACGGCTCGCTCGTGATGCGCTTCCCCGCGCAGGGCGTGCTCTACGCCGTCGACTTTATTCCGGTGAAGACGGTAGGCTTCCGAGACTTTCCCGATGCGTACCTCGACGAGTGGATCGAGTCGATCAGGCAGGTCGAGGCCATGGACTTCGAGATACTCGTTCCGGGCCACGGCCAGATCGGCACCAAGAGCGACGCGACCGATCACCGGATCTACCTCGAGGAGCTCCGCGCCCAGGTGCTCGAGCTCGCTCGCCAGGGCAAGTCGCTCGACGAGATCAAGCAGACAGTGAGGATGCCGAAGTACGAGTCCTGGGGCGGCTACAAGCAGATGTTCGAGCTGAACGTCGAAGGCATGTACCGCATGGTGCAGGCAAATCGGCGCGGGAACTGATCCAGGGGCGTGATGCTCTTTCCCCTCCTCTCCGAGGAGGGGTGCCCGCGAAGCGGGCGGGGTGGTGCACAGTGTTGATCAGCTCTCAACCACCCCGGCGCGCGACGTCAGGTGCAGAGCAGGATGATGTTCTCGTAGAGCAGCATCAGGTCGGCGCGCCGGTATCCGGCCGCCGCCGCGCCGAGCACCAGCATGCCGGCGATGGCGAGCGTGACCCACAGTGCGATGCGTTGGCGCCGGGTCACGTCGAAACCGCTCCACTGAGCCGGGCGATGGGCCGCTCCTTGATCGGCAGGTTGAGGAGCATGGCGACCACCGAAAGCCCAATGCAGATGGCCCACACCGCGTCGTAGCTCCCGGTCCGATCGAAGAGATACCCGCCGAGCCAGCCACCGAGAAATGCGCCGACCTGGTGAAACAGGAAAGCGACGCCACCGATCATCGCCATGTTGCGCACGCCGAAAACGGTCGCCACCACCCCGTTCGTGAGCGGAACGGTGGAGAGCCAGAAGAAACCCATCACGATGCCGAAGATGTACGCCGACGCCGGGGTGATCGGCACGAGAAATGCGAAGGTCGCGATCGCGATCCCGCGCACCGCATAGATCGCCGCGAGCAGCTTAGGCTTCGGAAACCGCCCGCCCAGGTAGCCCGCGAGCAGCGAGCCCGCAATGTTGAAGAGCCCGACGAGCGCGAGCACCGTCATGCCGGTTTCGGGCGACATGCCCCGATCGACGAGGAACGCCGGGATGTGCAGGCCGATGAACACCACCTGGAAACCGCAGACGAAATACCCGAACGAGAGCAGCCGAAAGCCGCCGTGCCGGTAAGCTTCGCCAAACGCCGCGCGCGCCGTGATGTCGCTCGCCTGGCGAACCACCGCCTGCCGCTCGTTCAGCGGCACCGCGAGCGGGATCATCAGCACAGCGATGGCAGCAATGGCGATCAGGGCGATGGCCCAGCCGAATCCCGAGATCAGCGCCATCGACCCGGGCAGCATGATGAACTGGCCGGCCGATCCGACTGCGCCGGCGATGCCCATCCCGAAGCTGCGCTTCTCGGGCGGCAGGGCGCGGCTCACTGCGCCGAACACGATCGAGAACGTGGTGCCCGAGAGTCCGAAGCCGATGAGGAAGCCCGCGCTCAGCGTCAGCATCCCCGGCGTGCTCGACGCCGCCATCAGCAGCAGCCCTGCGACGTAGAGCACCGCGCCGACGATGATCGCGCGCCCGGCGCCGAACCGATCCGCGACCGAGCCGGTGAACGGCTGCGCGATGCCCCAGACCAGGTTCTGCACGGCGATCGCGAAGGAAAACACCTCGCGACCCCAGCCGTGGTCGAGGCTCATTGGCTGCAGGAACAGGCCGAAACCGTGCCGAATGCCGAGCGAGATCGCGAGAATGACTGCGCCGCAGGCAAGCACGGTCGTCGGCGAGATCGTCTTCCTTTCGGCCATGCTCGAAGCGCTCCGCTCGGATTGCGCCGGCGCGGCGAAAGACTCAGGCCGACGAAGTCCCGATGATAGCGGCTTTCAGTCTTTCGACCGCGCTCCTGGGGCTGGTGAGGACTGGAAGACCCAGGGCGTCGGAGACGGCAGGCGCGGCGCGGGCGGTGGAGAACTGCGCGAGCATCACCACGTCGCAGTCGGCGAGCTCCGGCGCACGCGCCGCGATCAGCCGATCGTGTCGCTCGGCATCTCCCACATTGAGGGCGTCCATGGCATCGGGGACAAAGACCGATCGCAACGTCGCATCCGGCCGGCCCGCTCTGGCCGTGGCACGGAACTCCTCCTCCATCGGCCCGATGCTCGGCGCAAAAGTGGCGAGCATCCCGATGCGTCCGCCGTGCGCGAGCGCGTCCGTGAACATCGCTTCGTTGGGCTTGAACACCGGAAACGCGCGCCCGGTGCGCGCCGCCTCGATCGCGGGACCGAATGCCGAGCAAGTGAACAACACTCCCGCCGCACCGATCGTTTCGGCATAATCGGTCAGCGATCTGAAACGCTCGAACATCGTCGGCTGAAGATCGTGCGTCGCGGCACGGTCCACGCTCAGCGAATCATCGAGCAGATTGACGTGCTCGGCTTCCGGCCATTGCGCGCGAAACGCGTCCTCGATCGGCTGCATCGCCACTCGGACCGCGTGCACCAAAACAATGCGGAATCGCGCGTCTCTGCCGCTCATGCTTCACTCCCCTTCGTGCGAAAAACCGGGATGCCGACGATCGCTTTGACGACGCTCCAACAGTGGCGTGTCAGCGGATCCGCACGGCGGCCTCAACTATACTGCCCGTTCATGACCGATGTATTCGGGGTTCCACCGAGGTGACCGCCGTGATGACGACGCGCAAGCGTATGGCAGGACTGGGCATCGTGTGCATGGTCGCGGCGCTCTGGGGGATGCCCGCCCAGGCGGCGGACCGCGATGGCCCGCTGAAATCCCTGGTGCTGCTCGCCGCGGACAGGATCGATGCGGTCTTCCGCGACGTTGCCGCCAGCACACGCGCGCTGGGCGACGAGTACCGCATGCTCGCTGCGCATCAGTCTCCGGTCACCGACGCTGAAAAGGTCGCGTGGATTCGCCGCAGCACGACCCAGGCCAACACGACCGGGTTTCGGACGTGGCCGGAAGGCGGTCCGACGCCCGCGTTCCAGGCAGCGTTCCCGGGCTTCTACAGCTACCGCGGCAGGACCGTCACCGGGGAAACGGTGGCTCAACTCCGGAACTTCGAGCGACTGCTACCGATCTTTCGCGCCGCTTACCGGAGCTTCGACTTCGCGTGGGTCTACCTGACCACCGTCGACGACATGATGCTCATCTATCCGTACGTGCCGATCGACGAGGCAGTCAACAACGAGCTGCCTACCCGACAGGTCTTCTACACGGCAGCGGACTTCAAGCGGCGGTCGGTCGGTTGGACTGCGCCGTACCTGGACCTGGTCGGGGCCGGAATGATGATCACCGCCTCCTACCCGATCTATGCCGGTGACCGGTTGCTCGGCGTCGCGTCGCGCGACATCACGCTGACGCAACTCTCCCGGTCGGTGTTGAGCCATCTGATCGGCGGAGATGCGGCTAGCGCATTCATTGTCGACCGGCGCGGCCTGGCGATCGATGCCACCGATCCCGGGCTCGCCGCCGAGCTCGAACGCGTCAGCAGCGAAAAGAAGGCGGCCGCGCTGTTCTATCGCTCGCCCGCGGGACTCGCGAAGGAGGCCGACCCCGGCGCGGTGGCGTCCAGCTACGGCTGGGTCAACGAGCTGACCGAGCGCATCCTCGCCAAGGCCACTCGATCCGGCGCACCCGACGTGATCGACGTGGCGATCGATGGTCGCAAGGTGCTGGCGGCCCGGATCGAGAGCACCGGCTGGTTCGTCGTCCTGGTCAAGGGGAAATCGTGACGGGAGGACCGGGTCGCCGGGAACGTCTCCTACCCGCGCCGCAGCGTGCCGTTGTTCGCAAGCGTGATGTCGAACCGCGCGGCAAGTTCCGGGGCGCCGGCGATCGGCTCGAAGCGCACCAGCAGCGAGTCGCGCGCCTTCGGATCGAGGATGCTCTTCAGCAGGAAGTCGCCGTCGTTCTGCGGAAAGCCTGCGATATACATCTGCGTGACGAGATAGGGGATGTCGCGGCCGGCGATGCGAAAATGGATGTGCGGCGTGCGCCCCGGATAGGGCACCGGCTTGATCGTGCGAAAGCGGTACGCGCCATCCGCGCCGGTGGTGACCACGCCATACCCCTGGAAGTTCGGATCGAGCGGCGCGTTGCGAGCATCGCGTGGATGGTGATAGCGGCCGAATGCGTCGCACTGCCAGATCTCCACCATCACGCCGCTCACTGGTCTACCGCGCGCGTCGAGCACGCGCCCAGAGAGCAACGTGATGTCGCCCTTCGCGACACCGGTACCGCCCTTGACGGTGACGAGGTCCGCGTCGCGCTCGATCTCCGGGCCGTAGGGATAGAACGGCCCGAGGCCCTGCGAGGGAGTGACCATGCGCGCCTCATCCGCACGGGCGAAGCGCGGCACGGCCAGCGCAGCGCCGGCCAGCGCTGCCGCGCCCGCAACGAGGATGTTTCGTCGAGATTGCACCGAGTAGGTCATGAGGGTCCGATCGAGAAAGTTGTCGAAATACGCGCGCCGCACGTGAGCGTTTGAAGCGCGCGACGGCCGAAGGTTCCCGAACGTTTAGTAGGCCGGTTTGCTGCGGAAGAACGCGCTCCGGTCGATCGACTTGACGCGGATTTCCCGCGCTTCGCCGCGCCGCAGGATCCTGAGCGGCACCTCGGTCCCCGCGGGGCCGAGCGCCCACATCTTGCGGTAAAGCTCCCCTTGCGTCGCGACCGCGACCGATCCGACTGCCAGAACGATGTCTCCACGCTCGATGCCCGCGAGATCGGCCGGCCCGTCCTCCGACACGCCGGTGACGAAGAGCTTGCCCCGGGCAGACTCGGTCCGCAGGCCGAGCCAAGGTCGCGGGGCGCCAGCCGCGCGTCCGCGCGACTTGAGATCGGCGAGGATGGGCTTCAAGAGATTGATGGGAACGAACATGTTGCCGGGCATCGGGCGGTCGCCCGGAACGGTGTCGCGCACGAGGAGCGAGCCGATGCCCACCAGCTTGTACTCGCGGTTGACGAGGGCCGCGCCTGCCCACGCCCGCGTCGGCGGCGAGACGAAGATCGCGTTGTCGAGCAGGTATTCCCACGCTCCCGTGAACTCGCGCCGCGACACGACGTACGCGACCGACGCCGCCTGCGGGCCACCCCACGGCAGCACCATCACCGGCTCGCGTGGCGGAAGCTGGTCCGAATTGCCGAGCACGACCGGCTTGACATCGAGCGCACCCTGCACCTCAAGCAGGCCGAAACCCGTCGCATGGTCATACCCGAGGAGTCGGGCGGGGACGGTCTTGTTACTCGCGGTCGTGACTTCGATCGAGTCCGGCTCGAGGACGAGATAGCCGATGGTCAGCACGTGGCCCTCGTCGTCGATCACGACGCCGGTGCCCTCGCGCTCGCTCCCCAGCGTCTCGCTCGTGCGCGCGTCGGGAAGGGCCGTCATCCGCACCCGCACGACGGCCGAGACCAGTCCTTCCGCGCGCGCCCCTGCGTCGGTTCCAGCGTCTCCACGCGACGGGCCGGCGGACGGCGCGCCGCCCTTCTCGTTCTCCTGTGCCTCGACCGGCATGCCGGGAAGCAATGCCAGCGGCAAGACTAGTGCAATGAGCGGACCAAGCAGCGGACCAAGCGTTTTCATGGCGGGACCCCCGGTGTTGCAACCGCTGGCACGCCCATTCTGGCCTCGGTCCGTTCCCTTGGCCAGACCCTTGCGCGACGATTTTGCTATCCTTTTTCCCATGCCGCCTCCGGTCCTCAATTTCGATGCCGTCGCCGAGGAGCGCATCCAGGAGGCGATTCGCCGCGGCGATTTCGACGGCTTGCCCGGCGCGGGCAAGCCGCTTGCGCTCGACGACGATCCCCTCGTCCCCGCCGAGGTCCGGGCCGCGAACCGGATTCTGAAGAATGCGGGGCTCGCGCCCGTGGAGGTCCTCGAGCGAAGGGAGATTGCCGACCTGGAAGCGCGCCTGCCGTCGCTCCGGGACGACACCGAGCGCTCGCGCGTGCTCACCCGCCTCGCGCTCCTGCGACTCCGGCTCGGCCCGCGGCGCGCCGGGTGCCTGACGCGGAACGCCTATTACGAGCGTCGGATCATGGAAAAGCT
>JAJDOG010000047.1 GCA_022340285.1 Betaproteobacteria bacterium
CGCTTCAGCGTGTCCGCGACGGGCACCGCGAGGATGCCCCCGACGGGATCGCCGTCGAGCGTCTCGATCAGCCGCGCGAGCGTTCCGGCGTCCAGGCACGGACGCGCCGCGTCGTGCACCAGCACCCAGTCGTCCGGATCGACGGTGTCCGCGATGGCGATGAGTCCGTTGTGCACGCTGGCGCGGCGCGTGGGCCCACCGCAGAAAAGCGGCGCCACGCGCTCGCCGAACATCGACCAGTCGACCTGCGCAAAGTGTCGGTCATCCACGGCCAGCACGACGAAGACGACTTCGATGGCCGGATGGGCGGCCAGCGCCCGCAAGGCATGGAAAAGCATCGGGCGCCCCCCGATCTCGACATACTGCTTGGGCACCGTGGCGCCGAAGCGCGCGCCGCGGCCGGCCGCCGGGATCAGGCCGAAAAGCCGCGCCGGCATCGGGAGTTAGGTCGGATGTTGCACCGCACGCCCCGTATAATATGCGACTTCGCAGATCTCTCATTGTGTTGATTCAGCCCCACTTCGTTGAGCCGCCTCCACGCGTTGGAGCGGACTTCGCCGCGCGAAGCCGCTCAACGCGCGATGCGTGCGCCCTGCCTGCGCCCGATCGGTGCATTCGACGCCACGCCAAATCGTCGAAATTGAAGAACCAGGTAACGTGAACAGCGACACCCTGCCCACGCTCGTCGCCACGGCGATACCACCGGCTCAGCGCACGCGCCTCGGCCGGCTTCACGGGTCGTCGGATGCACTGGCCCTCGCGCGCCTCGCCGAGACGCGGCGCACGCTCGCGATCGTGTGCGCGTCGGCTCTGGACGCGCAGCGGCTGCGCGAGGAGATTGCGTGGTTCGCGCCGGGCCTCCGCGTCGCGCTCTTTCCGGATTGGGAGACGCTGCCCTACGACGCGTTCTCGCCGCACCAGGATCTCGTCTCCGAGCGGCTCGAGACGCTCTACCGCGTCACGCAGAGCGAGTGCGACGTCCTGCTCGTGCCTGCGACGACCGCGCTTTACCGGCTGCCGCCGAGCGGCTACCTCGCCGCGTACACCTTCTTCCTCAAGCAGGGCACCCGGCTCGACGCCGCAAAGCTGCGCACGCAGCTCACGCTCGCCGGCTACGCCCACGTCACGCAGGTCGTGGCGCCCGGCGAGTACTGCGTACGCGGCGGACTGATCGACCTCTTTCCGATGGGCGCGGCCCTGCCCTATCGCATCGACCTTGCCGACGACGAGATCGATTCGATCCGGACGTTCGACGTCGACACCCAGCGCACCGTCTACAAAGTGAACGAGATCCGGCTGCTGCCGGCGCGCGAGTTCCCGATGGACGAGACCGGTCGCAACCGGTTCCGCCAGCAGTTCCGCGGCGCCTTCGAGGGCGACGCGTCGAAGAGCCCCGTGTACCGCGATGTCTCGAACGGCGTGCCGCCGGCCGGCGTCGAGTATTACCTGCCGCTCTTCTTCGAGGAGACCGGCACGCTGCTCGACTACCTGCCGACCGACGCGACCATTGCCCTGCATCACGATGTGCACGCCGCGATCGACGAGTTCTGGCGCGACACGCACTCGCGCTACCAGCTGCTGCGCGGCGATCGCGAGCGGCCGCTCCTTTCGCCCACACAGCTCTTCCTCACGGCCGAGCAGTTCTTCGTCGGCGTACGGGGGTTCGCGCGCATCGATGTCCATGCGCCCGCGCTCGCCCACGCCGATGCCGACGCGTTCTCCGCCGATGCGCTGCCCGCGGTGGCGGTCGAGCGGCGCGCGGCCGATCCTCTGCATGCGTTGAAGGAATATCTTGCCGCGACGCCTGCGCGCACCCTGGTGCTCGCCGAATCGCCCGGGCGGCGCGAGACGATGCTCGAGTACCTCGCCGAGTATGGCCTCACGCCTGCGCCCTGCGCCGACTTCGGGCAGTTCCAGGCAAGCACCGAGCGATTCATGCTGGGCGTCGGTCCCCTCGCGGGCGGGTTCGCCGTCCGCTCGGAAGGCTTCGCGATCGTCACCGAGTCCGAGCTGTACGCCGGAACCGCGCGCTCGCGCATCGCGCGGGAGCGGGAGAAGACCTCGGTCGAGGGCATGCTGCGCGACCTGTCGGAACTCGCCATCGGTGATCCGGTGGTCCACGAGCAGCACGGCATCGGCCGCTACCTCGGTCTCCACAACATCGATCTCGGCGAGGGCGAGACCGAGTTTCTGCAGCTCGAATACGCCGGCAAGGACAAGCTCTATGTTCCCGTCGCCCAGCTCCACGTCCTCAGCCGCTACGCGGGCGGCCCGCCGGAGACCGCGCCTCTGCACCGGCTCGGCGGCGATCAGTGGGAAAAGGCGAAGCGCAAGGCGGCCCGGCAGGCGCGCGACACGGCCGCGGAACTGCTCAATCTCTACGCGCAGCGCGCCGCGCGCACCGGCCACGAGTTCCGGGTGAAGCCGCACGACCTGGACGCGTTCGCGGAAGGCTTCGGCTTCGAGGAGACGGCCGACCAGGCTGCGGCGATCACCTCGGTCGTCGAGGACATGAGCACGGCGCGGCCGATGGACCGGCTGGTGTGCGGCGACGTGGGCTTCGGCAAAACGGAGGTGGCGCTCCGGGCGGCCTTCGTCGCCGTTGCGGACGGCCGGCAGGTGGCGGTGCTGACACCCACCACGTTGCTCGCCGAGCAGCACTTCAACACGTTCAGCGACCGCTTCGCGGACTGGCCGGTCCGCGTCGCGGAGCTGTCGCGCTTCCGCACCGGCAAGGAGCAGCAGGCGACGCTCAAGGCGCTCGCGGAGGGACGCATCGACATCGTGATCGGCACGCACAAGCTGCTTTCGCGCGACGTGAAGTTCAAGGATCTCGGGCTCGCGATCGTGGACGAGGAGCACCGCTTCGGCGTGCGTCAGAAGGAGGCGCTGAAGCGCCTGCGTGCCGAGGTGGATGTCCTCACCCTCACCGCGACGCCGATCCCGCGCACGCTCGCAATGTCCCTCGAGGGCCTGCGCGATTTCTCGGTGATCGCCACCGCGCCGGCGCGGCGTCTCGCGATCAAGACGTTCGTCGCGCCCTATTCGGTCGGGCTGGTCCGGGAGGCGTGTCTGCGCGAGCTGAAGCGCGGCGGCCAGATCTACTTCCTGCACAACGAGGTCGCGACCATCGAGGCGACACGCGAGAGGCTCATCGCACTGCTTCCCGAGGCGCGCATCGCCGTTGCGCACGGCCAGATGCGCGAGCGCGAGCTGGAGCGCGTGATGCGCGAGTTTCTGCAGCAGCGTACCAACCTGCTCATCTGCTCGACGATCATCGAGACGGGCATCGACATTCCGACCGCGAACACCATCGTCATCGATCGGGCCGACAAGTTCGGGCTCGCGCAGCTGCACCAGTTGCGCGGCCGCGTCGGGCGCTCGCACCACCAGGCCTATGCGTATCTCCTCACGCCCCCGGAAGACGCGCTCACCAGCACGGCGAAGAAGCGGCTGGAAGCGATCCAGATGATGGAGGAGCTCGGATCGGGCTTCTATCTCGCCATGCAGGATCTGGAGATCCGCGGCGCCGGCGAGGTGCTGGGCGAGGCGCAGAGCGGCGAGATCCAGGACGTCGGGTTCAATCTCTACACCGACATGCTCAACCACGCCGTGCGCGCGCTCAAGAACGGCAAGGAGCCCGATCTCAGCCAGCCCCTCGGCGTGACCACCGAGATCAACCTGCACGTTCCCGCCCTGCTCCCCGCGACGTACTGCTCGGACGTGCACGAGAGGCTGTCGATCTACAAGCGGCTCGCGAACTGCGAGACCGAAGACGCGCTGATCGCGATGCACGAGGAGCTCGTCGATCGGTTCGGCGTGCCGCCCGAACCGGTGCAGGCGCTTCTCGACAGCCATCGCCTGCGAATTCTTTCGCGCCGCCTGGGCATCGTGCGCGTCGACGCGACCGCCGAGGCGGTCGTCATGCAGTTCGATGCGGAAACGGCGATCGACCCGGCACGGATCATCCAGCTCATTCAGACCCACCGCGCCTGGCGCCTGCAGGGGTCGAGCAAGCTCCGCGTCGAGCGCCCCTCGACCACGCTCAAGGAACGCGCGCAGGGGGTGCGCGACGTGCTGCGCCAACTCTCCCCCGAAGTGCATTAGCGGTGAAATCTCGGCGCCGTAAGAAACGAGTTTGAAATGCGAGGCGTGAAATGACTCATACGCTGCAAATGGAAAACGTCAATGTCACCGGGTTCGACCTGATGCCTTCGCCCGAGGACGTGAAGCACCGCGTGCCCGTGACGCCCGCGGCGGCCCGCACCGTGATCCACGGTCGCGAGACGATCGAGAACATCCTCGAGCGGCGTGATCCGCGGATGCTCGTGATCGTCGGCCCGTGCTCGATCCACGATCCCGCGGCTGGCCTCGACTACGCCCGCCGCCTGAAGGCGCTCGCTGCGGAGATCGCCGACACGCTGTTCGTCGTGATGCGCGTGTACTTCGAGAAACCGCGGACGGCGGCGGGGTGGAAGGGATTCATCAACGATCCGCGCATGGACGACTCGTTCCACATCGAGGAAGGCATGCAGAAGGCGCGCGAGTTCCTGCTCACGCTCGCCGAGATGGGGCTGCCGGCGGCCACCGAAGCGCTCGACCCGATCGCCCCGCAGTATCTCGGCGACCTCATCTCGTGGACGGCGATCGGCGCGCGCACGAGCGAGTCGCAGACGCACCGCGAGATGGCGAGCGGCCTCTCCACCCCGGTCGGCTTCAAGAACGGCACGGACGGGGATTTCGTCGTCGCGATCAACGCGATCCGCTCGGCCGCCGCGCCGCACAGCTTTCTCGGCATCAACCCGCAGGGACGCTCCGCCGTCGTCCGCACGCAGGGAAACCGTCACGGCCACATCGTGCTGCGCGGCGGCGCGAACCGGCCGAACTACGACACCGTGAGCGTCTCGCTCGTCGAGCAGGCGCTGGCAGACGCCAAGCTGCCGGTCAACGTGCTGGTGGACTGCTCGCACGCCAATTCCTACAAGCGCCCCGAGATGCAGCCCCTCGTCATGCGCGACGTCGTGCACCAGATCCGGCAGGGCAACCGATCGATCGTTGGCCTGATGGTCGAGAGCTTCATCGAAGGCGGCAACCAGGCCATTCCCGCGGATCTCGCCAAGCTCAAGTACGGCTGTTCGGTCACCGACGCCTGTCTCGACTGGCCGAGCAGCGAAGCGATGCTCCGCGAAGCGCGCGAGATGCTCCGCGAGGCGCTGGCGGCGCGGCATGCGCCGCCCGGTCACGGTGCCGAGGCGGCATGAACCTCGTCATCCAGGGCCCATCGATCACGCTGCGCCACGTCGAGACCCTCGCCAAGATGACGGGCGCCGCCGGCTTCGCGCGGCTCGGCGGAAGCGCATTCCGCCTCACCGACATACGCGACCGCGAAGGCGTCGTCGCCTACTGCGACGGTGCGGAGCTCGACTTCGGATTCGTCGCGCCGGAAGCAAAGCTGGCGGACATCCGGCTGGTCGCATTCGACATGGATTCGACGGTGATCACCATCGAGTGCGTGGACGAGCTCGGTGCGCTCGCGGGGAAGAAGGACGAGGTCGCCGCCATCACTGCCGCGGCGATGCGCGGCGACATGGCGTTCGGCGAATCGCTCCGCCGCCGCGTTGCGCTGCTCGCCGGGCTCAATGAGAAAGCGCTCAAACAGGTGTACGAGGAGCGCTTGCAGTTGACCGAAGGCGTCGAGCAGCTGATGGCGCGGTTGAAGGTACTCGGCGCATTCACGCTGCTCGTCTCCGGAGGGTTCACCTACTTCACCGACCGGCTCAAGAAGCGGCTCGGCTTCGATCGTGCGACGTCGAATACGCTGGAGATCGTCCGGCGCCGGCTGACCGGACGGCTCAAGGGCGAGCTGCTCGATGCCGCCGGCAAGGCGGCCGCCGTGCGCGAGGCGCGCGAGAAGCTGAAGCTGCATCGCGACCAGATCCTCGCCATCGGCGACGGCGCCAACGACATTCCGATGATGGCCGAAGCCGGAACCAGCATCGCTTATCGAGCGAAGCCGCTGGTGCGCGAGAAAGCGACCTACTGCCTGAACTACGTCGGCCTGGACGGCGTCCTGAACCTGTTCCCCTGACCCCGCCTCAGGGCGTGATGCGTTGTTCCAGTGGGCCCTGCTCGAAAGGCGCGGTGTAGAGGCCCTGCACATCCCCCGCCGATCCGTCGCCCCCCGACCGAGGCACGACGGTCATGCCGGGCGATGGGCGGGGTATGGGCTGCACGAACGCGCCCGGAGGCGGAGACGCGAGCCCGTTCGCGCTCGACCCGAGCCCGACGGGCGAGCGGCCTTGCTGACCCGTCTGTTCGGTGAGCATTCCGCCAGTGGCGATGCCGGGATAGAGGCGTTCGTGGATGGAATTCGGCACGCCCGTCCCGGGCGCGGGCACGTTTGGCGCGGGGACGAACTGCGCGGCGGCCGGCGCGCTCCAGGCCATGCCCGCAAGAATCGTCAGCGCGGCCAGGAACGGTCGGAACAAACCGGTCGTCATGGCGAGCATTCTAGTAGTCGCGCGCGCCAGCGCATAGCGCGCGCGTGCTGCGCGGTGCGTCGCGATGTGCGTTTGTGCGCGCGCCCCTGCCGGTGCGCGGGCGCGGGCGCGGATCAGTTCTCCGCGACCTTGCGCAGTGGCGGCGGGTCGGCACGCACCCCCTGCTCGGCCAGGCTCCCTTCGAGTGCCTGAATCCGCGCCTTGAGCTCGGCCACCTGTCCCTCCACCTCGGCGGTATGGTCGGTGAGCCCGCGAATCGCCCGGGCCACCGGATCGTCGTCGCGATTGGACAGCGCGTACGCGGAGAATCCCAGCTTCGCCGCATGCGCCTCGCGCGCGAGCTCGTCGGGCGTCTCCATGATGCGCGCAGGGATGCCGACTGCCGTGGCGCCCGCTGGCACGTCCTTGACGACGACCGCGTTCGAGCCGATCTTCGCGCCGTCTCCGACGTTGATCGGCCCGAGCACTTTCGCGCCGGCGCCGATGATCACGCCGTCGCCGAGCGTCGGGTGACGCTTGCCCTTGTTCCACGTCGTGCCGCCGAGCGTGACGCCGTGATACAGGGTGCAGTCGTCGCCGATCTGCGCGGTCTCGCCGATCACGACGCCCATGCCGTGGTCGATGAAGAAGCGCCTCCCGATCGTCGCGCCCGGATGGATCTCGATGCCGGTGAACCAGCGCCCGAAGTGGGAGATCCATCGCGCGAGCCAGCGCAGGTGTGCACGCGTCCAGAGCCAGTGATTCACGCGGTGAAAGAGCAGTGCGTGCAGGCCCGGGTAACAAGTGAGGACCTCCCAGCTGCTCCGGGCAGCCGGGTCGCGGTCGAATACGCAGGCGATGTCCTCGCGAAGCCAGGTGAACATGGCAGAAGTCCTTTAGGAACCAGAGAGTAGTATATACCTTAGCAAATTAGTCAACTTTGACAACCCGCAAGCGCCCCAGTTTCCTTCGTCGTCCGAGCGGTGTGGACCTGACGCCAGGTCAGCGCCGCCGCCGCCGGCCCAGGCCGTCCCAGGCAGTGAGAATGCCCCGCAGGATGTTGACCTCCTCGCGCTCGAGCCGCGCGCGGCCGAACAGGCGCCTCAACCGCTCCATCAAACGTCGGGGTTGCGCCGGATCCAGGAAACCCGACTGGATCAGGTTCTGCTCGAGGTGCACGTAGAGCGCTTCGACGTCGTCGAGGCTCGCCGCCTCGAAGTCCTCCTCCGTCGACCGGCGCCCAACCCCCTGCGAGGCCGCAACATTCAGCTCGTAGGCCGCTACCTGCACCGCCGCCGCGAGGTTGAGCGAGCCGTAGGCGTCGCTCGTGGGAATCCAAGCGCGCCGCTGGCACTTCAGCAACGCCTCGTTCGAGAGCCCGACGCTTTCGGTGCCGAATACCAGCGCCACCTCGCCGCGCTGCGCCTCCGCGACGGCAAGCGCCGCCGCGCCGCGGACATCGAGCTCCGGAAGCGACAGGTCGCGGTGCCGCGCAGAGAACGCGATCGCAAGCGTCGCATCGCCGATCGCGTCCTCGAGCGTTGCGCAGACCTGTGCGGCGGCGAGCAGGTCCGCCGCGCCGCTGGCCAGCGCCTCGGCCTCGGGATGGGGAAACGCGCGCGGCGCGACCAGCACGAGCCGCGTGAGCCCCATCGTCTTCATCGCGCGCGCCGCGGAGCCGATGTTGCCCGGATGCGTCGTGCCGACGAGCACGACGCGCACGTGCGAAAGCGAGTGGGCCGGGCTTGTCTCGATAGGCACCATCTCAAACAGCTTGTAGAATCGCGGGTCTTTCCTGGCGGGCGCTCGCGTCCGGACCGTTAACCATCAACCATTCCCATGCACCAGCTTCATCCGATGCTCACGGTGGCGATCAAGGCGGCGCGCCGCGCCGGCACGATCATCAACCGCGCATCGCGCGACATCGACGGCCTGACGGTGACTTCCAAGCGCCAGAACGATTTCGTCACCGAGGTCGACAAGGCGGCGGAGGCGGCGGTGATCGATGTGCTGGCGCAGGCGTATCCGGGGCACGCGATTCTGGCAGAGGAGTCCGGTGCCTCCGGCAAGTCGGAGTACACCTGGATCATCGATCCGCTCGACGGCACGACCAACTTCATCCACGGCTTTCCGCAGTATGCCGTCTCGATCGCGCTGCGGCATCGCGGCGTGCTCACTCAGGCCGTGGTGTTCGATCCGACGCGCAACGAGCTCTTCACCGCGTCGCGCGGGCGCGGCGCGTTTCTGAACGACCGGCGCATCCGCGTCGCGAAGCGCACGCGATTCGAGGAGTCGCTCATCGGGACCGGCTTTCCGTTCCGCGAGCTCGGTCACCTCTCCCGCTATACGCGGATGTTCAAGGTCGTGGTCGCTGGCACGGCAGGCGTGCGCCGCGCCGGCGCCGCCGCCCTGGATCTCGCCTACGTGGCCGCCGGTCGGCTGGACGGCTTCTGGGAGATGGGTCTCGCGCCGTGGGACATGGCTGCCGGCACGCTCCTCATTCTCGAGGCCGGCGGCCTCGTGAGCGACTTCGACGGCGAGGAAGGCTTTCTCGAGAAGGGGCACATCGTGTGCGGCTCGCCGAAGATCTTCGGCCAGCTCCTGCCGATCATCTCCGCGGAGCACCGCCGCCCGCGGTAAGCAGTCTCTTAGGGGGTGTTTCAAGGAGCGCCGGACCGAAGCAGACCCGCGGCGGTGAACACCGCCTCGATCGCCTCGCGCGGGATGCTGCGCACGATGAACACGATCCGCGATCGGCGATCGTCGTCCTTCCATTCCGCGAGCTTCACCGGCGGGTGGAAGACGTGCTGCGCGCCGTGGATGGCGACCGGCCCGGGCTCGCCCTCCACGTTGACGATGCCCTTCACGCGCAGGAGGTCCGGCCCGCGCAGCGACGTGAGCATGTCGATCGCCGCGCTCAGGGTATCCCACGTGAACGGCGCATCGAACCACAGGCAGAACGAATGGATCGCCGCATCGTGCGCGCCGGCGCCGAACCGGCCGCGCACGGGACTTGCCGAATCCGCTCCCCCCGCGTGCAGGGCGAGCCAGCGGTCCGGATCGCGCGCCAGGGCCTGGGCGTTACCTGGCGTGATTTCCGCGAGCACCTCCGGATCGAGCTCGCCCTCGACCGCCTGGGACACCTTCGCGTAAGGGTTCATTCCGGACAGTCGACGTTCCAGGCCGTCCACCTGCGAAGCGTCGGCGATGTCGGTCTTGGTGATGACGAGGCGATCGGCGACGGCAGCCTGTTTCGCGGCCTCGGCCATGGTGTCGAGCTGGCCCATGCCGTTCACCGCGTCGACGAGCGTGACGACGCCGTTCAGCCGGTACTGAGCTCCGAGCAGTCCATCGGTCTGCAGGGTGTGCAGCACCGGAACCGGATCGGCCAGCCCGGTCGTCTCGACGAACACGCGATCGAAATCGATGATCTCTCCCGAGCGCCGCTTCACGAAGAGCTCGCGCAGCGTTTCCTGGAGATCGGTTCGCACGGTGCAGCAGAGGCAGCCGTTCGACAGCAGCGTCATCTGCTCCGACGACGCCTCGACGAGCTCGTGGTCGAGCCCGACGTCGCCGAACTCGTTGATGATGACCGCCGCGCGGTTCATGGCCGGGTGACGAAGCAGCCGGCGGAGCAGCGTCGTCTTGCCGCTGCCGAGAAAGCCGGTGATGATCGTGACCGGCAGCCGCCCGGCGAGCGGGTCGCGTTGGCGGGGCGCGGCCGTCGAGTCGGTCAAATCGTCATCTCGAGGATGTAGAGACCGCCGATGTGGCGGTCGACGGTGTAGACGATGCCCCGGTCATCCACGTACACGTCGTTCAGCTGGATCGCACCCGTGGGCGCCATCCGCGGCGCTCCCGGGACGAAGTACGCGACTTCCTGGGGCTGGTAGGGATTGCTCACGTCGTAGGCGCGCACGCCGCCGTTGAAGAAGCTGCCGACCACGATGTGGTCGGAGCGCCACGAGGTGTCCACCGGCAGATTCTCGTGCAGGTTGTGGGCACCGAAGCGCCCCCCGCGCTTGGCGAACGCCTCGAACGACGGCATCGGCAGCGTCGCGACCGGCACCGGATTCGATTCGACGCGCGCGTCCACCACCCAGACGAGCTTCGGCCAGTCGGCGCCGTCGTCCATGATGCACTCGTCGCTGACGATCAGGAGGTTGCGCTCGAAGAGCGGGAGCACGGTGTGGGTGAAGCCGTTGTAGGGCGGCGAGTAGCTCCACCGGCTGACGACCTTCGGATTCGTCCGGTCGGAGATGTCGAGAATGATCGCACCGCCATCGATGTAGCCGATGTACGCGCGATCGGGCCGCTGCGGAAAGACGTTCGTGTTGTGTGCGCGGAAGCCGGCGTCGAATTTTCCCGCGAGCCGCTGCGGCGGCGGCGCGCTGTCGCCCTCGCGCGTGCCGGGCAGCCACCAGCGGCACGCCTCGACGGGCTTCGCGGGATTGCGGACGTCGATCATCCGGTAGAACTGGTCGTCGAGCGGGTTGCGCGGCTGGAAGTCCGGCGCGCCGCTCGCCATGTGGACGGTTTCGCCGTCGACGAACCACACGGCATGCACGCCTCGCGAGTGCGGTCCCGAGACGTCGAAGTGCGAGATGCGCTTCGGCTGCTCGGGTTTGCTGATGTCGAAAAGATCGAAGCCGGCCGGCTGCAGCCCCACGGTCGCCGTCTGGTAGGCGACCGCCATCGTGTCGCCCACGACGTCCAGCGAGTTCGATCGCATCTTCGCGTGCGGAAGCTCGGTTTGCACGACGACCTTGGGCTTGCGCGGATCGGTGACGTCCACGGCCGTGAAATTCTTGGGCGCCGCCTCGTGCGCGAGCCAGATGATGCGGCGCTGATCGCGAGTGGCCTGCATGGCCATGCCCTCGCCCATGCCCCCGAATCCCTCGAGCTCGTGATGGGCGAGCAGGCGCATGTTCAGGGACAGCGTCTGATCGGCGCGCGAGCCCGTGCCTCCGAGCGATTTGGCCATGGTTTGTTCCTATGAGGGTTGTGCTGCGGTCCGTCGCCGTCTTGGACGAAGGGGGAAGGCGCAAGGGTAGCGGCACGGCGCGGCCGGCGCAACGGCCGCCTCGCATCGGCGCGCCGCATCTCGACGCGTCGCTCGGCACACCGGTCCTTCTCGGAGCCGTCGTTGGTCAAGCGATAATTTACCGCGACGCAACAACCACCCTTCCCGATCACCGCACGCCTGCGGGGCGTGCGAATGCTTGCCGGAGGCCCTGCATTGGGTTAGCTTGTTCACTTCCCCATGTCGACAATGTTGAAACATCAGCGCGCCGATGGCCGATAACGTTCCCGCGACGACTGCCGGTGCATTGCGCACCGCCCCCGGCGCAACGACCGGTCGCGGTGGCGCATGGTGGCGTACGCCGGTGCGCACCGCGATTCCCTTCGTCGTCGTGTTCGGCCTGTGGGAGTTCGTGGCGCGCCTGGGGATTTTTCCGAAGCGCTTGTTTCCGACCCTCGAGGAAGTCGCCCAGACCTTCGTCGAACTCACTGCCCGGGGAATCCTGCCGCACCACGTTTTCGAGACGGTGCTGCGCCTGATCGCCGGCTTCGCGCTCGCGGCGCTGGTCGGCATCGCGATCGGCGTGATGATGGGCCGCTCGCGCCGGGCGGAGGATATCTTTCTTCCGCTCGTCAGCATTTGCGCGCCCATTCCGGGCATCGCCTATGCACCGCTCTTCCTGCTCTGGTTCGGCCTCGGCGATTTTTCCACCATCCTGCTCGTCGGCTTCGTCTCCGCCTTCCCGATCATCTTCAACACTTGGACCGGCGTGAAGGCAGTGAAGGAGATTTGGGTTCGCGCAGCGCACTCGATGGGCGCGGACGATCGCCGGCTCTTCCGGAAGGTGATCCTGCCCGGCGCGCTCCCGTACATGCTGACCGGTCTCAGGCTGGGGCTCGCCCAGGCGTGGCGCATCCTCGTCGGGGTCGAGATCCTCGCCGCCGTGCCCTGGGGCCTCGGCTGGATGATCTTCGGCGCACGCGAGTTTCTCAATACCGACGTGATGCTCGCCGGCATCGTCGCGATCGGCATCATCGGATTCATCCTCGAGAAGTTCGTGTTCGAGCGACTCGAGCGGTACACGGTCGTGCGATGGGGGATGATGACCGCATGACGCCCGCCACCGTTCGCACCCGCTCGGCGGGAAGAGCCGCCGTCACGATCATCGGCGCGCTGGCGATCTACGAGGTCGTCGCGCGCGCCGGAATTTTTCCCGCGGCGCTGTTGCCGACCATTCCTGCCGTGGTGAAGACGCTCTGGACGATGCTTGCCGACGGCACGATGGTCAAGCACGCGATGTCCACGCTGCTGCGGGTGCTCTTCGGCTTTTCCCTGGCGGCAGCCCTGGGATTGCCGCTCGGGATCCTGATGGCCCGTTTTCGACCCGTCGAGCAGTTCTTCATGCCGCTCGTGAGTGTGCTGATGCCGATCCCGTCGCTGGCGTGGGTGCCGGTGTTCATCCTGTGGTTCGGACTGGGCAACACCACGACGGTCCTGGTCGTCTTCTACGCGGCGACCTTTCCGATGCTGCTCAACACCTGGAGCGGCGTCCGCTCCGTGAACCCGCTGTGGCTGCGGGCCGCGAGCGCGATGGGCGCCAGCGGGCAATCGCTCTTCTGGAAAGTCATCATTCCGGGCGCCTCGCCGTTCATCATCACCGGACTGCGTCAGGCTTTCCTGCGCTCGTGGGTCGCGGTCGTTGGCGCCGAGATCATCGCCGCCTCCGCGTGGGGGCTCGGCTGGGTGATCTTCGATGCGAAGGAGTTTCTCAACGCGGACATCATGATGGCGTCGCTCGCGGTCATCGGGATCATCGGATTCTTCTTCGAGCGCGTGGTGTTCGGCACGGCAGAGCGGGCGACGATCCTCAAGTGGGGAATGGTCCGGGCGGCACGGGGTTAGAAGGGCCACGCATGCAGCACATCGAAGTGAACCACGTCTCCCTGGTCTACGACACGCCCGGCGGAAAGGTCCCGGGCGTCGACGACGTGAGCTTCACGATGGCGCCGTCCGAGTTCCTGTGCCTCGTGGGTCCCAGCGGCTGCGGCAAGACGACGCTCCTCAACATCATCGCTGGATTCCTGTCGCCCGTCGCGGGCGAGATCCGGATCGGCGGAAACGCGGTCAACGGGTACGGGCAGGACCGGGGCATCGTGTTCCAGGATTTCGCGCAGCTCTTCCCCTGGCGGACCGCTCTCGGCAACGTCACGTTCGGGCTCGAAATGAAGGGCGTCGCGAAAGCGGAACGCGAAGCGATCGCGCTGGAGCAGCTCAAGCTGGTCAAGCTGGACAAGTTCGCCCATTCCTACCCGCACCACCTCTCGGGCGGAATGCAGCAGCGCGTCGCGATCGCGCGCGCGCTCGCCTACAACCCCGCGGTGCTGCTCATGGACGAGCCGTTCGCGGCCCTCGATGCCCTGACGCGGGACGACATGCAGCGGCTCCTCGCGGACGTGTGGCGCGAAACGCGCAAGACGGTGATCTACGTGACGCACAACGTCGCCGAGGCAGTGTTCCTCGCCGACCGGGTCATCGTGATGACGCCCCACCCCGGGCGGGTGAAGGCCGAAGTGCGCATCAGCCTGCCGCGGCCGCGCGACCCACTCAGCGTAGAATTCCTGGAGTACCAGAAGGCACTCCTTCGCCATCTCAGCGAGCCGTCCCGTGCGGACGCGCAATGAGAACCGAGATGCGAAGGTCTTGAACGGCTATCCAAAGGAGGGCAGGACATGACGAAGAAGGATTCTGGCTTCAATCGACGGCAATTCCTTGCGGTATCCGGGGCGGGCGCGCTGGCGGCGTCAGGGCTCTGGCGGCCGTCGTTCGCGGCCGAGATGGCGACCATCCGGCAGGGCTACCAGACGAACATGTGGGGGATGCCCACTTACTACCTGATGCGCTCCGGGGAGCTCGAGAAGCGGGGCATCAAGTTCGAGGAGTTCGCGGTGCCCTCGGGCAACCTCACCATGCAGCAGATGGTGGCGCGCCAGGTCGATCTCGGCACGTACGCAGGTCCTTCCTTCATCATCGGCAACTCGCGGGGCGGCCTCGTCGCCATCGCAGTGATCGAGAACGTCGGCAGGACGGCCAAGGTCGTCGCGCGCAAGGACCTCGGCATCACCAAGGTCGAGCAGCTCCGCGGCAAGAAGATCGCGAACCAGACCGGCTCGTCCATCGGCAACATCTTCGTCAACCTGCTCGCGCCCTCGCATGGCCTGAAGCCCGGTGACTACCAGGAAGTCAGGATGAACGTGAACGACATGGTCGCGGCACTCGCCGCCAAGACCGTGGACGCCATGGTCAACGTCGAGCCCTATAACGCCATCGCCGAGGCCGACGGCATCGGCAACGAGATCGCGTCCCTCGAAGGCGCCGACAAGGTCCCGGTCTTCATGGCCGCCACGCCGGAATTCGTGGAGCAGCATCCGGACACGATCGTCGAGTATCTCAAAGCTTGGCTCGCGGTCGGCAAGACGTTCAAGGACGACCCGAGCAAACCGGCGGACGTCATCTACGAGTTCTTCGGCTCGAAGGGCTACAAGATGTCGAAGGACACCTTCAAGAAGGCGCTGTCCGCGATCGACGTCAATCCGGGCTTCCCGTCGAATCTCGTGCCTTACATGCAGGGCCACGCAGAGGTGCTGATGAAGGCGAAGCGGATCAAGGCCGCCCCCGACTGGAACAAGGCGCTGCGGCCGGAGTTCATGAAGAAAGCCATGGCGTAGAACGGACGCCGCACCCGATCGAGCAGTCGGTATCAGACTGCGCTCAATCCGGCGCCGGGGGGCCTCCTCCCGGCGCTTTTTTTGATGGCGAGCCCACGACCACGCCTGATCGGCGCTCGTTTCTTTTTCCCCTCCTCTTCGAGGAGGGGTGCCGCCAGAGGCGGCGGGGTGGTGTGAGCGCTCGACTTAACCACCCCGGCTGCTTCGCAGCCACGCCTCCTTGAAAAGGAGAGGAGAAACCATTCGCTTCGTCAATCGCTGCCCACCCGCCTGCCGCACTGTGATAACTTTTCGCACCGCGCCGTACCCAATTCGCGCCCACGCTCGCGGCGCGCTCCGATGAGTCTGCAATGAGCCGCACCGCGTGACCGCGTCCGATCTTTCCCGTCACACGCCGATGATGCAGCAGTATTTGGCCATGAAGGCCGAGTACCCGGATCTGCTGCTGCTCTACCGGATGGGCGACTTCTACGAGCTCTTCTACGAGGACGCGGAGAAAGCGGCGCGCCTGCTCGATATCACCCTGACCCAGCGTGGCGCATCGGCCGGCGCGCCGATCAAGATGGCCGGCGTGCCGTACCACGCACTCGAGCAGTACCTGGCGCGGCTGGTGAAACTCGGCGAATCCGTCGCGATCTGCGAGCAGATCGGCGATCCGGCCACGTCCAAGGGCCCGGTCGAACGCGCCGTGACGCGCATCGTGACGCCGGGCACGCTCACGGACGCTGCGCTGCTCGACGAGAAATCCGACAACCTGCTGCTCGCACTCGTCGTGGAGACCGAGCGTGCCGGGCTGGCGTGGCTGAATCTGGCAAGCGGCGAGCTGCGCGTGATGGAAGTGGCGCCGCGCGCATGGCTTGCCGAGCTGCAGCGCATCGGTCCGGCCGAGGTGCTCGTCTCGGACGCGCCGGGTCTGGAGGTTCCTGTCGAGGGACTCTCCCTGACTCGGCTCCCGGCCTGGCACTTCGATGATGCGTCGGCCCGTGAAAGCCTGAAAAAGCAGTTTCGGGTGCACGATCTGGCGGGATTCGGCTGCGAGGACATGGGCCCGGCCCTCGCCGCCGCCGGCGCGCTGATCGGCTACGCGCGGCGCACGCAGGGCCAATCGCTCGAGCACCTGACGCGGCTGGCCGTCGAGCGCCGCGACGAATACGTCCGCATGGATGCCGCGACGCGGCGCAATCTCGAGCTCACCGAAACCCTGCGCGGCACCGCTGCGCCGACGCTGTTCAGTCTTCTCGACACGTGCGCTTCCGCCATGGGAAGCCGCTTGCTGCGCCATTGGATCCACCACCCGCTGCGCGATCGCGCGGTGCTCGTCCCGCGACACGATGCCATCGAGGAGCTGGCTGGCGAAGCAGGCGGCGGTCCGTGGCGCGCGGCGCAGGGGCGGCTGCGCAGAATCTCCGACGTCGAGCGGATCTCGGC
>JAJDOG010000096.1 GCA_022340285.1 Betaproteobacteria bacterium
GCGGCCGCGCGATCGACCGGAAACGCCTCGCGCCAGTTGGGTGGTGGGAGCATGTCGGCGTTGATGTACGAAACCTTGTGGCTTGCCTTCTTCGCGAACCCCTTCTCGCGTTCGAGGCCGCGGCGATTGACGTGCTTCGGCACGACGGCTTTGCCGCCCACCATCTCGATGTCGGCCCACCAGCGCTTGGCCGGATTGATCTCGCCGTTTCCGACGCGGTCGTCGAGGCGCGCGAGGTAGGAGCGGCTCGCCGGGAAGCGCGTCGCGACCCACAGCAGCAGCCGGTGCACGGCAAGCCCTTCGTTGTTGTAGGGGCACATCTTCATGCAACGCCCGCACGCCGCGCCGCCGACGTTGGTCATCCGGTACACCGTGCAGCGCTGCACGTCCTGCTTCCATTGCTCGTAGCCGTTGAACATGACGGTGTCGCTGTACGTGATCGCGTCGCACGGGCACTCACGCGCGCATTTCAGGCACTTCGAGCAGGCGTCCTGCAGGCCGAAATCGATCGGCTTGTCCCACGCGAGCGGGATGTTGGTCGTCATCACCACCGACTTGGAGCGCGGCCCGATGAACGGGTTCAGCACCGTCTCGCCGATGCGCGACATTTCGCCCAGCCCGGCGAGCACCACGAGCGGCGTCTGCACCACGTCGGAATGCGCGTTCGTCTGTGCGCGTGCGGAGTGGCCGAGGCTGCGCACGTATGCCGCCGTCACGCCGGCGATCTGGCCGCCGCGCGTGTAGGCGCGGAAGCTTTGCGTGCCGCTCACCCAGTCGTCGCCGGAAGCGCCTTCCATCGTCTCGAAACCCTGATCGATGACCGCGACCACGGCGCTGTTGTGATAGATCTCGATGGGCTGGCCTCGGAAGTCATGCGAGTACCAGACATAGCGCTTCGCCTCGCACGTCCCCGCGATGTCCGCGCCGAGGTGGTGCATGAGCGTCTTCAGCGCCCGGCGATTGCGCTCCGGGTCGAGGCTCGCGGGATCCACCTGCGGCGCGACCGGTCCGTCCTGATGGCGCATCTGCGCGGCCTGGATGTCGACGAGCGCCGTCCCGACGGGTGTCTTGGTGGCGAAGCGCCAGAACTCGCGCTGCGCCTTCGGTCCGAAATCGCCCTTGTGGCCGCGGTAGAAACCGTTCGAGCGCTTTGCCAGGCGCGGCACTTCGTCGTCGATGATCAGCGTGGTCGTCTCATCGACCCGCTTCACGGTTTCCATGGGATAGCGGCCCCACTCGCCCGGCCGGCGCTGCCGCGCGCGGCGGTTCCACCACGTTTCCGTGCCGCCGATGCCCAGCCACCAGGCCAGACCGCCTTCGAGCGCGCGCCGCGGCGACAGCGGCTGGTCGGGCGCCAGCTCGAGCGTGGTCGTCACCGCCGCAATCGCGAATCTTGATCCGATGAACGGCGCCTCGAACAGGTCGCCGGAAAGGCGCGCGAGTCCGGCTTGGACGGCGAGAACCGGCAACGACATCTCGCCGACGTAGGGCGTATGCGCCGTGGCCGCATGGCCGAGCTGGCGCAGGTAGGCGGAGACCACGACGGCGACCTCGCCGGCTCGGAGCCGCGCCGCCGCCCCGTCGCTTCCCCGAATCAAATCTCTGACGGGATTGTCGTCTTCGACATGATCGTTGTACTCGACGAGCACCACCAGCGCATGAGTGTGCCCCGTGGTGCTGTGGTCGAGTCGCGCGAGATCCGGAATCGCGCACGCGCCCACCAGCGTCGCATCGAAGAACAGGCCAAGCGACTTCAGCTCGTTCGCGCGATCGAGCGGCGACTCGAAGTAAGGAGCGCGCTCGGCCGCGGGATCGCCGGCGCGGAAGCTCTCATAGATCCGGCTGTACTCGCGACAGATCGTGGCCAGAACGTTGCCTGGCGCGGCCGCCTGGGTGTGCGAGAGCTTGCGCGCCGCCGCGAGGGTCGCCTCGCTCGCCAGCGCGCGAGGCAGCCGCTCCAGCGGGTACGGACTCAGGTGAACGGGGCGGCGGCGATTCGAGAACAGCCTCATACCCCGACGAGAATACCGCGATCCGGGTCACCCGGTCGGCGCCACTGGATCCTCACAGGAGCATCAGGCTTAGCCGGGGGAAGGCGATCAGGACGACAAGCACCCCCAGCATCACGAGGGCGAACGGAAACGCGCCCAGGAAGACGTCGTTGAGATCGATGTCCCGGCGATTGATCGCGGTCTTGATCACGAAGCATGACAGCCCGAACGGCGGCGTCAGCAGACCGATCTCGGCGCCGACCACGGTGACGAGACCGAACCAGACGAGGCTCAGATCCATGCTCTCGATCGCTGCGAGGAAGAGCGGCACGCACACCAGGATGATGGAGCCCGTATCGATGATGGTGCCCAGGAAGAGCAGCAGCAGGACATAGACCGTCATCAACCACGGGAATCCGAGATTGATGTGGTCGAGCCACTGGCTCAGCAGGAAAGGCAGCCCCGCGATGCCGAGCATGCGGCTGTACATCGACGCGGCGATGATCAGGAACAGGAGGTTGGCGGTGATGTGGCCGGTGTCGACGAGGATCTCCTTGAACGCCTTGAAGTTGATCTTCCGTTTCACCAGCGACAGTACGTATGCGGTGAGTGCACCGGTCGCGCCCGCCTCGAAAGCGGTGAAGAAACCCGTGTAGATGCCGCCCAGCACGATCGCGATCAGCGTGGCGATCGGAGTGATTTTCAGGGCCATTTGCGCCACCGACAGCGGGTCCTCGGGGGCGGCGCGCTGGACGAGCGCCCCCGCCCCGACGAAGCGCGGAGCGATCTTGGTCATTACGAGAATGGCGACGACGAATGCCCCGGCGAGCATCAGCCCCGGAACGATTCCCGCGATGAACATGTCGCCGACCGACTGCTCGGCGACAAAGGCGTAGATGATCATCATCACGCTCGGCGGAATGATCATGCCCAGCACCGAGCTGCCCGCGACCACGCCCACCGCGAAGCGCTTGGAGTACTGATAGCGGATCATTTCTGGCACGGAAACCCGGGAGAACACTGCGGCCGCGGCGATCGAGGATCCGGTCACGGCGGCAAATGCCGCATTGGCCGCGACGGTGGCGATCCCCAGCCCGCCCCGCAGGCGCCGGAAGACCTCGTTCGCGACCTCGTAGATGTCCGCGCCGAATCCGCTCTTGCCGACGATCAGGCCCATCATCACGAAAGTCGGAATGGCGGCGTAGTCGACGTGCTTGACCGTCTCGGTCACGGAGAGCGTCATCATGCGCACGGCGATGACCGGATCGCTCTTGATGACCCACACGCCGAAAAACGACACCAGGCTGAGCGCGATGCCGACGTAGCATCCGGTCCAGATCAGCAGGACGATCAGGATCAGCGAAACAATGCCGACGGCGAAAGGATCCATGACCGGATCAGCCCTGGCGCTCGCGCACCTGCAACCAGTGCTGAACAGCGCGCGCGATGAAGCACAGCATGGTGGCCGTACCGCCGAGTACCACCAGCGCTTTCAGCGGCCAGTCGGGGAGCGTGAAGATGCCGTGTTCGCCGATGTAGTAGCCGCGCTCGAACGATTCGATGAGCAGCGGCGTGGTCCCGACGATGATCGCGGCCATCACTGCGGCGCCGAGCAGATCGAAGCCGACCACGACGAGCCGGGCAACCATGGAATTGCTCGCCTGGAGTCGGTAGAGAAACGTCTCGGAGCGCGTGAGGCGGCCGAGGCGCGCCGTGTCGGGGAGCTGGCAGAACACGATCACCGCGATGGACACCGCGACAAGCTCCGTCACTCCGTCGATCGGGTGATTGAAGAAGCTCCGCCCGAACGAATCGGCGCAGATCAGGAGCACCAGCAGCAGCACCCAGAGCGAGCCGATAGCGTTGAGGGCGACGACCGATCGGTCGAATATCCGGACGACTGCCGACCGGCGAGGTGGGGTCTCGGTACTCATACGTGAGCCTCCGCAGGCCAGATTGAGGGAGTGGGCGCGGCCTGTCGACAACTCTGGCGTGCGAGTCCATCGCTCCGGAGCCCTCGTCCCGGGGCCGGAGCAAGGGGGCCGTAGCCCCCTCGATCAGAGATGTACCGGGATCGCGTCCGCCAGGACGGCGGTTATTTCTGATCCCAGTTCCTTATCGGCTTCTGGCCGGCCGCGCGCAGCGCACTCATGTACGCAGACAGGATCTGTTTGGCAGGATATCCGTCGTTCTTCTCGACATCCTCGGCGAGATTCATGGCGATGTTGGGCATCGAGTCGGCCCATTCCTTCTTCTGCGCCTCGGTGAGCGAGTGGATCTTGCCTCCCGCAGCCTTGAACTTCTTGATCGACACGTCGGAGAGGTCGATCGCCGCCTGCGCCACCGTGTCGCGGTAGTCGACGGCCACTTCCTTGAGCACCTTCTGCACATCGGGAGGGAGGCTGGCCCAGACTTCCTTGTTAACGGTGACCGACTTGTTGACGCCGGTGCCGAAATCAGTCTCCATGTAGTAGGGGGCCACCTCGACCAGCTTGAAAGTGATGGTGGCTTCGGGCCAGATCACACAGCCGTCGGCGACACCGGACTTCATGTCGTTGTAATACGACGTCAGGCTCCCGAGAACGGTCACCGCACCAACCGCCTTCATGTACAGCGCATTAGGGCCCGCCGCAAGGAGCTTGCGTCCCTTCAAGTCGGACACGTTCGGCGCCGGCTCCTTGGTGAAGACGCCGTAGTTATCGATCGACGAAAAGTTGGTCAGCGCGACCTGGTTCTGCGCGTCGAACTGCTTCTGGAACGCCGGGTACTTCTCCATCAGCTCGTCGATGATTCGAGAGACAATCTTGGGATTCCGGGAGCTGAACGGCGTGTAGTAAGGCAGGTTGTTCAGCGGCAGCTTGCTCGCATGGAACACCGTGGTCACGATGCCGATATCGCCCAGCTTGTTCTTGATTCCGTCGAGCACGCCGCGCGGCTTGACGATCTGGCCGCCCCAGGCCTGCTGCCACTCGATCTTGTATTTGCCCGATGCGGCGAGGCGCTTGTCGACCTCCGGAATGTAATAACTGATGAAGAGCTTGGTCCACAGCGCGCGCGGCGGATAGCCATCGATCGCCGTGAGCTTGATGACCTGCTGCGCGTTCGCGCCGACGGGCAACGCCGCCAACGCGAGCGCAACGATCGGCACCCGCAGGGCCCTCGGAATTCTCTTCATGGTGTCTCCTCCTTGGTGGAAAAACTTTCTGTTCAACGGTCTTTGCATTCATTATCGCATCGTTGCGGCGCACAGGCATTCGCGGCAAACGCCCGGCCTGCTGCGTCGTCTATTGCGTGGTGACGATGGGGCCGGTCGGGATCCGCAGCGGACGTCCGTCGAGCGTGAACACCGAGCCGACCTGGCGGATACGCTCGAGCTGGTCGTAGTAGACGGTTTCCTCGATCATCAGGCCATCGCGAAAGCGCAGGATCGCGCACAGGTTCTGGACCACGCGCGTCCCGGTCGGCGGAATCCCCAGCCATGGGCCGAGGTGCGTCGCCGTGGCCACGTTCTCGCAGAAGACCCACTCGCCCGCGGCGACCATGCGCTTGATCTCGATGATTACGTCCGGGAAGGCGGTCCACCACACGTCGTAGTACTTGGCGACGGCCGCCTTCCCGCGGACGATCTCGCCGCTTGCGACCACCCGGTACATGATGTCGTCGGCGAGCGTTGCGAGCGTGCGCTCCGCGTCGTGCGCGCTCTCCGCGGCGAAATGCTCGCGCGCGAGTCGCACATTCTCCTCCACGGCAGGCGAAGCCGAACCCATCGTCTCCAGCACCATCTCTCCTCCATGGAAAGCGCTGGCCGCGCGCGTAGCCGGCTCGCGAGTCGAGCCACGCCGCATCGAAGAGCGGCCAGCCCTACGTTACCTCAGGCGGGGCTGATCCTGCAATTGCCCGACGGGGTCGCGTTTTATGCCGCCTCGGCGATCGGCTTCCGCTTCGATTGCGCTGCACTGGCGTGCATCTGCGCGTACGCGTTGTGTGCTGCGGCTTCCGCGTCGCCGACGTGCACCGGCAGCCCGAGGTCCGAAAGCACCGATCCGAGCGCGGAGAGACACAGCATCACGTTGTCGGGCCGGCATGAATAGCCCATGATGCCGAAGCGCCAGATCTTGCCCGCGAGCGGACCGAGGCCGGCGCCGATCTCGAGGCTGAACTCCTCGAGAAGCGTGCGGCGCACCTTCGCCTCGTCGACACCCTCGGGAACGTACACGGCGTTCATCTGCGGAATCTGGTACTGCTCCTTCACCAGGAACTTCAGGCCCATCGCTTCGAGACCGGCCTTCAGCGCGAGATGATGGCGCCGGTGGCGCGCCCACGCGTTCTCCAGTCCTTCCTCGCGCAGCAGCAACAGCGCTTCATGCAGACCGAGCAGGGAGTTCGTCGGCGCGGTGTGGTGATAGGTTCGGGTGGTCGCACCCCAATAGCCGAGCAGCAGGTTCATGTCCATGAACCAGCTGTGGATCTTGTCCTTGCGCGCCCTCACGTAGTCCACCACGCGCTCCGAGAAAGACACGGGCGAGAGTCCGGGCGTGCAAGAAAGACACTTCTGGCTTGCCGAATAGACCGCGTCGATGCCCCACTCGTCGACCAGCACCGGCACACCGCCGAGCGATGTAACGGCGTCGACGATCGCGAGCGCGTTGTGCTTGTGGGCGATCTCGACCAGTGTCTTTGCGTCGGACAGTGCGCCGGTCGAGGTTTCCGCGTGCACGAAGGCGACGATCCGCACGTCGCCATTCTGCTTCAGCGTGTCTTCGAGCTTTTGCGGGTCGCACGGCTCGCCCCATTCGTGATCGATCACAATGGGAACGCCCCCGCAGCGCTCCACGTTCTCGATCATCCTGCCGCCGAACACGCCGTTCTTCATCACGACGACCTTGTCGCCTGGCCGGACGAGATTCACGAAGCAGTATTCCATGCCGACCGATCCGGGACCCGAGATCGGGAACGTCAGCGGGTTCTTGGTCTGGTAGGCGTAGCGCAGGAGCGACTTCAGCTCCTCCATCATCTCGATGAAGACCGGGTCGAGGTAGCCGATCGCCGGCTGGCTCATCGTGGTGAGGACGCGCGGGTGGATCTCGGTGGGGCCGGGTCCCATCAGCGTGCGCTGCGGCGGATGGAAGGAATTGATTCGCTTAGAGGGCGCGTACTCGTTCATTGCCTGACTCCCCGTGTTGAGCGCTCCGAAGTCATCGGGGCGCGACTTGACCTTCACCGGTCGCTTCGCGTTCGCGTCGTCGAGAATGTCGACCGCACTGATGCGACCCTCGCTCACGCGCTCGATCTCCATGGCCCAGCGCGCGGGCACGTAACCCGACTTCACCCAGTTGCTCACCACGGCGCGGTCGAGACTCAATCGGCGCGCCACCTCGGCCTGGCTGCCGAAGAGTGCGATGAGGCGTTCGACGCTGTTCATGAAAAGATTGGAACGGGTCTGTTGGAGAGTGCTAGTCTGCCTTATCAAAATTATTTTGACAACTGTATCTTCGGTGAAACAGCGAGTCCGCGAAGAGCGAGAAAGTCTCGTTATGTCATATACTTAGCGGATTGTACGGCTAGGGGGCTCCGAATGGCCAAGAACCGTCAACCCGAATTTTCCGTGCTCGACCCAGCGACCGTCGAGCCCCGCACGGGGTCGGTCTACCCGACCGAAGCGTTGCGTGCGCCGCTTGCCGGGCGCAGCAAGCGAGCGCTCGGCAACGCACTCGGATTGCGGAATTTCGGCGTGAATCTGGTGGAGCTTGCGCCCGGCGCCCACTCGTCAGAGCGTCACTGGCACGAGCGTCAGGACGAGTTCATCTACGTGCTCGATGGCGAGGTCACCCTCGTGACCGACGCCGGCGCGCGGGTTGTGGGGCCTGGCATGTGCGCCGGCTTTCCGGCCGGCAATCCCGACGGCCATCATCTGATCAACCGCGGCGATTCGGTCGCCGTCTACCTCGAGGTTGGCGACCGGATGCCGGGCGAGCGCGTTCACTACCCGGACGCGGATCTCGAAGGGCGCGCGCCCAATCCGGCCACGCGGTTCTTCCACAAGGACGGCACACCGTACGACGCGGCTTGACGCGCGGTTGCTACGCGTCCGGATCGAACGCCCGATCGCCGGTCTCGTCCGGCACGCCGCTCGGCGCGATGCCGCGGAAATCGAAGAGCGACGGGTCGAGGAGGTGCGAGGGCTCGGCGTTCGCGAGGCTCCGGAAGATCGTTGCGGCGCGGCCGGGGTGGTGTCTCTCCCATTCGAGGAGCATCGCCTTGATCTGCTTGCGCTGCAGGTTTTCCTGCGAACCGCACAGATCGCACGGGATGATCGGAAATCGACGCACGTCGGCGTAGCGGTCGAGATCGGCCTCCCTCACGTAGGCAAGCGGTCGGATCACCACGTGCCTTCCGTCGTCCGAGATCAGCTTGGGCGGCATCGCCTTCAGCTTGCCGCCGAAGAAGAGATTCAGAAAAAACGTCTCCAGGATATCGTCGCGATGGTGTCCGAGCGCGATTCGCGTCGCGCCGAGCTCGCGCGCCACGCGGTAGAGCACGCCGCGCCGCAGCCGCGAGCAGAGTGAGCACATCGTGCGGCCTTCGGGGATCACCCGCTTGACGATCGAATAGGTGTCCTGCGCCTCGATGTGAAAGGGTATGTCGAGCGCGCGGAGATACTCGGGCAGCACTTGCTCGGGAAATCCGGGATGGCGCTGGTCCAGGTTGACCGCGACGATCTCGAAGGCCACCGGTGCAATCTCACGCAGCTTCAGCAGTACGTCGAGTAGCCCGTAGCTGTCCTTGCCGCCCGAAAGGCACACCATCACACGATCGCCGGCGCCGATCATGTCGTATTCAGCGATGGCCTGCCCGACGAGTCGGCGCAGGCGCTTCTCGAGCTTGTTCGCCTCGTAGGCTTCTTTCTGGAGGCGCTTGATATCGGGCGCATTCATGGCGCAGGCACCGTGGGAGCGAGTGCGTGATTATCCCAGAGCGGCCGCTACGGGGCGAGCGCCGGTCAAGGGGTTGAAGCACGGCCGGCCCTCGGGGATCATGCCCGCGTCACCCCGGAGAACACGAATGCGCACTCTTTTTGCCTGCATCCTCGCCGCGCTCGTCGCCGCATGCGCGGCGCCCGGCCCGGCCCCGCTCACGCCGTCTCCCGAGATCAGTCCGAACTTTGCCGTGCCTGGAGCGCGCGAACGCATGGTTTATCTCGCTCTGCAGGAGTGGGCCTTGTTCGGCCGACCGGTCGTGACCTACGACGCGGACGGCGAGGGAACGGTGCACTTCGAGGAGGACGCCGTCGCGACTCACGAAGTGCAGCCGCCGATCCTCACACGCGTGCTGATGTACTGGTACAGCGTGACGCGACTGCCCATAATCGGGCGCCAAGGCGAGCTTCGCCCGTGGTCGGCGGCTTTCATCTCCTGGCTCGCGCGCGGAGCGGGGCTCGCTCCCACCGAGTTTCCCTCCACCGTGCTGCACTGGGACTACATCGAGCGTTTCCTCGACCCGCGGGAAGGCGACCGCTTCGCCACACGCGACCCGGCAAGCTATGCGCCGCGCGTGGGGGATTTGGTCTGCGTGGCGCGATCCAGCCTCGCCGCGCCGGGGTTTGGGGAGAACGTAAACGGCTTTGCGCACCTCAAGCGCGGTCCGTACCACTGCGATCTCGTCGTGGCCGAGCGGCCGGCAGAGATCGAGGCGATCGGCGGCAATGTCAGCGACACCCTCGCGCTCGTGCGCTTGCCCGTCGACGCCCGCGGCCTGCTCCAGCCGCGACCGCACGCCACCTGGGCGGCAGTGTTGCAGAACCGAGCGAGGTAGATGCCCAACGCGCCCGGGTCAGAGCCGTGCGTCCGTCACCGTCTGGCCGTGTTCGACTTCGGGCGCGACCTCGAAGTAGGAACCGATCAGATCGCGCCACTCCTTGAAGTCGGCGGAGTTGCGAAAACCTTCCATGTGCGACTCCACGCTGTCCCAGCGCACCAGCAGCACGTACTTGCCCGAATTCTCGATCGAGCGCACGAGCTCGTGCGACCGGTAGCCTTTTGCGGCGCTGATGACCCGGGAGGCCTCGCGAAACGCGTTCTCGAACTGCCCGGTCTGGCCCGCCTTCACGCGTATGACTGCGATCTCCAGTATCACGACGATCTCCTTCAGAGATTGATGCTGCGCCCGCCGTCGACCGCGACTACCTGCCCGGTGATGTACGGCGCGTCGGCGACGAGAAAGTACACGGTCCCTGCGATGTCCTCGGCCTCACCGGTGCGCTTGAGCAGCGTGTGCGAGACCACCCGCTGCCGCGCGACCTCGTCGAACGACCCGTCGTCGGGCCAAAGAATCGGTCCCGGGGCCACGCCGTTCACGCGCACTTCCGGGCCGAGCTCGCGCGCCAGCGATCGCGTCAGTCCTGCGAGGCCTGCCTTCGCGACGCTGTACACGACGTAGCGCTTGAGCGGGCGATCGGCGTGGATGTCGGTGATGTTCACGATGCAGCCGTGCGCCTTCCTGAGATGCGGCGCAGCGGCCTGCGCGAGAAACAGCGGCGCCTTGAGGTTCGTGCCGACGAGATCGTCCCAGTCGGTCGATTTGATCTCGCCGACGGGGGTCGGATGGAAAGTCGAAGCGTTGTTGACCAGGATGTCCAGGCCCCCGAAGCGCTCGACCGTCGTCTTGACCAGCTCGGCCACGGCGCTCAGGTTCAGGAGATCCGCGCGCACCGATGCCGCCGAGTTGGCGCGGGCACCGTTCAGCTCGTCGATGAGCTTTTTGGCGTCCTTCTGGGAATTGCGGTGATGAACCATGACCGCGGCACCGGCGCCGTGCAGCCTGCGCACGATCGCCGCGCCGACACGCTTCGCGCCGCCTGTGACGAGCGCCACTCTGCCCGAGAGGGGTGCGGTCATTCGTTTCCCGATGAAGATTACCGCGCCGCTATCCGGCGCAAAGGCGATTGAGGATTCTACCGGAATGGCGCACTATGACGCCCCGTCATGGAGATGCGCGACACGCTGCCGCCCCCTTCGCCCGTGGCGCTTGCGCACAGCGCGCGCCTGGTCGAGCACGTGCGTCGCGAGATCGCGGCGGCCGGCGGCTGGATCAGCTTCGCGCGCTACATGGAGCTCGCGCTCTACGCGCCGGGACTCGGCTACTATGCCGCAGGCGCCCGCAAGCTCGGTCCGGAGGGCGACTTCACGACCGCGCCCGAGCTCACACCTCTTTTCGGGCATTGCATTGCGCAACAGGCAAGGCAGATCCTGTCGCTCGGTTTCGAGGACATCCTGGAGGTCGGCGCAGGCTCCGGAGCGCTCGCCGCCTCGCTCCTCGAGGAGCTCGACCGGCTCGGCGCCGCGCCGAAGCGATTCCTGATTCTCGAGCTTTCCGCGGACCTGCGCGCGCGCAGCCGGGATCTGCTCGCCGCGCACGTGCCGCATCTCATGGAGCGGATCGCATGGCTGAACGTGCTGCCGCCCGCATTCGCAGGATTGGTGATCGGCAACGAGGTGCTCGACGCGATGCCGGTGCACGTTGTCCGCGCCGCCGATCGCGGCATCGAGGAAGGCGGCGTGGTCGCCAGTCGAGGACAACGGCCGTTCGATTGGTCGTTCCGGCCGGCCTCCGGAACCCTGCATGCCGCGACGGAGCGACTCGGGCTGGCCCCGGGCTATATCACCGAGATCGGCCTCGCCGCACGCGCATTCGTGCGGAGCGTCAGCGCAATTCTCGAGCGCGGCGTGATGCTGTTCGTGGATTACGGCTTTCCGGCGCGGGAGTTCTACCATCCGCAGCGCGCGCAGGGCACGCTCATGTGCCACTACCAGCATCGCGCGCACGCGGACCCGTTCTGGTTGCCGGGACTGCAGGACATCACCGCCCATGTCGACTTCAGTGCAATCGCCGAGGCGGCCGTGGACGAAGGGCTCGAGGTGCTCGGCTACACGAGCCAGGAGCGGTTCCTCGTGAACTGCGGAATCACCGAACTGATGCTGCGGACGCCCCCGGAAGAAGCCGCGCGCTATCTGCCTCAAGCGGCGGCAGCCAACAAATTGCTCTCGCCCGCCGAAATGGGCGAGCTCTTCAAGGCGATCGCATTGGGGCGCGGCGTACCCGAGCCGCTGATCGGATTCGGGTCAGGGGACCGTCGGCACACTCTGTAAAATGGCGCGATGAAAGCCACCACTGCAGGCTTCGTTGCGTGCTTCGCCGTCCTCGGCGCGACCGTTGCGGGGGCCACGTGGGCGGACGATTCCGCGGAGCAGGCCATAGCGGCGGCGCGCGTGCGCTGGCAGGACAGCCCGCATGGTCCGATGCTCGCCCGCATCCTGCCGCCCACGTTCGAAGCCGCCCAGCTTCCGGAGCGCCACACGCGCGGCGCGCAGCTCGTCGTCGAGTATTGCGTGCAGTGCCATAACCTGCCGAACCCCGCGATGCACGACGCGGCGAAATGGCCCGGTATCGTCGAGCGCATGGTCGTGCGCATGCAGGGCAAGGGCAACCTCGGAACCCTGATGAAGGAGATGATGGCCGGGGTCAAAGCACCGACCGACGAGGAAAGAGCGCAGCTGCTCACCTACCTGCAACGCTATGCGCAGCGGCCGCTCGACCCGAGGAAGTATTCCGATATCGAGTCCGACGCGGCGAAATCGTTCCGTCTCGCCTGCCAGCAATGCCACGTGCTACCGGATCCGCGGCGTTACACAGCCGCCGAATGGCCTGCGGTGGTGGCGCGCATGGAGAAGAACATGCTGTGGATGAACCGCGTGGTCGGCTCGAAGCCCAATCCGGACGAGCCGCAGCTACGCATCGACGAGATCATCGGATACCTGCAGAAGCACGCGCGCTGAAGAAAACGATACCTGAAGGTTACGAACAGGAGGGAGCCGGCTGGTTCCCTCCTGTTACCTTCCTTCCCGCTAAGAGCAAACCGAGAAGGGGTTCAGGTTTCCCCTTCGAGAACGTGCCTGCGCACGTTCGAGCCGGCGAACGCCCGAAGCGTCTCGCTTTGGGCCGGGCGGGGTGCCGCCGAAGGCGGCGGGGTGGTTCAAGCGAGTGTGCGCAGCCATTCGATCACCCGATCGGCGACCGTCTGCCAGCCCGCTTCCAGCATCATCGCGTGCCCGAGCCCGGGAACGACTTCCACCTGCCCCCCGATCATTCCGGCGCCGATGCGCATCTGCTCGATCGGAACGAGCGCGTCGTTCTCCGCAGCGAGCCACAGGAGCGGCGCGCGATTCAAGCGCCACAGCCAAGGCAGCGCAAAGAGCGTCATGTCCCAGATCGCGCGCTGCGATTCGGCCTGCGTGTGCCGGAACCATTCGACGAGTTTGTCGGCATCGACCGCTCCGGAGAAGAGCGCCTTCTGCAGCGCCGCCGGGGACGCGCGGCCGCGCGAGAGCAGGTTGTTCATCTCGGCAAAGAGCGTCGGGTTCTCGAACGCGAGCTTGAGCTGCGACGCGAAGAGCCCCTGGGGGGGCACCGGCGCAAGCAGTGCCATCCCGGGAATCGGCGCATCCTCGAGGTACTTCTGCGCCACGAAGCCGCCCATGGAATGCCCGACCAGCACCGGCGGCCTGCCAATCCGGTTCACCGCTTCAAAGACGTCCTCCACGTAGTCCTGGATGCCGCTCGCCATGAGCGTGTCGCGGCCGTGGCTTGCGCCATGGCCGCGGAACGAGAGCGCGTAGCAGGGGAAGCCGTGCGCCGCGAAGTGCGCAAGGAAATGCTCGGCCCAGCACCAGGCGCCGGTGAAGGCGCCATGCAGAAAGAGCACCGGGTGCGGGTACTCGGAGGCGAGTGGTGTGGCCTCGAGCAGCTCGAGCCGCCCGCCCGTGCCGGCACGGATGTCCCGCGTCATCGCCGCGTCGACGGCGTCAGCCGGGTACCGCCATCCCGCGCTGGACGGCCGGGCGCGCCGATATGCCGTCGAACCAGCGCTTGACGTTCGGGTATTCGGCGAGATCGGTCTTATGCCATTCGTACCGCGCCACCCACGGGTAGGTCGCGATGTCGGCGATCGTGTATTCGCCTGCAGCAAGGAACTCGGCTTCGCCCAGCCGCTTGTCGAGCACACGGTAGAGCCGGTTCTTCTCTTTCGTGTAGCGCTCGATCGCGTACGGCACCTCCACCTTGGCCGAGCGCAAGAAAACGTGCAACTGGCCGATCATCGGACCGATGTGCCCCATCTGGAACATGAGCCACTGCAGCACCTCGTATCGCGCACGCAGGGTCTCCGGCAGAAACTTGCCGGTCTTGCCCGCGAGGTAGATCAGGATCGCGCCGGATTCGAACATCGTCATCGGCTGACCGTCTGGACCGTCCGAGTCGATGATCGCCGGGATCTTGGAGTTCGGGTTGATCGCGACGAACTCGGGCGTGAATTGCTCGCCCTCGCGGATATTGATGCGATGCACGCTATACGGCAGCCCGATCTCCTCGAGCATGATGGAAACCTTGCGTCCGTTGGGCGTCCCCCAGGTGTAGAGCTCGATCATCCATCCTCCGCGGCAGTGCTTCGGTTTACCGTGCCTCGATCATCGATTGCCGCGCGAGTTTACAATCAACCGGCCTGTAACCCAAGAAACACCCCCATGTTGAAGTGGCTTCTCACGCTGGCGATCGCGCTGGTGATCCTCACGGCGGTGAGCCCGCTTTTCGCGCGCTTCGGCCTGGGGCGGCTGCCCGGCGACATGATGGTGCGTTTTAGGGGTCGCAGCTATTACGTGCCTTTCACGTCGACGATACTGCTGTCGATCGCGCTGACGCTCATTGCGCGATTCCTGTAGCGCTCGATCGGGGCGCGCTAACGCGCGGAGAGGGCTTGCTCGACAGCGGCGACGCGCGCCGCATGAATGGCCTGCGCAATGCCGTCCGGATTCTCCGCCGCCAGCCGGCCTGCATCGACGCCCTGCGCCGCCTTGAGCGCACGCACCACGCGCTGCGCGACGAGGTAGTGCCGCTCGCGCCCCACCGCCATGGCATCGCAATCGACGGCCTCGAGCAAGGCCGCAAAGCGTTCCGGCCGCCGCAGGGCATCGCAGCGCTCGAGCAGCTCGACCAACCCGGCGGCCTCGAGCCGTTCGGCGTCCTCGATCGGCGTCGAGAATCGCGACGCAAGCAGTGCGAGATCGCGACAATCGCCGGGGCACTTCAGCCGCGCGCATGCGCTTTCCACCGCATCCGGATCGGCGCCTGCGAACAGCGCGGCGAACCGCTCGACGAGCGCAAGGCGCCGTTCCGCGGCAATCCCGAGCGCGGCGAGCGCCCGCGTCTCGTTCAGCCGCATCCACTCGGGCAGCACCCGCTCGAGCGCCCCGCACTCGTTGAGCACGGAAAACATCCGGCTCGGCTCCGGCTCGGCGAGGCCCTTCGCGATCTCCTGCCAGACGCGCTCGGGCACCAGGGCGTCGGCCTCGCCGCGGGCGACCATCGCACGCATGAGCTTCACGGTCTCGTCGGCGATCCGGAACTCCGGAAACCGCGCGGCGAATCGTGCGACCCGGAGGATGCGCACCGGATCCTCGACAAACGCGGCGCTGACATGGCGCAGCACGCCCGCTTTCAGGTCCGCCGCGCCACCGTGTGGATCAATGAGCGTGCCAGCCTCGTCACGGGCGATGGCGTTGATGGTCAGGTCGCGGCGTGCGAGGTCCTGCTCCAGTGTGACGTCGGGCGCCGCGTGGACCTGAAACCCCTTGTATCCGCGGGCAGTCTTGCGCTCGGTACGCGCGAGCGCGTATTCCTCGTGCGTGTCCGGATGCAGGAAGACCGGGAAATCCTTGCCGACCGGACGAAAACCGCGGCGCTCCATCTCCTCGGGCGTCGCGCCGACCACGACATAGTCGCGGTCCTTCACCGCCAGGCCGAGCAGCTCGTCGCGAACAGCCCCGCCTACGGTATAGACCTTCATGGTCCCTCAGACGGTGGTGGCGTAGGGCTCCTCGTCGGCGAGGAACTCGGGCTCGGCGGCCCCGGCTGCATACCACGCCTTCATGGCCGGGAGCTCGAGGACCGCCTGCGCATACAGCTGCAGGGCGCCGGCGAGCTTCACGTCGTAGGTAAGAAATCGCGAGACGACCGGCGCGTACATGGCGTCCGCGATGGAAAAGGCGCCGAACAAGAACGGGCCGCCGTAGCGCTTCAGGCAATCAGCCCAGAGCGACTCGATCCGGGCAATGTCCCGATCCACGGCCGCGTTGCGGCCCTTGCCCGGATACCGGCTACGGCAATTCATCGGCATCGCGGCGCGCAGGGCCGCGAACCCGGTGTGCATTTCCGCCGAGACCGAGCGCGCGTGGGCGCGCGCCGCGCGGTCTGCGGGCCAGAGCCGCTTTTCGCCCCAGCGCTCCGCCGCGTACTCGCAGATTGCGAGCGACTCCCACATTTTCGCCTTGCCGTCGATCAGCACGGGAACCTTTCCCGCGGGCGAATAGCCGAGAAGCGTTTCCTTGGTCGCGGGCATTCCGAGCGGGATGCGGACTTCGTCGAAGACGATGCCCGCCTGCGCGAGCGCGAGCCATGCCCGGAGCGACCACGAAGAGTAGTTCTTGTTCGCGACGATCAGGACCGGGTTGGTCACACTTCCCTCGGCTTGCGTCCCGCGCGGTACCGGAACGTCGAGAAGCGCGATCTGGCGTAGACGCCCTTCAAGTAGGCGGGCGCGACGGCCTCCAGCGGAGTCGGCTGGATCCCGAAGGGAAACGTTGCGTCCGACACGTTCGCGAGCCTCATCGAACGGACGTTGTCGCGGGACATCAGCTTACCGGGGAGGATCTCCATCACGCGCGCCTGGAACCAGGACAGTCGCTTGCCGAGGCCCACGATCGGGCGCGAATGGCCGCTGGTCTTGCCGGCGTACTCGACGAGCTCGCGAAGCGTATAGACCTTCGGGCCGACCAGGTCGTATGCCTTGTCGAAACTCTCGTCGAGGTCGAGCGAAGCGACGAACGCGCGCGCCACATCACGGACGTACACGGGCTGGAACCTGGCGTCCGGACACGCCAGAAACAAGACCGGCAGGAATTTCTGGAGCCGGGCAAAGACGTTCAGAAACTGGTCCTCGGGACCAAACACGACCGATGGCCTGAATATCGTGGCTGCGACACGCCCGCGCGCGCTGATCACCGCTGCCTCGCCTTCGGCCTTGGAGCGAAGGTACTCGCTGGGCGCATCCACGGCCGCCTTGAGCGCACTCATGTGCAGCAGTCGCGGCACGCCGCCCTCCGCGCATGCGGCGACCACTTTCTGCGGCAGCTCGACGTGCACGCGCGCGAAATCCGGACCGTAGGGCTGGCCCGGCCGGCTCTGCAGGATGCCGACCAAGTTGACGACGACGTCGCAGCGGTCAATGACGCGGGCGAGTGCCGCAGGGTCTTGGATATCAGCTTCCACGACGTTGACCGTCGGCAGTAAGTAGAGGTGCTTGGCCCGCTCGCGGCGACGGGTCGGCACCGTCACCCAATGACCCTCTTCGACGAGGTGCTCGACGATGTGGCGGCCGACGAATCCGGAACCGCCGAGGACGCAGATCCTTTTCATGCTATGTGGCCCCGATAGAAAGTCGCAAAAATCCCGCCCAAATGCAGCGTAACGAAACCGAACGAGCCAATCCCGAACAAGCCAATCCGGAACGAGCTAATCCGGGCGGGACGGCCGGACCGGCGCGCGCGGGATCGCAGGATGCTATTTTAGCGTCGGCTCGCCGCCGGCGCCGGTCTTGTCGTCGGGATCGCGCGGTGGGATGACACCGAGGCGCTGCTTGAGCGACTCGACCCGCCCGCCGTAGATGGCGGCGTAGTAGACGGTGTTGCTCATCACCTTCTTCACGTAATTGCGCGTTTCCGAGAAGGGAATCGTTTCGGCGTAGATGGCGCCTTCCAGCGCGCGGTCGCCGCGCCAGCGCTGCGCGCGGCGGGGGCCCGCGTTATACGCGGTCGCCGCGAGGACCGAGCTGCCGCCGAGTTCGTCGTAGACATACTTGAGATAGCCCGTGCCGAGCGCGATGTTGACGTCGACGTCCATCACGCGACGCCACGAGTAGTTGCGCATGCCGATCTGCCGCGCCACCCAACGCGCGGTTCTCGGCATGAGCTGCATCAGTCCCGATGCGCCCGCCGACGAGCGCGCGTCGCTGATGAACCGGCTCTCCTGCCGCACGAGGCCGAGTACCCAGTTCTCCTCCAGTCCCTGGGCGCGCGCCTGCTCGATGAACATGTCACGGTAGGGCGCGAGAAAGCGTACTGAAAAATCATGCGTCCCGACGGTGCGATTGGCCGTGCTGATCGCCCGATCCCAGATCTCGTAACGGCGCGCGAGCTCCGCGGCGGCGAGCAGCTCACGGTCGCTCATCCCGCGCACGCCCCAGTTCCACTCGCGCACGGCTGGTGTGCGCAATTCCGCGCGAAACAGCGCGAGCGCACGCTGCAGGCTGGGGTTCTGGGCGGCCGTCGCTACCTCCCCGTTGGTGGGCACGTGGATGCGCGGCGGGATCGCGAGCGGTACGCCGAGTTCCTCGCGCGCGAGCTTCCCGTAGAACTCATGCAGGTGTGCAATCCGCAAGTACAGCAGCTCGGCATCATTACGATCGCCCGCCGCACGCAATGCGCGCCCCTTCCAGTAGATCCATGTGGGATCGTCGCGTCCGTCAGCGCTCATGCGGTCGATCGCGGCGGCGACCTCGGGCCAGTTCTCCTCCCGTAGCGCCGCACGGGCGCGCCACGCGAGTTGCTCGTCCGTGAGCGGCGCATCCCCGGCCCGGGAGAACCAGAGCGTCGCCGTCGGAAGATGCTGCCGCGCGGCGTGGCTCGCAATCTGACCCCAGACGTGCTCCCGATCGTCCGTCGGGAATTGCTCCTGGAGTCGAGGGGTGAAATAGCTCTCCGCGAGCTCGGCGTCCTTGCGCGCGACGCGGGTCACCGCAAAGATCATCAGCTCGCGGTTCATGCGCTTGCGCGGGTCGAACTTGGTCTGCTTGACGTAGCGCTCGGGGTGCCGCGCGATCGCTTCGATTGTCCTTTCGCGCGGCGTTTCCGCTGCAGGCAGGTAGTTGATCGTGCGTTTTGCCGCGCTGAGCTGGCCGTCGGCGAGCAGCACGCGCACGCGATCCCACACGTCGGACGTCGTGATCTTGCCGTCGGCGATCTGCGTCTCGATCAGCAGCATGCACGCATCGGGAATGTCGCGCGGTGCGTTCCAGAATCCGCGCGCCTCCACGAGCGCCGCCTCGTCACCGCGCCGCCAGCGCCCCTGCAGCGCAAGGCAGGTGACGTCGGGATCGTCGGCTGCAAGCCGCGGATACTCGGCGAGAAACTCGTCCCATTGGCTCCGCTTGCCGAGAACGCGCAGCCAGTCGTTGCGTAGCTGCTCGCCCAGCAGCAACCCGTCATTGCGCGCCAGCATCTCGCGAACGGTCGCGGTATCGGCGTCCTCGAGATGGAGCTTCAGCTGCCAGTATTGGACGTAGGGCGCCAGCGGATGGCCCGCGACCTGTGCGGCCAGGCGATCGAGCTTCTTCGCTTGCCCGCGACGAAACGCGTCGGCCGCGGCGCGGATCGCCGCGTCGTCGCCCTTCGCCGCGAAAGCGGGTGTTGTCGCAGCGCACGTCAACGCGAGCGCGAGCGTGCACACCGACAAGCGCAAAAGGTACAGCGCGGGGAAGCCAAACATGGGTGCTATAGTGAACCGGACTCTTGAGAAATCACATGAAGAATAGCACGGACTGCCTCATGAAAACCTTTTCCGTGCACGGGGTTATCGGTGCCTGACCACCACGAACCCGGCCCCAAAAGCGAGGCGCTCCGCGCTTGGCGGCGCGCGACGCGCGAGGCAATGGTCACCGCGCGCCTTGCCCTACCCCCTGCCACCCTCGAAGCATACCGTAGCCACATTGACCGGCATATCGAGGCGGGTTTCCCGGACCTCCACGCCGGAGTCGTGGCGTTCTGCTGGCCGTATCGGAACGAATACGACGCTCGCTTCCTGGCGCGACGCCTGCGTGAGCGCGGCGCGGTGACCGCGCTGCCGGTCGTGGTCGCGGCGCGGACGCCGCTCGTCTTTCGCGAGTGGCATCCGGGCGTGAAGCTCGCGCGCGGCGTCTACGACATCCCCTACCCAGCAGAAGGTCCGGCGGTGCATCCGACGAGCGTCCTCGTCCCCATGAACGCGTTCGACGGGGCGGGCTACCGGCTGGGCTATGGCGGTGGCTTCTTCGATCGAACGCTCGCTGCTCTCGTCGACCGGCCGCGCGTCATCGGCGTGAGCTACGAGCTCGCACGCATCCCCACGATCCGGCCGCAATCCTGGGATGTTCCCATGGACTTCGTCGTCACGGAGCGAGGGGTCTACGTCCGGCGCAATGGACGCCTCGTCACTTTTTCAGCGCGAGAGTCATCCCGTCGCCAATCGGAACCATAGACACTTCCACCCGCGCGTCGCGGACCAGCTTGTCGTTGAGTGCGCGCAGGGCGACGGTCGACGGCGCCTGATCCTTCGCGTCCGCGACGGCGCCCGACCACAGCACGTTGTCGAGCACGATGAGGCCGGCGGGCCGGATCAAGGCCAGACACCGCTCGAAATAGGCGTCGTAGTTCTCCTTGTCCGCGTCGATGAACGCAAAATCGAATCCGCCCGCCCCGCCGCGTTCCAGCAGTCCGTCGAGCGTGTCGAGGGCGGGCGCGAGCCTGAGCTCGATGCGCTCGGCGAGGTTTGCGCGTCGCCAGAACTCGCGCGCCGTTGCCGTCCACTCCTCGCTCACATCGCAGGAAATCAATCTGCCGCCCGGCGCCAACGCGCGCGTGATGCAGATCGCGCTGTAGCCGGTGAAGGTGCCGATCTCGATCGCGCGACTCGCGCTGAGCGCCTTGACGAGCAGTGCAAGGAACGCGCCCTGCTCGAGGCTGATCTGCATGCGCGCCATCGATACGCGGCCGGTGACCGCGCGCAATTCTTCCAGAAGAGCGTCCGGCTGCGCCGAATGCGTGCCGACGTATTGGCGCACTGCTTTGGAGATGAAGTGAGTCTTGCTTGCCATGCCGACAGCCGCGATCAGCCTGCTGACGATCAGCCCAGGAACAGGCGGTATGCGCGGTTCGCCGTCTCGTCGACGTAAGGATAGCCCAGCGTCGCGAGAAAACGGCGGAACGCGTGCATCTCCTGTGGCGGCACCTGCATGCCGACCAGGACTCGGCCGTAATTCGCGCCGTGGTTTCGGTAGTGAAACAGGCTGATGTTCCAGTCCGAGCGCATGCTCTCGAGAAACCTCAGGAGCGCGCCCGGGCGCTCCGGGAACTCGAAGCGGTAGAGGAGCTCGTGATCGGCGAGTGCGGCATGGCCGCCGACGAGATGCCGCACGTGCAGCTTGGCCATCTCGTTGTCCGAGAGGTCCTCGGTCTTGAGGCTGTGGCGCTCGAGGCTCCGCACGATGCGCTCGCGCTCTGCGCGGTCGTGAATCTGGACGCCCACGAATACATGCGCCTCGCTCGGGTCCGCGATCCGGTAGTTGAACTCCGTGATGTTCCGCCCGCCGAGCATCGAGCAGAACTTCTTGAAGCTCCCGGGCCGCTCGGGAATCGTGACGGCGAACAGCGCTTCGCGCTGCTCGCCCACCTCCGCGCGCTCGGCAATGAATCGCAGCCGGTCGAAATTGGTGTTCGCGCCGGAAGCGATTGCCACGAGCTTCCGGTCGCGCGCGCCCGTTCTCCGGACGTAGCGCTTGATTCCCGCAACCCCGAGCGCACCCGCCGGCTCGAGAATCGAGCGGGTGTCCTCGTAGACGTCCTTGATGGCGGCGCAGATCTCGTCGGTGTCCACGAGGATCCAGTCATCGACGTACTTCTTCGCCAGCCGGTAGGTCTCGACGCCGACCTGCTTCACGGCAACACCGTCGGCGAAGAGGCCGACATGCGGCAGGACGATGCGTCGCCCGGTCCGCACGGAGCGCGTCATTGCATCGGAGTCCGCGGGCTGGACGCCGATCACCTTGATCTTCGGCTGCAGGCGTTTCACGTAGGCGGCGATGCCGGATATCAACCCGCCACCTCCGACGCAGACGAAGATCGCGTGGATCGGACGCGTCGCCTGCCGCACGATCTCCATGCCGATCGTACCCTGGCCGGCGATGACGTCCGGGTCGTCGTAGGGGTGCACGAAGGTAAGGCGTTCGCGGCGCTCGATCCGTTTGGCCTCGTCATGCGCTTCGCTGTACGAGTCGCCGGTCAGCATGACCTGCGCGCGCAGCGCCTTCACCGCATCGACCTTGATGCGCGGCGTCGTCACCGGCATCACGATCACCGCGCGACAACCCAGCTTGCGCGCCGCAAGGGCGACGCCCTGCGCATGATTGCCCGCGGAGGCGGCGATCACCCCGCGCTTCAGCGACGCATCGGACAACTGCGCCATCTTGTTGTATGCGCCGCGCAGCTTGAAGGAGAACACCGGTTGCATGTCCTCGCGCTTGAGCATGACGCGGTTGCCGAGCCGCGCCGAGAGGTTCGGCGCAAGCTCGAGCGGCGTCTCCTCCGCGACATCGTAGACGCGAGCGGTGAGGATCTTCTCCAGGTAGTCGGTCGGCATCGGAAAAGCGGACGCCCGCGCGCGGGGCGCGGGCGGTTCCTTGGCAGGCGAGCGCGTAATGTAGAGGAATCGGGCCGGTTGCGCCACGTGCCCGCCTGCCATTACGGTGTCGCGTGGATCCGCTGGATTTCTTCACGCCCGAGGCAAGCCTCGGTTCCCTCGCGGTGGCCGCTTTCCTCGCGGCTACCCTCGTTCCGCTCAGCTCGGAGGCGGCGCTTTTCGGCGTGCTCAAGCTGCATCCGGAACTCGCATGGCCGGCGATCGTCGTGGCGACGGTGGGCAACACGTGCGGCGGGCTCACGACTTATCTGATCGGGCGCTTCATCGCGTCCCGTAAGCCTCTTGCGGGCGGCGATGCGGTGCGACGCTGGGGCGCGCCGGCGCTCCTGCTCGCCTGGGCGCCATTCTTCGGCGACGCGCTGTGTATCGCGGCGGGATGGCTCAAAGTCAACTGGCTTGGCGCAACGCTCTTTTCCGCGGCGGGCCGCTTGGCGCGTTACTGGGTGATCGCGCAGGGAGCCCTCTGGTAAGCTTGAATGCGCGGAGAGGACAAGATGCCGAAGCAGGCACGCAGAGCCAAGAAGGTCAAACCGGTCTGGGAGCGAGGCTACCGCTCACACGGCTACTGGCTGGGCAAAGAGCGTCTCGGCAAGGTCTCGTTGGACGGCGGCACGGGCGGCGCGTCGCGCTACCGGTGGGAATCCGGCAATCGAGCGGGCAAGTCTCAGACGCTGCGCGAGGCGAAGCAGGCTGTTGAGCAGGCGGTATTGATCGGTGCTCGGCAACTCGGCCTCTTCGACAGCGATAGCTGAGCGCAGCGCACGCTCGGGGGATCTACAAGGGGGCATCGCCCCCTTGTTCGTTCAGGCAGACGCTGCGCGAAGCCAAGCAGGCTGTTGAGCAGGCGGTATTGATCGGCGCGCGGCAACTCGGCCTCTTCGATAGCGATAGCTGAGCGCAGCGCACGCTCGGGGAAGACACCACCCGCCTCTCCGCCACCTGCTCCCAGCGGGAAGGAGGGTACCCTTCGCGCGGCTGAGCGCGCGGCGGGAGCCGCGCTAAGCAGCGGTCAGCTTCGCGTATTCCAGCTGCAGCAACTTCATGCCTTGGCTGCCGAAGTTCACGTGCAGCCGCGCGTCCGAACCCGAGCCCTCGACATTCACGATCACCCCTTCGCCGAACTTCGGATGCACGACGTTCTGTCCAATCCGGAACGGCAGGGCGCCGCGTCCCGACCCGCTCGCGCCCTGGGCCTTGGCGAGTCTCGCGGGCGGCGGAGCCGCTTGCCAGGCCCGATCATCGACGAGCCGCCCGCCGCGCGGTGTGAGCCACTTCATCAGCCCCGCCGGAACTTCGTCGAGAAACCGTGACGCGACGTTGTAGCGCGTCTGCCCGTGCAGCAGCCGCGTCTGCGCGAAGGAGAGATAGAGCCGCGTGCGCGCCCGCGTGATTGCGACGTACATCAGGCGACGCTCTTCCTCGAGGCCGTCCTCCTCGGTGACGCTCTGCTCGTGCGGAAAGAGCCCTTCCTCGAGCCCGCTGATGAACACGGCATGGAATTCCAGGCCCTTTGCGGAATGCACGGTCATGAGCTGGATCGCCTCGACACCTTCAGCGGCCTGGTTCTCGCCGGATTCGAGCGCAGCGTGGGCGAGAAACGCGGTGAGCCACGGATCGCCCGGCGGCTGCGCAGCGCCCTCGTCCGCATCGACGACGGCCATCGCCGCGCCGGTCGCCTGCTCATCCTGGATGAACGCCGCCGCAGCATTGATCAACTCGTCCAGGTTCTCGAGTCGCTCTGCACCGTCCCGCTCGTTCGTGTAGTAGTCGCGCAGCCCGCTCGCCTGCAGCATGTGGTCGACCACCTCGGGCAGCGGCAATCCTTTCGTGCCCGTCCGCAGCGCGTCCACCATGCGCACGAACGTGCCCACCGCGGCGGCAGCCTTTCCGGAGAGATGCGACGCGCCTTGCCAGAGACTCGTCCCTGCGCTGCGCGCCGCGTCCTGGAGCTGCTCGATGGACCGGGCGCCGATGCCACGCGTCGGAAAGTTCACGACGCGCAGGAACGCGTTGTCGTCCTCGGGGTTGGCGATCAGGCGCAGGTAGGCCAGGGCGTGCTTGATCTCCTGGCGCTCGAAGAAGCGGAGCCCGCCGTAAACGCGGTACGGAATCCCTGCCGTAAAGAGCGCATGCTCGATCACCCGCGACTGGGCATTCGAGCGATAGAGAATCGCGATGTCGTTGCGTGCCAGGCCTTCACGGACGAGCGCCTGCACTTCCTCTACGATCCAGTGCGCCTCGTAGCCATCGCTCTGCGCCTCGAAGATCCGTAACGGCTCGCCTTCGCCGGCCGCGGTCCACAGGTTCTTTCCGAGCCGCCGGCGGTTCTGCGAGATGAGCGCGTTGGCGGCGTTCAGGATATTGCCGTGCGAGCGGTAGTTCTGCTCCAGGCGGATGAGATTCGGAACCTTGAAGTCGCGCTCGAAATCGGCCATGTTGCCTACGTTCGCGCCGCGGAACCGGTAGATGGACTGATCGTCGTCGCCGACGCCGAAGATCGCGGTATGCGGACCCGCGAGCAGCTTGAGCCAGCGGTACTGGAGCCGGTTGGTGTCCTGGAACTCGTCGATCAGCACGTGCCGGAAGCGGCTCTGATAGTGCTCGCGCAGGACCTCGTTACGGGTCAGCAGCTCGAAGGAGCGCAGCAGCAGCTCCGGGAAGTCCACGAGCCCTTCGCGCTGGCATTGCTCGTCGTAGACCGCGTAAATCTCGCCCATGCGCCGCGAGATGTCGTCATAGGCCTCGACGTCCTTCGCGCGGGTGCCCTCCTCCTTGTGGCCGTTGATGAACCACTGCACCTGCCTCGGCGGGAACTTGTCCTCGTCGATGTTCATGCCCCTCAGCACCCGCTTCACGAGCCCGGCCTGGTCCTGCGTGTCGAGGATCTGGAAGAGCTGCGGAAGACCCGCTTCCCGGTAATGCGCCCGCAGCATGCGGTTGCAGAGCCCGTGGAACGTCCCGATCCACATGCCGCGCGTGTTGATCGGCAGCATCGCCGAGAGACGCGTGAGCATCTCGCGCGCGGCCTTGTTGGTGAAGGTCACCGCGAGGACACCCCCGGGGCTGACGTTGCCGGTCTGGATCAGCCAGGCGATGCGCGTCGTGAGCACGCGCGTCTTGCCGCTCCCCGCTCCGGCGAGGATCAGCGCGTGCTGGTTCGGGAGGGTGACTGCGGCGAGCTGCTCGGGATTGAGATTGTCGAGGAGCGCCATTCAGGGTTTCGTGAAACTGCCGCGATTCTACCGCAGCGTCCCCTGCCTATCTCGGTCTGCCGTTATTCCGTCACTGAGTCACCCGCGGCGTGACGATCGGATGATCGTGCATCGGTACACTCGTACACCAACCCGGTCTGCGAAGCCGCTCAAGCTATAATTTTCCCTTTTCCGACAAAGCCGAAGAGAAGATGGATCCGCAATACCAGCCGGACAAGATCGAGCGCGAAGCGCAGTCGCACTGGCAGGTGACCGGCGCATTCCGGGCGGTCGAGGATCCGTCCCGGCCGAAGTACTACTGCCTATCGATGTTTCCCTACCCCTCGGGAAAGCTGCACATGGGGCACGTGCGCAACTACACGATCGGCGACGTGCTCACCCGGTACTACCGCATGCGCGGTCGCAACGTCCTGCAGCCGATGGGCTGGGACGCCTTCGGCCTGCCCGCAGAAAATGCCGCGATCGCGAACGGCCAGCCGCCGGCCCAATGGACGTACGAGAACATCGCCTACATGAAGCGGCAGCTCCAGTCGCTGGGTTTCGCGCTCGACTGGGATCGGGAGCTCGCGACGTGCGATCCGAATTACTACCGCTGGAACCAGTGGCTGTTCCTGCGCATGCTCGAGAAGGGCATCGTCTACAAGAAGACCGGCGTGGTGAACTGGGATCCCGTGGACCAGACGGTGCTCGCGAACGAGCAGGTCATCGACGGACGCGGCTGGCGCACGGGCGCGCTCATCGAGAAGCGCGAGATCCCGATGTACTACATGCGCATTACCGCTTACGCCGAGGAGCTTCTGGCGGCGCTCGACACGCTGCCTGGCTGGCCGGAGCGCGTGAAGCTGATGCAGGCGAACTGGATCGGCAAGAGCTACGGCGTCAATTTCGCTTTCCCCTACGAGCTGGGCGGCGAGAAGCGCGCGATGCGGGTTTTCACCACGCGCGCCGACACCGTCATGGGAGTCACCTTCTGCGCGGTGGCGGCCGAGCATCCGCTCGCGGAAGCCGCGGCCAACCGCGACGCGAAGGTCGCCGCGTTCGTCGAGGAGTGCAAGCGCGGCAGCGTCATGGAGGCCGATCTCGCGACCATCGAGAAGCAGGGGGTGCCGACCGGGATCTTCGTCACCCATCCGCTCACCAGCGAGCAGATCGAGGTGTGGGTCGGCAACTACGTGCTCATGGGCTACGGCGAGGGCGCCGTGATGGGGGTGCCCGCGCACGACGAGCGCGACTTCGCCTTCGCCAAGAAGTACGGCCTGCCGATCACGCCGGTCATCGATGTGGGCGGCAAGCCCTTTTCGACCGACGCCTGGCAGTCCTGGTACGCGGACTACGGCATATGCGTGAACTCGGGCAAGTATGACGGTCTCGACTACGAGGCGGCCACGGACGCCATCGCCGCGGACCTGCGCAAGCTCGGCCTGGGCGACAAGCAGGTGCAGTGGCGGTTGCGCGACTGGGGGATCTCGCGGCAGCGCTACTGGGGCACCCCGATTCCGATCGTTCACTGCGAAGCATGCGGCGACGTTCCGGTACCGGACGACGCGCTCCCCGTCGTTCTTCCGGAGGACTGCGTGCCGGACGGCAGCGGCAACCCGCTCGCGAAGCGCGCCGATTTCGTGAACGCCCCCTGCCCGCGCTGCGGCAAGCCCGCACGGCGCGAGACGGACACGATGGACACGTTCGTGGACTCGTCCTGGTACTACGTGCGCTACTGCTGCGCGGACAATCCGCGCAGCATGGTGGACGAGCGGGTGGCGTACTGGATGGCCGTGGACCAGTACATCGGTGGCATCGAGCACGCGATCCTGCATCTCCTCTATTCGCGCTTCTGGACGAAGGTCATGCGCGACCTCGGCCTGATGGGGATGGACGAGCCGTTCACCAACCTGCTCACGCAGGGAATGGTGCTGAACGAGATCTTCTTCCGCAGGGCGGAGAGCGGCCGCATCACCTACTACAACCCGACCGAAGTCGAGCTGCGCACGGACGAGGCGGGCAAGCGCGTCGGCGCGGTCCTGAAGGCCGACGGGCAACCCGTGGATTCGGACGGCATCGGCACGATGTCGAAGTCGAAGAACAACGGCGTCGACCCGCAGGCGTTGATCGAGCGGTACGGCGCCGACACAGCGCGCTTCTTCATCATCTTCGCGAGTCCGCCGGAGGACACCCTCTTATGGTCGGACGCCGGTGTAGAGGGCGCCTCGCGCTTCCTGCGGAGGCTTTGGGGGTTCGCCTGCGCGCAGGCCCAACGCATTCAACTCCAGCACGCCCAGGGAACAGGAAGTCAGTTCGACTGGGGGAATGTCGCTCCGGCACAGCGGGAGGTGAGAAGGGAAGTACATCTCAATCTTAACAAGGCGAACTACGATCTACAGCGCGTCCAGTTCAACACGGTCGCGTCAGCAACGATGAAGATGCTCAACGCGCTGGAGCGCTTGCCGGCGACGGTCGAAGCCGGCAGAGGTTACGCCCCGTCCGGAACGGTCTACGACCGGATCGTTTACGAGGGGATGTGTATCCTTCTCCGCGTACTTCACCCGATCTGCCCACACATCACGCACGTCCTGTGGGGTGAGCTCGGTTTCGCAGGGGAGATCATGAACGCGCCTTGGCCCGAGGTGGACGAGTTGGCGCTCGAGCAGGACGAGATCGCGCTCGTCGTCCAGGTGAACGGCAAGCTGCGCGGCGAGATCCGCGTTCCGAAGGATGCCGACAGGGCCGCGATCGAGCGCGCGGCGCTTGCGCACGACACCGTGCGCAAGCACACTGAAGATAAGCAAGTGAAGAAGGTCGTCGTCGTTCCTGGACGTCTCGTGAACGTCGTGGTCTGATGGCATGGGACACGAGGAGTGGAGGAGTGAAGAGTGAATCGTGATCGCACATCGCACCGGCTCGCTCGCCACGTATCGGTCTCCGCGCTCTTCCTGCTCCTCGCCGCGTTGCTCTCCGGGTGCGGCTTTCAGCTTCGTGGAACGGCCGAACTGCCCTTCAAGACGATCAGCGTCCCCGCGGAGACGCCGCTCGCGATCGACCTCCAGCGTAACATCGCCTCGGGCACCAACGCGAAGATCGTCCCCGCGACCGAGAATCCGCAGGCCGTGCTCGCGCTGCTGAGCGAAGGTCGCGAACGCCTCATCCTGTCGCTTAACGCGCAGGGCCAGGTGACCGAATACGAACTCCGTTACCTGGTCTCGTTCAGGCTGTACTCGCCCAAGGGCACCGACTACATCCCGGCCAACCAGATCGTCCTGCGGCGGCCGATCACGTTCAACGACCAGGTGCTCGCGAAGGAGGAGGAGGCGGAGCTCATCTACCGGGAGATGCGCCAGGACATGGTGCAGCTCATCATGCGGCGGCTCGCCGCTGCGAAGCCGCCGGCCGAGTAACGCGGCGATGCAGCTTCGCGCCGAGCAGCTCGAGGGAGATCTGGCGCGCAGATTGCATCCGCTCTACGTGATTCACGGCGACGAGCCGCTGCTTGCGCTCGAGGCCGCAGACGCGGTGCGCGCGAGGTCTCGCGCAAACGGATTCACCGAGCGCGAAGTGCTGCTCGCCGAGCGGTCCTTCGACTGGTCGCAGCTCACGATGAGCGCGGCCGGCATGTCGCTTTTCGGCGACAAGAAACTGATCGAATTGCGTATCCCCTCGGGCAAGCCGGGAACCGACGGTGCCGCAGCGATCCAGGCTCATTGCAGGGGCCTCCCGCCAGACACGACGACGCTTGTCACGCTGCCACGCCTCGATCGGCAGGGACAGAACTCGGCGTGGTTCGGTGCCTTGAGCGATGCCGGCGCGGTCGTGAACGTTTACCCGATTGAACGAACGAAGCTGCCGCAATGGATTGCCGCGCGGCTGGCCCGACAGAAACAGCGCGCCGGGACCGAGGCGATCGAGTTTCTCGTCGAATGCGTCGAGGGCAACCTGCTCGCGGCGCACCAGGAGATCCAGAAGCTCGGGCTCCTTTACCCGGAAGGGGAGCTCACGCTCGACCAAGTACGCGACGCGGTGCTGGACGTGGCGCGATTCAACGTCTACCAGTTGACCGAGGCCGTGCTCGGGGGTGACGCGCTGCGCCTCGCGCGCGTGCTCGACGGGCTGGCGGGTGAGGGCGAGCCCCCGCTGCGGGTGCTCTGGGTCATGAGCGAGGACATCCGGGCCGTGTTCAAGCTGCAGCGGGGGCGCGCCGCGGGGCGACGCGATCAGGAAATCTTCCGCGGCGAGCGCATCTGGGGCGACGCGCGCCAGCGCCTCGTTTCGCAGGCGGCGACACGCGTGCGCGGTGAGGTCCTCTCGAATGGGCTCGAGCACGCGGCGCACGTCGACCGCGTAGCGAAGGGCGTTGCCCAAGGCGACACGTGGGACGAGCTCCTGCAGCTCGGATTGCGCTTCGCCCGCTGAGCCCGGCCCGGGGCTCGGGCCCTCCACCGGTGGGGTAACATATCCCTCCCATGCACCGCGACATCGTGGACATCGCCGGATACATGCGGGACGTCGGTCGACGGGCCCGCGCGGCGTCGCACGCGCTCGCGCGGGCCGACACCGACACGAAGAATCGCGCGCTCCACGCGATCGCCACCGCCATCCGGCACGCGTGTGAGCCCATCCTCGCCGCCAATGCCGAGGATGTGGCCGACGCGAAGAAGGAAGGCCTCGAGCCTGCCCTGATCGACCGGCTCACGCTGAGCGCGAAATCGGTCGAAGCCATGGCGCAGGGCGTGGAAACGGTGGCGGGCCTGCCCGACCCGGTGGGCGAAGTGAGCGAGCTTCGCGAGCAGCCCACCGGCATCAAGGTCGGCCGGATGCGCGTGCCGCTTGGGGTGATCGGCATCATCTACGAGTCGCGACCGAACGTGACGGCGGATGCCGCGGCGCTCTGCATCAAGTCCGGTAACGCAGCGATCCTGCGTGGCGGCAAGGAAGCGATTCGCGCCAACCAGGCGATCGCCGAATGCGTGCGCACCGGCCTGCGCGACGCGGGCCTCCCCGAGGATGGCGTGCAGGTCGTGGAGACGACCGATCGTGCCGCAGTGGGCGAGCTGCTGCGCATGAACGAGTTCGTCGACATCATCGTGCCGCGGGGCGGCAAGGACCTCATCGAGAGGGTGATGGCCGAGTCACGCATCCCGATGATCAAGCATCTCGACGGCGTATGTCATGTCTACATCGACGCCGACGCCGACGTTGAAATGGCGATCAAGATCGCCGACAACGCCAAGACACAGCGCTACGGCACCTGCAACACGATGGAGACGCTGCTCGTCGCCGAGTCGGTCGCTCCGCAGGTGCTGCCGCGCCTTTGCAAGATCTATCGGGAGAAGGGCGTCGAGCTGCGCGGCGACGAGCGGGCGCGAGCGATCTTCCCCGACATGAATCCTGCCGCCGAGGCGGACTGGTTTGCGGAATACCTCGCGCCGATTCTCGCCATTCGCGTGGTGAAGGACGTTGACGAGGCGATGGAGCATATCGCCCGCTACGGCTCGCAGCACACCGACGCGATCGTGACGGCGAACGAGGAGCGCGCCCGGCGGTTCCTGCGCGAAGTGGATTCGAGCTCGGTGATGTGGAATGCCTCGACGCGCTTCGCCGACGGCTTCGAATTCGGTCTCGGTGCGGAGATCGGCATTTCGACCGAAAAGCTGCATGCCCGAGGGCCGGTGGGGCTCGAGGGCCTCACCTCGCAAAAGTGGGTGGTGCTCGGCGAGGGGCAGGTGCGCGGGTGACGCATCGCGCGCGATGAGCACTCGGGAAGCTTCGCGACTCACCTGGTATTTCGACTACGTCTCGCCCTTTTCGTATCTTCAGCTCGCGACGCACCCGGATCTTTTCCGGCGCGACCAAGTCGTGCTGAAGCCCGTCGTATTCGGCGGCGTCCTGGCGAACTGGAGTCACAAGGGTCCCGCGGAGCTTCCGCCGAAGCGCACGTTCAGCTATCGATACGTGCTGTTCCGCGCGCGCGAGCTCGGCGTTGCGCTGCGCTTTCCGCCCGCGCACCCTTTCAATCCTCTGCAGGCGCTGCGTCTCACCGTGGGACTCGGAAGCAAAATCGACGTCGTGCAGACGATCTTCGATTTCGTCTGGAAGGAGGGCCGCTCGCTCGGCGACGGGTGGCGCGTCCTCTGCGAGCGGCTCGGTGTGACCGACGCCGATGCGCTCTGCAATGCGCCCGAAGTGAAGGCCGAGCTGCGCGCCAACGGTGATTCGGCGAGTGCCGCGGGCGTGTTCGGCGTGCCGACGTTCGAGGTCGACGGCGAGCTCTTCTGGGGCGTCGACGCGACGTCGATGCTGCGCGCCTATCTCGCTGACCGCGAGCTTTTCAGCGACCCCGAGATGTACCGCGTCACGCACTTGCCGGCCGCGGTCCAGAGAAAACTCTGATGGCACTGCTCGGCCTCATGGGCGGGACGTTCGATCCGGTGCACTTCGGTCATCTGCGGCTCGCGACGGAGGCGCTCGAGGCGTTCGGTCTCGATGCGGTGCGCTGGATTCCCTCCGGCCAGCCGGGTCACCGCGACACGCCGACGACGATCGCGCTGCATCGCGTCGAGATGGTCCGGCTCGCCATCACCGGCGAGCCGCGCTTCACGCTCGACCTGGCAGAAACGCGCACCTCCGAACCCACGTTCACGATCAACACCTTGAAACGGCTGCGCGCGGAGCTCGGCAATGACCGACCGCTGGTGATGATTCTGGGGATGGATTCCTTTCTTTCGCTGCCGACCTGGCGTTCGTGGACCGAACTCTTCGATCTCGCCCACTTTGCGGTCGGCGAACGGCCGGGTTTCGAATTGTCCACGCAGACCATGGTGTCCGGCCTCGCCCTGGAATTCGCGCGGCGTTCTGCAACCCCGGAAGCGGCGCGGGGAGCGGCGGCCGGAGCCATCATGTCGTTTCCCATGACGCTGCTCGATATCTCCGCGACCGAGTTGCGCGCGCGAATCTCGCGTGGCGCGAGCATTCGTTATTTGCTTCCGGAAAGCGTGTTGGCTTATATTGGGGCGCATAGATTGTATCGATAGGTTTGTATCGACAGGTTTGTGTCGATAGAGCTGTATCGATCGCGTTGTATCGATGGGTTCGCGTAGGAGAAATCACCGGTTTGGACATCCGCAAGAAGCAGAAGGCGGTCATCGCCGCACTCGAGGACATCAAGGCGCGGGATATCGCCGCCTTCGATGTCACCCATCTCACCGCACTGTTCGATCGCGTCATCATCGCGACCGCCGACTCCGCCCGTCAGGGCCGGGCGCTCGCGGGTCACGTGCATGAGCGACTGAAGTCCGTGGGCGAGCGCATTTACGCCACCGAGGGCGGGCCGGACAGCGACTGGATTCTCGTTGACCTCGGAGACATCGTGGTGCACATCATGCAACCCGCGGCGCGCGAGTACTACAATCTCGAGGAACTCTGGGGCGAGCCCAAGCCGCGCACACGGGCGGTGCAGACGAAGCGCGGATCCACGCGCGCAAGCGCTTCGTGATGGGACCGACATCGGGGGCGCAGCGTGCGCCCGGGTTACCGCACCGGTTATCGACTCTACATTGACGCCGGCTTCCGAACGGTCTCCGATCGGGATCGTGGCCGGGCGGAAATCGGTTCATGAAGTTGTTCGTCGTGGCGGTGGGCGAACGGATGCCGGGTTGGGTGGACGAAGCGTTCGCGGATTACGCTCGCCGTATGCCGCGCCGGGCGCGCATCGAACTCGTGGAGATCCGGCCAGCGCCGCGCCACGCGACCAGCTCGGTCGCTCAGGCCCTGACGGCGGAGGCTAAGCGGATTCACGCCGCGCTGCCCGCCCGGTGCCGGCGCGTGGCACTCGACGAGCGGGGCCGGACGCTGACGACGATGGAGTTGGCGCGCAATATGGAGTCCTGGCTGGCGGGAGGCGAGGATGTCGCGTTCCTGATCGGAGGTCCGGACGGGCTGGCCCCCGAGCTCAAGCGCTCTGCCGGCCTGGCCATGCGGCTGTCGAGCTTCACTCTTCCACACGGACTGGCACGTGTGGTGCTTGCCGAGCAGCTTTACAGGGCACTTTCCATACTCGATCACCACCCGTATCACAGAGAATAGGGGGATCCCGACCGGGGTCCGAAACAAGGCGACCGGGCCCCGCCCCGAGCGAGCTAGAGGAGACCGGATGCGCATCACCCAGGTGCCAAGGCAGCATGCCCGCCGGACCCGGTGTCCGGCTGGCGCCTGCGCGTTCCGGCGAACCGCATCGCCTCGATAAACATGGCGCCTCCCTTCACAAAGGTCTACCTCGCGTCGCGGAGCTCGCGCCGGCGCGAGCTGCTCAAGCAGATTGGCGTGGCGTTCGAGGTTCTCCTGCTTCGCGAGCACTGGTCCCGCGGGCCGGACGTCGATGAAGCCGTGCACGAGGGCGAGACGCCCGAGGAGTACGTTCGGCGCGTGGCGCACGAGAAGGCCGAGACGGGCTGGATGCGCATCCTGCAGCGAAGCCTTCCGCGTCTGCCGGTGCTCGCCGCCGACACGACCGTGTGCCTGGGTTCGACGATCTTCGGCAAGCCCGCGAATCGTCACGAGGCGGTGGCGATGCTGAAGGAGCTTTCCGGCCGGGAGCACCGCGTGCTGACGGCGGTCACGCTGCGCTTCGACGCGGTCGAGGAAGGAATCGTGAACGACAACGTCGTGCGCTTTCGCGAGCTCGACGAGGCGGAGATCCAGCACTATGTCGACACCGGCGAGCCCTACGACAAGGCCGGCGGCTACGCGATCCAGGGCCGCGCCGCGGTGTTCATTCCCGAGATCCTCGGCAGCTACACAGGCGTGATGGGGCTGCCGCTCTACGAGACTGCCGACCTGCTGCGGAAGTTCCAGAGCCGCACATGATCGAGGACATCCTGATCAATGTCACGCCGCAGGAGACGCGCGTCGCGGTGGTCCAGAACGGGGTCGTGCAGGAACTGCACGTCGAACGCGCAGCCAACCGAGGGCTGGTCGGCAACCTCTACATGGGTCGCGTCGAGCGGGTGCTCCCGGGCATGCAGTCGGCGTTCGTCGACATCGGCCTCGACCGGGCCGCGTTCCTGCACGTGGCGGACATCTGGGAGCAACGCGGCAACGGCGACTCCCAGAAGCCCATCGAGCGGATCCTCTCGGAAGGTCAGCCCCTGATGGTTCAGGTGCTCAAGGACCCGATCGGGAGCAAGGGTGCGCGCCTCTCGACGCAGGTTTCGGTCGCTGGCCGCCTGCTGGTGCACTTGCCGCGCGATCCGCACATCGCCGTGTCGCAGCGCATCGAGGAGGAAACCGGGCGAAAGCTCCTCAAGGAAAAGCTCGAGAGGCAGTTGCCCGAAGGCGAGACGGGCGGGTACATCATCCGCACCATGGCCGAGTCGGCCGACGAGGAAGATCTCGCGCTCGACATCCAGTACCTGAAACGGATCTGGGATGACATCCAGTCGCGCGCGGCAACCGCGACGGCCCCCGCCCTGCTCTATCAGGATCTCTCGCTCGCGCAGCGCGCGCTGCGCGATTTTGCGGATGACCTAACCGGACGGATCATCGTCGACTCGCGGGAGAACTTCGTCAAGCTCCAGGAGTTCGCCCGCGACTACGTGCCGCGCGTCCTTTCCAGGATCGAGCACTACTCGGGCGAAAGGCCGCTCTTCGATCTATACGGCGTCGAGGACGAGATCGAAAAGGCACTGGCCCGGCGCGTCGACCTGAAATCGGGCGGCTACCTGATCATCGACCAGACCGAGGCGCTCACGACGGTGGACGTGAACACCGGCGGCTTCGTCGGCCTGCGAAACTTCGACGACACGATCTTCAAGACGAACCTCGAGGCGGCGCAGGTCATCGCGCGCCAGCTCAGGCTGCGCAACCTCGGCGGCATAATCATCATCGACTTCATCGACATGACTGGCGAGGACCACCGCGCCGCGGTGCTCGCCGAGTTCCGGAAGGCCCTCACGCGGGACCGGACGAAGATGACCGTAAACGGCTTCACCGCGCTCGGGCTCGTTGAGATGACCCGCAAGAGGACACGCGAGAGCCTGGCACACGTGCTCTGCGAGCCGTGCCCGACGTGCGCCGGCCGCGGCGAGGTCAAGACCGCGCGCACCGTCTGCTACGAGATCCTGCGCGAGATCCTCCGCGAAGCGCGCCAGTTCAGTGCGCGCGAGTACCGCATCCTGGCTTCGCAGGCGGTGATCGATCTCTTCCTCGAGGAAGAATCGCCGTCGCTCGCGATGCTCTCGGATTTCATTGGCAAGCCTGTCTCGATGCAGGTCGAGACGAGCTACAACCCTGAACAATTCGACGTGGTGCTGATGTGATGAAGACGAAGCCCGGCCTCGAAGACAAGGAACAGGCATTGATCGATGAAGCGCTGCGCGAGCTCAAGGCGCGCAAGGCGGCGTCGGCACGCCCGCCGCAACGAGCAGCCGCCGCCTCGACGACGGCGCAAAAAGGCGCAGCGGTGGCCGCCCGGAAACGCCCGGCCATGCCGCAGCCCCGACGCGTGCCGGCCAGCCCGACGACCCCCATCGACCACCCCACCGTCGACGGTTGGGATCATCCGTCGGCGCGCGACGCGGCGCCCAAGGTGAAGATCGCCACAGAGGAGAAGTGGGCGCGGGTCGCCGCCGCAATGGAGGCGGAGCAGCGCGAATCGCGCCAGGCGCGCGAGCGGATGCGCCGCATGGGGCGGCGCTTCGCGATTGGCGCCGCGGTCGTCATCTTTCTTGCCGTCATCACCATGCTCCACTGATTCGCCGCCGGTCCGGACGGCGCTTCCATGACGGATTCCGATCTCTGCAGCCTCGACGCGACCGAGCTCGTGCGCCTGGTCCGCACGCGGGCCATCTCCGCAACCGAGCTCCTCGCCGCGCATCTGGCGAGAATCGAGCGGGTCAATCCCGCGCTGAATGCGATCGTCACCTGCGTGCCGGAGCTCGCCCGCGAAGCCGCGCGGCGCGTCGACCAGGCGCTTGCGCGCGGCGACCCGCCCGGGCTGCTGGCCGGATTGCCCACCGCCGTCAAGGACCTCGTCCCGACGGCTGGCGTGCGCACCACCTTCGGCTCGCTCGTGTATCGCGATAACGTGCCTGCCGAGGACGCGCTGATCGTCGAGCGAATGAAGGCGGCCGGAGCGATCATCGTCGGCAAGACCAACTCGCCCGAATTCGGCGCCGGATCGCAAACGTTCAACAGCGTATTCGGGACGACACGCAATCCCTACGATCCGGCGTTGACCTGTGGCGGTTCGAGCGGCGGCGCAGCCGTCGCCGTCGCCTGCGGAATGGTGCCGGTCGCCGATGGGTCGGATCTCGGTGCCAGCCTGCGCAACCCCGCGAGCTTCTGCAACGTGGTGGGCCTGCGTCCCAGCGTCGGCCGGGTGCCCATCTGGCCGACGCCCAATGCGTGGGCATCCCTCTCGGTATTCGGGCCGATGGCGCGTACGGTCAGCGACACTGCGCTCCTGCTCGCGGCACTCGCCGGACCTGACTCACGGTCACCCATCTCGCTCAGCGAGCCCGGCGAGATTTTCGCGCGCCCGCTCGAACGCGGATTTAAAGGGATACGGGTCGCCTGGAGCCGCGATCTCGGGGGCGCGCCGGTCGATCCGGTCGTCACGCAAGTCCTCGAATCCCAACGTCACGTCTTTGTGGAGCTCGGCTGCGTCGTCGAGGAAAACGAACCCGACCTGTCGGGCGCCACCGAGGCGTTTCACGTGCTGCGCGCCCACCAGTTTGCCCAGCGCTACGCACCGCTCCTCGAAGCGCATCGCGACAAGATCAAGCCCACGGTGGTGTGGAATGTCGAGGCGGGATTGCGGCTCACGCAGCAGGACATCGCGCGCGCCGAGATGCAACGCACCGAGATCTACCACCGTGCGCGGCAGTTCTTCGAACGCTACGAGTTTCTGTTGTGCCCGGTCACGCAGGTGCTCCCGTTCCCGATCGAGATCGAGTATCCGACCGAGATCGGCGGCGTCAAGCTGGCCAACTATATCGAGTGGCTCAGGACCTGTTACGCGATCACGGTGACCGGACATCCGGCGATCTCCGTGCCGTGCGGGTTCAGCGACTCGGGCCTGCCGGTCGGCATACAGATCGCCGGACGAGCACGCGACGATTTCGGCGTGCTTCAGCTCGCCTACGCCTTCGAGCAGGCGACGCAGGTCGGACGCCGACGGCCGCCGGAATAGGAACGCGCGCCCTGACCATCGGCGCGCCCGCCCTAGGCGCAGCCATGGCAGGGTTTCTGCGGCGCCGCCGTGGCCCCCAGGGCGGCGGCGATCCTCTGACCGACGCGGCGGATCGTACGACCGACCGCCACAAACGCGTCGCGGAAGGCTTCCGCCCGCAAGCGACGAGCGTTTTGGTCGTACGCCTCGAAGTTCTCGACAGCGTCCGTCCAGACGGCCGTCCAATCTTCCGGCGCAGGCGGGGGAACGACTTCGATGTCGGCCGAGCCAAACGCCATGACGAGCGCCATTCCGGGTGCCTGGAGCGTGACGGACTGCCCGGCGTGCAGAACGATGTCCTCGTGCCGGTCCTGCTCCGTGATCCAGACGTCACCGCTCAGGCTGACGATGCGGTGACCGCGCGCGTCCGGCACCCGCAGGACGCGGGCTTCCGGGAGCGCAGCGGTCAGATGTACGAGATGGGGCGTGCCACGAATGTCCATGTTTCGACTCCTTCTTGCATGATCCTGATGCATCCAGATCGGTGGCTTCCTCCCGCCGATCTCTGCTAGGCTTGAGTCGTACATTGCACCGATGCCTGACGCCTCTCAAACGATCATTTCGCATGCTTTGCATGCGTTCAAGGAATGCAAGGAAAGCGCTTCGACCTGCCCCCGCTCGATCGGCTCGAGGTGTTCGAGGCCGCGGCGCGCAATCTCTCGTTCACCCGCGCCGCGGCCGAACTCCACCTGACCCAGTCCGCCGTGAGCCGCTCGATCGCCCTGCTCGAGGAGCGTCTGGGGTTCGAGCTCTTCGAGCGTCGGCACCGTGCGCTGCTGCTCACCGAGCGTGGGCAGGCGCTGTATGCGGCCACCGTCGAGGCGCTCGAGCGGCTGCACGGCACCGTGGGCCGCCTGCGCGCATCCGAAGCGGCCCCCACGCTGACGGTCACCACGACCCTGTCGTTCGCCGCGCTCTGGTTGATCCCGCGCCTCACCGGGTTCACGCGCACTCATCCCGGCGTGGACGTCCGTATCGCGGCGAGCAACGACGTTCAGGACCTCGACCGGGCCGGCATTGACGTCGCCGTGCGCTACACGCGGGCCGAGCGCGCCCTGGGCGCGACCAGGCTCTTCGGCGAGGAGGTGTTTCCGGTCTGCAGCCCGAAGCTCGCGCAGGACTCCGCGCACCCGCTGGCGCGCCCCGAGGATCTGCGCCACCACGTTCTCCTGCACGTCGAGAATCTGCACGCGACGCCGTGGCTCGTGTGGAACCAGTGGCTCGAGGCCGCGGGCATCGCGGACCTCAAACCGGCCGGTTCACTGCATTTCAGCCATTACGAGCAGCTCGTTCGCGCCGCCCTGGACGGTCAGGGCGTCGCCCTGGGTCGCATGCCGCTCATGCGCGACCTGCTGCGTTCGGGCAAGCTCGTGTCGCCCTTCGAGCGCGCGATCGCCTCGCCGCGGTGCTACTACCTGCTGCGCAGCCAGCGCTCCCTCGGCAATCCCGACGTCGACCTGTTCGAGAAATGGCTACGCAAGGAAGCGACGCAGAGCGCGAAGCCGCCTGCACGCCGCTCCGTTGCCGTAAAGCCCGTCAAGCGGACTTAGGCACCCGCCCGAGCAGGTAGAACTCGTCGTTCGGCCGTATGTCGATCATGTTTGCCATCCGGTTCGAGAGGGCGAAGAATGCGGCGATCGCTCCGATGTCCCAGATGTCCTCGTCGGAATAACCGTGGTCGCGCAGGGCGGCGAAATCCGACTCACCGATCTGCCGCGACGCGAGCGCGACCTTCACGGCGAAGTCGAGCATCGCGCGCTGGCGCGGGGTGATGTCCGCTTTAAGGTAGTTGATCGCGACCTGGTCGGCGACCAGCGGGTTCTTTGCCCGGATGCGCAGGATGGCGCCGTGCGCGATCACGCAGTAGTGGCAGTCATTCGCAGCGCTGGTGGCCACCACGATCATCTCTCGGTCGGCCTTCGATAGACCGCTTTCCTTCTCCATCAGCGCGTCGTGATAGGCGAAAAACGCACGGAATTCGTCGGGTCGATGCGCGAGGGTCAGGAAGACGTTGGGCACGAAGCCCGACTTCTCCTGCACGGCCTCGATGCGCTCGCGCATGTCGGGCGGCAGCGACGCGAGGTCCGGAACCGGGTAGCGGCTGATGGGGTGGGTCGTTCCTGATACGGATTTGCTCACTGTGGCTCTCTCCTCCTCGCTCATCGCTCATCGCTCAGTGTCCTCTCCGAACCGGCACTGGCGCGCGCCGCGGCTGGACCACGGTCCAGCTTACCACCGGGGGGGGGGACCCGGACCGCACATCCACCGGGCACCGCGCGCGTACAATCCGGATCGTCAACCTGGGGAGCCGGCGATGGAGCTTTCCAAAGAGGTCGCGAAGCGCGGTTTCCGCAGCTGGTACGAACGCCAGCTCATCGAAAGCCACCTCTACCTGACTACGTGCATCATCTGCGCTTTCGGCGTAGCGGCGTTCATCGAGGCGTACCGATCGTCCGGCGGCGCGGCGCGCGGGCTCATCATGCTGCTGGCCGCGTTCCTGTCCGGGATCGTCGCGATACACGCGTGGCAGCGCTACCGGGGAATGATGGTGCGTGCGCAGCGCTTTGCGGACAAGGCCACGTGCACGAAGTGCGGCGTGTACGGAATACTCAGCGTGACCGATGCAAGCCGCATCGCGCACCCCGTCTACGACGAACGCGGAGTCAGCAAGGCTGACGATACGGATGGCGCGTGGCTGCGCGTGCAGTGCAAGCATTGCGGCCACGAATGGGCTATTTAGAAGCGGTCTCGAGGTTCGCGCACTTCGTTCGCCTTCGGTCTGGCGCCGACGAAGTCAATCCCATCGATCGTCGCGTACCTCCACGACGCCGTCCTTGACGCGCACCGGAAGCACTGCAGTAGGTTCGTAGGCCGGCGCCGTAAGCGCCTCGCCAGTACGGATGCAGAAACGCGCGCCGTGACGCGGGCAGATGATCTCGGCGCCTTCCACGGTGCCGCCGGTGAGCTGTCCGCCGTCGTGCGTGCACACGTCCTCGATGGCATGAAACGCGCCCTCGAGGTTGAAGACCGCCACCTGCGTGCCATCGACGTCTGCGACGCGATGCTCCCCCGGTCCCAGCTCGGCGACCGGGCAGACCGCCACCCAATCACTCATACCGGAACGACTTGAAGCTCGGGGTCGATCTCGCGGACCATGTACTCGATCGCCGACAGCGTGCCCGAAAAGGCGCTGGGACAGCCGCCACATGCGCCCTGGTAGTGGAGCTTCAGCTGATTCCCCTCGAGGCCGAGGATGTGCACGTCGCCGCCGTCGCCGCGGAGATAGGGTCGGACCTGCTGGTCGAGCACCGCCTCGATCATCTCGAGCTTCTGGGCATCCTCGGCGGAAAGCTCGTCCACCGGCGTGACCTGCGCGTGGGGGTTATCGTCGTTGGCGAGAAACTCGGCCGTGCGCTCCGCCGCATTGGGCGCTTCGCGGATCGGCACCGCGACCTGACGCGCAAGCTCGTTCCAGTCCGCCTCGCCGTCCTGGGTCACCGTGATCCACATGTCCACGTAGAAGACGCTCGTCACGTGCGGAATCGCGAACAACGCTTCCGCCAGCGGATCGCCCCGCGCGGATTCCGCGCTCTCGTAGGAACGCGAGACGCCATGGGTGAGCGGCTCGCGCAGCACGAACTTGCGCGCATTCGGATTGGGGGTCGGTTCGATTTCTGCGATCTTGGGCATGACGTCTATGCGTTCGCGAAGGGGTCGTTGGCCCCTTCCGTGGAGATGGTTGCTTCCTGGGCAAACGCGGCGTGCAGGGTGTGCCACGGCAGGATCGCGCACTTCACGCGCGCCGGAAGGTCCTTGACGCCGGCGAACACCGTCAGCCGCCCGAGATGGTGCGTGCCTTGCCCGACATCGAGTTTTCCGGTGGCCATCTCGCGAAATTCCTGCACGAGCGCGTCGGCCTCGGCGAGCTTCTTGCCCTTCACCGCAGTGGTCATCATCGAGGCCGAGGCCTTGCAGATCGCGCAGCTCTTCCCTTCGAAGGCCACGTTCTCGATCGCGTCGTCGACCACTTTCAGCGTCACCCAGATGTGATCGCCGCACAGCGGATTGAGGCCCTCACTCTTGTGCGTGCAGCCCTCCACCTTGCCCCAGTTCCGGGGCTTCTTGTTATGGTCGAGGATGATCTCCTGGTAGAGCTGCGTGCTGTCCATGGCTTCTTCGGTCCGGTCCCCTCACGCAAACAGCTTCTGTACCCGACGGACGGAAGCGGCGAGCTGGTCCACCTCCGCGAGCGTGTTGTAGAACGCAAACGAAGCACGCGCCGTCGCGGCCACGCCGAAGCGGTCCATGACCGGCTGAGCGCAGTGGTGGCCGGTACGCACCGCGACACCGTCGTCGTTCAACAGCGAGCCGACGTCGTGCGGGTGGACCTCTCCCACGTTGAACGACAGAACCGATGCCTTCTGTTGCGCCTCGCCGATGATGCGAACGTCGGGAATCGCGCGCAGCGACTCTGTCGCGTACCGCAGCAGCTCGTTTTCGTACGCTGCAATCCGGTCCAGGCCGACTCCCGTCACGTAATCGAGCGCCGTGGCGAGCGCAATGGCCTGCGAGATCGGTGGCGTGCCGGCCTCGAACTTGTAGGGAATGACGTTGTAGGTCGTCTTCTCGAAAGTGACCGACAGGATCATGTCGCCACCGCCGCGGAACGGACGCATCTTCTCCAGCAGCGCCGCCTTCCCGTAGAGCACGCCCACACCGGTGGGGCCGAACACCTTGTGGCCGGTGAAAGCATAGAAGTCGCAGTCGAGCGCCTGCACATCGACCGCCATGTGCTGCACGGCCTGGGCGCCGTCGATCATGATCGGCACGCCGTGGCGGTGCGCGATCTCGGTCATCTCGCGCACCGGGTTGATGGTGCCAAGTGCGTTCGCGACGTGGGTGACCGAGACGAAACGCGTGCGCGGGCTGAAGAGCTTCTCGAACTCCTCCATGATCACTTCGCCGGAGTCGTTGATCGGCGCGACGCGCAGCTTTGCGCCCTTCTCCTCGCAGAGCATCTGCCAGGGCACGATGTTCGCGTGGTGCTCGAGATGCGTGATGATGATTTCATCGCCCGCACCGATGAAAGCCCGTCCGTAGCCGTGCGCGACGAGGTTGATCGAGTCGGTCACGTTGGAGGTGAAGACGATCTCGCGGTCCTGCCGCGCGTTCAGAAAGCGCTGCACCGTGACGCGCGCGGCCTCGAACGCCGCGGTCGCAGTCGCCGACAGGTAGTGGACGCCGCGGTGAATGTTGGCGTGCTCGCGCGTCTGGTAGCGGACGAGGCGGTCGATCACCTGCTGCGGCATCTGCGAGGACGCTCCGTTGTCGAGATACGCGAGCGGTTTGCCGTTCACGCGCACCTCGCCGAGAATCGGGAAGTCAGCGCGAATCGGCTCGACGTCGAACGGTGCGGCGATGATGCCCGACGGGGTCTGAAGCGGAAGGGCGCTCATCGCGTCAGACCTTTGCCTGCGTGCGCCGCGTCACCAGCTCTTCCAGCCGCTCGCGCAGCGAGGCGATCGGGATCCGGTCGACGATTTCGGCGGCGAATGCGTAGGTGAGCAGGTTGCGCGCCGCCGCTTCGCTCAGGCCGCGGCTGCGCAGGTAGAAAACGTGGTCGGGGTCGAGCTGGCCGACCGTTGCGCCATGCGCGCACTTCACGTCGTCGGCGAGAATCTCTAGCTGGGGCTTCGTGTCGACGTGCGCTTTGCCGGTGAGCAGCAGATTGCGGCTCGACTGGGCCGAATCCGTGCGCTGCGCGCCCCGGCGGACCACGATCCTGCCGTTGAAGACCGCGTGCGCCGCGCCGTCCACGATGCACTTGTGAAGCTGGCGGCTGCGTCCGTTCGGCTGTGCATGGTCGATCGAGCTGTGGGTGTCGGCGAGCTGCCGTCCGGCAACGAGCGCGAGTCCGTCGAGCTTGCAGTCGGTGCCCTCGCCTTCCTGGCGCACGTTGTGGCTCAGGCGCGAGATGCGGGCGCCAAAACAGATGTTCTGCGAAGCGTACCGCGCGTCGCGCGCGAGCGATACGCCGCAGGTGGCTATGTGAAACGATTGTTCGCTATCGCGCTGCACGCGCACGTGGCGGACGCTCGCGTTCTCGCCGACGGCGATCTCGGTGACTCCGTTTACGAAATACGCCCCGCCGGCGAGGCTCACGTAGTCCTCGATGAACGACAGCTCGGCGCCGCGTTCGACGACCACCAAGACGCGTGGGTAGCTGGCGCGCTCCGGCTGGGTGCTCACGAAGAGCAGCTGCACGGGACGGCTCGCCTGATGGTCGCGCGGCACGGCGACCACGGCGCCGTGCTGCAGGTAGGCGGTGTTGACCGCGGCGAACGGATCCTGCTCGACTCCGACAAGCCGCGCGATGTGTCCCTCGGCAATTCCCGGCGCCCCGCGCACGCTATCCACGACGGTGCCCACCGAGATCCCGTCGTCGCCGGTCATGGACATTTCCGGCACATAGTGGCCGTCAACATAGACGAGGCGGCTCGTCGCTTCGGGCACGAACAGTCGCTCGATCGCCTCGCGCGGCATCTCAGTCGGGAAGGTCGCCGGCTGATACGCCGTCTTGTAGAGCGGCGAGAGGTCGGTGAACCGCCAATCCTCGTCGCGGGTCGTGGGCACGGCGAGTGCGTTGGCGCGCTCGAGGGCGGCCGCGCGCAGCCGATTCAGCCACGCATTCGGTCCGGCCGGCAGCGTGCCGGGTAGCAGCGCGGCGGCGTAGCTCTTTGCGGCGCTTTCGGTCATTGCAGCTCAGGCGGCGACGGCGCGCCCGGATTCGAGCAGCCAATCGTAGCCGCGACTCTCGAGCTCGAGCGCGAGGCTCTTGTCGCCCGTCTTGATGATGCGGCCGCCGGCCATGACGTGCACGTAATCGGGAGTGATGTAGTTCAGCAGCCGCTGGTAATGGGTGACGAGCACGATCGCGCGGTCCGGCGCATGCAGGCTGTTCACCCCGTTCGCGACGACGCGCAGCGCATCGATGTCGAGCCCCGAGTCGGTCTCGTCGAGCACTGCGAGGCGCGGCTCGAGGAGGGCCATCTGCAGGATCTCGTTGCGCTTCTTCTCGCCGCCGGAGAAACCGTCGTTCACGCTCCGGTCGAGAAACGCCGGATTGATGTCGAGGAGCTTCAGCTTCTCGCGCACGAAGTCGTCGAACTCCAGGGGATCAAGCTCATCCTTGCCGCGCGCACCCTGAACCGTGTTGTAGGCGAGCCGCAGGAACGACGCATTGGTCACGCCCGGCACTTCGACGGGATACTGGAAACCCAGGAACAGGCCTGCGCGGGCGCGCTCTTCCGGAGCGAGCGCGAAAAGGTCCTGACCGTCTAGGCGGGCTTCGCCCCCGGTCACCTTGTAGGCAGGGTGCCCGGCGAGCGCCTTGGCGAGCGTGCTCTTTCCGGACCCGTTCGGCCCCATGATCGCGTGCACCTCGCCCTCGCGCACCGCAAGGTCGATACCCTTGAGGATCTCGACCCCCGAAACCGATGTCGTCAGGCCGCGCACCTCTAGCAGCAACTTGCCGCCGGGATTTCTCATCCGACACTTCCCTCCAGCTTCAATCCAAGGAGCTTCGTCGCCTCCACCGCAAACTCCATCGGCAGTTGCGTGAAGACCTCCTTCACGAATCCGTTGATGATCATCGACACCGCCTCCTCGGGACCGATGCCTCGCTGGGCGAAGTAGAACAACTGGTCTTCGCCGATCTTCGACGTGCTGGCCTCGTGCTCCACGGTCGCGCCGTTGTTCTGCACCTGGATGTAAGGAAAGGTGTGCGCGCCACAGGCGTCGCCGATCAGCATCGAGTCGCACTGCGAGAAGTTGCGCGCCCGGTCCGCCTTGGGCCCGATCTTCACGAGTCCGCGGTAGCTGTTGTTCGATTTGCCCGCCGAGATGCCCTTGCTGATGATCCGGCTGCGCGTGTTGCGTCCCACATGGATCATCTTGGTGCCGGTATCGGCCTGCTGCATGTGATTGGTGAGCGCCACCGAGTAGAACTCGCCCACCGAGTCGTCTCCGAGGAGGACGCAGGACGGGTACTTCCAGGTGATCGCTGAACCGGTTTCCACCTGGGTCCACGAAATCTTGCTTGCCACGCCCTTGCAGAGTCCGCGCTTGGTCACGAAATTGTAGATGCCGCCGCGCCCGTTCTCGTCGCCGGCATACCAGTTCTGCACCGTCGAATACTTGATCTCGGCGTTGTCGAGCGCGACGAGCTCGACGACCGCCGCGTGCAGCTGATTGGTGTCGAATTGCGGCGCGGTACAGCCCTCTAGGTAGGAAACATGACTCCCTTCCTCGGCCACGATCAGCGTGCGCTCGAACTGCCCGGAATCCTGCGTGTTGATCCGGAAGTAGGTCGACAACTCCATCGGGCAGTGCACGCCCTTCGGTATGTAGCAGAACGAGCCGTCGGTGAAGACCGCCGAGTTGAGCGCCGCATAGAAATTGTCGGACGTGGGCACGACGGACCCGAGGTATCTGCGCACCAGGTCGGGGTGGTCGTGCACGGCTTCCGAAATAGAGCAGAAGATGACCCCCACCTCGGCGAGCTTCTTCTTGTAGGTCGTCGTGACCGACACCGAGTCGAAGATCACGTCCACGGCGACCCCGGCGAGCACCTTCTGCTCATGGAGCGGCACGCCGAGCTTCTCGAACGTTCGGCGCAGCTCCGGATCCACATCGTCCATGCTGGCGAGCTTCTTCTTCGGCTTCGGCGCCGAGTAGTAGCTGATGTCCTGGAAGTCGATCTTCGGATACGTCACGTTCGGCCACTTCGGCTCGGCCATGGTGAGCCAGTGCCGGTACGCGGTCAGGCGGAACTCGAGGAGCCACTCCGGCTCGTTCTTCTTGCGCGAGATGAGCCGGATCGTCTCTTCGGAAAGCCCCTTCGGCGTGGTCTCCGACTCGATGTCGGTGACGAAACCGTGCTTGTAGGGCTGATCGATCAGATTCTGAAGCGCCGTGTTGCTCATCTGCTCACCATGTGTCGCGTCGTTGTCACTCGACGCTGAAGCTCTCGCCGCAACCGCACTCGGCCTTCACGTTCGGGTTCTGGAACTTGAACGCCGAACCGAAGCCGCTCTTCTGGAAATCGAGCACCGAGCCGTCGAGGTAGCCGATGACTTCCTTGTCCACCACGACCTTCGTGTCGTACGAGTCGAAAGCGAGGTCGTTTGCGCCGATCTCGTCCGCGAAATCGAAGGTATAGGCGAAGCCCGAGCAGCCCACTTTCTTGATTCCCACGCGCAGCCCCAGGCCCTTGCCCCGGTTGGCAAGGGTGCTCTGGATGTGCTTTGCGGCACTTTCGGTCAACGTGATAGCCATGTCGGTCGCTCCGGCCTGCGAGGATCCTCCGCGTTCATGCCGCCACGGGCTCGGTCTGCGAGCGCTTGCCCTGGCGCTGGTCGCGCAGCTCGACCACGTTCGCCTGCTTGGCGCGGTGCTGCTCGACGAGCTCTCCTAGCGTCACCGAGCGGAGGAACTCGAAGATCTGGTCGTTCAGCCGCACCCACAAGTCGTGCGTAAGGCACTTCTGATCGTCGTGGCAGTTTTCCTTGCCGCCGCACTGCGTCGCGTCGATCGGTTCGTCGACCGCGATGATGATGTCGGCGACAGTGACCTCGCCCATCGGCTTGGCGAGGCGGTAGCCCCCGCCCGGGCCGCGCGCGCTCTTGACCAGCGCGCGACGACGCAGCTTGCTGAAGAGCTGCTCCAGGTACGAAAGCGAGATGCCCTGGCGTGCGGAGATGTCCGTCAACGGCACGGGCGATTGCGTGGCATGCATGGCCACGTCCACCATTGCGGTTACTGCAAAGCGTCCCTTGGTCGTCAGTCGCATGGGTTCATCCCTTTCTTGCCCCGGAACCCGGCCGCGTCGGCGGCGTCGTCCGAAAGGCATCGTTTGGAGGAGTTGTCAGTGCCCGAGAGGCTCCGACTCGCAACCCCTCGTCTATTCCTGAGAGCCACGGTCAACTATAAAGTTCCCGACTAATTCAGTCAACTATATACCGCGGCGCTTCGCCATAGGAAATCGATAAGCGCCTGTTTCAAATTAGTTTTTCTAATCGGCGCCGCGGCACAAACACTCGGTGCGCCCTGGGCAACCGACTCGGTAAGCGCTTCCGCCCCGCACGGCCACGGGCCGCGCTCCGGCCACGCTCCGGCCAGGGCCAGGAGATGAGGCCCGCGTTGCATACAGGTTGAAGCGGACGATGCTGGCGCGCCCGGCGGGATTCGAACCCACGACCCTTGGCTTCGGAGGCCAATACTCTATCCCCTGAGCTACGGGCGCTCGTGGCGCGGCGGATTCTACCGCATGACCGGCGTCTCGCTCACCACACTGCGCTCGCCGCCGCGGCTCGCTCCTGCGGCAGCAGCGCGGAGCGCCGTGCGCGAGTGAGGGCGTGGCTCGCTTTGCCCGACTGCGGCGGGCGGCTATAATCCGCACCTTTCTCAAGACCTTCCCTTTCCCTTCCCTGTACGAGTCCCCACTGATGAGCGCCGAGATGACGTCGCACGACCCCGAAGACCACGCGAGCTTCATCAAGACCCCGCGGCAACTCATCACCATCGTCGTCCTCGCCTTCTTGGTGCCAGTGGTGCTGATCATCCTGCTTGCCAAGGCGGTGGTCAGCATGCGCGCTCCGGATCCGGCCGTGCTCGCGCCGGAAGCGGTCGCGATGCGGATCAAGCCGGTGGCCGATGTGGCGATCGACACGACGGGCCGCGCTGCCGCGGCTGCGGCCACCCTCGCCGCGCAAGCGCCCGCGCCGGCGGCATCCGCCCCGGCCCCCGCTGCTCAGGCGAGCGCAACGGGGGCCGCCGACGGGAAAGCCGTCTATAACCGGGTCTGCGTCGCCTGCCATCAGGCGGGCGTGGCGGGCGCCCCGAAGTTCGGGGACAAGGCCGCCTGGGCGCCGCGGATCGGAACAGGCATGGATGCCCTGTACGCCAGTGTCCTGAAGGGCAAGGGCGCGATGCCGCCGAAGGCCGGCCAGCCGGGCCTGGCCGATGCGGAGATCAAGGCTGCCGTCGACTACATGGTGGCGGCTGCGAAGTAGCCCCCAAGATGCCGCTTGCCCCTTGTACCGACGACGGATACCTTGTGCACGGGGATTTGAGTAGAATCCGGGCGCGGCAGTAGTCGCCGCCCCAGACGGATCAAAGAACAACTAAAGCAGGGTCCTCTGCACGTTCGCGCCGCAGCCTCCGGGCCGGCGCGTGCCGCTTGGATCCGGATCTCGTGAGCGGCCCGATGGCGGGCCGAAATACACCGGCGTCTCGCACGTTCGTCGGTGTGAATGTCGACTTTTCTGGAGGAGGTTATCCATGAAGTGGTTTGCCGCAGTCACTGCCGCACTGTCGTTGTGCGTCTCATCGATCGCGTTCGCTCAACAACCGATCGTCATCAAGTTCAGCCACGTCGTGGCCGAAAAGACACCGAAGGGTCAAGGCGCCCTCAAGTTCAAGGAACTCGCCGAGAAGAAGCTTCCCGGCAAGGTCCAGGTGCAGGTGTTCCCGAGCTCGCAGCTCTTCGGCGACGCGAAGGAAATGGAAGCGCTGCTGCTCGGCGACGTTCAGCTCATCGCGCCCTCGCTCTCGAAGTTCGACCGTTACACGAAGAAGTTGCAGGTGTACGACCTGCCGTTCCTCTTCCCCAGCATCGAGGTCGTGGACAAGTTCCAGGACGGCCCGGACGGCCAGGCGCTGCTCGACTCCATGAAGAGCAAGGGCCTCAAGGGGCTTGCCTACTGGCACAACGGCATGAAGCAGCTGTCGACCAACCGGGACAAGCTGACCGTTCCCGCGGATGTGAAGGGCCTCAAGTTCCGGATCCAGTCCTCCGACGTGCTCGAAGCGCAGTTCCGCGCGGTCGGCGCCAACCCGCAGAAGATGGCCTTCAGCGAGGTCTACCAAGCGCTCCAGACCGGCGTCGTGGACGGCCAGGAGAACACCTGGTCGAACATCTACTCGCAGAAGTTCTACGAGGTGCAGAAGACGATCGCCGAGACCAACCACGGCCTGATCGAGTACATGGTCGTCACGAATGCCAAGTGGTGGGACGGACTTCCCCCCGACATTCGCGCGGGTCTCGCCGAAGCCATGAAGGAAGCGACCGCCTACGCGAACAAGCTCGCGTTTGACATCAACGAGTCCGACAAGAAGAAGATCGCGGAGGCCGGCAAGGCGAAGATCCAGAAGCTCACCAAGCAGGATCTGGCCGAGTGGCAGAAGGCCATGCAGCCCGTCTGGAAGAAGTTCGAGCCCGGTATCGGCAAGGACCTGGTCCAGGCCGCGCTGAAGGCCGGCGGGTGACCTTCTAGCAGACCTCACCGACTTTCCGTACCCGACTCGGGAGCGGGCTGGTGCGCCTGGGAGACTGGTTCGGGCGGCTGGAGGAAGGCCTGATCGCCTTCCTCCTCGCCGTGATGACGCTGGTCTCTTTTTCTCAGGTCGTCGCACGGTACGTCTTCAACTACAGCTTCGTCTGGGCGCTGGAGCTCGTCACGTTCCTGTTCGCCTGGATGATCTTTCTCGGCATGTCCTACGGCGTGCGAGTCGGGTCGCACATCGGGGTGGATGCCCTCGTGAAGGTGCTGAAGCCGCGCACGGCGCAGATCGTCGGCGCAGTGGCGGCGCTTCTCTGCATCGTCTATGCCGTCATCGTCTTCATCGGCGGCTGGATATACGTCGGGAAGATGTACGAGATCGGGATCGAAGCGCAGGACATTCCGATCCCGCAATGGGTCCCGCGGCTCATTCTGCCGATCGGCTTCGGACTGCTTGCAATCCGGTTCGCGGAGGTGCTTTACCGGATCGTGACCGGCAAGGGCGCACGGCTGCTCGGCGACGAAGCGGAAGAAGCCCTCAAGCACCGGCTCGAAAAGCCCGATGACGTGCCCGACACAGGTTCGAAGCAGTGACCACTGTCATCCTGTTCGTCCTGCTGTTCACGTTCATGCTCATCGGGATGCCGATCGCGGTCGCGCTCGGCCTCTCGTCGCTTCTCACGATCCTGTTCTTCGGCCAGGACTCGCTCGCCTCGCTCTCGCTGAAGCTCTTCGAGACGTCCGAGCACTTCACCCTCCTCGCGATCCCCTACTTCATTCTCGCCGGCGCGTTCATGACGACGGGCGGCGTGGCACGGCGGATGATCCGCTTCGCGATCGACTGCGTCGGCCACCTGCGCGGCGGCCTCGCGATCGCGTCGGTGCTGGCTTGCATGCTCTTTGCCGCGGTGTCGGGCTCTTCGCCCGCGACCGTTGTCGCCGTCGGGTCGATCGTGATCGCCGGGATGGTGCGCGCCGGCTACCCGAAGCCGTTCGCCGCCGGCGTGATCTGCAACGCCGGCACGCTCGGCATCCTGATCCCGCCGTCGATCGTCATGGTTGTCTACGGCGCGGCCACCGAGACGTCGGTCGGCAAGCTCTTCATGGCGGGAGTGATCCCCGGCCTCCTGCTCGGCCTGATGCTGATGATCGCGATCTACGTGCGCGCCCGCATCATCGGCCTCCAACCCCAGCCCCGCGCGCCGCTGCGCGAAGTGCTGGTCGCCGGACGGGACTCGCTCTGGGGGCTGCTGCTGATCGTGATCATCCTCGGCGGGATCTACGGCGGCATCTTCACGCCGACCGAGGCTGCGGCAGTTTCGGCCGTCTACGCGTTCATCATCGCGGTGTTCGTCTACCGCGACATCGGGCTACGCAACGTCCCGCAAGTGCTGGTCGATGCCGGCAAGGTCACGGTGATGCTGATGTTCATCATCGCCAACGCCCTGCTCTTCGCGCACGTGCTCACGACGGAGCGCATCCCGCAGGCGATCGCCGAGCAGATCCTGGCGTGGGGAATGCCCTCCTGGGCGTTCCTGATCGTCGTGAACATCCTGTTGCTGATCGCGGGCAACTTCATGGAGCCGACCGGGATCATCCTGATCCTCGCGCCGATCCTCTTCCCGATCGCGACCGAGCTCGGCATCGACCCCGTCCACCTCGGCATCATCATGACGGTGAACCTCGAGATCGGCATGGTGACGCCGCCCGTGGGATTGAACCTGTTCGTGACCGCGGGCATTACCAAGATGTCCATCATGGAAGTGGTGCGCGCGGCGCTGCCGTGGCTGTCGGTGCTGCTCCTCTTCCTCGTGCTCGTCACCTACATCCCGCAGATCGCGCTGTTCCTGCCCAACCTGCTGTTCTGATCTGGAACACGGGTTCCGGCGGGCGTATCCTGTAGCCGCGTACACCCTCGAATTGAAAGAACCGGATGAGAATCGGCGTCATCCTCGATCCCCTTTCGTCGATCAAGACTTACAAGGACACGACCTACGCCATGATGGCGGAGGCGGCGCGCCGCGGGCACGAGCTCGACTTCATGCTCCAGGAGAGCCTGATGTGGAAGGACGGCGCCGTGATCGGCGAGCACGCGAAGCTCACGCTGACCGGCGAGAAGGAGCGCTGGTACCACATCGGCCTGCCGCGCGAGACGCCGCTCGCCGAGTTCGATGCAGTGCTGATGCGCAAGGACCCTCCTTTCGATGCGGAGTACGTGGCGAGCACCTGGCTCCTCGAGCAGGCGGTGCGTGACGGCGCGCGCGTCTTCAACGATCCGCGCGCGATCCGCGATCACAGCGAGAAGCTCGCCGTCATGGAATTCCCACAGTTCTGCGTGCCGACCCTCGTGAGCCGACTCCCCGGCCAGGTTCACTCGTTCATCGAGGCGCACGGCGACGTCGTGGTCAAACCGCTCGACGGCATGGGCGGGGAATCGATCTTCCGGGTGACGGACACCGATCCCAACCGGTACGTGATCGTCGAGACGATCACCGCCCACGGCCGTCGCACCGTGATGGCCCAGCGTTACATCCCGGAGATTCGCGACGGCGACAAGCGGATCCTCCTGATCGCGGGCAAGCCCGTGCCGTTCTGCCTGGCGCGCATCCCGAAGCCTGGCGAGACGCGCGGCAACCTTGCCGTCGGCGGCACCGGGGTGGCGCGGCCGCTCACCGAGCGCGACTTCGAGATCGCGAACGCGCTCGGTCCGGTGCTCGCCAGTCGCGGCCTGCTGCTCGTGGGAGTGGACGTCATCGGCGACTACCTGACCGAAGTGAACGTCACCAGCCCCACTTGCTTCCGCGAGATCACCGACCAAAGCGGCTTCGACGTCCCGGGCATGTTCATCGACGCCCTTGAGGCGGCGGTCGCGAAATAGTTCTCCGCCCGCGCGGCCCTTCACAGGGCGGCAAAAAAGGGTTAATTTTGAAGGTTCTAGAGCCAGCGGGACCTCGCATGGTCGGGATTCTGATCGTCGCCCACGGAACCTTCGGTGAAGCGCTCATCCATTGCGCGAGCCATGTGCTCGGCAAGCGGCCGCTCGCCGTCGCACAGCTTGGCGTGACGGTGCACGACGATCCCGAAGCATTGCTGCCCCAGGCGGAAGCGCTGCTTGCCGGCCTCGACAAGGGCGCAGGCGTACTGGTGCTGAGCGACATCCTCGGCGCGACGCCCGCGAACCTTGCGACCCGTCTGCTCGAGCCGGGCCGGGTCGAGGGCCTGGCCGGGGCGAATCTGCCGATGTTGATTCGCGCGATTACCTACCGCGACCAACCACTTCCCGCGGTCATCGGCAAGGCAGCCAGCGGCGGGATCGAAGGCGTGGCGCGCCTCGGCAAGGGGCGGGTGGATGCCACGGCTTGAGCTCGAGATTCAGAACAAGCTCGGCCTGCATGCGCGCGCCTCGGCAAAGCTCACACAGACCGCGGGGCGATTCGCGTCCGACGTCTGGATGTCGCGCAACGGGCGCCGCGTGAACGCGAAGAGCATCATGGGCGTGATGATGCTTGCCGCCAGCAAAGGTAGTCGCGTCGAGATCGAGGCAAACGGTGCCGACGCGGACGACGCGCTCGCCGCGCTGGCGATCCTCATCAACGACAAGTTTGGAGAAGGTGAATAGCGCGATGGACCAGCCGCCGCTCGACATCATCCGGGTCGACCCGCGCGCCACGCAGCACGGGAGCTTCACCCTGCATGGCGCCGGCGTGTCGAACGGAATCGCCATCGGCTATGCGCACCTCGTGTCCACCGCTCGACTCGAAGTGGCGCACTACGAGATCGAGCCGGATCAGATCGACGCGGAGATCGAGCGCTTCGACACCGCCGTCGCGCAGGTGCGCGGCGAACTGATCGGCCTGCACGCCAGCGTACCCGCCTCGGCGCCGGCGGAGATGGGGGCGTTCCTCGACGTCCACATCATGATCCTGAACGACTCGATGCTGTCGGAGATCCCGCGCGAGCTCATCCGCGCGCGGCGCTGCAACGCGGAGTGGGCGCTGGTGCAGCAGATGGAAATGCTGATCGCGCGGTTCGAGGAGATCGAGGACCTCTACCTTCGCGAGCGCAAGGCCGACGTCCGGCAAGTGGTCGAGCGCGTTCTCAAAGCGATGCTCGGCACGGGTCAAACACCCGAACATCCCACGCACGAGGAGAACGTGGTCGTCGTGGCGCACGACTTCTCGCCGGCGGACATGATTCTCTTCAAGCAGCACCAGTTCGCGGGATTTGTCACCGACCTCGGTGGCGTGACCTCGCACACTGCGATCGTGGCGCGCAGCCTGGGGCTGCCCGCGATCGTCGGCCTGCACCACGCCCGCCAGATGATCCGGGAGAACGAGCTCCTGATCGTGGACGGCACCGAAGGCGTGCTGATCGTCAACCCCGACGAGCGGGTGCTCGCCGAGTACCGCCTGAAGCAGTCCGCTCTGCTGATCGAGCGGCAGAAACTGAGGCGCCTGCGGTCCACCCCGGCGGCCACCCTGGACGGCACTCCCGTCGAGCTGCAAGCCAACATCGAGCTTCCGGACGACGTCGAGGAGGCGCTTGAGGCGGGGGCGACGGGCGTCGGCCTCTTCCGAACCGAGTTCCTGTTCCTGAACCGGGACGACCTGCCGAGCGAAGACGAGCAGTTCGAGGCCTATCGACTCGCCGCAGAGGCGATGCCGGACCGCCCGGTCACGATCCGAACGCTCGATCTGGGCGCCGACAAGATCATCAACGGTGCGGATCGGGGCGGCCCCAACCCGTCCCTGGGTCTGCGCGCCATCCGGTTCTGCTTTGCCGAGCCGGCGATGTTTCTCGCGCAGCTGCGCGCCATTCTGCGTGCCTCGGCTTACGGGAAAGTGCGGCTGCTCGTCCCCATGCTGGCCCACGCGCACGAGATCGATCAGGTGTTCCAGTACGTGCAGCAGGCCCGCGACACGCTGGAGGCGATGGGCATCCCCTACGACCACGAGATCCAGATCGGCGGCATGGTCGAGATTCCGGCAGCCGCGCTTGCCGCGCCGCTGTTCATCAAGCGGCTCGACTTCCTGTCGATCGGCACCAACGACCTGATCCAGTACACGCTGGCGATCGATCGAACGGACGATACGGTGGCCCATCTCTACGATCCGCTGCATCCTGCCGTGCTGCAGCTCGTGGCAGGCACGATTCGCGCCGCGGTCAAGGCCGGCAAGCCGGTTGCCGTGTGCGGCGAGATGGCAGGCGAGGTGGCGCATACTCGGCTCCTACTCGGATTCGGACTACGCCAGTTCTCGATGCATCCGGCCCTGCTGCTCCCGGTCAAGCAGCAGGTGCTGCGCGCGACGCTGTCCGAGGCCGAGGCGCTGGCCAGCCGAATCCTGCGCACCGACGACCCCGAGAAGACCCGTCAACTCCTTGGTAGACTTAACGCATGATGCCCGCCAATGCCCTTCGCGAAATCTCCGGTGTCCGCCAGGACGAGCCGCAGACCATGCGTCGCTGGTTCCACAGCGACTACTTCGATCTCTTCGTCTGGCAGACCCCCGACGGGGAGGTGATGTCGTTCCAGCTCTGCTACGGCATCGACACGAGCGAGCGGGCGCTGGTCTGGCGACGCGAGCTCGGCTTCTTCCACGACGGCGTCGACTTCACCGAGGGCCGACCGGCACGCTCCGCCTCACCGCAATCGGATTCGGAAGAACCGTTCCCGGCCACCGCGGTCGCGGCGCGCTTCGCGCGCGAGGCGGAAAGCGTGCCGAACGAAATCCGTAACTTCATCATCACGCGGATCCGCGAGTTTGGCCGGCTTCATCCCTATCCCAAGTCGCGGCGACGGCGCTTCCGCCGGGCAGACTGGCAGCAGCGCAAGCCCAACTGAGCTGCTGCCTCGGGGCGGCACCTTCGAAATGCGGCGGGGCGCTTCCTGAGAAAGCGCCCCGCCGGTGGAGTTGCATTCGCCTATCGGCCGCCTAGGGCGTCCTCGATCTGCTTCTGGACCTTCTCGAGGTTGAACGATCCAGGCGTTTGGCTCGGCGGATAATCCTTCATGGTCAGGAGGAACTTCGCCGCGAATTGCTGCATGGGTGCGAGCACATACACGCGGTCGAGGAACCAGTCATTGTAGGTGTTCGAGTTGTGCTGCGCCTTCTCGAACGGATCGCGGCGCAGGTTGAAGAGCAGCGGCACGCGCAGTTCCGTGAACGGTTCACGCCAGACGCCGAAGGCGACGCCGCGGTTCTCGAGGAAAACGGCCTTCCAGGCATCGTAGCGGATGGCCACGATCTGGCCGTCGTCGTTCACGTACATGAACTCCCGGCGCGGCGACTCCTTCACTTTGCCGGTTAGGTAATCGAGCTGATTGTAGCCGTCGATGTAGTTCTTGTAGCTGCGGCCGTTCAGCGACACGCCCTTGCGCAGCTTGTCCTTGATGTCCGGATCGCCTGCGACGGCCGCAAAGGTGGGCAGCCAGTCCTCGTGCGCGACGATGCCGTTGAGCGTCACATTCGCGGGGAAATGGTTGGGCCAGCGGACGAATGCGGGAACGCGGTAGGCGCCCTCCCAGTTCGAGTTCTTCTCGCTGCGGAACGGCGTGGTGCCGGCATCCGGCCAGGTGTTGTAGTGCGGGCCGTTGTCGGTGGAATACATCACGACCGTGTCGTTGGCGATGCCGAGGTCGTCGAGCAGCTTGAGCAGCTCGCCAACGTGCATGTCGTGCTCGATCATGCCGTCGGTGTACTCGTCGTTGCCCTTGTGCCGGTGTTCCGGACGGACGTGGGTCCGGAAGTGCATGCGGGTGCCGTTCCACCAGACGAAGAAGGGCTTGCCGGCGTCGTGCTGGCGCTTGATGAAATCCTTGGCGGCGGCGATCGTCTCGTCGTCGATGGTCTCCATGCGCTTCTTGGTGAGCGGGCCGGTGTCCTCGATCTTCTGGCCGCCCTTGCCGTCGGCCCAGGAGTGGATGACGCCGCGCGGGCCGAAGACCTCCTTGAAGGTCTTGCCGTTGGCCAGGACCATGTCGCCCGGGTAGTCCTCGTTCTCCGGTTCCTCCTCGGCGTTCAGGTGGTAGAGGTTGCCGAGGAACTCGTCGAACCCGTGCATGGTCGGCAGATGCTCGTCGCGATCACCCTGGTGGTTCTTGCCGAACTGGCCGGTGGCGTAGCCGAGGCTCTTCATCACGGTGGCCATGGTCACGTCGGTCTTCTGCCAGCCTTCCTTGGCGCTGGGTATGCCGACCTTGGTCATGCCCGAGCGGACCGGGACGGAGCCGCTGATGAACGCGGCGCGGCCAGCCGTGCAGGACTGCTGGGCGTAGTAGTCGGTGAAGCCGACGCCTTCCTTGGCGATGCGGTCGATGTTGGGCGTCTGGTAACCCATCATGCCGCGGTTGTTGTGGCTGATGTTCCAGGTGCCAATGTCGTCGCCCCAGATGACCAGGATGTTGGGCTTCTTCTCCTGGGCCAGCGCCGGACCTGCAGTCGCGAGCGCGAATACAGCGAGCCCCGCGAGCAGACGGTGAACGTATCTCATGACTTGGATGCTCCTTCTTTGCGACTGGACGAATTAAACGCTTATCGTGATTGTGGAGCACATGGTCCGCGCGGGCTATTGGCTGTGGGTACAGCAGGCCCTGCCCCTTGGTGCAGGTTCACGTTACCGTCCTGCCTGGCACGCCGCCCAGCGCCGAGGGGTTTGACGCTACAATTCGTCCAACGCGCCGATTTGAACGTCAGCTTGCGGGCGCGACCCGGCTTGCATCACCGCCGGGGACAAATGCGGCTAAAGCGAGGGTGACCCGTTCGAGCCGTGAAGCTGAACGGGTTTTTTGTTTTGGAGCACGATGTTTTCCCCTCCTCCCCGAGGAGGGGTGCCGCCGGAGGCGGCGGGGTGGTGTGCAACGCTCGCCGAACCACTCCGGCTGCTTCGCAGCCACCCCTCCTTGAAAAGGAGGGGAAGAGAAGAATCGACAGATGACGGAAGCATCGCATACCCGATCGGTCGGCGCGGTCGTGCCGCGCCGGTTGAGCTTCGACGCGCCCCTTACATTCAGGAGCGGCGCGGTGCTCGACTCGTACGACCTCGTCTACGAGACGTACGGAACGCTCAACGCGGCGCGCTCCAACGCGGTGCTGATCTGCCATGCGCTGAACGCGTCGCATCACGTTGCCGGCTACTACGCGGACGATCCGAACAACGTCGGGTGGTGGGACAACATGATCGGTCCCGGCAAGCCGGTCGACACCGACCGCTTCTTCGTGATCGGCGTGAACAATCTCGGGAGCTGCTTCGGATCCACCGGCCCCGCGTCGCTCGATCCGCGTAGCGGCAAGCCGTACGGCTCGCGATTCCCGGTGATCACGGTCGAGGACTGGGTCGCAAGTCAGGCGCGACTCGCCGATCGGCTCGGGATCGAGCGCTTCGCCGCGGTGATGGGCGGCAGCCTCGGTGGCATGCAGGCCATCGCGTGGGCAACGGCATTTCCGGACCGGATCGCCAACGCGATCGCGGTGGCGGCGACGCCCAAGCTGACCGCGCAGAACATCGCCTTCAACGAGGTCGCACGCCGCGCGATCGTCACCGACCCCGACTTTCACGGCGGCGACTACTACGAGTATGGCGTGAAGCCCAAGCGGGGCCTGCGGCTCGCGCGGATGATCGGCCACATCACGTACCTGTCGGATGACGCGATGATGGAGAAATTCGGCCGGATCCTGCGCTCCGACGAGATCGGCTACCACTTCGACGTGGATTTCGAGGTGGAGTCCTACCTGCGCTACCAGAGCGATAAGTTTGCCGAGTACTTCGACGCGAATACCTATCTCCTGATCACGCGCGCGCTCGACTACTACGACCCGGCACGCGATTTCGATCACGACCTCACTGCGGCCCTCGCGGCGGCGCGGGCACGCTTCCTGGTGGTTTCGTTCACGTCGGACTGGCGCTTTGCGCCGGAGCATTCGCGCCTGATCGTCAAGGGACTCCTCGACAATCGCCGCGACGTGTCGTATGCCGAGATCGACGCACCGCACGGCCACGACGCGTTCCTGCTGGACGATTCGCGCTATCACGCCCTGGTGCGCGCCTACTTCGGCAACGTCGCGCGCGCAGTCGGCGCCGACGTCTCGACCGCCGCCGACCTCGAGCTGCCGGGCGAGCCGCTGGTGGGCGGAGAACGGACCGAAGGATCCAGCGAAGGATTCGCCGCATGACCGGCCCGGAGCTCACGCGGCTCGCCGAGCGCGCTGACCTGAAGGCGATTGCCGGCTGGGTGCGCCAGGGCGCCTCGGTGCTCGACCTCGGCTGCGGCGACGGATTGCTGCTCAAGCATCTCGCGCAGACGCGCAGCGTGCGCGGCTACGGGGTGGAGATCGAGGACGCGAAAGTGATCGCCTGCGTCGGCAACGGCGTGAACGTGATCCAGATCGACCTCGAGCGCGGCTTGTCGGACTTCGATTCGGGCTCCTTCGACTACGTGATCCTGTCGCTCACGCTCCAGGCCGTGCTTCACACCGAGCGAATCGTGGGCGAAATGCTGCGAATCGGGCGCGAGGCGATCGTCACGTTTCCGAACTTCGGCCACTGGGCGGCACGCTGGCAGATCATCCGCGGGCGCATGCCCGTGTCGAAGACGCTTCCGTACCAGTGGTACGAAACACCCAACGTCCACCTTTTCACGATCGAGGACTTCGAGCGGTTCTGCCGTGCGCTCGGGATTCGCGTGCTCGAGCGCGTCGTCCTGCACGACGGCGACGCAGTGCGATTTCTGCCAAATCTGCGCGGGAGCGTCGCCGTCTACCGCATTCAGCGTAGCGCGAGCGCCTGACGCCGGCGTGCCGTTCACCCGCTCCAGCCTGCTGCGCTCCAAGTTCTTCTGGGTCGCGGTGCTCTACTTTTCCGAGGGCTTTCCCCTCGGTGTGTTCTACGAGCTCTTCCCGGTCTACTTCCGCCAGCAGGGCGTGGAGCTCCGGGACATCGGCGTCATCAGCCTGCTGGGACTCGCCTGGACGTTGAAATTCCTCTGGGCGCCGGCGGTGGATCACTACCGGCATCATCGGCTCTGGATGGCCGCGGTCGATCTCGCCATGGGCGCCGTGTTGATCGCCTTCGCGGCCACCCAGGGCTTCGGACCGTGGGTGTGGGCGGCGATCGGCACGTTCACCGTGCTCTCGGCCACGAACGACGTCGCCATCGACGGCTACACCATCGAGCTTCTCGACCGGCGCGAGTTCGGGCTCGCGAACGGCATCCGCATCGGCTTCTACCGGGTCGGCATGCTCGCCTCGGGCCTGGTGCTCGTCCTCTCGGACTGGATCACATGGCCCGGAGCATTCCTGTGCGGCTCCGGCATCCTCGCGGCCTGTGCCATAGTCGTTCTCATGGCGCCGCGCGAGCGGACCGTCGAGCGCGACGAACAGATCTCGCTCCGCGCGGAGGTTGTGCGGATCGTCACCGATCCGAGATCGGCCGCGCTGGTCGTCGGGCTCGCACTGGGCACGCTCTGGCTCGTGGACAACGTCACCCACTGGTCGGCGGCCTGGCCGGCATTCTGGGCCGCCGCCTGGGGTGCGGCAGCGGCCGCGATCGCGTTCGCCTGGATCGCGCGCGCCCGGCGCGAGCGCTCGCGCGCAGATGGGTCCGTTCCAGCGGTGCGCGGGCCGATGTTCGGTGCACTCTTCGAGCTGCTCGCGCGGCCGTATATCTGGCCGGTGCTCCTGTTCGTGCTGATCTTCAAGCTCGGCGACGCGTCGATGGGTTTCATGGTGAAGCCGTTCTGGGTGGATGCCCAGTTCACAGCGACGGAGATCGGTCTCGTCTCCGTCAACATCGGCCTCACACTATCGATCGCCGGGGGACTCGTAGGAGGCTGGTACGCGGACCGCGCGGGAATCTTCAAGGCCCTTTGGGTGCTGGGCCTCTTCCAGGCGCTGTCGAATCTCGGCTACGCGGTCGCGGCCGCGGTGATTCCCTATGGGGCGGGCGCATCGCCTGAAGCCTGGCATCGCGTGGTGATGTACTCGGCGAGCGCCGCGGAGTCCTTCACCGGCGGCCTGGGCACCGCGGCATTTCTCGCGTTCCTGATGGCGATCGTGGACAAGCGCCATTCGGCAACCGAGTACGCGCTGCTCTCGTCGGTCTTCGCGCTCTCGCGATCGGTGGCGGGCTGGGCGGGCGGGTTCGGCGCGCAGGAATTTGGCTACGCTCACTACTTCCTGCTGACCTTCTTTCTCTCGTTCCCCGCCTATGCACTCCTTCCATGGGTCCGGCGAATGCTGGACTTCGCCGATGCCCGCAATCGCGGCATCGCCGCGACGGGATAGCGGCATCGCGCAGGCTCATGTGATACCGTTCCCGGTGATTCCTATCAATCGACGATTCGGGGCCGTTCGCCATGAATGATCCGAAACGGATGCTGGGCTGGATGCTGGTTTTCCTCGTGGCGGTCGCCGTGGCCTGCGCGCTGCTTTTCAGTCCTCTGAAGAGCGCGTTCCTGGCAAACCAGGTCTTCAACGGCTTGATCCTGGCGGTGTTCGCGATCGGCATCGCGATCAATTTCCTGCAGGTCGTGACGCTCGGCCCGGCGAACGACTGGATCCGCGTCACCGAGCGCGGCCCGGTGCCGCGCGATGCGCCGAGCCTCCTCGCGCCGATGGCGCGAATGTTCGGCAGTCGCGAAAGGGAGGGCCTGCGCCTCTCCACGATGGCCATGCGCTCCATGCTGGACGGCATCCGGATGCGTCTCGACGAGTCCCGCGACATCTCGCGCTACATGATCGGGTTGATGGTGTTCCTCGGCCTGCTCGGAACATTCTGGGGACTGCTCGACACCGTGGGCGGCGTCAGCAAGGTGATCGGCGGACTTACCGGGGGCGCGGGAGATCCGAGCGCCGTCTTCGACGGGCTCAAGCGCGACCTGCAGGGGCCGCTCACGGGCATGGGGACGGCATTCAGCTCGTCGCTATTCGGCCTCGGTGGCGCGCTGGCGCTCGGCGTCCTCGATCTCCAGGCCGGCCACGCGCAGAACCGGTTCTACAACTACCTCGAGGAATGGCTCGCCACGCTGGCCCACCTGCCGAGCGGACGGCTCGGGGCCGATGGCGAGCAATCCCCCCTGCCGACCTACATCGAGGCGCTGCTCGAGCAGACTGCGGACAATCTGGATCAACTGCAGCGCACGCTTGCGCGCAGCGAAGAGGATCGCCGCGCGACGCAGACGAGCCTGGCCAACCTGGGCGACCAGCTCTCGGCGCTGACCGACCAGCTGCGCTCCGAGCAGAAGCTGATCCTCAGCCTGGCCAAGGGGCAGACCGACCTGCAGCCGGTCATCGCCGAGCTCGCAACCCAGGTCGCCAGCGCCCTCGGCGGCACCGAGCAGATGCGCGACTACCTGCGCAGCTCCGATCTCTCGCTGAGGCGGCTGCTCGATGAGGTCGCGGCGGCGCGCGAGCAGGTGCCCCAGCAGCTCCGCGACGAAGTGCGGCTGCTCGCGCAGACCCTCGGTCGGAAGGCACCCACGGAGAGCTGAGCGCGTCCGCCATGCTCGCGCTCTCGCGCCGCAATCGCTACGGCATCAACGTCTGGCCGGCGTTCGTCGACGCGTTGGCCTCCGTGCTGCTGGTCTTCGTGTTCGTCCTGCTCGTGTTCGTGGTCGGCTACTTCGTGCTGGGAGACACGCTTGCGGGCAAGACCCGCGCGCTCGACGAGCTGGGGCGGCAGGTCACCGCGCTGGCCGAGACGCTCTCGCTGGAGCGCGCGCGCAGCGCGGATCTCCAGTCCCGGCTCGACGACCTTGCGACGCGCCTGCAGGCCACCCTGGCGGAGCGCGCCGGAGCGATGGCAAGGGCGGAGGCGGCTGAAGGCGCCGCGGCAAGGCTGCGTGGCGAGCTCGACGAGTCGACCGCCCGGATCGCATCGAGCGAGGAGGAAGTTGCACGGCAGAAGCAGGAACTCGCGAGCCTACAGGCGGATATCGAATCGCTGCGGCAGCTGCGCGCCGACCTCGAGCGCCGTGCCGCAGAGCTCGCCGCCACGGTTCAGCAGCGCGACCGAGACCTGACCGCGAGCGAATCGCAGAACGCGCTGCTCGAGGCGCGCGTGAATCTCCTCAACCAGCAGATCGCCGCATTGCGCGATCAGCTCGCGCAGCTCTCCGCGGCGCTCGATCTTGCCAGGGTAGAAGCGAAGAGGAAAGACGCGCAGATCGCCGATCTCGGCGAGCGCCTCAACATCGCGCTCGCGCGCAAGGTCGACGAGCTCCAGCGCTATCGTTCTGAGTTTTTTGGGCGCCTGCGCGAGATCCTGGGCAAGTACCCGGGCATCCGGATCGAGGGCGACCGATTCGTGTTCCAGTCGGAGCTGCTCTTTCCGACTGCGTCCGCGACGCTGACGCCGGAAGGCCAGCGCCAGCTTGCGCAACTCGCCAAGACGCTCAAATCCACGACCGCGCAGATTCCCGACGACATCGACTGGGTGCTGCGCGTCGACGGGCACACCGACCTCCGGCCGATCAACACGGTGCGCTATCCCTCGAACTGGGATCTGTCGACGGCGCGCGCGCTATCGGTCGTCGAGTTCCTGATCAGCCAGGGCATTCCGCCGAACCGGCTGGTGGCTGCGGGATTCGGTGAATTCCATCCGATCGACAAGGCCGTGACGCCGGAAGCACTGGCGCGCAACCGGCGCATCGAGATCAAGCTGACGCAGCCCTAGCTTTGCGCCGCTAATCCTGCCGACCCGAGGAGAAATCGCAATGGCAAGGAAGTTCATCGACCTCTCGATCTACCTCGAGAACGACGTCGTTTCCGACCCTTCTCCATTCGCACCGAAGATCGAGTATTTCGACCACGACTCGACCTACGGCCAGATGGCGCCGTTCTTTCCGGGATTGACGAAGGAAGATCTCCCCGACGGCGCCGCGTGGGCCATCGAGAGGATCGAGCTCATCACTCACAACGGCACGCATCTCGACGCGCCGTATCACTTCCATCCCACCATGAACCACGGCGAGCGGGCGATCACCATCGACGAGGTGCCGCTCGAATGGTGCTTCCAGCCCGGCGTGAAGCTCGATTTCCGTGCGCTTCCCGACGGCTACGTGGTGACGGCGAAGGACGTCGAGACCGAGCTCGCGCGCATCGGCCACGAGCTGAAGCCGCTCGAGATCGTGGTCGTCAACACGCGTGCGGGCAGCCGGTATGGCAACAACGACTATGTGAGCGCGGGATGCGGCATGGGCTACGAGGCCACGATGTATCTTCTCGAGCGCGGCGTGCGGCTCACGGGCATCGACGCCTGGAGCTGGGACGCCCCGTTCGTCTACACCGCGGAGAAGTACAAGGAGACCGGCGACGCCTCTCTCATCTGGGAAGGGCACAAGGCGGGGCGCCACATCGGCTACTGCCACCTCGAGAAGCTGCACAATCTCGAGGCGCTGCCGCCGCACGGCTTCGTGATCGCGTGCTTCCCGCACAAGATCCGGGGTGCGTCGGCGGGATGGACGCGCGCGGTGGCTATCGTGGATGACGTGCTGCTTGCCTCGACCGAGCGGGAGCGCGCCGCGCTCGCCGCGGACTGAAGGGGCAGGGCATGGGCAAGAACCCGCTCGACGGCTTCACGGTCGACCGAGCGTCGATCCGCTACATCGGTCACGATCTGCAGCGCCCGGAGTGCATCCTGGCCGAACCGGACGGCACGCTGTGGTCCGCCGACGCGCGTGGCGGCGTGATGCGCATTGCTCCCGACGGCACACAGACAATGATCACCCAGCAGTCGAACGCGCAGTTCCAGTCCACCGCGGATTTCGAGGCCCGCTTCACCCAGGGCACGTTGCCGAACGGGCTGGCGTTCGCCGCGAACGGCGATTTCCTGATCGCGAATTTCGGGACGGATGCGCTCGAGGTCATGACGCGCGACGGCCGCTCGCGCACACTCTACGACACGATCGAGGGCAAGCCGATCGGCAAGGTCAACTTCGTGCTGCGCGATTCGCGGGACCGGATGTGGCTCACCATCTCGACGCGCGTGAATCCCTGGACGGCCGCGGTCCGGCCGGGGCTGGACGACGGCTACGTCGCCGTCGCCGATGAGCGCGGCTTGCGAGTCGTCGCCGAGGGCTTCTGCTTCACCAACGAGGTGCGGCTCGACGCCAGGGAGGAGTGGCTCTACATCGTGGAAACGACGGGCAAGCGCGTGAGCCGCATGCGCGTCACCCCCGAGGCCGAGCTGCGCGACCGCGAGGTATTCGGCCCCGAGCCGCTCGGCACGGGCTTCCCTGACGGCATCGCCTTCGATGCTTATGGCAACCTGTGGTGCACGATGCTCATGGCCGACCGATTGATCGCGATCACGCCCGAAGGCGACTTGCGCGTTCTCCTGGACGACGGGGACCCGGAAGCCACGGCAGCGATGGAGGCGAAGTTCGCAAAGAGCGAGGCCACCGCAGAGGACATGCGGCGCACGAAGGGGACCATCGCGCCCTGGATGGCGAGCGTGACGTTCGGCGGCTCCGATCTCCGAACGGCCTATATCGGGAGCCTGATCGGCACGCGGATTCCCTACTTCCGCTCGCCGGTTGCCGGACTGCCGATGGTGCACTGGCGACCCTGAGCCGCGGTCGAGCGATTCGAGAACGTGTCAGTGTTCGAGCGACCTAGCAAGCGAGGGATCTACAAGGCTCCCTTGTTCGTGCGTCCGCCTCTCGTTGGAACGAGCGGCCACGCAGATTTCCAGACGACTTTCAGATACTGACGTCGTAGTCGATCGTGAGCGGCGCGTGGTCTGAAAATCGCGCGGCTTTGTAGATCCGCGCTCGTTTTGCCTTCGCCGCGATACCGGGCGTCGCGATCTGGTAGTCGATCCGCCACCCCACGTTCTTCGCCCACGCCTGCCCGCGATTCGACCACCAGGTGTACTGCTCGGCGCGCGGATCGAGCGCGCGGAAGACATCGACCCAGCCCGCCTTTTCGAACACCTCGCTGAGCCACGCACGCTCCTCCGGCAGAAAGCCCGAGTTCTTCTGGTTCCCGCGCCAGTTCTTGAGGTCGATCTCGCGGTGCGCGATGTTCCAGTCGCCGGCAAGGATGAATTCGCGTCCGCTCTTCCGCAGCCGCCTCAGGTACGGCATGAACTCATCCATGAAGCGGAACTTCGCCTGCTGCCGTATCTCCGAGCTGGATCCGGAAGGCAGATACACGGAGATCACCGAGAGCTTTCCGTAATCGACGCGCAGAAAACGCCCCTCCGGGTCGAATTCCCGACTGCCGAATCCCGCCGTCACGCGATCGGGCGCCTTCCGGCAATAGAGCCCCACTCCGGAATATCCCTTCTTCTCGGCGCAATGGAAGAAGCCGTGCAACTTGTCCGGCATGAGAATTGCGGAGTCGAGGTCGCTTTGATGCGCTTTGACCTCTTGCATGCAGACGATGTCAGGACGACTTTTTTGCAGCCAGCCCAAGAATCCGCGACGGATTGCCGACCGGATTCCGTTGAGATTCAGAGTAGTGATGCGTAGCACGTTGAAATCAGGAATGAAAATCGTCGGATTCCCGCCGCGTCGCGGCGCTCGCCGGGGCAATCTGGGGCTTGCGGCACGACGCGCCGTCCTATCGGCACGTTGGATGCGCGGACTGACGAAACTCGGCACATTGCGCCGCGCGGGGTACGGCACACGAAGAACGTGCGGTAAGTCCTCGCAACGTATGTGGAATTTTACGCAAAGCCTTGCCCGACACCGTGCTTATTGCGCTGCGAAGCGTTCCAATAGGCTGGGTGCGCCAGGAACGGGAAAAACGGCGTAGGGTAACCCCACGCTGCGCAACTCGCTCGCTTTTTGCCCACCATATATAACGACGACACGGAGAGACGGTCATCATGAAATGCGCGAAGACCCTGTTTATCGTCTTCTGCGCGCTCCTCGCCGCGGGAACCGCGGGTGCGCAGAAACTGTATAAGTACGTCGACGAGAATGGGCGTACCCGCTACACCGACCGGCCGCCGATCGACATGACCGGCCGCGCGTCCGAACAGCTCAACTCGCAGGGCACGGTGGTCAGGCGCAACGCGGCTGCGCTCACGCCCGAAGAAATCGCGGCACGCGAAGAAGAGGAACGCAAGAAGCGGGAAGCCGCTGCGATCGCCCGCGAAGAGAACCGCAAGAATCGCGCGTTGCTCGCCACCTATCCTTCGATCAAGGACATCGACGACGCGCGCGCGCGGGCGCTCGCGAACAACACCGAGTCGACCCGGCAGATCAAGCTGCGCATCGCCGACCTGGAAAGGCGTCATGCCAAGCTGGAGAAGGACGCCGCGCCCTACAAGGACAAGCCGTTGCCCGCCGAGCTCCGGCGCGAATCCTTCGAGATCGATAGCGATCTCCGCGCGCAGCGCGAGCTTCTCGAAGTGAAACAGCAGGAAGTCACAGCGATCAACGCTCGCTACGACGAGGACAAGCGCCGCTACCAGCAGATCACGGGTATAACCGCCGCGCCCTCCGCGTCCGTCGCCCAGTAGCCCGGCACTGCCCTACCGGGAAGGGGGTAACGGGGGAAACCAGGCGGTTTTCCCCTGTTCGCTACCTTCCCCCTGCTTCCCGCTCAGCCGGCGAGCTTCCGCTTCAGAATCTCGCTGATCGCCGCAGGATTCCCCTTGCCTTTCGTGGCCTTCATCGCCTGTCCGACGAAGAAGTTGAAAGCCTTCTCCCGTCCGCCTCGGAATTCGGCCACCTGGGCGGGATTCGCGGCGATGATCCCGTCGATGATCGACTCGAGTGCTCCGGTGTCCGTGATCTGCCTGAGCCCTTTCGCCTGGATGATCGAATCCGCCGCGTCGTCTCCGGACGCCTCACCAGCCCAGAGCGCATCGAACACCTCCTTGGCGATCTTCCCCGAGATGGTGTTGTCGCGAATGCGGGCAATGAGCCCGGCAAGCTGCTGCGCCGACACCGGTGATCGATCGATCTCGAGCTCGGCGCGGTTCAGAGCGCCGGCGAGCTCGCCCATCACCCAGTTCGCGGCAGTCTTCGCCCCCGCGCGCGCGTCGCCTCCGGGCTCGCGCAACACCAGCGCGGCCGTGACCGCGTCGAAATAATCCGCGGTCTCGCGCGATCCGGTCAGCGTGGCCGCGTCGTACGCGGTCAGCCCGAGCTCGCACACGAAGCGGTCGCGCTTCGCGGCCGGCAACTCAGGTAACGCGGCGCGCTCTGCCGCGACCCACTCATCCTTGACCTCGAGGGGAAGCAGGTCGGGATCGGGGAAATAGCGGTAGTCGTGCGCCTCCTCCTTGGAGCGCAACGAGCGGGTCTCGTCCCGATCCGGGTCATAGAGCCGTGTTTCCTGATCGATCCGCCCGCCGTCTTCGAGTATCTCGATCTGCCGGCGCACCTCGAAGTCGATTGCGCGCTCGAGGAAGCGGAACGAGTTCAGATTCTTGATCTCGCAGCGGGTGCCGAGCCGGTCCGACCCTGCCGGACGAACCGACACGTTTGCATCGCAACGGAACGATCCTTCCTGCATGTTGCCGTCGCAGATGTCGATCCAGCGCACGAGCGCATGCAGCGTCCGCGCATAAGCGACGGCCTCGCCGGCCGAGCGCATGTCGGGCTCGGACACGATTTCCAGCAGGGGCGTGCCGGCGCGGTTGAGGTCGATGCCGGTCATGCCGTGGAAGTCCTCGTGCAGGCTCTTGCCCGCATCCTCCTCGAGGTGCGCGCGCGTGAGACGGACGGTCTTCTCCGTCCCGTCCGGCAGCACGGTCTGGATGGTCCCGCCCTGCACGATCGGGGCCTCGAACTGGCTGATCTGATATCCCTTCGGAAGGTCCGGGTAGAAATAGTTCTTGCGCGCGAAGACCGAGCGCGCGGCGATGGCACCGCCGACCGACAGCCCGAATCGTATGGCCCGCTCGACCGCTCCGCGGTTCGGCACCGGGAGCACGCCCGGCAGGGCGATGTCGACCGCGCAGGCCTGGGTGTTGGGCGCAGCGCCGAACGCAGTCGACGCGGCCGAAAAGATCTTCGAGCGCGTGGAGAGCTGCGCATGCGTCTCGATTCCGATGACTGTTTCCCACTCCATGTCGCTACCCGGCCCCGTCGGATCAGGCGTACCCCGCCGGCACACGGGCGTGCCAGTCGGTTGCCTTCTGGAACTGGTGCGCGATGCCGAGCAGTCGCGCCTCGGTGAAATAGTCGCCGACCAGGTGCAGGCCCACCGGCAGGCCTTCGCTCCCGAAGCCGCACGGGATCGACATCGCGGGCAGTCCGGCGAGGTTCGCGGCGATCGTATAGATGTCGTTGAGGTACATCTGCACCGGATCCGACACTTTCGCGCCGAGCGCGAACGCAACCGTCGGGGTGACCGGTCCCGCTATCACGTCGCACTGGCGAAAGGCGTCGGTGAAGTCCCGGGCGATCAGCCGGCGGATCTTCTGCGCCTTGAGGTAATACGCGTCGTAATAGCCGTGCGACAACACGTAGGTACCGATCAGGATCCTGCGCTTCACCTCGGCGCCGAAGCCCTGCGCGCGGGTCTTGCAATACATGTCGACGAGATCGTCGTACTCGGGCGCCCGATAGCCGTACCGAACGCCGTCGTAACGCGACAGGTTGGACGATGCCTCGGCCGGCGCGATGACGTAATAGGACGGCACCGAAAGCCCGGTGTTCGGCAGATGCACCTCGATCACGCTCGCGCCGAGCTTCTTCAACTCGTCGATCGCGGACTCGACCGCGGACGCGACGTCGGATGCCAATCCCGCACTGAAATACTCGCTCGGCACGCCGACGCGCAGCCCTCCGAGCGGTTTGCCCGCGCTCGCGCCGGGCAGGGGCCGCTCCAGCTCGCGCGCGTAGTCCTCGGGAGCGCGTTCCAGGGACGTCGAGTCCCGCGCGTCGAAGCCCGCCATCACGTTCAGGAGCACCGCGAGATCGGCAGCGCTGCGCGCGAACGGGCCGCCCTGGTCGAGGCTCGACGCGAAGGCGATCATGCCGTAGCGCGAGACCGTCCCGTAAGTCGGCTTCAGCCCGCAAACCCCGCTCAGGGCGGCCGGCTGCCGGATCGAGCCGCCCGTATCGGTGCCCGTCGCGACGGGCGCGAGCCGCGCGGCCACGGCGACTGCCGAGCCGCCGGATGACCCCCCCGCAACGCGATCGACGTTCCAGGGGTTGCGCACCGGCCCGAACCACGATGTCTCGCTCGAGGAGCCCATCGCGAACTCGTCCATGTTCGTCTTGCCGAGGACCACCGCGCCGGCATCGTTGAATCGCTCGACGACGTGCGCGTCGTAGGGGGACACGAAGGAGGCCAGCATGCGCGATCCGCAGGTGCTCGGCCACCCCTTCGCGACGAATATGTCCTTGTGCGCGACCGGGATGCCGGTGAGCGGCCCCGCGTGGCCGGCGGCAATGCGCGCATCCGCGGCGCGCGCCTGCTCGAGGCTGCGCCCGGGATCGACGGTGATGAAAGCATTCAGCCCCTTGTCGAGCCGGCCGATGCGTTCGATGCAGTGCTCGGTGAGCTCGACGGCCGAGACCCTGCGCGCGGCAAGCGCGTCCGCGAGCTCCTTCAGTGACGCGTTAATCATTGGGTGGGGGAGCCGCGCGCCCCGCCCCTCACTCGATGACCTTGGGAACGAGGTAAAGCCCCGCTTCCACCTGGGGCGCCACCGCCTGGAAGGCCTCGTGCTGGTCGCCCTCCCGGACCTCGTCCGCGCGCAGCCTGACGGTCAGGTCGCGGGCGTGCGCCATCGGCTCGATCCCCGAGGTGTCCACGGCGTTCATCTCCTCGATCAGCGCGAAGATGCGGTTCAGGTCCGCCTGCACGGCCTCGGCCTCGGCGTCCGTCACGGCGATGCGGGCGAGGTGGGCGATCCGTTTGACCTGGTCGATGGGCAGAGACATGAATTTTTCCGCTTAAACAATTGTTTGGATGCGGTATTATAGCGAATCCTTTCAATTTCCCTCTGTGGGAAGGGGTCCATGTTCGGATTTTTGAGAGCGTATTTTTCCGACGATCTCGCCATCGATCTCGGAACCGCGAACACGCTGATCTACGTGCGCGGCAAGGGCATCGTGCTCGATGAGCCATCGGTGGTTGCGATTAGGCAGGAAGGTGGCCCGAACGCCAAGCGCACTATCCAGGCGGTCGGCAAAGAAGCGAAGGTGATGCTCGGCAAGGCGCCGGGCAGCATCACGGTCATCCGGCCGATGAAGGACGGCGTCATCGCGGACTTCACGGTCACCGAGCAGATGCTCAAGCAGTTCATCAAGAAGGTGCATGTCTCGCGTCTTCTGTCGCCTTCGCCGCGCATCATCATCTGCGTCCCGTGCGGCTCGACACAGGTCGAGCGGCGCGCCATCCGCGAGTCGGCGATCGGCGCGGGCGCATCGCAGGTCTACCTGATCGAGGAGCCGATGGCGGCCGCGATCGGCGCCGACTTGCCGGTCGCCGAGGCAACCGGGTCGATGGTCGTCGACGTCGGGGGCGGCACCACGGAAGTGGGCGTCATCTCGCTCGGCGGCATGGTGTATTCGGGCTCGGTAAGGGTCGGCGGCGACAAGTTCGACGAGGCGATCATCAACTACATCCGCCGCAATTACGGCATGCTGATCGGTGACGCGACTGCCGAGATGATCAAGAAGGAGATCGGTTCCGCGTTCCCCGGATCCGAGGTACGCGAGATCGAGGTGAAGGGCCGCAATCTCGCCGAAGGCATTCCGCGAAGCTTCACGATCTCGTCGAACGAGATTCTCGAGGCGCTGACTGAGCCGCTCAACCAGATCGTCTCTTCGGTGAAGTCGGCACTCGAGCAGACGCCGCCGGAACTCGGCGCGGACATTGCGTCGAAGGGGCTTGTGCTCACCGGCGGTGGCGCGCTGTTGCGCGACCTCGACCGCCTGCTCATGGAGGAGACCGGACTTCCCGTGATCGTCGCGGACGACCCGCTTTCGTGCGTGGTCCGCGGCTCCGGCAAGGCGCTCGAGCGCATGGACAAGCTCGGCAGCATTTTCACCAGCGACTAAGACCTATCTCAGAAGACGGCTGCCGCCGCGTGCGGGGAGATATACAAGGGGCGCGCCCCTTGTGGGTACTACCGCTCTTGCATCACGAAGCATGGCCCCGATTTCGAGATAGCCTCTAATGGAAAGGCAGACGCCGCCGTTCTTTCACCGCGGCCCCGCCCCGCTCGCTCGGCTTGGATTCTTCGCCGTGCTATCGGTTCTGCTGATGGTGCTCGACGCGCGCTTTCGCTATGCGGAGCCGCTCCGGCAGGTGCTTGCCCTCGCTGCGTATCCGATCCAGCAACTCGCGACCGCCCCCGTGACCGCATACGCGGATCTCTCCGAATTCCTTGCCAGCCGAGCCGCGCTGCAGCGGGAGAACGCGGCGCTACGCGAAGAACGGCTGAAGCGCGCACCGGACCTGCTCACCCTCGAAGCACTCAAGGCCGAGAACGCGGAACTGCGCAAGGCGCTCGGCGCACGGCCCAGCGCACCGCAGGAAGCCATCTTCGCCGAAGTGGTCTACGCAGGGCGTGATCCTTTCGCGCGCACGGTCATGGTGGACAAGGGCAGCCAGCAGGGCGTGCAGCTCGGTCAGCCGGTGATCGATTCCGGCGGCGTGCTGGGACAGGTGACGCGGGTGCACCCGCTCCTCGCGGAAGTCACGCTCGTCATCGACAAGGATCACCCGGTTCCCGTGCAGGTCGTGCGCAACGGGCTGCGGGGCATCGTGTACGGCTCGGGTGACGGCGCGACACTCGAACTACGCTACATGGCCACCAATGCCGACGTGGAAGTGGGTGACGTGCTGGTCACTTCCGGCATCGACGAGGTGTACCCGGCCGGACTGCCCGTCGCCCGCATCGCGCAGGTCGAGCGTGATGCCGCGCTCTCTTTCGCGAAGATCGTCTGCGAGCCGAGCGCCAACGTGAACCGTCACAGACAGGTCCTGGTCCTCAATCGCGCGGTGCAGGTCCCGCCGCCCCCCGAAGACGCGAAACCTGCGGGCCGGAAAACGGTCACAGGCAAGCGGTCGCGGAGAAACCAATGATTCCTGGCAGCTCGGGTCGCGAGCACATCCTGCTACCGGTGAAGGGAAGCTTCATGGCGCTTTCCATCATCGTTGCGCTGCTGTTCAATCTGCTGCCCTGGCGCGACCTGCGCGGGGTGCCGGACCTGCTCGCTCTGGTCATCGCGTTCTGGTGCATTCACCAGCCGCGCAAGACGGGAATCGGTATAGCGTGGGTGCTCGGACTCGTCATGGACGCGGCGAATGGCACGCTCATCGGCCAGCACGCTCTCGCTTACGCCGTGGTTGCGTTCGGGGCGCAGTGGCTTCACCGCCGGATACTCTGGTTTCCGATCTGGCAGCAGGCGCTGCACGTGCTCGCCCTGCTGCTCGTGAGCCAGGGGCTGATGCTGGTCGCGCGAATGGCGGCAGGCGGCACGTTTCCAGGCTGGTCTTTCTTCTCGGGCAGCTTCATCGCTGCGGCGCTGTGGCCGGTCGCCACGTATGTGCTGCTAGCGCCCCAGAGACGTCCCGAAATCGTGGACGAGAACCGGCCTATCTAGGATGAAGCCGATGCCGCAGGCTTCGCTTCCCCCGGATTCGGGGAGCACGAGGGGGCGCCGCGAAGCGGCTCTGCCCCCTCGTAGCGTGGAGCATCTGACATGAGCACCGGTTCCATCGGCCGCAACCTCTTCACCTCGCAATCGCGCGGCATCGGCGGCCGCCTAGGTTCGCGGGGTCTCGGGGAATATCGGGACCCCGAGCGCGAAGTGCGGCGCTTTCACCTGCGGCTCGCTGCCGCCGGAGCGCTGGTTCTCATCGCGTTCGGCGTGCTCTTCGGGCGCTTCATCTACCTACAGGTCATCCAGCACAGCTACTATCACACCAAGGCCGAGGACAATCGCATCTCGGTCGTTCCGCTGCCGCCCAACCGCGGGCTGATCATGGATCGCACCGGGGTCGTGCTGGCGCGCAATCACTCCGCGTACACGCTGGAGATCCAGCCCGACCAGGTGGACGACCTCGACGCCACGATCGATGCGCTCGCGGGCGTCGTCGACATCCAGTCCCGTGACCGCAAGCGCTTCAAGAAGCTGCGCGAGGACATGCGGGGCGCCGAGAGCCTGCCGATCAAGACGCGTCTCTCGGACGAGGAGGTGGCGCGCTTTGCGGCGAACGCATACCGCTTTCCCGGCGTCGCGATCAAGGCGCGCCTGTACCGCGAATATCCTTTCGGCGAGCTCGCATCCCACGTGCTCGGCTACATCGGCCGGATCAACGACCGGGACCTTCAATGGCTCGAAAGCCGCGACCTCAGCGCCAACTACAAGGGCACGGATTTCATGGGCAAGACCGGCGTCGAGCAGTTCTACGAGCAGGAACTGCACGGCTCGACCGGCTCGGCGCATGTCGAGATCGACGCGGGTGGGCGCAGCGTGCGCACCCTCTCGTCCCACGCGCCCACCGCGGGCAACAGTCTCGTGCTCACGCTGGATCTCAAGCTTCAGGAGGTCGCCGAGAAAGCGTTCGGCAGCTATCGCGGCGCGCTCGTTGCAATCGACCCGTCGACCGGCGGCATTCTCGCGTTCGTCAGCCGCCCCGGCTATGACCCGAACCTGTTCGTCGACGGAATCGATCCGCAGAGCTGGGAGCGGTTGGTGAAAGACCCGGACAAGCCGCTCAGCAACCGCGCCCTGAACGGTGCCTACCCGCCCGGATCGACGTTCAAGCCCTTTATGGCCCTCATGGCGCTCGAGCTGGGCAAGCGCACGCCCGAGTATGCGATCAGCGATCCGGGCTACTTCTCGCTGCCGGGCCAGACGCATCGCTACCGCGACTGGAAGGTCGGCGGACACGGCATGGTGAACCTCCGCAGGTCGATCGTCATCTCGTGCGACACGTATTACTACGGGCTCGCGAGCGACACCGACATCGACAAGCTGAACGAGTTTCTCTCGCAGTTCGGGTTCGGCGAGCGGTCCGGCATCGATGTCCGTGGCGAGCACAAGGGCCTGCTGCCCTCGCGCGCCTGGAAGAAGAAGCGGTTCGGCGAAAGGTGGTACGCCGGCGATTCCGTCTCCGTGGGAATCGGACAGGGCTACAACCTCACCACGCCCCTGCAACTCGCCCAGGCCACCGCGATCCTGGCGAACAATGGCGTCGTCTACCGCCCGCACCTCGTGCGCGAGGTGGTCGACACCGTCACCGGTGAACGGCGCGCGATCGAGCCCGAACCGATCCGGAAGATCAGCCTCCATCCGAAGTGGGTGCAGCTCGTGAAATCGGCGATGGTCGATGTCACGCGTCCAGGTGGCACCGCCGCCCGGGCGGGCGCCGGCGCCGAGTACACCTTCGCAGGCAAGACGGGCACGGCGCAGGTAATCGCGATGAAGCAGGACGAGAAGTACGACGAGAAGAAGGTCTCCGAGCGCTTCCGCGATCACGCGCTCTTCATCTCCTTCGCTCCGGCCGAGGCACCCCGAATCGCGCTCGCCGTCCTCGTCGAGAATGGCGGGCACGGCAGCGCCACGGCCGCGCCGATCGCCCGCGTGGTGCTCGACTACTTCCTGCTCGACAAGAAGCCGGAACAGCCGCCCGTGCTCGACCCCGACGCTCCGGAGGAAGGTTGACCGTGCGGCTGTGGCAACGCTTCACGGGCAACATAGACGGCTTGCTGCTCGCAATCGTCGCGCTCATCGTCACGCTCGGAATCGTCACGCTCTACAGCGCGACGAACGAGAGCTCGACTCGAATGACGGCGCAATTCGTCAATCTGGCGGTCGCGCTCGCCGCGATGTGGATCGTCGCACAGGTGCCCACGCAAACACTGCTGCGGTCCGCGGTACCCGTGTACCTGATCGGGCTCGCGCTGCTCGTGGCGGTTGCAGTCGGAGGCGACGTCGTGAACGGCGCGCGCAGGTGGCTGCACGTGGGTGTCACGCGAATCCAGCCCTCTGAAATGATGAAGATCGCGATGCCGCTCATGCTCGCGTGGTATTTCCACCGCCGCGCGGCGACGCTCGGCCTCGGAGACTATCTGATCGCCGCAGTGCTGCTCGCCGTCCCGACCGCATTGATCATCCGGCAGCCCGATCTCGGCACCGCGCTTCTCGTGCTGGCGACCGGCTGCTACGTCATCTTCCTGGCGGGACTCTCCTGGCGAATCATCCTCGGGCTCGTCATTGCGGGCGCCGCGAGCCTGCCGCTCGTGTGGACACTGTTGCACGACTATCAGAAGCGACGCATCCTGACCCTGCTCGATCCGAGCCAGGATCCGCTCGGCTCCGGTTACCACACGATTCAGGCCACGATCGCTGTCGGGTCGGGGGGGCTCGGCGGGAAGGGCTGGCTGAACGGCACGCAGGCTCATCTGGAATTCATTCCGGAACGGCACACCGATTTCATCTTTGCCGTGTTCTCCGAGGAATTCGGGCTCCTCGGCACAAGCGTCCTGCTCCTACTCTATTCCGCCCTCATCGCGCGCGGACTGATGATCGCGGCGAATGCGCCGACGCCGTTTTCGCGACTGCTAGCGGGCAGCGTCACCCTGATCTTCTTCACCTACGCGTTCGTGAACATGGGAATGGTCAGCGGAATCCTGCCGGTGGTCGGCGTGCCACTGCCCTTCATCTCGTATGGCGGTACCGCCCTGGTCACGCTGTTCCTTGGCGTCGGCATCCTGATGAGCGTGGCGCGCGAGCGCAAACTGATGCAGACCTGACCGAGGAGCGCGGGGTGAGGAGTGTGGGGTTCGGCATTCGCATTTTCATAGGCGTATCGCTCGTCTCGGCCGCGCTCGTTGCGGGCTGCTCGAGCACCCCCAAGAGCTCGGGATCGAGCGGGCGCGGCGGCGGCTACTACCTCGACGACGGACCGGGCGGCAATCCACCGCGCGATCTGGACAGCATTCCCGACGCGGTGCCGAAACCGGAACCGCTGAGCCGCGCCGCGAATCGACCCTACAGCGTTTTCGGGCGGGACTACGTACCGATGTCCACGCTTGCACCCTACCGGGCGCGCGGCGTCGCGTCGTGGTACGGCCGCCGCTACCACGGGCAGCGCACGTCGATCGGCGAGGTGTACGACATGTACGCCATGTCGGCGGCCCACCCGACGCTTCCGCTACCGAGCTACGCGCGTGTCACCAACCTCTCGAACGGGCAGTCGGTAGTCGTGCGAGTGAACGATCGCGGGCCGTTCCTGAACAACCGGCTGATCGACCTGTCCTACGCGGCGGCATATCGGCTCGGCTTCATCGGGAGCGGCAGCGCCATGGTCGAGGTAGAACTGCTGATTCCCGGGCAGCCGCTCACCGCGTCGGCGCCACCGCAAACGGTTCCCGACAGGGCAAGGCCAGAACCCGCTCCGGTGGAGCCGCCGATCGCGACAGTGGCCGACGCATCGGGCGTGTACCTTCAGCTCGGCGCGTTCGCGTCACGCGAGAATGCGGACCTCTTTCGCGACCGGGTCGCGAACGAGTTGACGTGGCTCGCCGCCGCGCTGCGCATCGAAAGCCGCGACGGCCTCCACCGCGTTCGCGCCGGACCCTATCGCGACCGTATCGAGGCGCTCGCCGTGTCCGGACATATTCGCGAGGCGCTCGAGGTGACGCCGATCGTAGTCAGATAAGAGAAGTGTGGGCGGTATAATCGCAAAGCATGATCGTTTCACTGCGTCGCCGGATCGTCGCACTCTGTCACCGAACTGCTGCGATCTGCCTGCTGGTTCGTCCCGTCCGGCTCACGCCTGCTGAACCGCGCCCAACCCTCGTTCGCTCCTCGTTCATTCCGTTCAACCCTCGCCTAAACGAGACGCCAAGGATGTCATTCAGAACCCTCTTCCAGCTTGTGGCGTTTTGCGCCGTCCTCGGGTCGCACGCGTCCTTTGCTGATGCACCGCCTCCCCCCCAGGTTGCCGCAAACGCCTGGGTGCTCATGGACCTGACCGCCGACCAACCCATCGCCATGCACGATGCCGATGCGCGCGTCGAGCCCGCGTCGCTCACCAAGCTGATGACCGCCTACCTGACGTTCGCGGCACTCGAGAAGAAGAGCATCACGCTCGATCAGCAGGTCCCGGTTTCCGAGAAGGCGTGGAAGACCGGGGGCTCCAGGATGTTCATCGAGCCGCGCAAACCCGTGACCGTGGCAGAGCTTCTGCGCGGCATGATCGTCCAGTCGGGCAACGATGCCACCGTCGCACTTGCGGAGCTGATCGCCGGCTCGGAGGACGTGTTCGCGCAGATGATGAACCGCGAGGCCCAGCGTATCGGCATGAAGAACACCAACTTCACGAACGCGAGCGGCTGGCCCGATCCCAAGCATTACTCCACCGCGCGCGACCTCGCCATCCTCGCCGCTGCGCTGATACGGGATTTTCCCGAGTACTACAAGCTCTACTCGCTCAAGGAGTTCCGCTACAACAACATCACGCAGCAGAATCGCAATCGGCTGCTTTGGCTCGATCCGAACGTGGATGGCGTAAAGACCGGACACACCGAGGCGGCGGGCTACTGCCTCATCGCATCGGCCAAGCGCGGCCCGCGGCGGCTCCTGTCGGTGGTGCTCGGCACCCGCTCCGACGCGCAGCGTGCACAGGAGAGCCAGAAGCTCCTGAACTACGGGTTCCAGTTCTACGACAGCGTGCGCGTCTACGAAAAGGGCCAGCCCATCAGCACGCTCAGGGTCTGGAAAGGCGCGCAAAACGAGCTGAAGGCTGGGCTGCCGGAGGATCTCTACGTGGTGCTTCCCAAAGGGGAGGCGGACAAGCTCACTGCCGACTTCGTGAGCCAGCAGCCGCTCATCGCGCCGGTCAGCGAGGGCCAGCCCGTTGGCACGGTCCGGCTGACTTTGGAAGGCAAGCCGTTCGGCGAGCATACGGCCGTTGCGCTGGAGAACGTCGAGGTGGCGGGCTTCTTCGGCCGCATGTGGGATACGATGCGCCTCTGGTGGAAGTAGATTTCGTACCGAGAAACGCCCCGCGCGGAGGAGATGATCAGATGTCGCAGACGGTCTACCTGAACGGCGAGTTCATGCCGCTCGCCGAGGCGCGCGTTCCGGTGCTCGACCGCGGATTCATCTTCGGCGACGGGGTCTACGAGGTCGTGCCGGTCTATGCACGCAAGCCGCTGCGACTCGCCGAGCATCTCGCACGGATGCAGAACAGCCTGGATGCGATCCGCTTGCGAAATCCCCTCACGACGGACCAATGGACGCATCTCGTGAGCCAGATCGTCGAGCGCAATCCGTGGGACGATCAGAGCGTCTACGTCCAGGTGACGCGCGGCGTGGCGCCGCGCGATCAGGCTTTCCCGGTCGACGCCACCCCAACCGTGTTCATCATGGCGAACCCGATGTCCAAGCCGAGCGCCGAGCAGCGCGAGCGGGGCGTGGGCGTGATCACGGCCGAGGACTTCCGCTGGCAACGATGCGATATCAAGTCGGTGTCGCTGCTGGCGAACTGCCTGCTTCGCCAGCTCGCCGCCGACGCGGGATGCGTCGAGGCGATCCTGCTGCGCGACGGGTATGTGACGGAGGCGTCGACCAGCAACGTGTTCGTCGTGAAGCACGGCGTGATCGTGAGCCCGCCGAAGGATCGCCGCATCCTTCCGGGCATCACGCTCGATCTGGTGCTCGATCTCGCGCGCGAGGCGAAGTTACCGCTCGAGATCCGGCCGGTGACGGAGCGTGAGCTCCGCGAGGCGGACGAAATCTGGGTTTCATCGTCGACCAAAGAAGTGCTGCCGGTCACGATGCTGGACGGCAAGCCGGTCGGCGGCGGGACACCGGGACCGGTGTACGCCCGCATGTACGGGCTCTACCAGGAGCACAAGGCGCGCATCGCCGGCGCCGGCGCGGCGCATGCTTGAAAACGCCGAGTCCCTGCTCGCATTCCCGTGCGAGTTCCCGATCAAGGTGATGGGTCGGACCCAGCCCGGGTTCGCGCAGTCCGTCGTGAGCGTGGTGCAACGGCACGCACCGGACTTCGATCCCGGCACGGTCGAAATGCGCTCCAGCAGGGAAGGAAACTATCTCTCGGTCACCGTCATCGTCAACGCGACGTCGCGCGAGCAGCTCGACGACCTCTACCGGGAGCTCTGTGACCACCCGATGGTGACGATGGTTCTATGAAGGTCCGGCAGCTCGGGCGCGTGGAATACCTCCCGACGGTCGATGCAATGCGCGAGTTCACTGCCGCGCGCGGTCCCGGAACGCCCGACGAGCTCTGGGTCCTCGAGCATCCGCCCGTCTACACGCTCGGGCAGGCGAGCCGGGCGGAGCATCTCCCGCGCAGATCGGCGATTCCGGTTGTGCGGACCGACCGCGGCGGCCAAATCACCTACCATGGGCCGGGCCAGGCGATCGTGTACGTGATGGTGGATCTTTCGCGACACAGATTGACCGTCCGCGAGCTCGTGCGCCGGATCGAGGAAAGCGTCATGGAGTTGCTGGCGGCGCACGGCATCGCCGCCGATCGGCGCGCGGGTGCGCCCGGCGTATACGTGAACGGCGCCAAGGTTGCGGCGCTGGGACTGCGCGTTCGCCACGGCCGCAGCTACCACGGCGTCGCGCTCAATGTCGACATGGACCTTGCGCCGTATACTGACATCGATCCGTGCGGATATCCCGGGCTGTCAGTGACGCAGATTGCGGATCTCGGCGTTCGGCTCACGCCCGCGCAGGCGGGTCTGGCGCTCGCCGAGGCCATTTCGCAGGAGCTGGAATCGCGCGCGGAAGCGCATGCAGAGGCGGATTCGACGCAACGATGAAACCGGAGAGAGAAATCGATAGCGGGCCCGGCGCCGGCGTACCGACGAAGCAGAAGGGCGCTGACAAGACTTCCCGGAATCCGGTGAAGGTCGTGGCACGCGGACCCGCGCTCAGAAAGCCCGAATGGATCCGGGTTCGCGCGGCGGGACCCGGTTCCCGCTTCTTCGAGATCAAGGACATCCTGCGCCGCCATCGGCTTCACACGGTATGCGAAGAAGCCTCGTGCCCGAACATCGGCGAGTGCTTCGGCAAAGGCACGGCGACGTTCATGATCCTGGGCGATCTCTGCACCCGGCGCTGTCCGTTCTGTGACGTGGCGCACGGGCGGCCGAAGGCGCCGGACCCGGAGGAGCCACTGCACCTCGCGCAGACCATCGCCGCGTTGCGCCTCTCGTACGTCGTCATCACGAGCGTCGACCGCGACGATCTCCGCGACGGCGGCGCCGGACACTTTGCCGCGTGCATCGACGAAGTGCGAGAGCACTCGCCGCACACCCGAATCGAAGTGCTTGTCCCCGATTTCCGCGGCCGGCTGGACGCCGCGCTCGACATCCTTGCCGCAGCGCCACCCGACGTCATGAATCACAACCTCGAAACCGTGCCGCGACTCTACCGGCAGGCGCGGCCCGGAGCGGATTACGCGCATTCGCTCAGGTTGCTCGCCGAGTACAAGTCGGTGCAGCCGGCGGTGCCTACCAAGTCCGGGCTGATGGTCGGGCTCGGCGAGACCGACGAGGAAATCCTTCAGGTCATGCGCGATTTGCGCGCCCATGGCGTGGACATGCTGACGATCGGGCAGTACCTGCAGCCGTCGGGGCATCATCTCCCGGTGACGCGGTACGCGCACCCGGACGTCTTCGCGATGTTCGAGCACGAGGCGCGGGCAATGGGTTTCGTGCATGCCGCGGTCGGACCGATGGTCCGATCGAGCTATCACGCCGACCAGCAGGCGCACGAGGCGGGCGTCGCATAGGGTTCCGCCCCGTGGGTCCCCTCTGGGCGACGCGTTCACGCACCCCTCAAGGGAGTTCTTTCATGCGCCACTTTTCCGTAGCGATCGCTCTCGTCCTGGCGCTCGTCTGCCCGGCCATGGCCGTCACGATCGCCGGCCTCTCGAACCAGGAGGCGGTACGGGGTTTGAAGGAGGCGTTGGTCCTGGGCGCCGACAAGGCAGTCTCGCAGCTCGGCACGGCCGACGGCTTTCTCGGCAACGCGAAGGTCAGGATCCCGCTTCCCGATTCGCTACGGCAGGCCGAAAGTGTCATGCGCATGGTGGGCATGGGGGCCCAGGCGGACGAGCTCATCACGAGCATGAACCGCGCCGCCGAGATGGCCGTGAACGAAGCAAAGCCTCTGCTCGTCGACGCGGTGAAGCGCATGAGCGTCCAGGATGCCAAGGGTATTCTCACCGGCGGCGACGACGCCGCCACGCAGTACTTCCGGCGCACGACGTCGGATGCGCTCACTCAGAGATTTCTGCCGATCGTGAAGCAGATGACCGCGCGCGTGAACCTGGCGCAGCTCTACAACCAGTACGCCGGCCAAGCGGCGGCGTTCGGCGTCATCGACCCCAAGGACGCCAACATCGACAACTATGTCACGCGCAAGGCGCTCGACGGGCTCTTCCTGGTGATCGCCGAACAGGAGCGTGCGATCCGCAAGGACCCGGTCGGGGCCGCCTCGAACATCGTGCAAAAGGTGTTTGGAGCGATCGGCAGGTAGCCGCCATGCGGTGGAGCGAAGCGTCGCTCTCGCGCCTCAAATGCGCGGCTCCTCGTCGAGGCGCACCACGATGCCCTCGAGCTCCGCGCTCGGTGCGCGATAGCGCTGCATGACGAGCGGATCGTGGCCGGGTACGACGTGCTGCGGCGCCGATGCGAGCTCGCGCAGCCGACGCCAGCCGTCCACCATTTTGGCGACGTCGATGACGATCGGAAACGGCCGGCCCTGCTCCATGTTGGCGTAGTAGTGGCTCGCGTCGGACGCGAGCACGAGCCAACCCACGCGCGTCCAGACGCGGACGGCCTGCAATCCGAGCGTGTGGCCGCCGATGCGATGCACCGAGAGGCCCGGCGCCAGCTCGGCGTCGCCATCGTGGAACGTGACGCGCCCCGCGTACACGTTCCGCACCATCCCGATGACTTCCTCGAGTTCGTAGGCGTAAGCGAAATTCGCGTTGGCCATGTAGCGCCCGGTGGCGAACTGCATCTCGAGGTCCTGCAGATGAAAGGTTGCGCCGGGGAAGAGGTCGAAGTTTCCGACATGATCGTAGTGCAGGTGCGTGAGCACCACTTGCCCGATCGAGGCCGGATCGACGCCCAACAGAGCCAGGCCCTCCGCGGGCGAGCGCAGGAATTCGCGCTTGCGCCGGCGTCCCGCGTCACGATTGAAGCCGGTATCGACGACGAAGGTCCCGTTTGCGCCTCGCACCAGCCAAACGAAGTAATCGAGGCTCGTCGCGATATCGTGCGGGTCGCCGCCGATGAAGTTCTCGGCCGACCGGCGCGCCATGGTCGCATAACGTATCGCGTAGACCTCGTATGGCTCCATGGCGGAAAGATTAACCCGCTTCCAAGCGTCCCGCCACCGGCGTGCGCAAGGAGCGTCCGGTGCGATGCTAGAGGAGGATGCTGAGATTTCGCAGGCTCTGATCGAAATCGATCAGGTTCACCTGCTTCACCCTTATCTCCCAGCCGCCGGCGTGCTCGCTCACGCGGTGAGCGCACCAGCCAGAGAGGATGCGGCTTTGCTGGGCGCGGAACTCACTGACGAGGAACGTCGAGCGAATCATCCACACCGACGCCTCTGCGGTGCGGAAAACCTCGACGTTCGAGACCACGTGGACGGTCCGAGACTGCGGCACCTGCGACCAGGCGTAACCCGTGCGCAGGCGGAAGATCCGGCTTTCCAGCTGTCGTCGGTCGTCGAACACGATGGCGACCTCCCGGCGCGGATCGCCGCCGCCGGGCGTTCCGGGCACCCAGTACAGGCACTCGGGCGCGTACAGCGCGAGCCACTCGTCGAGCTGCCCCTGATCGAGCAGGCGCGCCTCGCGCTCGAGCAGCGCGCGACATCGATCACGAAGCGCGGGATCTGCCACCGCGAGCTCGTCACGCTGCCAATTGGAAAAGTCGGAAAAGTCTTTGACGAGGGTCCCGTAGTACGTCTCATCGACGTACCACGATGAAAGTGACGGGTCACGCTCCGGTCGCATGCCCCGCCCTCACGGCTCGCGCCGGACACGAAGCGCCGGCCGGGACTGCATGATGCGCCGCCACTCCTTGATGTACTCCCGCATGAACACCTCGTCGGTCGCCGGCGCGGTGATGACGCCGTTTTCGTCAACCTTGATCCGGCCGGGAATATCCATGCCCCGATGCATGTAGACCCACTCGTCCTCGATGGCGGCAAGCCCCCGCTGGATCTCCTCGAAGTTTGCCGCGTCGTCGACCTCGCCGAAATTCGGAAAGGATTCCATGGTGCGCATGCGCAGCGCGTTCACGGCGTCGACCGCTCCCTCCAGCTCGCCCGCCTCGTCGATGACGGCAGTGCCGTGCCACACCAGGTTCGTCTCGTTCACGGCGATGGGCTCGATGACCTGGACGTGATTGCCGAGAATGAGCAGGTTGGGGAAAACGTTGATGTTCACGGGCTCCGACGCCGCGAGGTCGAGCGCCCGGTTCGCCTTGTCGCCGAGGCGCTGCCTGATCTCGTTCTCGAAGTACTCCATCCCGGGATGAGCACCCTCGATCTCCCAGAGCGCGCCCGGGCGCTGCTCGACGTTCGGTCGCTTGTCCTTGAAGTGGTGGCCGTTGCCGAAATACCGGCAGTACATCGGCGCATCGTCGGGTTTCGATCGATAGAACGACATGCCTTTCTTCGACTCGTCCGCCAGCCGGTTCTCCATCTCCAGCAGAGAGCGATGCGAAAACACGACGTGGTAGCCGTCGCAGGAGTTGTCGTACGCGAGCTTCCAGTTGCCCTGGTATTTGAGACGGTTGGCGCCCGCGAAAACCACCCTTCCGCCCGGGTGGCGGTCCAGCCATTCGTCGATCGGCTGTGTGACCGGGCCCAGATGCTCGGCAAGCGACGGCGCATCGGCGTTCAGCGTGCCGAAGATGAAACCCCGGTAGCTCTCCACGCGCGGCACTTGCGCGAGATTGAACTGCGCGTCCTTGAAATCGCACGCGTAGCCGTCGGGCCACGGCACGCCGGAGAGCTTCCCGCTGTTGAGATAGGTCCAGCCGTGATACGGGCACTGAAACGCCTTGGCCGAGCCCCGCTCGTGGCGGCAGAGCGTCGTGCCGCGATGCGTGCACCGGTTGTACAGCGCCCGGATGCCTCCCGCGCTGTCGCGCACGACGATGATGGGACGCAGGCCGAGCCGCGTGGTGACGAAATCGTCGTTGCGCGGAATCTGGCTTTCGTGGGCGAGATACACCCAGATCCCGCCGAACACCTTCGTCATCTCCTCCGCGAAGATGCCCGGGTCGGTGTAGATCAGGCGATGGACGCGATCCTCCTGGACGAGGACGTCCAGATTGCGGCGCGGCGCGGCCTCATCGAGTGTGCCCGGGGGTGCCGCCGGCTGCTCCAGTTTCGACATCGCGCTTCCCTCTGCCTCTGCGTTTCAGCCTACGCGCGTGCGCCTCTTGCGTCCAGCGTCGTAAGCGGCCACTGGGACCTAGAAATAATCAAAGTACTCGCTCTGCTCCCACTCGGTCGGCTCGTCGCGCCAGTCCTGCACGCCGCTGGTCTCGAGGTAGCGCAGGAATCTTCCCGCCTCGTTGCGCTTCAGCTTGAGGAAGTAGTCAAAGAAGATGTCGCCGATCTCCCGGCGGAACAGGGCGCTCCGCTCGAGGGCGTCGAGCGCATCCATGAGCGAGGTCGGCAGCATGGGGCGGTCGGCAGCATAGGGCGCGAGATCCGGCGGACCGGGATCGCGCTCCTCCGAGATGCCGTCGAGTCCCGCAACGACCTGCGAGAGCAGGAAGAGATAGGGATTCGCGGCCGGCTCTCCGGCGCGATTCTCGAGGCGCGTGCGCGGATCGCCCGCGCCACCGAGGGCACGGATCATCGCGCCCCGATGATCGACGCCCCAGCCGCTGCGGTCCGGCGCGAGCGAGTTCGGGCGATAGCGTCTGTAGCCGTTGACGGTGGGCGTGGCAAAGACGGTTGCCGCAACCGCGTGCTCGAGCAGACCCCCGAGAAACGAGCGGCCGAGCGACGATAGGGATTCGCCATTCCCTTTCGGCATGAAGAGATTCTTGCCGGTCTGTGCGTCGGCGACCGACTGATGCAGGTGCCAGCCACTTGCGTAGTAGCCCTTCAGGGCGGGCCGAGCCATGAACGTCGCGAGGAAGCCCATCCGCCGGCAGATCTGCTTCGTCGCCGTGCGGAAGAGCAGCATGTCGTCGGCGGCCTGCAGGGCCGGCGAAGCGGTGAACGTGCATTCGATCTGACCGGGCCCCCACTCGTTTTCCATGGAACGAAGCGGGAGTCGCAGCGCCTCGAAGGCCTCTTGAAGCGCGGTGAGCACCGGTTGCATCAAGTCCATGTTCGATTCCGAGTGGTACGCGTAGCCGGGCTCGACTGGATACGTCCGGATCGCTCGCCCCCGCATTCCGGGAGCACCGACATGCTCCTCGGTCAGGTGTTCCTCGGCGACACGCGTGAGGTACCACTCCACCTCGAGACCGACGACGTAGTCCCTGCGCTCCTCGCTCAGCCGTCGCAGCTGCCTGCGCAGGAGGTGGCGGGGGGAAAAATGGTAGGCCGCCCCGCTCGTGAAATATTCGTCGCACAGTACCCAGCCGACCTCCGGGGCCCACGGCAGGACGCGAAACGTGCCGGGATCGGGGACGATCACGATGTTCGGCGAACCGGTCATCTCGTCCAGATCCATGCCGCCGCCGCGCGTGAACGAGCTGAACGTGCGCGCGCCCGACGCGTCCAGCGTCGTGGTCGCGACGTTGATGTTGTATCCCTCGGCAAGGGCCTCGGTGAACACCGGTATGGTGACCGCCTTGGCGCGCGCCCAGCCGTGCGGGTCCGCCCATGCGAGGCGAACGAGCCGCAAGCTCTGCTTGCGTACCCGCGCCACAAGCTCCCTGGCCTGCTTCTTCTGGTCCTCCGACCAGAGGCCGTGTCTTTCGATGAACCCCTTGCGGGTCATCCCCGTTCGTCTCCTTGCATGCGACTCAGCCGCGCTCCTTCCTGGGAAGTTCGCTTCCCGCGAGGCGCTCCCAGTGCTTCAACGCCGCCGTGTGATCGGCCGCGCCGCCGAGCTCGCGCTCGGCGGCGGCCCACTCCGCGAGGCAGACCTCGGCGAGCGGCGCCGGCATCTTGGTCGCTTGCGCCACTTCGAGGGCGATGCGCAGATCCTTGACCATCAGTCCGACCGTGAATCCGGCATCGAACGTGCGCGGCAGGACGAACTGCGGGAACTTGTTCTCCGTCGAATTGTTGCGACCTGTCGACGCATTGAGAATCGTGACGATCGTCTCGGGTTCGATCCCGAAGCGGGCGCCTGCGAGCACCGCCTCGGCGGCGGCTGCAAACCCCGCGGCGGAGACGTAGTTGTTCAACGCCTTCATCGCATGCCCGGCACCGAGCGGCCCGGTCGCGAAAACATTCTTTCCCATGGCCTCGAGCACCGGGCGCACGGCCTCGATCGTGGCGGGATCGCCGCCGGCCATGATCGAGAGCGTGCCGTCGACCGCTTTCCTCACACCGCCCGACACGGGTGCGTCGAGGAGCGTGATGCCACGCGCCTCGAGCGCCTTTCCGAGCTCGCGCGTGCCGGTCGGCGAGGACGAGCTCATGTCGATCACCACGGAGCCGCGTGCGAGCCCGGCGGCCAGGCAGTCTTCCCCGGCGCCCAGCGCGACCCGACGCACGGTGGCGCCGTCGGGCAGCATCGTGATCACCACGCGGCACGCAGCACCGAGCGATTTAAGGTCAGCCGGCGTTTCGCAGGGAATGTCGGCCGCGAGGCGACGTACCGCTTCGGCACTCGCATCGGCCACCGCCAGCCCAAAGCCGGCACGCGCGAGATTGCGGGCCATCGGAGCGCCCATCTGCCCGAGCCCGACCAGTCCGATCCGCTCCGGAGCGCGAATGGTTTCAGTCATGCTGCCTCCTCTGCCTGTTCATCCCCTCACTCCTGCATCAATGCGCCTCGTCCCAGTTCCGCCCGACACCGACGTCGACGACGAGCGGCACCCGCAGGTCCGCGACGCCGCTCATGAGCGCCGGCAGCTCCGTCTTGACGCGCTCGACCTCGGACTCGGGCACTTCGAGGACCAGCTCGTCATGCACCTGCATCACGAGCTTGCTGGCAAGCGCGCTGGCGTCGATCCAGTTCTGCACGGCGATCATCGAGAGCTTGATCAGGTCCGCTGCGGTACCCTGCATCGGTGCGTTGATTGCGGCGCGCTCGGCGCCGGCGCGGCGTTGGGGGTTCCCGCTCCGGATTTCGGGCAACCAGAGCCGACGTCCGAAGACGGTCTCGACGCATCCCGCCTCGCGCGCCTGCATGCGAGTGGACTCCATGTATTTGGCGACGCCCGGGTAGCGGGCGAAATAGCTGTCGATATACGCCTGCGCGGTCGCCCGCTCCAGTCCGAGCTGCTGCGCGAGTCCGAATGCACGCATGCCGTAGATCAGCCCGAAGTTGATGACCTTGGCGTAGCGGCGCTCCTCGGACGTCACCTCTGCCGGGTTCCTGCCGAAGATTTCGGCGGCGGTGGCGCGATGCACGTCCTGGCCCTCCGCGAACGCCCTCAGCAGACTCTCGTCCTCGGAAATGTGCGCCATGATCCGTAGCTCGATCTGCGAGTAGTCGGCCGATACGATGACGCTGCCCGCTGGCGCGATGAACGCCTCGCGGATGCGCCGGCCTTCCGCGGTGCGCACCGGGATGTTCTGCAGATTCGGGTCAGTCGAGGCGAGCCGTCCGGTCACCGCGGTCGCCTGCCCATAGTTGGTGTGCACGCGCCCGGTGTCCGGGTTCATCATCCGCGGGAGCTTGTCGGTGTAAGTCGATTTCAACTTGGCGAGCGCGCGGTACTCCAGCAGCGTCTTCGGCAACGGATAGTCGAGCGCCAGCCGTTCCAGCACCTCTTCGTCAGTCGAAGGCGCGCCGCTCGCCGTCTTCTTCAGCACGGGCAGCTTCATACGCTCGAAGAAGATCTCGGCGATCTGCTTCGGAGAGTTCATGTTGAAGTGCTGGCCGGCCTCGGCATGTGCCCTTTCCTCGAGCGCCAGCATCTCGCGCTCGAGCTCGCGGCTGTGCGCCTCGAGGAGCGGACCGTCGACGAGCACGCCATTGCGCTCCACGCGGAACAGGATCTCGCGCACCGGCAGCTCGATCGTCTCGTAGACGAATGTGAGCTTGTCATCGGCGGCGATCTGCGGGAAGAGCGCGTGATGCAGGCGCAGCGTGATGTCCGCGTCCTCGGCGGCATAGTCCGTCGCGCGCTTGACGTCCACCTGCTCGAATCCGATGCGACTTGCCCCCTTGCCCGTCACCTCGTCGTAGGTGATGGTCTTCACGCCGAGGTAGCGCTCGGCAAGGGAGTCCATGTCGTGGCGGGCGTGGCTTTCCAGGACGTAGTGCTCGAGCATCGTGTCATGTGCCACGCCTGCCAACTGGATCCCGTGGTTCGCGAACACATGCTGGTCGTACTTGAGATTCTGTCCGATCTTCCTCCGCGCAGGATCCTCCAGCCAGGGCCGCAGGAGAGCCAGCGCGCGCTCGGCACCGAGCTGGGCCGGCGCACCGGCATACTGGTGATCGACCGCAAGATACGCGGCGCGGCCCGACTCGGCGCTGAACGACAGGCCCACGAGCCGCGCTGCGAAGGGATCGAGCGAGGTCGTCTCGGTGTCCAAGGCCACCGCATCGGCGTGCTCGATCAGCGCGAGCCAGCGCCGCACGTCGTCTTCGGTCAGCAGCGTCTCGTAGCAACGCTCCTGCAATTCCTCGTTCGGCGTCGGACCGCTCCCGGACGATGCAGCAACCCCGGGGTCGCCCGGAACGCCGTTCTCCTGCTCCTGGACCTCCTTCAGCCAGCTCTTGAATCCGAACCGCCGGAACAACGCGGTGAGTGCGGCGCGATCGCGTTCGCGCGGCGCGAGGTTCGTCACGACGACGGGCAGCGCCACATCGCACTTCACGGTGAGAAGCTCGCGGGCCTTGGGTAACCAGTCGAGCGCCTTGCGCAGGTTCTCGCCCACGACGCCCGAAATCTCGTCCGCATGCGCGATCACCGCGTCGAGCGAACCATAACGGTCGATCCACTTCGCCGCCGTCTTCGGTCCGACCTTCTCGACGCCCGGGACGTTGTCGACGGCGTCGCCCACGAGCGTGAGATAGTCGACGATCTGCCCGGGCGCCACGCCGAACTTCGTCCGCACGCCCGCGATGTCGAGCTTCTCGTTCGTCATGGTGTTGACGAGCGTGACATGGCCGTCGACGAGCTGCGCGAGGTCCTTGTCGCCGGTGGACACGATCGTGTCGATGCCCTGATCGGCCGCCTGCCGCGCGAGAGTGCCGATCACGTCGTCGGCCTCGACGCCCTCGATCTCGACGAGCGGCCAGCCAAGCGCCGCGATCGCTTCCTTGAGCGGGGAAATTTGCGCCCCCAGGTCGTCAGGCATCGACGGGCGGTTGGCCTTGTACTCCGAATAAAGCTCCTCGCGGAACGTCTTGCCCTTCGCATCGAACACGCATGCGAGGAAATCCGCCTTGTGGTCGGCGGCGAGCCGCCTCAGCATGTTCAGCACACCGTAGATGGCGCCTGTCGGCTCGCCCTGCGGATTGCGCAGGTCGGGCAGCGCGTGAAACGCGCGATAGAGGTACGACGAACCGTCGACCAGGAGAAGGGTCTTACTCACAGTATATGGAGCAACCGAAACAAACCAACGGAAAGCTGCCGAAACGAGCGGGACTCGTGCAGAAGTTCCGGGATGGCAAGGCTTCGCCATTATGTCAGAGGTCGTCGCGGCGATCTTCCGACACGCCGGGCCCCGGCCGAGCGGGACAAGTTCCTCAACCTCCGACGCGCGTCACGAGGCGCCCATGCCGATCTGCTACACTCCCAGCCCGATCGCCATCCTCGTCATGCAGCGCGCCCTACTCATTTTCGCCATCGTCGTTCAGGCCTTCGCGCTGTCGGTCGCCGCGCAGACGCCGCCACCCGATCTCGAGCCGGTTCCCGAGCCGCCGCCGGAGATCGGATTGGACAGCTCGCCGACTGCGCCACCCGTGACGATCCAGCCGGGTCCGAAGGACAAGACCGAAGAGTACGTGATCGACGGACGGCGGTATGTCCGCGTCGTTCAGCCAAACGGGTACGAGTACTATCTCGTGGAGGATCTTGCCCAGGCCGGCCTCACGCCGTCGGCGCCGGGCGGCGGCGACCGCGTCAGCGTCCCTCAGTGGCAGCTCCTGCAGTTCTGAGCGAAATGCCGAGAACGCTGGCCCTTCGCATCATCTCCCGCCCTCCCGGACCTATGGATTCTTGAGACCGCGGAAAGGTCCCCGGCACTTCGTTCCGGGCAGGTAGGCCGGGCCGTCCGCGCGGCGCCCGGGTGAGCAGGATGTCGGTCTACACCAAGGTCACTGCGAAAGAGCTCGGCGAGTGGCTGCGCAACTACGCGGTCGGGACGCTCGTCGAGTGCAAGGGTATCGCCGCCGGAATCGAGAACACCAACTACTTCGTTACGACCACCGGTGGTCACTTTGTCCTCACGATCTTCGAGCGGCTGCCGCGCGATGCGCTCGCCTTCTACCTCGGCCTGATGGCGCATCTTGCGCGGCACGGAATTCCATGCCCGTCGCCGATCGCCGATCTGCAGGGCACGATGCTCGGGACGCTGAAGAACAAGCCCGCGGCGCTCGTGACCCGACTGCCCGGCGCCGCCGAGATGGCTCCGCAGCCGGTACACTGCGCCCGGGTCGGTACGCTGCTGGCGACAATGCACCTTGCGGGCGCGAGCTACCCGGGCGAGCTCGAGAATCCGCGCGGGCCGCGCTGGTGGCGGGGAGCTGCGCCGCAGGTCCGCCCGTTTCTCGACGCGGAGCGTGCCCGCCTGCTCGACGAGGAGTTGCGCTTCCAGTCTCTCTATCGGCTGCAGGATCTGGCGCGCGGCCCGATTCACGCGGATCTCTTCCGTGACAACGTGCTGTTCGAGGGAACGTCGATCGGCGGCGTCATCGATTTCTACTTCGCGGGCGTCGACGCGTGGCTGTTCGACGTGGCTGTCTGCGTGAACGATTGGTGCGTCCTCGCAGACGGCGCAATCGACGATGTGCGCGCCGCGGCGCTCCTCACGGCGTACCACGAAGCCCGGCCTTTCACTGCACTGGAGCGCGGAGCGTGGCCGGTGATGCTGCGCGCGGCCGCGTTGCGATTCTGGCTTTCGCGGCTGTACGATTTCCATTTGCCGCGCCCGGGGGAGCTCGTGCATGCGCACGACCCGGAGCATTTCCGGCGGATTCTGGCGCGCCGGATCGCGGAGTCGGACCGCTGCCCCTGGATCTGAGGCCGGTGCGGATGGAAGAGAGCCCGATGTCGAATCGGCCGCATGACCAACCGGCCAGGATGGTGGTCGTGCCTACCCAAAACGGACTGCAATGGCTGCAACGCGGCTGGCTGCTCTTTCGCAGGAGCCCGTTCATGTGGATGGCGATGCTCTTCAGCTATTGGGTGCTGATGGGCGTCGTCGGACTCGTGCCCTACGCCGGGTCCGTCGCCGCGATCGTGCTGATTCCGGTCTTCAGCGTCAGCTTCATGCATATGTGCCGCGAGCTGGAAGCGCGGCGGGCGCTCGAGCTGGCGCACCTCTTCGCCGGATTTCGCGCCAGCTTGCCGGCGCTTCTGGTGCTGGGTGGCGTCTACCTCGTGGCGACCGCTTCGCTCCTCGCGCTCACGCAGATCGCCGATAGCGGACACCTGATGCGCTGGATGATGTTCGGCACGCCGATTCCCGAATCCGCGTTCCGGGACGGCTCGCTGACCGGCGCCGCGTTCCTCGGGATGGCCCTCTACGCCCCGGTGCTTGCCGCGTTCTGGTTCGCGCCAGTCCTCGCTGCCTGGAACGGGATGTCGGCGATCAAGGCGCTTTTCTACAGCTTCTTCGCTACGCTCGCGAACTGGCGTGCGTTCCTCGTCTATGGCATGGTGGTTCTGGGTGTGGGGACGATGGTTCCCGGAATTGCGATTGCCTTTCTGGGTGCTTTGCTGCACGGCTCGCCCACCGCGCCGACGGTGATTCCAGTCCTCGTGGTGATGTTCTTCATCGCGCTCGTGCCGACGCTCTTCGCGAGCTTCTATGCGAGCTACCGCGATGTCTTTCCTCCTCCCGCTCCGGAGCCGCCCCCTTTGCCTGGTGAAGTTTAGCGGGCACGTATCGGGGTCAGCGGGGCAGCGGCCATGCCCGTCCGGCGCGAATTTGTTTCCCCTCCTTTTCAAGGAGGGGTGGCTGCGGAGCAGCCGGGGTGGTTGGTCGGCCTCGGCGGGCATGGCCGCTGACGACGAGATGGTTGCTGCAATGCCGTAGAATCACCGCCTAGGTGCGCCGCCCAATGCGCGCACGCAAGCATGGAACCGATCCCGGCCGGGGAGATTGCCGCCACCCACGCGAGCGGGCGGTTGCGCGAGATCCCGTACAACTACACGTCGTTCTCCGACCGCGAGGTCGTCATTCGTCTGCTCGGGGAAGACGCCTGGCAGGCGCTTCTCAGCCTGCGTGCGGAGCGGCGCACCGGCCGATCTGCTCGCATGCTCTACGAGGCGCTCGGCGACATGTGGGTCGTGTCGCGCAATCCTTACCTGCAGGATGATCTTTTCGAGAATCGCCGGCGCCGCGCCGCGTTCGTCGAATCGCTTCACCACCGGCTCGCCGATATCGAGAGCCGGCGCACGTTGTACCAGGCCGACTCGGCAGGCGCACAGGATGAAGCGGCTCGGCAACAACTGGCGGCCCGCGACGAGAAGGTGCGCTTCCTGATCGAGCGTACGCGCGCGGCGATCGCCACGCTCGAGACGCAGTTCGAGGAGGACATCGCGCTCCGGCGGCGGACCGCCCGCCGGCTCGCGCGCACCACTCGGCGCGATAACGTCCGCTTCGACGGGATGTCGCGCGTATCGCACGTCACCGATGCGACGGACTGGCGCGTCGAGCATCCGTTCGTCGTGCTGCACCCCGACAACGAAGAAGAGGTCGCGCGCATGGTGCGCGATTGCATCGCGCTCGGGCTGACGATCATCCCGCGCGGCGGCGGCACCGGATACACGGGCGGCGCGGTGCCCCTCACGCGCAACGCCGCGGTGATCAACACCGAGAAGCTCGACGCGCTCGGGCCAGTGGAGCGAATCGCGCTTCCAGGCGTCGCAGCACCGGTGGCGACGATCCGCTGCGGCGCCGGCGTCGTCACGCGTCGCGTGATGGAGACGGCCGAGGCGGCCGGGCTTGTGTTCGCGGTCGATCCCACTTCCGCCGATGCCTCGTGCATCGGCGGCAACGTCGCCATGAATGCAGGCGGCAAGAAGGCCGTGCTGTGGGGCACCGCGCTCGACAATCTCGCCTCGTGGAGAATGGTCGACCCGAACGGCTACTTCGTCGAGGTGGCACGCCTCGATCACAACCTCGGCAAGATTCACGATTGCGAGACCGCTCGCTTCTCGATCAGGCGCTATCGCAAGGACGGCGTGACCTTGGACGGGGAACCCGAGCTGCTGGAAATTCCGGGCGCGGCCTGCCGCAAGACCGGACTCGGGAAGGATGTCACCGACAAGTTCCTGGCCGGGCTTCCGGGAATACAGAAGGAGGGCTGCGACGGCCTCATCACCAGCGCCCGGTTCATTCTGCATCGCATGCCGAGCGCAGCGCGTGCCTTCTGCCTCGAATTCTTCGGCTCCGTGCACGACGCGGTACCCTCGATCGTCGAGATCCGCCGGCATTTCGAAACGCTGCGAACCGCCGCAGACGGGGCGCCCACGGCGATGCTCGCCGGGCTGGAGCACCTCGACGAGCGTTATGTGAAGGCCGTCGGTTACGCGACCAAGGCGCGGCGCGGCGGGCGACCGAAGATGGTGCTGATCGGCGACGTCGTGGGCGACGACGCGGATGCGGTGGCGCGCGCGGCGTCTGAAGTGGTGCGGCTCGCGAACCTGCGCGGCGGTGAAGGTTTCGTCGCGGTGTCCGCCGAGGTGCGGCGCAGCTTCTGGCTCGACCGCGCCCGCACCGCCGCGATCGCCAAGCACACCAATGCGTTCAAGGTGAACGAGGACGTGGTCATTCCGCTGGAGCGACTCGGCGACTACTCCGACGGAATCGAGCGCATCAATATCGAGCTCTCCATCCGCAACAAGCTTGCTCTCCTCGACGCGCTCGATGAGTTCCTCGCCGGCGATCTCCCGGTCGCACACCACGGCGAGCCGCTTCCGGCGACGGAGATCCTGGGCGACCGGCCCGATCGCGCCCGGAAGGTGATCGGCACCGCGCGGGAGCGGTGGCGCTATCTCACGGACAACCTCGACACGCCGGTCGACGCAGGCGACCCGCGTCACGTGCCGCCGCTCGCAGCGGCAACGCACTCCGACCGGACGGTTTTTCATCTCCTTCGGGACCACACGCTGCGCGTGTCCTGGAAGGACGAAGTGCGCGCCCCGCTCCACGACCTTTTCGAGGGTGCGGTCTTCCGTCGCGTCGTCGAGGGCCTGGACGGCGTGCACAGGCGGGTGCTCAAAGGACGGGTATTCATAGCGCTGCACATGCACGCAGGCGACGGCAACGTGCACACGAACATTCCCGTCAACTCGGACGATTACGAGATGCTGCGCGAAGCGGCGGCCGCAGTGGCGCGCATCATGCGGCTCGCGACCTCGCTCGGTGGGGTGATCTCGGGCGAGCACGGCATCGGCATCACGAAGCTCGAGTTCCTCGAGCCGGAGAAGATCGAGGCGTTTCGCCGCTACAAGGAGCGCGTCGATCCGGAAGGCCGGTTCAACCGGGGCAAGCTCCTGCCGGGCGCCGATCTGCGCAACGCCTACACGCCGTCCTTCAACCTGATCGGTCACGAGAGCCTGATCCTCGAGCAATCCGAAATCGGGCGGATTTCCGAATCGATCAAGGACTGCCTGCGCTGCGGCAAGTGCAAGCCCGTATGTGCGACGCACGTTCCGCGCGCCAACCTGCTCTACTCGCCGCGCAACAAGGTGCTCGCGGCATCGCTGTTGACTGAGGCATTCCTATACGAGGAGCAGACCCGGCGTGGCGTGAGCCTGCGCCATTTCGATGAGTTCGGCGACGTAGCCGATCACTGCACTGTCTGCCACAAGTGCGCGAGCCCCTGTCCGGTCGACATCGACTTCGGCGATGTCTCGATCGCGATGCGCAACCTCCTGCGCAAGCAGGGACGGAACCGGTTCAACCCGGGCACCGCCGCCGCAATGGCCTTCCTGACGGTCACCGACCCGCGCAGCGTGAAGGTCCTCCGCAAGGTCATGATCGACTGGGGATATCGTGCCCAGCGGCTGGCATCCCGCTTCGCTCACTCGCTCGGGATTGCGCAGGGGCAGACCAAGAATCCACCTGCCACCGTCGGCAAGCCGAGTCTCCGTGCGCAGGTCATCCATTTCGTCAACAAGCCGATGCCGGGCGGGTTGCCGAAGCGAGCCTCGCGCGCCCTGCTCGATATCGAGGACCCGCGCGTCGTGCCGATCATCCGCGACCCGCTGAAGACGAGCGAGGAGTCGGAAGCGCTCTTCTACTTCCCGGGCTGCGGGTCGGAGCGGCTCTTCAGTCAAGTCGGACTCGCCACCCAGGCCATGCTCTACCACGTGGGAGCGCAGTGCGTGCTCCCGCCGGGATATCTTTGCTGCGGTTATCCGCAGAGCGCCGCCGGCAACGAGGACAAGGGGGCGCGGATCGTCACGGACAATCGCGTGCTGTTTCACCGCTTGGCGAACACGCTGAACTATCTCGACATCCGGACCGTGATCGTGTCGTGCGGAACGTGCATGGACCAGCTCGAGAAGTACGAGTTCGAGAAGATCTTTCCGGGCTGCCGCCTGCTCGATATCCACGAATTCCTGCACGAGAGAGGCGTCGCGCTCGATGGCGTGCCCGGGGTCCGCTACATGTATCACGATCCCTGCCACACGCCGATCAGGACCTACCAGCCCATGGGCGTGGTGAATGCTCTGATGGGTTCCACTGTCACGTTGAACGAGCGCTGTTGCGGGGAATCCGGGACGCTCGCGATGTCGCGACCCGATATTTCCACGCAGGTACGGTTCCGCAAGGAGGAGGAGCTGCGCAAGGGCGCGGCCGCGTTGCGGGACGAAACGCCCGCAACGGCCGTGAAGGTCCTCACGTCCTGCCCGTCGTGCCTGCAGGGGCTGGCCCGGTACCGCAACGACGCGGATCTTGACGCCGATTACGTCGTGGTCGAGCTCGCGAAGCGGATCCTCGGGCCGGACTGGCTGCCCGAGTACGTGGCACGGGCGAACGCGGGCGGAATCGAGCGGGTGCTGCTGTGACAGCAACGTTCTCGCCGGGCGAATGCGAGCTCTGCCGCGAGGATGGTGGAGTCGTGCTCTGGCGGGACGATTTCTGTCGCGTGGTCGCGGTCGACGATCCCGACTACCCCGGGTACTGCCGGGTCATCCTGGGCCGGCACGCCCGGGAGATGACCGATCTCGCGCCCGCGGAGAGTCAGCGATTGTTGCGGGTGGTGCTCGAGGTCGAGGCCGCATTGCGCGAAGCGCTCGCGCCCGACAAGATCAATCTCGCCGCCCTCGGGAACATGGTGCCCCACCTGCACTGGCACGTGATTCCCCGCTTTGTGAACGACCGGCATTTCCCCGCCCCGGTCTGGGCCGTGCCCACCCGCGATCACTCGGTACCGCGGAAGTTCGACCCCGCAGCGGTCGGCCAGCGCCTCGCCGAGCGCCTGACCCCGGGTAAGGGCGTCTAATCCCGGTCGGGCCAGAGTGCGAAGCAGTTCCCATCCACATGGCCGCCACGGGCTTTATACTCCAATGTCATAGACCGGGCCCGGCCGGGGGTGACCTCGCGCCAGAGGTTATCGGGTGTGATCGGGACCCAGGGTATCGGAAAAGGGACAGGATGCGACCAGTCAAGCGGATCAGCGCGGTCGGCAGTCCGATGGGGAGAACAATTTGAAGATTCCCAGCTTTGCACCGGCTCATCAGCCGCCTTTGAGTGACCTGAAAAGCGCGGAAGCGTGGCTCGCGCGCGCGCCGCTGGCCGATCCCCGGCAGGCATGCCACGAGCTCACGATGCTGCTCGAGTCGTTCGAGGACGCGGCGCCCTCCGACGGCCCGATGCTCGAGATCCTGGAGCGGCTGCGCGAACCGGTCGTGGTCGCGCAGGCCGAACACAGCAAGAAATTCTTCGGTCGCCCGCTCCCACTCAAGGAGTTCGAGCTCACGGCATTCGATCAGGTCTACGACCTCTGGAGCTCGCTCGGGCGTGCCTATCGCAGACTGCTCCGCAACGCAGTGGAAGACCGCTCACCCGACCTGGTCGGCAAGGAGGCGCTGCTCGCACAGCGGGCTCTCGACTGTGCTGCCGAGCTCATGCTCGTTCACTATCGCTGCCGCCGCGAGATCGACGGCGACGTCTGGCGGGATCTGCACCAGCTCTATCACACGGCCGAAGCGGGCGGATACGTCATGCGTACCGTAGCGGCGGGCCGCAAGTCCAAGTCGGTGTCGAGCTGCGCCGAGGTCTACGTGCGCGCGCTGCTGATGCATCTCTCGCATCCGTACGGGCTGGGCGCACGCGAGCTAAGCTGGACCCGCCGGTGGGCTTCCATGTGGGCCTACAAGGTCGATCTGAGTCTCGCACCGGAAAAGGACCAGGGCTACGCGGTCGACCTCACCGGCAACACCGCGCCCACCTGGCAGGACACCGCATCGGCCAATCCCGACATGCGGTTCCTCGACGTGCACAACCTGCGCAGAAGCGTGAAGAGCCGAATCAAGAAGCTCGATGAAGGACAGGATCCACAGACCCTCGGGCTCGGCAAGGACTGCATGCAACCCGAGGCAGGGCGATTGCTGAGCGCGCTCCTGCGCTCGTGGATCGAGTCGCCGGCGGCCCGCCAATTCACCCGCCGTCTGGTGCCGGGCCGCACCGAGCTCACTTGCGGGTTCGAGTCGATCCATGTCGCAATCAGCGGCAAGGTCTTCCGGACCGCGTCGCGGCACTGGGATTACTCCAGGCGCGACGCCGAGCAGATCCATATCTACGGGACTTCCGGTCCGGCGACCGATACCGGCGGCACCCAGACCGGGTTCGTCTCGGAAACCTGGGAGACGCTCGACGAAAGCGCCAACGGATTCCGGCTACGCCGCAAGGGGGCCGGGGAGCGGGTCTCGCACCTGCAGCTGATCGCCCTCAAACCACAGGGCGCGCGCAGCTTCATCCTGTGCGAGATCCGGTGGCTCATGGTCGGAATCGATCGGTCGCTGATGCTCGGCGCACAGGCACTGCCGGGGCTTGCCAACGCGATCGCCGTCCGCTCGGCAAGCATGCCGAGGCCCGAACCCTACATGCAGGCGTTTCTCATCCCCGGCACGTCGGCGGTGCCGGGCGCGCTCATCCTTCCGTCGGGCTGGTACCAGCGCGGACGCGAGCTGGAAATGCGGGTGGAAGATCACCCCCAGCGTGTCAAGTTGACCGGATTGATCCAGCGCGGCTACGACTACGATCGAGTGAGCTTCTCCAGCTCCGGATGAGATCGTGACAACGGCGTGACGTTCACGCGTCGCGCCGGGAAGAGCGCCACGAAGCGACTGCCGCGCCCCAAATCGCTCTCGATCTCGAGACGCCCCTGGTGGCGCGTGAGCACATGCTTGACGATCGCGAGCCCGAGGCCCGTCCCGCCGGTGTCGCGCGACCGGCTGGTATCCGCCCGGTAGAAGCGCTCGGTCAGCCGCGGGAGATGACGGCTCTCGATGCCGATCCCGGTGTCCTCGACACTGAACACGCCCTCGTCTCCGCGCCGCCCCCAGGAAAGCGTGATCCTGCCGCCGCGCGGCGTGTAGCGGATCGCATTCGAAACCAGATTGGCAAATGCGCTGCGAATCTCCTGCTCGTCGCCCCAGAGTTGCGCAGGCTCGCCGACGTGGAGCTGCACCTGGTGCCGGCCCGCAGACAGCGCGCGCGCATCCTCGAGGATTCCGCCCAGCAGGGTCTCGACGTCGATCTGCGTTTCCCGCGCGGGCATCGAACTGGTTTCCAGCGTGGAAAGCATCAGCAGATCCTCGACCAGACGTTGCATCCGGTCGGTCTGGCTGCGCATCATTTCGAGCGCCTGGCGTCCGCGCGGCTCATCCGGCCGGATATTGCCCTCGGAGAACGTCTCGAGAAAGCCGCTCACCACGGTGAGCGGCGTCTTGAGCTCGTGCGAAACGTTTGCCACGAAATCGCGCCGCATGGTCTCGATCTTCTCGGCCTGCGTGATGTCGCGCGCGAGAAGCAGCTTCTCGTCCTGGCCGTACTGGACGATCCGGACGGTGAGCACCAGCGCCTCGACGCGCGAGATTCGGAGCGTGAGCGGCTCTTCGTAGGCACGGCTCTTAATGTAACCGGCGAAGGCGGGCTGGCGGACGAGGTTCAGGATCGGCTGGCCCGCGTCCTTGCGCGCATCCAGATCGAACATGCGCTCCGCCGTGACGTTGCACCAGCTGATCCGGTCCTCATCGTCCAGCACCACCACGCCGATCGGCATCGCCTGTGCGGCGCTTCGGAACCGAGCCAGCTGCGCGGTGACCCGGTTGCGTTGCAGGGCGAACGACCGCACCAGCCGGTAGAGCGCGGCGAATACGTGCTCCCATACCCCCGCCCCGATCGGCACCGTATTCTTTAGGGGGTCGCGCAACCAGACGAGCAGTGCGTGGAGGTTGCGCAGGTGAAACACCAGCGCGGCCGCGAGCCCGAGCCCGAATGTCACGATCGCCCACAGCGCGCCGAAGAGCGGCCACACGATCAGTCCGGCCAGAAGCGCGCTGCCCAGGATGACCGCCGTCCGCGTCCAGACGAAGTTCACGCAAGTCCTCTCACGCCGGCAACGGGGGGATCAGGAGGCACCGGGGCGGATTATGCCGTGATGCGCCGCGGCTCGTGCGCCGCTGGAAACTCCGTGTCGGAAAGCGCTTCGCGATGCCCGCTTAGACTTCCGAGGTCGGCATCGCGGCAAGCCGGTAGCCGCTCCCGCGCACCGTCTCGATCAGGCGGTTGTGCCCGGTCGGCTCCAGCGCCTTGCGCAAACGCCGGATGTGAACGTCGACCGTGCGTTCCTCGAGAAAGACGTGATCGCCCCACACGCGGTCGAGCAGCTGGGCCCGGCTGTGCACGCGCTCGGGGTGCGTCATCAGGAAGTGAAGCAGCCTGAACTCGGTCGGACCCAGCTCGAGATTCCTGCTGTCCGCGGTAACCCGATGGGTCGCCGGGTCGAGCCGCAGACCGCCGACTTCCGCGGGCTCCTCGGTGCGCTGGGGCGCGCGCCGTCGCAGCACGGCCTTGATGCGCGCCAGGAGTTCGCGCGGAGAGAAGGGCTTGGTGACGTAATCGTCGGCCCCGGCGTCCAGCCCGGCGACCTTGTCCTGCTCCTGGCCGCGGGCGGTGAGCATGATGATGGGCACCTGCTTCGTGCGCTCATCCCGCCGCAAATCGCGCGCGAACGCGGCCCCCGACTGGCCCGGCAGCATCCAGTCGAGGAGGATGAGATCGGGCAGCGCGTGACGGACGAGTTTCGCGGCCTGCTCCGCGTCGCGCGCACGCAGGACGCTGTGCCCCGCGTGCTCCAGATTGAGCGCCAGGAGCTCCTGGATGGCCGGTTCGTCTTCGACGACAAGTATTGCAGCAGGCACGATAAGCCCTTGAGAAATAGGCGGCGCGCGTCATTGTATGGTGATCGCGTGACAATTTGGTTACGGAATCGTGGCCGGCCGGTGGCTCCCCGTCGGGTCGGTTATGATTGGCACCCCGGGGCCGCACCGCCCTGACGGCTGACCGGGATCATTGCTTCCCGATACGTGCCTGGCATGGACAAGAACGCGCCGATTCCGACCGAGATCAAGCTGCATCAGAAGTCGCGGATCATGGAGATCGAGTTTTCGGACGGCAAGCGGTTCGAGTTGCCGTTCGAGTTCCTGCGCGTGTATTCGCCCTCCGCCGAAGTGCGCGGACATGGTCCGGGTCAGGAAGTGCTGCAGACCGGCAAGCAGGAGGTGGGAATCGTCTCGCTCGAGCCCGTCGGGTCGTACGCCGTGCAGCCGACGTTCTCGGACGGTCACGACACCGGTATCTATTCGTGGGACTATCTCTACGAACTGGGGATGGATCAGGAGCAGCTCTGGCAGGAGTATCTGCGCCGGATGAAGGCGGCGGGCGAAAGTCGCGCGCCGGCGTCCGCGTCGGCGCCCGCCGGCAGGACGAATTTCGTTTCGGTGAAGCCGGGCGGCGGCGGCAAACACTGACGCCGCGTTGCCCTGCAACTCGCAATCCGGAAAGAGCAATCGGGGAAGGCAATGATCGAGCTTTACTATGGGCCGACGGCCAACGGGCAACGCGCCACGGTGATTCTCGAGGAATCGGAGCTCCCGTTCCGGCGCCACCCGGTCGACCTCGCGAAGGGCGAGCATCTTGCAGCAGACTTCCTGGCACTCAATCCGGTCGGCATGACGCCGGTGCTCGTCGACGGCGAGGGCCCGGGCGGGAAGCGCATCGTGATCTCGCAGTCGATCGCGATCATGCTGTACGTCGCAGAGAAGGCCGGCCGGTTCATTCCCGGCGACGCCTACCGGCGCGCGCAGATGCATTCGTGGCTCATGTTCGTGGCGAGCGACATCGCTATGACGAGCGGCACGCTGTTTCAGCTCACGCTGGTGGGGTCTGAACCGAGCCCGCCGCACATGGAACATTTCGAGAAGCGGCTCGGCCGGTTCTTCGTAGCCTGCGATCGGCAGCTCGATGGCCGCGAGTACCTCGTCGACGAGCTCTCGATCGCGGATTTCGCGCTCTTTCCGAACGTCGCCGCACGCAAGGTGCTGATTGATCGCTACGGTCCGATGCCGAATCTCGCCGCCTGGTCGGAGCGCATGGCTGCTAGACCAGGCGTCGCGCGTGGAATGAAACCGTAGCGGACCACGCGAGAATGCCGGCGGCGGTGACTTCGACGACCCGTTAGCGCATCGCCTTCGCAACATCTATGTCAGAGACCCACTTCGGCTACCAGAAGGTCCGCGAGGACGAAAAGGCGGACCGCGTCGCGGGGGTCTTCGACTCGGTCGCAACCCGCTACGACCTCATGAACGACCTCATGTCGGGCGGGTTGCACCGCGTGTGGAAGGCGTTCACGGTGGCGAAAAGCGGCGTGCATGCGGGAAGCCGGGTGCTGGATGTCGCGGGCGGCAGCGGCGATCTCGCGCGCGCGTTCGCGAAGCGCGCCGCGCCCGGGGGCGAAGTCTGGCTGACCGACATCAATCACGCGATGCTCGCGGTCGGCCGCGACCGGCTGATCGATGCCGGGACGGTCGTCCCCGTTGCGCAATGCGACGCCGAGCGGCTCCCTTTTCCGGGGGACTATTTCGACTGCGTCAGCGTTGCCTTCGGGTTGCGCAACATGACGCACAAGGACCGTGCGCTCGCGGAGATGCGGCGCGTGCTGCGACCGGGCGGCAGCCTGCTCGTGCTGGAGTTCTCGCAGATCGCAAAGCCGCTCAAGCCGGCCTATGACTGGTATTCGTTCAAGGTCCTACCGTGGCTCGGTCGCCGGATCGCGAAGGACGAGGCGGCCTACCGGTATCTCGCCGAATCGATCCGTATGCACCCGGACCAGGCGAAACTCAAGACAATGATGGAACAGGCCGGCCTGGAAGGCGTCGAATACTGGAACCTTACGGCGGGGGTCGTTGCGTTGCACCGCGGTTTCAAGTACTGATTACCGACGCCGCGCACCGATCGCGCGAAATCCGCGGATTCGCTCTCGGAGAGACACGATGAAAGCATTCTGGACGGCGGTGGTCGCCCTCGTGCTGACTGTGGGACTGTTTTCGGACGACGCCGAAGCGCGGCGTTTTGGCGGCGCACGCACGATCGGGGCGCAGCGCAACGTGACGGCGCCGCAAACGCCGAGTCAGTCGGCCGCCTCCGCTCAGCAGCCGCAAGCGCCGCAGGCGGCGGCGCGGCCGGCAATGGGCCGCTGGCTCGCGCCCCTCGCCGCGCTGGCCGCTGGACTGGGACTCGCCGCGGTGTTCGGCGAGCAGATGGGAACGCTCATCGTCGCATTGCTCATCGTCTTCGTCGTGGTGCTCGCGTTCCGGTTGATTGCCCGGGGCATGCAGCCCCGTACCGATTCGCGCCAGCAGGCAATCCATTACGCCGGGCTGGGCCGCGAGACGGTGGCCGCGCCACCGCCTTCGCAATTGCCCAGCGTGGCGGCGGTGCCCGGGGTCGGAAAATCCGCCGCACGAATACCTGTCGGGTTCGACGTCGAGGGATTCCTGCGCCAGGCGCGCAAGAGCTTCATCGCGTTGCAGGCGGCGAACGACCGCGGCGACCTGAAAACGATACACGACCTCGTCACGGAAGAGATGTTCGACGCGCTGGAACGCGACGCCGGCGCCCAGAGCACCTCGGGCGGCCATACGGATGTCGTGAAGCTGAATGCAGATCTGCTCGAAGTCGCGACCGAGAGCGGGATGCACTGGGCGAGCATCCGCTTCTCCGGAATGCTGCGCGAGGAGCGGGACGGCGCGCTGACGCCGTTCAACGAAGTCTGGAACCTGCGGAAGCCCGAGAAAGGCCGTTCCGGCTGGCTGCTCGCCGGGATCCAGCAGGTTTCCTGAGCGCACATTTCCCCAACCACGAGGCAAACCTATGGCACATACCTACGAAGAGCTCAAGCACAAGAAGGTCGCCGAGCTGCGCGAGATCGCGAAGGGTCTCGAGCACGAGGCGGTGAAGGGCTATACGCAGCTGAACAAGGACCATCTCCTCAAGGCCTTGTGCACGGCGCTCGGCGTCGACATGCATGCCCATCATCACGCGGAAGGCATCGACAAGGCGAAGGTCAAGACGCGCATCAAGGAGCTGAAGAAGAAGCGCGACGAGATCCTCGCCTCGAGCGACCGCAGCGGCCTGCGGCCGGTGCTGCGCGAGATTCATGGGTTGAAGCACGCGCTGCGCCGCGCGACCGTGTGAGCACCGACGCGTAATAATCGACTCGCTCTTCTCCCGGCCTGAGAAACTGTCGCGGTCTGCTCGACGCAGCGATCGCGTGGCGATGGGCACGGCGTGAACATTCTGCTCGAGCCGTTCGCGATAGGTCGCGGAGACTGGGGAACGCTCCCAACACGATGCTTCGGTGCGCACCACGGAACTCCCTGTCAGGAGGCGCAACATGTTGGATGTCTACGTGGGCTTTATGGACGAGGAAGTCAGCAGCATACTCGCCCCCATCGTCGACCCCGGGATCAAGCGCAACCGCGAGGTGCTGGTCATCGAACGCGGTCGCGCCGAGGGCACGCTATTCGAGCGTCACATGCGCAGCTACGACGTGGATGGAGGTCGATTTGTAGGCAACGTGGTATTCGGCGCGCGGGCGGACGGCCTCGACGACGAAGTCCAGCAGCAGGTCTTGGCACGATGCCTGGATGAAGAGTTCGACGAGAGGTTTCGCGAAACCCTACGACCTCAATACGATACGTCGGCAAAGAACAAGACCGGCAAACTGGTCATCAACCGGGGGGGAGAAACCAAGGACATCGAACCTCTGTTCAGCGTACTGCGATTCGTACCGCCGTCCGCGGGAGCGGGAACGGCGGGAAACGACTTCGATCCCATCGTCGTCATCCGTAGCCCGGAGATGGGGTTTCAACCGAACCTCGTCGGAGCTTTTCTGCGTGCCGTGTTCCGCGCGCTGCTCCGCAGCAAGCTCGGCGCCGGGAAGGAATTTCGTGTGAACGTGTACGGTGCCGGGGGCGCGATCGGTGAAAAAGATTGGCCAGGGACGCTCCACGATATCAGCGGGAGCGTCTACGTAGGATCGAGAATCGTCCGGGATGCGCAGGCTGCCCACGGTGCGCCCGTGTTTTGCGGCATTGTGTCCTTTCTGGGCTGCAAGGAAGATTCGACCGGACGCGCTTTCACCAGCCTTCCGCTGTACGAGTCTGCCAAGTATCCGGGAGATCGGGCGAAAGCCGAGGAGCATGCCAAGGCAGCGTTCGAATTTCTGTGTGGCCAGGATACAGGGGACGCCGAATGGCGATCGGGGGCCACTGTCCATGACGAGTGGTTCAGGGAGGCCTCGAACACCCACACGAAGGCTCTCCACGCCGAGTTTCAGCGCTTGTGCAGCGAGAAGAACAAGGTGAGCCTTACGGCGAGTTTCTTCGTTGACGCGAGAATCAAGTCGTTCGCACGGGCACTGGGCCTGCACGATGCCAACATGGAAGATTTCCACGTGCTGGAAGTGCTCAAAAGCCTGCACGAGGAGCCGGAGAATTTCGGCGGCGCGACGTTACGTGGCGTCCAATTGACGCGCGTCGACTGCGATCCACCTGAGATTTCGCCCGAGGTGCAGGATCTATTCGGCGAGTGGACGCGGAACACCCAGTACACTCGAGAGACCTATCTTGCCGCCCTGAGATGGGGGCTCTATGGGGCTCAAGTCGTTCACCTGCAAGACGCCGCCCGATCGCGCTGGGACCAGCCGTTTCACTGGAGCTTGGTGGATCGGAAAGAAGTCCCAGACGGATGGGAGCAACTCTTTTATCCGCTGAAGAACGGGGGCGGCGCGCGAAGCCATGTCCTCGACCCTTTCTTCGTCGAGATTGCCACCGATTTTCTCGCTTCCGTGAACGATGGGAAGCTTTATGGCGTCCCGAAGACTGATCAGGGCGGAAGGGTCAAGGACCAGAGCAAGCTCTTGCCTGAGCTATACGAGAAGCCGGCGAAGAAATTGAAACGCCTGACCCGCGGACTCCTCAAGGCCTTCGCGATGCTGCAGAGTGGCCGGCCGGCCGGGTTCTTGTATCCCTCTCTGGAGGATCTGCTGGCGATACTCTTCGCGAGGGACAACTATGTAGACCGTGAGTGTCCCCTGATTCCCCCTGAGGATAAGGGAGCTCCTGGCGAGTATGAGATCTGGGCCCGCCCGGGGAGCTGGGAGAAGAACACGAGCGTCCTGGCGTCCAAATTGAAGCCTTCTGGAGCCATCGTCGATCGCGCGCTCTACAAGTCTGCCAATCAGGCCGCGCTCCAGGCTCATGCGAAGAAGCTGCTGGAGTAGGGCGCGTGATGGCGAGTCTGAGCGAGCTCAACGCCGCACTCACGACGGAGATCGAAGGCAAGCCTAGCGTCCTGCTGAGCGCGGAAAATGTCGAAGTTGCAGCGTTCGAACGAACGCTGAGAGGTGTGCCGGGCGGGCGGTTGCTGATCCATGCGCCCGCGATCACATCCATACACGATCACCGATTCACCATCTCGGGCGAGTACACGGCAAGCTGGCCAATCCCCGGCCTTTCCAAGGCCGGAGCCGCGCTCCAAAGCGTTGAGCTGACGATATTCGAAGGCGACGGCTCATTGGTGGTCGCGACACGGGCCTCGGGCCGTCTCGGCACCTCCGGTCCCGCCGTGCATCTGGAACACGACGCAGAGACCGGGTGGAAGCTGTCCCTCGACGAGGATGATTCAAGGTCGGTGGACATCGGTGCGCTGGTGGCCGGCGTCATGTCTGGCGAGGGAGCCGAGCGCATCGTGGCGCTGCTCGGCAGCGCGACCGGCGGAGGACTGGCTGTAGACAACGTCAGCATTCTCTTCGAGCCGGACGGAACGCTGCCGACCCGCATCGGGCTCCGACTGTCCACGACCGCGCCATGGGAGATCTTGCCGGGCTTGCTATCGATTCACGAGGGCGCCGCGCTGGACCTGCGTGCGCTGCACGATGCACTGGCGGGCGATCTTTTCGTCTCCTCCGCGAACGTGAGCATGGATGCCGCGGTAACCCTCGGATCGAAGACCTATCGGATCGTAGTCCGCCCGGAGGATGCGGATCTCTTGGAGATTCAGTTCCAGTCCGGCACGGGAGTCCCGGAGCTCCGGGATCTGGCGGCGCTCGCCGGCGGCAGCGAGCTCGCCAGCCTGGTTGAAGCCAATCTCGGCGCCTGGGGATTCGACAGCCCGCGCCTCAGCCAGGTGACGGTCGGCATCGATACTGAGGAGCGCGGCGTCGCGTACGTGAATATGGAGGCCGCTCTATCGGTTCTCTCCGTGCCGTTCGATTTGTCCGTGTTGCTGCCCGCCTTCGGCCTGTCCGGCCGGATGGCAGCCGGCCACGAGGTCAGAATTCATCAGCTTCTGGAACGCCTGTCCGTACCGGCGCCAGGGCTGCCGGATCTCGGCATAACGGATCTCGTGCTGACCGTGAATCCGAAGGTCCGTACCTTTTCCCTCTCGGCGGCGGTATCCGAGGGCACACGGCTCACCCCTATCGCAGCGCTGCCGAATTTGGGTCTTGAGGACATCACCCTGGACCTCTCCATCGATCCCGCCAACGGAAATACCGGCGCGGTCGGCGCGCGGCTCACCATCGCAGGCGCGACAGCCGAACTCCACGGCACACTCGATGAGAACCTCACCCTCGTCGGTGACATCCCCCGGATGCCGCTCTCCGAGGTGATCGGGGCATTGCTTGGTGATGTCGGCCTGCCCGCGTCGCTGCCCGATGTTTCGCTTTCGGACATTCACTTCGCCCTCACTCCCGGGACCGGCGCCCTGTCGCTGGGAGCCACAGCCCTTGGGCGCTGGAGCATCGATGCCGGCGGTTCGCGCCTGGCGATCGACCGGATCGGAATGGCCCTGAATCGCCCGGCGTCCGCTGGGGCCGGGTCCACGGCGCTGCGCTTGAGCATCGCAGGCAGCCAGGCCACCACGCTCGCCGACGGGATAGACATCGCAGCGTACGACATCACGTTCGCGCACGAGCGCGACGGCGGCTGGTCCGCGACGGGTGGCGTGCGGGCGAATGTTTTCGGCACCGCCGTGGATCTGGGCGCCAGCTACTCGGTGGTGAACGGCGAGTCCGTGATCGTACTGTCGATGGATGCCTCGCGTTCCATCGACCTGCTGAGGCTCTCAGGCGGTACGCGTCTCGCCGTCGAGCAATTCGCCATCGAGCTCGCCACTGGCTCCCACAACGTGGCAGGCCGGGGACGATTCGTGGTCGACGGACTGCTGGACTTGAGCGGACACCTGCATTCGTACCGGGCCGAGGACGGCCCGTCCGGTATCGCCTTCAGACCCGACGATGCCAGGATCACGGTGCCGGTGGCTGCAGAGATGGAGAGCGGGTCGCAGCCGGCAGTCGAGCTCACGATCGGCGACATCGCCGTCGGTCGTGGCACGCCCAAACCCGACGGGCGCAGACCCTGGATCGTGAACGCCGCGGTCGGGATGCTGCTCAGAGACATTCCAGCGGTCGTTCAAAAGGTCTTTCCGCTCGAGCGGCTGAACGGCAACCTGCGTGCGGACGGCAACGTCGTATCGATCGTCGCCGAGCTGGCGCCTCAACTCCAGGTTCCATTTCCCGAGCTCGGGCTGACCTTCGCTAACGGGAAGGGGGTGTCCCTCGGCCAGCCGCGCGTACACGTGAACGTCATCGCGCTCGAGCTGAGCGGAAACCTGCGGCTCGCTGCACACATTGTGGTCGGCATTCCTCCGGCCCTCAACCGCATTTTTGGCGACGATTCTTCTGGCAAACCCCGGTTCGATATCTTTGCGGACGAATTCCGGGTGGTCGTCGGCGTCGGCGGTGCGCTCGGCCTGCGCGTGCAGTCCTCACCGTTCAAGGATGTTCCCTTCACCGAGAGAGACGCCCGACTGTGGACCCACTGGAATTTTGGGGACTACGGCGAGTACAGCCTTCAGGTGCCTGAGTTCCAGCTGCAAAAGGGTCATTGGATCGCCAGCGCCGGTTTCGTGCGGCACTCGGAACTCAAGCTGCCCCTCGGGCCGCTCAAATACCTGCTGGGGGAAGCCGATGTGCCGGGCGCTGTGTTGTCGGCCATTCCTGACGCATTGCCCATCAGAGGCATCGATCTCGGACAGGAAGACCTGTACGGATGGGTCACGGACACGCTCGGCGATGAGGTAATGGGCGGCGTCGATCCGAGCGCTGCTCGCATACTGCAGAAACTCTCGGAGCTCGTTCAGGATGCGGTGAAACGGCTGCCATTGCGGATGCAGGATTATTTCGAATGGAGCGAGAAGGACCTCCAATCGGCCCTGATCGATATCGCCGTGGACTCCGTCGGAGGCGGTACCCAGTTGGGGTTTCGCGTCGAGAATCCGGACTCACCCGTGCGCTTCCTGTTCCCGCTGCTGGCGGGAATCCCGGAGCTGATCGGCGTCACGCTCAGACGCCTCTCCTTCGGCCAGAAGGCTGGCGGCGGTCTCGCACAAATCGAGGTCGACGGACATTTCGATCGATTCGACCTGCCCTCCATCATCGCCGCGCTGGCCACTGGCGACGTGCCGAACCTATCCAATCGCTACATCCTCTACGACACCAAGGCGCTAGCTCCGACCGCCGTGCCGGTCCCCATACCCATCTTCTACAAGCATCTGGGATTCGAATACCGGGACCTGCTGGGGCTCGAGCTCCAAGCACACTGGCACTTTCCCGATCCCGAACCAGGGCTCGTGGACTACCTGCAGCTGATCGCCGCCATGATGCGATTTCTGACCGATCCCGCGTTCCGGCTGTCCGATGACGGCCTGCCGGCGGGCTTGAGCCCAAGACTCACCATCGGCAGGAACAGCATCAAGCTGCCGGAGTATCTGGGAGGCAGCGTGATCGGCCTGACCGAGCCGCTGCCTGCCCTCGACGTGGCCGACAGCGTGGCGCGCTTGCTGGATTTCCTCAAGACCGGGCGTCTGGCGTACCTCATCCAGGCGATACCCCTGGAAGTCGAGGGCACGTGGATCAGAGTCGGCAGTGAGACGATCCGATTCGGTCCGCTCGAACTGTCGGCCGCCTGGTGCGTCACCACGGAGGACGAATTCGTCGACCGCGTCCTGCCCCTCGCCGTAGCGGCGGGCAAGCTTCCCGCCACCATGACGAGTGACGTGCTCGCCAATCTGCCCCCTGATGCTCGCGCGAGGGCCGGCGACATGGGCTTCGTGCTCCTGTTGTCCGGGAAGACGACGGTCGGGCCCTTTGGAGCGCTCACGGAATTCGGCATAGCGCTGACCGGCGGCGGCGGCTTCGAAACGGCGTTCCGATTTGCGCTCTTGGCGTTCGACCTTTCCGTGCAGATCGGTGGCCGTGTGCGGGTCGACGAACGGCGCGCATCGGTCGACGGTTCGTTGCGGCTCACCTTCCAAGACCGCATCCTGATTGAATTCGGCGGCATGATCGCGGTATCCGAGAGCGGTCTTGACGCAGGCGTGCGATTGCAACTCACGTCCGCGCTGCGCCTCGATGGCGTGCTCAGTATCGGCAAGGCCGGCGTTGCCCTGCAGGGCGGCATCAGCTGGCGTTATGGCGGCAGCAACGATCTGGCGGGTGCCGGGCGCATCGCATTTACCCGCGAGGGACTGACACTGACTTGCGTCGGCTCGATCTACGGAGCCAGTGCTCGCCTGGAAGCGCAGGCTACCGGCCAAACCGCGGGGTCCTGGCTGAGTGCCCGCATCGAGATCGAGCTCCCGGACTTTCTGCGGCAGTTCGACGAACTCCTGAATGCAGACATAGCGAAGGCCAGGAACCGACTCGATGAGGCCGCTTCAGAATTGACCGGAGCGCTGGACCGGCTTGGAGAAGTCGATCTCAATGTCGACTCCCTCCGGCGGACCGTCGTGACCATCGTTGACACCGCGTTGAGGGAGATGAATCAGCGCATCGGCAGGTTGCCGACGGCTGTGTATAGGACCATCAAAGTGCCGCTGCTCGGAAAGAGGAGGATCAGGGTCCCGGGCGTGAATCCCCGCAGGGAGGCGCAGGATAAGTCCGCTGCCTACGCCAAGAGGCTCGACGCGCTCAAGACCGCAGCGGCAACAAGCGATCGCGGCGGTCTCGCCGCAGCGATCGCCGCAGCTCTGGATGAACTCGTCAAAAACAGGTCATTCACGGTGCGCGGCCACACCATCACGGTCATATCCGACGGTCTGATCGATCAGGCGCGAACCGTATGCGACAACATCCGCGTCTGGGTCGAAAGACTTCCCGAGCGGGAAGGGGGAGCGCGGATTGCACAAGATCGCATCGATGAACTGAAGAACGGCGTCGCCGGGACGTTCACCAGTATCGGTGCCGCGATCGAGTCCGGCACCTCGAGCGCGATTCCACGCATCGAGTCGATCGGCTTCGAGTCCAATCTGGAGCTGGTCAGTCAATCAGATCAGCGCATCCACGTGCGTCTGACGCGGGAGGGAAAGACCGAGACTTATTCAGCCGGTCTCGATTTCGAGAATCCGGCACGCGCCGCAACAGACGTCTACACCGCCTTTGCGGACAGTTTGCTGCGAGCAGGCACGTAGAGCGTGTTGTCCACCGGGCTAAGGCCATCATCAGCCAAGCTAACGCCACGGTCGCACGCGCAGGGGTGCAAAATGGACGCTAGACGCACACCGGGAACCCAGGTAACGCTGCATTGCCGGTGGCCGAGTGGTACATTCAAATGACGTACCACACTGCCCTCCGATGAGATTCTTCGAGAGCGTCCTCGACCTGGTCGGCCGCACGCCGCTGGTGCGGCTGAACCGCATCGTGTCGTCGGACATGGCGACGCTCTACGCCAAGCTCGAGTACCTCAACCCGGGTGGATCGGTAAAGGACCGGATCGCGGTCAACATCGTCAAGCGCGCCGAAGCGGCCGGCCTGCTCAAGCCGGGTGCAACGCTGGTCGAGAGCACTTCGGGAAACACCGGTCTCGGGCTCGCCATGGTGGCCGGCGTGCGCGGCTACCGGTGCATCTGCACGATGCCGGACAAGATGAGCAAGGAGAAGATCGACATGCTCAAGGCGTTCGGCGCGGAGGTGGTGATCACGCGCACCGACCTGCCGCACGATCATCCCGAGAGCTATGTCGAGGTCGCGAAGCGCATCGCGCGCGAGACGCCGGGCGCTTTCTACACCGACCAGTACTTCAACATGGCGAATCCGGAGGCACACTACCTCACCACCGGCCCGGAGATCTGGGAGGACACCGACGGACAGATCGACTGCCTCGTGGGCGGAATCGGCACCGGCGGGACGATCTCCGGTGCGGCGAAGTACCTCAAGGAGAAGGCAGCGGAAGCGGGACGAACCGTGCGCGTGGTCTGCCCGGATCCGCGAGGCAGCATCTACCACGACCTCTACTACAAGGGCGTGCAGCCCAAACCATCGGTCTACCGGGTGGAGGGTATCGGCCATGACTTCATGGTGGGCACGCTCGATTTCTCGGTGATCGACGAGATCGTCGAGGTGTCCGACCGCGACTCGTTCCACGCTACGCGCCGGCTTGCGCGGGAGGAAGGCATCTTTTCCGGAGGGTCGACCGGCACCGCGCTGTGGGGCGCCCTCAAGGCCGCACGCGAGCTCGGACCCGGCAAGACGGTCGTCGTGATCATCCCGGACTCGGGCGATCGCTATCTCAGCAAGCTCTACAACGACTCCTGGATGCAGGACATGGGCTTCATCGGTCCCGGCGACCGCCTGGGCACCGTGCGCGACATCCTGAAGCTCAAGGGCGGCAAGGTCGAGTTCGCGGAGGCGAGTGAAAGCATCGGTCACGTGGCGAGCCGCATGTCGACGCTCGGGATTTCGCAGATGCCCCTGGAGGGCGCCGACGACGGCGGTGGGCTACGCATGGTCCACGAGCTCGACATCCTGCAAGGTCTGGTGAGCGCCCGCTGCACGGCGAACGATCCGGTGATCGGCGTCGCCAAGGCGCTCGAAGGACGGGTCACGCTCGATGATCCGTTGACGGCCGTCCAGTCGGTGTTCGACGCGCACAACGTCGCCGTTGCCGTCGAGGGAGGCAAGGTGGTGGGCATCATCAGCAAGATCGACGTCGTCCAGTTCCTTGCCGCGCGCCACAAGTGAAGCCGACCAAGACCCGTCTGCTGCACGGGCGCGCGAAGACGCTCTTGCGCAAATGATCGAGCTTCCCGCCGCGGCGTTCATCAATCACCTGCTCGCACGCGAGCAGTGGGCGCGCGATCGACTGGTGCCGTTTTCCGGTCGCCGCGCGTGCTTCCGTCTGGTTCCGCTGCCGGATCTCGTATTGGAGATCGACGCTTCGGGCCATGTCGAGCCTTGCGTAGCCGAGGATGTCGCCCTCACCCTGACGATTCCGCCGATGGCTCTGCCGCGAATTCTCGCGCGCGACGAGAGCGCCCTGCGCGAGGTCCGCCTGGAAGGCGATGCCGGGCTCGCCAACGCGGTCCTCTTCCTGTTTCGCAACCTGCGCTGGGATGTCGAGGAAGACCTCTCGCGCGTGGTCGGCGACGTCGCCGCGCATCGCATGGCGGGCGCCGCGCGCGAAATCGGCGTATGGCAACGCCAGGGCGCCGAGCGGCTCGGCCAGAACGTCGCGGAATATCTCAAAGACGAGGTCGGATTGCTGGTTCACCCGCACGAGGTGGAAACATTCGGGCGCCAGGTGGACGAGGTGCGCGACGCCGTCGAACGGCTCGAGAAGCGCATCCGGAGGCTGGTAGCGGCCGGGACGCCGGGCAGCGCCGACACTAAGGAATGACGAGGAGTCCAGGCATGGTCGAACGACAGCACCCACCCTATCGCTTTGCCACGCGTGCGATCCACGCCGGCCAGGCGCCCGACCCGACCACCGGTGCGATCATGACGCCCATCTACGCGAGCTCCACCTACGTGCAGGCGAGCCCCGGCGTCCACAAGGGATTCGACTACGCGCGCTCGCGCAATCCAACCCGCGACGCGCTGGAGGCGTGCGTGGCAAGTCTCGAGAACGGCTTCGCGGGCTTCGCGTTCGCATCGGGTCTCGCGGCAATGGGCACCGTGCTCGAGCTGCTCGACACGGGCTCCCACGTCGTGGCGATGCACGACCTGTATGGGGGGAGTTACCGGCTCTTCGAGAACGTGCGGCGCCGCTCGGCCGGTCTGGAGTTCAGCTTCGTGGATCTTTCCGATCCCGCAAAGCTCGAACCCGCGCTGCGTCCCAACACGCGCATGGTGTGGGTGGAGTCGCCGACCAATCCGCTCCTCAAGCTGGTCGACCTCGCGGCGATCGCGGACATCACGCGCCGGCGCGGCATCCTGGCCGTGTGCGACAACACCTTCGCCTCGCCATGGGTGCAGCGTCCGCTCGATCACGGATTCGATGTCGTGGTGCACTCCGCGACGAAGTATCTGAACGGACATTCCGACGTGATCGGCGGTGTCGCGGTCATTCGTGAAGACGAGGCCCTGCGCGACCGGCTCGCATACCTGCAGAATGCGGTGGGCGGCGTGCCGAGCCCGTTCGACGCTTTTCTCGTGCTGCGCGGGCTGAAGACGCTCGCGCTGCGCATGGAACGCCATTGCGCGAACGCCACGGCGATCGCGCATTTCCTCGAGGCGCACCCGAAAGTGGAGCGCGTGTACTACCCGGGCCTCGCGAGCCATGCCCAGAAGGCGCTGGCCGACCGCCAGATGAACGGACGCTACGGCGGCATGGTGACCGCGGTGCTCAAGGGCGGCCTCGAGGCGTCGCGCCGCTTCCTGGAGCGCTGTCGGCTCTTCGCGCTGGCAGAGAGCCTCGGTGGCGTGGAAAGCCTCATCGAACATCCGGCGATCATGACGCACGCATCGCTTCCGACAAACGTACGCGCCGAGCTCGGCATCCACGAAGGCCTCGTGCGCCTGTCGGTCGGTGTCGAGGACATCGACGATCTGATCGCGGAACTCGGCGAGGCGCTAAGCTGAGCGCGGCGGCGAAGCCCCGATCCACGGCAACACGCGAGCCGATCGCGCTGCTCGTTGCGCTCATCGCTGCGCTGGTGATATCCGCCATCCGACCGCGGGAGGTCGGCACCTGGGCCCTCGAGGCAGCCCCGGTGGCGATCGCGATCCCCGTGCTGGTCGCCACCCGGCACGCTTTCCCGCTCACCCCGCTTGCCTACCGGCTCATCTTCGTCCATGCGCTGATCCTGCTCGTCGGCGGGCACTACACCTATGCGCACGTGCCGCTCGGCTTCTGGCTGCAGGACGTCTTCGATCTCGCCCGCAACCCTTACGACCGTATCGGCCATTTTGCGCAGGGCTTCGTCCCGGCGATCGTCGCGCGCGAGATCCTGCTCCGCACGACGCCGCTCAGGCCGGGAAAGATGCTCTTCTTTCTGGTGCTCTGCATAGCGCTTGCAATCAGCGCCTTTTACGAGCTGATCGAATGGTGGACCGCGGTGATCTTCGGCGAGGGCGCCGAGGAATTCCTCGGCACCCAGGGTGATCCCTGGGACACGCAATGGGACATGTTCCTCGCGTTGCTCGGCGCCGCCGCCTCGCAACTGCTGCTCGCGCGCATGCACGACCGGCAGCTCACGGCCTTTGCCCGCCCCCGCGAATCCGGTTAGATTCGCCGCTGCACTGCCAACAAAAACGATGCGCCGACTCCTGCGTCTCGCCCGTATCCTCGCCGTGGCTTACCGATTCGGCCTCGACGAGTTCTTCGCGCCCATCGACGCCCCGATCGGCGCGGCGGCGCGCGTCTTCGGTCGGATCTTCGCGTTCCGCAATCTGAGCGAGCCGCGCGCCGTGCGGCTGCGCCGCGCGCTCGAGGCGCTCGGTCCCATATTCGTCAAGTTCGGACAGGTGCTCTCGACCCGGCGCGATCTGCTACCGCCGGATCTTGCAGAGGAGCTCGCGAAACTTCAGGACCAGGTGCCCCCGTTCCCCGCCGACCAGGCGATCGCCGTGATCGAGCGGTCGTTCCGGAAGAAGCTCGCCGAGCTCTACGCATTCTTCGAGCCGATTCCGGTGGCCTCCGCATCGATCGCGCAGGTACATCTCGCCACGCTGCCCGACGGACACGATGTCGCCGTCAAAGTGCTGCGGCCGAACATGCAGCCAGGCATCCGCCGTGATCTTGCACTGATGGATACCGGCGCGTGGATGCTCGAGCGCACTTGGGCCGAGGCCCGTCGGCTGCGGCCCCGCGACGTGGTCGCCGAGTTCGCCCGCCACCTCTACGAGGAGCTCGACCTCATGCGAGAGGCGGCCAACGCGAGCCAGCTACGACGCAACTTCGAGGGCTCGCCGCTGCTCTTCGTTCCCGAGGTGTACTGGGACTGGTGCGCCACCAGCGTGATGACCATGGAGCGCATTCACGGCGTACCGATCAGCCGTGTCGAGCGTCTGCGCGAGCAGGGCGTCGATCTCCCGCAGCTGGCGCGCCACGGCGTCGAGCTCTTCTTCACCCAGACGCTGCGCGACGGCTTCTTCCACGCAGACATGCATCCCGGGAACATCTTCGTGTCGCCGGAGGGCCGGTACATCGCCGTGGATTTCGGGATCATGGGCACGCTCGGCGACGCCGACAAGCGCTTCGTCGCCGACGTCTTCCTCGGTTTCTTCCAGCGCGATTACCGGCGCGTCGCGGAGGCGCTTCTGGAAAGTGGCTGGGCGCCGGAGACGACGCATCTCGCCGACTTCGAGGGCGCGATACGCGCCGTGTGCGAGCCGTTCTTCGACCGCCCGTTCGCCGAGATCTCGTTCGGTCGCGCGTTGCTGCGCCTCTTCGAGACCTCGCGTCGCTACCAGCTGGTGATGCAGCCGCAGTTGCTCATGTTGCAGAAGACGCTGCTCAACATCGAGGGGCTCGGCCGCATGCTCGACCCGAACCTCAACCTCTGGGACACGGCAAAGCCGTTTCTCGAGCGCTGGATGGACGAGCAGATGGGATTCAGGGCATTTACGGAGCAGCTGAAGGAAGAGGCGCCGCAGTGGGCCCGCCTCGCGCCCCAGCTGCCGCGCCTGCTGCATGAAGCGCTCGCGAGCCGTGCCGCGGACTCCCTGGGTCGCGCGACCACGGCGCTCGCCGAAGAGAAGCGCCGCACGCGGCGCTGGATCGCGACCGGTGTGGTGCTGCTCGCCGCGATTCTCGTCGTCGAGATCGCGCGCTGGCTAGACTGAGCGGACGATGCTGACCGGATTCGTCCTGCTGTACCTGGTCGTCTCCATCGGCATCGGGCTGTGGGCGGCGCGGCGCGTCAAGAACACCAGGGACTACCTCGTCGCCGGCCGCAGCCTGCCCCTGTACATGAGCGTCACGACCGTCTTCGCCACTTGGTTCGGCGCGGAGACGGTTCTTTCGGTGTCCACCACCTTCGTCAAGGAAGGCATGCGCGGGATCGTGGCTGATCCCTTCGGCTTTTCGTTCTGTCTCGTGTTCGTCGCGCTGTTCTTCGCGCGCGCGTTCTACCGCATGGACCTTCTCACCATCGGCGACTTCTACCGCAAGCGCTACGGCAAGCCGGTGGAGCTTGCCACCAGCGTCGCGATCACCGTGTCGTACCTGGGCTGGACTTCGGCGCAGCTCGCTGCGCTGGGCATCGTGTTTCACACGCTCTCGGGCGGGGCGATTCCGCTCGCCACCGGCATCGGAATCGGCGCGGCCTGCGTGCTCGTCTATACGCTCCTCGGCGGAATGTGGTCGATCGCGCTGACGGATCTTTTCCAGACCGTGATCATTGTCCTGGGCCTCGTGTACCTCGCCTTCCTCCTGGGAGGCATGGCGGGCGGGCCGGCCGCCGTGCTCGAGCACGCTTCGAGCGCGGAGAAGCTCGCTTTCTTCCCGAAGCTCGAGACTAAGGACTTGCTTGCCTTCTTCGCCGCGTGGCTGACCGCCGCGGTGGGCTCGATCCCGCAGCAGGACATCTTCCAGCGGGTCACCTCCGCAAAGGACGAGCAAACGGCGGTGCGGGGCACGCTCATCGGCGCGGTCGCCTACTTCTGCTTCGCCTTCGTTCCGATCTTTCTCGCCTATTCGGCGCTGCTCATCGACCCCGCCATGGTCGAGCCGCTGCTCGCCACGGAAGGCACCGAATTCCAGCTGATTCTTCCGACCCTCATCCTGAATCAGACGCCGCTCTTCGCGCAGGTGATGTTCTTCGGGGCGCTGCTGTGCGCGATTCTTTCGACGGCGAGCGCCGCGCTGCTCGCGCCCACCGCCCTGTTCACCGAAAACATTCTGAAGCCGCTGTTTCCCCGTATCGGCGACCGCCAGTTCCTGCTTACCTTGCGCCTGGTGCTGGTCATCTTCACTTTGGCGGTGATGCTGTTCGCGCTGAACAGCGAGGCCTCGATCTACCAGATGGTGCAGAACACCTACAAGGTGACGCTGGTGTCCTGTCTCGTGCCGCTCGCCGCGGGCATCTACTGGAAGCGCTCCACAGCGCAGGGCGCGATTCTCTCGATGGCGCTCGGGCTCATCGCCTGGTTAGGCCTGGAGCTCTTCGCGCCCGACGGGCTCTGGCCGCCGCAGCTCGTCGGCTTCGGCTTCGCGCTCGTGGGGATGTGGCTCGGTTCGATTGCAAGCCCGAGGCCGCACGCGCATCACAGCCGCTGACCCTCGTCCATCCGCTCCGGCCCGGGGCGAGAGTCGGGCGAACGTGGCACGATTCAGGCTGAACGACCCTCATGAAGCGTTCCCGCTCCCGCATCGCTGCTACTGCTGCCTTCGTCGGCGTCTTTCCGGCGCTCGTCGTCGTCGCGCTGCTCGCGTTCGAGTTCTCCCTTCCGATCGACGGATTTCGCGCGCGCGTCGCCACGGCGCTCTCCGACGCCCTCGGATGTCCGCTGACGATCGGCGGATCGCTGCACCTCGTGACCGGAACGCGGCCGGGAATCGAGGGGCGTGACGTCCGGCTCGAAGAATGCCGCGCGATGCGCGTCGCCCGCGCTTCGGCCGACCGGGTGCGCGTGCGCGTCGACCTTTTGGCGCTCTTCTCGCACGAGATCCGCGTGGCCGAGATTCACGGCGATCGCCTCGAAGCGGAAGTGCCCACCGAAGCGCCTGCACCCGCCGCCACGCCCGCCGGCAAGCCATCCCGCTGGACCTTCGTGGAGATCCGGCGACTGTACGTCGCGCCGGCCCGGCTGCTCGTTCGCCGCGTCAGCGCTCCGCCTCACAGCTTCGAGTTGAGTGAAGTCGAGGGCTCGGCGCGCGAGGGCCAACAGATGCAGCTCACCCTCCGCGGCACGCACGAAAGCGAAGTATGGGACGTCACGGCCGCCACCGCATCACTGCGCGATGCGCTCGCCGGGCTCGAGCGCTGGCCGCTCGAGCTGAAGGGCAGCTATGCCGCCGCGGCCGCTACCCTGCGCGGAACCTGGACCCCTACGCCGATCGGTGTCGAAGGAGATCTCGCGGTCGCCAGCCCGGCCGCGGAGCGGGTGTTCAGGGCGCTCGGCCAGGAGGCGCCCGAGCTCGGAAAAGTCGACGTGACCGGCAAGCTTGCCGCATCGGCGGACAGCGTCAGCCTCGAGGCATTGCATTTCGCGGGGCCCGTCGGCGCAATCTCGGGTGATGCACACCTGGCAATAGATGGCGGGCGACCGACAATCGATGTCACATTAAGTGCCGACGAAATCGACTATGCGGCGCTCGAGCGCTGGCGCTCCCTCGAGCTTGGCGCTGCGGGAACGTTCAAGGGAACCTTGGCGCGGGTGCTTGCGAGGCTGCGTGGTTTCGACGGCGAGCTCGCAGCCTCCTACAACCGACTCGTGAACGTACCTGTTTCCGTTACCGACGCGAAGTACTTGTCGCGCCTCAAGGCAGGTCAGCTGAAGACCACCGTCTCGGCCACCGTTGACGGAGCACCGGGCGAGGCGTCGATCGAGATCGACGCGCGCGGACCTTTCGCGATGGACGCGCGCGTGTCCGTCAAGTCGCTTCCCCGCGTCGCCGTCACGCAGTCGCGCCACATGGCGACCATCGACCCGCGCGTCGGCGGCCTGAGTGCGACCGCCTCCGCCCGAGGTGCGACGGTGGACGCCTTGCTCGACGATCTTCAAGGACGGGTGACGGGCAAGGATATCAAGCTCGCGCTGCCTTTATGGGGCGAACGACGCGCGGCGCGGCTGCGCACCGTTGAGCTGATAGCGGGACGCGGTGAAGCGATGCAGGCTCGCGCGACGGGCACGCTCGCCGGCGAGTCACTCGAACTGGAGGTCACTGCCGGCCGGCTGCTCGATCTACTCGAAGACCGGACGTGGGCCCTGGAGCGTCTGCGAGGACGCGTCGGTGCGGCGCGCGTCCAGGCGAGTGGCCAGATCGAGAAGCCGCGCACCGCCAGAAACGCCAGGTTCGCAATCGACGTTGCCGTGTCGCGCCTCGACCGGCTCGCGCCGCTCATCGGCGGCACGCAGCTGCCGAGCGTGCCGGGCACTCTGCACGGGTCGATCGACGCCGGACCCGACGCATGGCGCATCGACGCGACGGCGCTCGCTATCGGCGCGACGCGCGGGAGCGGCCAGGCGTCCGGCAAGCGCGGCGCGCCGATCATCGTCGCACTCGATCTCGAGAACGTCGCGGGTGACGAGCTCGCTGCCATCGGAAAATCCCCGGGCCCAGCCACCGGAGACGTGCCCCCGATCTCGCTTCCCGACCTCGATCTCTCGCTCAAGGCGCGCCAGGCGGGCTACCGCAGCCAGGCGTTCGAGAACGTTGCGATCAGCGCGATGGTGCGCGATCGTGCGGTGCGCGGACCCTTTTCGCTCGACTGGTCGGGCGCGCGGATCGAGGGAAAGCTCGACGCATCGTTCGGCAAGGATGCGGTGCGCTTCAACGGCGACGTCGCGGCGCGCGGACTCGACCTGGCCCGACTTCCCGGACCCTTCGCCAAGCGGGGAATCACCGGAAGGATCGACCGTCTGACCGCGCGCGTCGAGGCGAGCGCCAAGTCGGCGGCCGCGTTACCGGCGAGTGCCGCGATCTCGATCGAAGCCATGGATGCCAGCCTGATCCTGCCGAAGTCGGACACCCTTCCGGAAGGGGCGCGCTGGACGTTCGGCGGCGAGGCTCACACGTCTGCCGGAGCGCCGATCGATTTTTCGATCAAAGGCATGTTGCGCGACAAGCCGTTCGCCGCATCCGGCCAGTTGCCCACCCTCGATGCGCTCTATCCCGCAGGCAAGCCTCACGCCGTACACCTCGAGATCGACTACGACCGGACCCGGCTCGAAGCGGCGGGCAATGCCACGATCGACGCGCATACGCCGCGCTTCTCTGGGACAGTGAAGCTTTCCGGCGACACGCTCCACACACTCGCGGACCTCGCCGGCTTTTCGGCGCACGGATTCGGACCGTACAAGGTCTCGGCAGGTGTCTCGGCAGACAACGCCGGAATCAACGCGAAGGACGTGGCGGTACGTCTGGGAAAGAGCTCTTTTCATGCCTCGCTGTCGGTCGGGACGAACAAGGAGCGTCCGCGGGTCGCGGCGAACGTGCACGGCCGGCCAGTGCACCTAGAGGACATCGGCGCGCAGGCGTGGAGTCCCGAAAATGTCGAAAGGAACGCGATCAAGGAGACCCGGAGCGGCGAGAAGGTCGATCAAGCCGTACTCGATCGGGATGCCCGGGTACTGACCCGCGTTTTGCGGGCCTTCGACTTCGACCTTGACGTGACGTTCGACGAGGTGTCCGCGGCCGGACAGGTCGTCGGCCGTGCCGAGGTCAAAGCCCAGCTCGCCGCGGGCCAGCTCAAGGTCGACCCTGCGACCCTGTGGATCGATCAGGGCAAATTCAGCGCCGAAATCGAGGTCGACGCCCGCGGCAAGGTCCCACAGTACGCGGTGAAGTTCGAGGGCAGCGGTTTCGACTATGGCCCGTTGATGCGCGCCGCCGACTCCAAGAGTCCCCACAACGGCACGCTGGACCTGAGCATGGACATCAAGACCTCCGGGGCGCCCGAGACACTCGTACAGAACGCGACGGGCGAGCTCGACGTGCTCATCCTGCCGAAGAACCAGGAGGCCGGATCGCTGAGCTTGCTCGGGGCGGGCGTGCTGCGCCTGCTCATGCAAGCGCTCGATCCGCGCTCCCAATCCCAGCTCAACTGCATTGTCGGCAGCTTCGGTCTGGACAAAGGCGTCGCGACAAGTCACGTCGTGCTGCTCGACACGACACTTGTCCGGGTCGCGGGGGAACTGGTCATCGACTATCACACCCGTGGGTTGCAAGGCCGCTTCGCTCCGCGCTCGAAGCGTCCCCAGCTCTTCTCGGTTGCGCCGGGCATCACTCTCGGCGGGACGCTCGATCGCCCTGACATCGGAGTGTCGCCGCAATCGATCGTGGTCGGCGCGCTGCGCATATGGCAATTCCCGGTCGCATTCGCGTCCGATTGGCTCACCGGCGCAGACATCCCCGCGGACGGCATCCCTGACTGCCGAGCCGCCTACCGCCACGTGTTGCACTGAGCGCGCGGGTTCCGGATGCATCATCCGGAGGGCCCGGAGATCGGATCACGCGTTTCGCGGTAGTATTTGGTGGCGCCGGGCGTCCAGAGATCAAGAAACGGGACGTCGTGGGAGGAGCACCGGTCGGTCCGCGCGACCCCGGATCGGCGCAATCGAAAGCCTCGGCACGCCCATCATCAGCATTGAACCGAGTCATTCGCTATGAAACCGCTCGAACGCCTCTCTTACTCACCTATCGCCGAACGCGCGCCGCTGAAGCTGCCCGGCGGGTCGCGCATGGTCGTCTGGACGATCGTGAACGTCGAGGAATGGGACATCGACCAGACCATGCCGCGTACGGTTCTTACACCGCCCGCGGGCGGCTCGCCGATGCCCGACATCCCCAACTGGGCATGGCACGAGTACGGCAACCGCGTCGGCTTCTGGCGCATGCTCGAGGTGCTCGACAGCCTCGGCATCAAGGCGGTGCTCGCGATCAACGGCACGGCGGTGAAGGCATACGAGCCGATCTCGCGCGCAGCCCTCGACCGCGGCTGGGAGTTCATGGGGCACGGCTACACGCAGAAGAACATGCAGAAGGTCGCGAACGAGCCCGAGGACATCGCGAAGACCACCGAAGTCATCAAGGCCTTCACCGGGAAGCGGCCGCGAGGATGGCTCGGCCCCGGGCTCACCGAGACCTGGGAGACGCCCGATTCGCTCGTCGAGGCGGGGTACGAGTACGTTTGCGATTGGGTTCTCGACGACCAGCCCGTGGTGCTCAATACGCGCACGCAGCCGATCGTCAACGTGCCGTACACGCAGGAGTGCAACGACGTGGCCATGATGCTGATCCAGCATCATTCGGCGATCGAGTACTACCGGCGGGCCATGGACCAGTTCGAGCAGATCTATGCCGATTCGGCGAACTCGGCGCGCGTCATGGCCCTCGTCGTTCACCCGTACATCATGGGCGCGCCGCACCGGCTCAAGTACTACCGCCGCGCGCTCGAGGAGATCCGCGCACACAAGGATGTGGTCTTCTGGACCGGCGAGCAGATCCTGGACTGGTATCTGCGCGAGCAACCGGATGCATTGAAGCGTTGAGCGAGTCGCCGGTCCACCGTTCGCCACGAATTGATCCTCGCTGTCATGGACGCTGAATTCTGGGTCATACAGGTCTTCAACGGGATCTCCTACGGCGCCCTGCTGTTCCTGCTCGCAGGCGGCCTGTCGCTCATCTTCGGCGTCATGCGCATCGTCAATCTCTCGCATGGCTCGTACTTCATGCTGGGCGGCTATGTCGCGTTGACGGTGATCTGGACGACGGATTCCTGGGTGCTCGCGATCCCCGTGGCTGCCTTGACTGTCGCCGTGGTGGGCCTCGTCATGGAGCGGGTGTTCCTGCGACCGCTTGGATTCGACCCCTTGCGCCAGGTGCTGCTGACGGTCGGGTTCGCGTTCCTGTTCCAGCAAGGCGCGCTCGACATCTGGGGCGGGGACAGTCTCGACATCTCGCCGCCTGAGTTCCTGACGGAGAGCGTCGTGATCGGGGGGGTCTACTTCCCGCTGTACCGCGCATTCATGATCGGCGTGGCCCTCGCGATCGGCGTGACGATCTGGCTCACAATGGAAAAGACGCGCATGGGCGCGATGGTGCGCGCGGCGGTGGACGATTCGGAGATGGCGCGCGGCGTCGGCATCGACACCTCGCTGGTCTCGATGTTCATCTTTGCGCTCGGCGCCTTTCTCGCGGCGCTGGGCGGCGTGATCGGCGGCGCGTTTCTGGGCGTCTACCCGGGGCTGGATTTCGAGATCCTGCCGATCGCGTTCGCCGTGGTGATCATCGGCGGAATGGGCAGCCTGGGCGGCGCGGCCGTGGGCAGTCTCATCGTCGGTCTTGCGGACAACTTCGGCAAGGCCCTTTTTCCGGAAGTTTCCTACTTCACGTTGTACGCCCCGATGGTCCTGATCCTTGCGCTGAAGCCGACAGGTCTCTTCGGGCGGGAATAGCGTTTCATGAGCGAGCGCACCAAGATTCTCATCGTCGTCGCGGCACTGATCGTGCTGCTGATCGTCATGCAGTTCGCGAGCTCGTTCGTGATTCTGCTGGTCACGCAGGCGCTGGTCTTCGCCATCCTTGCCATGAGCCTGGACATTCTGCTGGGGTACACGGGGCTGCCGTCGCTCGGACAGGCCGCCTATCTGGGCGTCGGCGCATACCTCACCGCAATCCTTGCGACCAAGTACGGATTTGGACTGGGTTCGAGCTTCTGGGCCGTCATCGTGCTCGGCATCCTGCTCGGCGCGGTCACCGCGGCAATCTTCGGGCTGTTCGCCATCCGAGCGAGCGGCGTCTACTTCCTCATGATCACGCTCGCGCTCGGCCAGTGCGTCTGGGGCCTGGCGTATCGCTGGAACTCGCTCACTGGCGGCGACAACGGAATCAACATGCCCGGCCGTCCGAATTTCGGGATCGACCTGGCGCACGACATGACCTTCTTCTATGTCGTGTTCGGATTTTTCGTGGCCGCGCTGGCAGCGCTCTACCTGCTGGTGAAGTCCCCGTTCGGGCGCAGCTTGGTGGGAATTCGGGAGAGCGAGCTGCGCATGCGCATCCTCGGCTACAACACGTGGCTCCACAAGTACATCGCGTTCATCATCGCTGGCGCTTTCGGTGGGCTTGCGGGCGTGCTGTGGGCATTTCTGAATGGGCTGGTGAGCCCGGAGGACGTGATCCTCACCACGTCGGTCGATGCGCTGCTCATGGTGGTGCTCGGCGGACCAGGTACGCTGGTCGGCGGCGCCATCGGTGCGGGCGTGGTGGTTTTCCTGCGCGAGTATCTCAGCACCCTGGTCGAGTGGTGGCAGTATGCGCTGGGCGGCGTCTACGTCCTGACGATCCTGTATCTCCCGGGCGGTTTGATGGGCATTCCGGAGCGAATTCGCCAGCGCCGTGCGCTGTCAGCGCCCGCCGAGCAGGCAAAAGCAGTTTCCGTGTCCCAATAGAAAGGAGGAGTAGTCATGTTGCGCAGACTCACAACCGAGCTTCCAAGGTCGTTCACGCTGGGGGCCGTCGCCCTAGGCATCGGCCTGGCCTCCGGCCCGGCCGGCGCGGAGGAGCTTCGCATCGGCTTCCTTGCGCCGATGACGGGCATCTTCGCCCAGGTCGGAAAGGACATGAGCAACGGCTTTCAGATGTACCTTGACGAGGTGGGCAACGATTTCGCCGGCGCCAAGGTCGTGTTCATTCTCGAAGACGGCCAGGGCAAGCCACCGGTCAACGTCCGCAAAGCCGAAAAGCTCATCCGCCAGGACAAGGTTCATATGTTCATCGGCGGGCTGCTTGCCTCGACGGGCTACGCGCTGGCGCCGGTGAGCACGCGACTGAAAACCGTCTACATCCCTTCCGTCGCCGCGGCGGACGATCTTACCCAGCGGCAGGCGTCCAAGTATCCGTACCTGATGCGCACCGGCTGGACGAGCTCTCAGCCCAATCACCCGTTTGGCGAATGGGCCTGCGCGCAAGGCTACAAGAAGATCGTGACGATCGGCGCGGACTACGCCTTCGGCTACGAGGTCGTGGGCGGTTTCCAGAAGGCCTTCGAGGATTGCGGAGGCAAGGTCATCCAGAAGATCTGGCCGCCGCTGGGAACGAAGGATTTCGGACCCTTCATCCCGACCATCAAGGACGACGCGGACGCGATCTTCACGCTCATGGTCGGGCCGATGTCGCTGCAGTTCCCGAAGCAGCTTGCCGCCTCGGGGAACAAGAAGCCGGTGCTGGGCGGGGGCACCAGCTACGACGAATTCGTGCTGCCCTCGATGGGTGACGAGTCGATCGGCCACTACTCGGCGCTGCAGTACAGCGCCGCACTGGAAACACCGAAGAACGAAGCGTTCGTGAAGAAATACCGCGAGAAGTACGGCAAGGTGCCGTCCTACTACTCGGAGACCAACTACACCACCGCGCAGATGATCCACGAGATCATGAAGAAGACCGGCGGCAAGTGGCCGGGTGGGGAGAAGTTCGTGCAGATGCTCGCGGGCCTCAAGCTCGACACCGTGCGTGGCCCCGTGCATTTCGACGAGCTCCGCAATCCCGTGCAGAACGTCTACATCCGCAAGGTCGAAAAGAAGAAGATGTTCGGCTTCCCGGACGCAGAGCTCTGGAACGTGGTCGTGAAGACCTATCCGGACGTGGGCCAGTTCTGGAAATACGGCAAGGACAAGTTCCTGAAGCAACCGGTCTACAGCCGCGACTTCCCGCCTTGTAAGTACTGCGAGTAGCCTGCTAGCGGCCGCCGCGCGGCGCCACCCGCAAGGGTCGACGACGTCCGGCGGCCATTTCAAGTCTTTCGTAACGAGCCCGCCGAGCCCGAGCGAGACCATGCAGCAACCTGACGCCCAGCCGGTGCTGGAACTGCGGAGCCTGTCGAAGAGCTTCGGCGGACTGCATGCGGTGCAGGACGTCACCATCAAGGTCCTTCCCGGTGACCGGAAGGCCATCATCGGGCCGAATGGTGCGGGGAAGACAACGCTGTTCAACGTCATCACCGGGATCCTCCCCGCGACCTCGGGCCAGACGGTGCTCTTCGGGTCGGACGTGACTTCCTGGCCCAGTCACCGGCGGACCGCCTTGGGCATGGCGCGGACATTCCAGGTCACGAATCTGTTTCCGAAGCTCACCGTGCTCGATAATGTCCTGCTCGCGATCCAGGGGCTGCGCGCAATGAAGTTCGTGCTGTGGCGGCCGCTTTCCTCTTATCGGGACGTGTACGACAAGGCGCGCCGCCTGCTGCAAGACGTCGGTTACTGGGACCGCCGCGACGTGCAGGTGCGCAACCTCTCGCACGGCGAGCAACGCCAGATCGAGATCGTGCTGGGGCTCGCGAGCGACCCGAAGATCTTGCTCCTCGACGAGCCGGCAGCGGGCCTCGCCTCGGGCGAGTCGCGCGAAATGGCCGCCTTCCTGAAGCGCCTCGATCCGATGCTCGCCATTCTTCTCATCGAGCACGACATGGACGTCGTGTTCGACGTGGTCGATCACATCTCGGTACTGCACTTCGGCGAGGTAGTGGAAGAAGGCACCACCGACGAGATCCGCGCCAGCACCCGAGTGCGGGAAATCTACCTGGGGACGGGTTAGCGCCGTGGCGATACTGGACGTCGAGGACATTCACACGTACTACGGGGATGCCTATGTCCTGCAGGGGCTGTCGTTGAAGCTCGAGCAGGGACAGATCCTCGGGCTGCTCGGGCGCAACGGGGTCGGCAAGACGACGCTCGTCAGCTCCATCGTCGGCTTCAATCCGCCGCGCCGCGGCCGCATACTCTTCAAGGGCGCCGACATCACGCGCGTCTCGTCGTTCGAGACGGTGAGAAGCGGGATGGGCCTCGTGCCGCAAGGCCGCCGCGTGTTTCCGACGCTCAGCGTCGAGGAGAACCTGCGCGTCGCCGAGCGCGGCGCACAGCGCCACGGTTGGAACCTCGAGCGCGTGTACGCACTGTTCCCACGGCTGAGAGAGCGACGCAGCCAGCGCGCGCGGACGCTCTCCGGCGGCGAGCAACAGATGCTCGCCATCGGCCGCGCGCTGATGACCAATCCCGATTGCCTCATCATGGACGAACCCTCCGAGGGTCTCGCGCCGATCATCATCCAGGGCGTGTGGGAGGCAGTCGGCAAGCTGAAGGAGCAGGGGCTCTCGATCCTGCTCGTCGAGCAAAACGCCTCCCTCGCCCTCAAGCTCGTGGACCATGTGCATGTCATCAGCAAGGGGCGTGTCGTCTACTCCGGCAGTCCACAGGAGCTCTGGGCGAACGAGGAAGTGAAGTCGAACTACCTGGGTATCTGATCTCGCATCGCACGCCGGCGCACCGCGCAAGCGGGACCGGGTTTCCCGTCTTCCCCGGCAAAGGGATCCGCGCATGAGCTCGCAGACCGCCCCGTCCTTGGACGGGAGCGCTCCGCATCTTCTCGACACCGGCCGGAACTGCTGGCGTATGGCGCGCGCCGGCCGGGTTGCATTCCTGGTCGACGGCGAAGCGTATTTCGCGGCGTTCCGTGCCGCCGCAGCGCGTGCCCAGCGCTCAATCATGGTGATCGGCTGGGATGTCGACAGCCGTGCGGCACTGGTTCACGACACTGCGGCCGATGACCTGCCGGCGACGCTAGGCGATTTTCTGGACGCGCTCGTCAAGCGCCGGAGAGCGCTGCACATACATGTTCTCGACTGGGATTTCGCGATGCTCTACGCCCTCGAGCGGGAGCTCCTGCCGATCTATACGCTCGGGTGGCGAACGCATCGGCGGCTGCACTTTCGCTTGGACGACCGGCACCCGGTCGGAGCGTCGCACCATCAGAAGATCGTGGTCGTCGACGACGCCGTCGCGTTCGTCGGCGGTATCGATCTCACCATCCGCCGGTGGGACACGTCCGAGCACCGCCCGAAAGAGCCGCGCCGCGTCGACCCGGCCGGCGCTGCATACCCGCCATTTCACGACGTGCAGATGATGGTCGACGGCGCGGCAGCGGCAGCGCTGGGCGAGCTCGCACGGGAGCGCTGGCGGCGCGCCACCGGCCGGGCGATCCGCGCAAAGGAGCCGGATGCCGAGCATGATCCCTGGCCCGTCGACCTGCGTCCCGACGTCACCGACGTCGACGTCGCGATCGCTCGCACCGAGCCGCGCTACGCAGATCACGATGAAGTACAGGAGGTGAGGCGGCTCTACGTCGACGCCATCGCAGCGGCGCGCCGCATGATCTACTTCGAGAACCAGTACTTCACCTCGGCCGCGGTCGGCGAAGCGCTCGCAGCGCGCCTCGCCGAGCCCGACGGGCCGGAGATCGTGGTCGTGTCGCGCCGGCACGGCGGCGGCTGGCTCGAGGAAAACACGATGGAAGTCCTGCGCGCGCGCCTGGTGCGACGCCTGCGCGAATCGGATCGCCATGACCGGTTACGCGTTTACTGTCCGGAGCAAGCCGGCCTGGACGGCGAATACATCGACCTGCACAGCAAGCTCATGATCGTCGATGACCGCTTCCTGCGAATCGGTTCGGCAAATCTCGCGAACCGCTCGATGGGTCTCGATACCGAGTGCGACCTCGCGATCGAGGCGAGCGAGCCGCGCACCTCGCGCTCGATCGGCGCGCTGCGCGACCGGCTGCTTGGCGAGCATCTCGGCGTCACTCCGGAAGACGTTGCGCGCGCAGTCGAACACACCGGGTCGCTCATCAAAGCGCTCGAGACCCTTCGCGGCAATGCGCGGACCCTGGAGCCGCTCGATGCTTCACTGGATCCCGAGCTGGATGCCCTGGTTCCGGACGCCGCGGTCATCGACCCGGAGCGCCCGGTCGATCCCGATGAGCTGGTGGACCAGATTGTCGCCCCCGAGGAGCAGCCGCGCGCCGGCAAGCGCCTCCTGCTGCTCGCGCTCCTGCTTGCCGGGATCACCGCGCTTGCCGCAGCGTGGCGCTGGGGACCGCTAGCCGAATGGCTCGGCCGCGACGCCCTGACGCAGGCCGCATCCTGGGTCCAGAGCTCCCCGGTTACTCCCCTCTGGGTGCTGGGAGCTTACGTCGTTGCCTCCCTGACCGCCATGCCGATCACGCTGCTCATCGTCGCAACGGCAGTCGTGTTCGGACCTTTTCTTGCGTTCGTCTATGCGGTGTGCGGGTCCGTAACTGGTGCCACGCTCGGGTTCGGCATCGGCAAGGCGCTCGGCCGGGAGACCGTGCGCCGCCTCGCCGGCGCACGGTTGAACGAACTCTCCCGACGATTGGGGAAACGCGGCCTGATCGCCGTGATCGCCGTGCGCGTGATCCCGGTGGCACCCTTTACCGTCGTGAATCTCGTGGCCGGCGCATCGCACATCCGGCTGCGTGACCTCATCCTCGGCACGCTCCTCGGAATGACCCCCGGGATCGCTGCGGTAAGCATGTTCTCGGATCGCCTCCTGGCGGCCTTGCAGGATCCGTCTCCGACAACCATCGCAACGCTCGCGATCATCATCGCGATCATTGCGGCGGGCGCGTTGGGAATCCGCTGGTGGCTCGCGCGCCGCCGCGACAAGCGCGGGACCGAAACCGACGAGGCGCGCGATGCTAGGCGGCTGACTGACGAGCAAAGCGACCGCTCGCCGCGCAGACACAGCCGATGTCGCTAAAGGTCGCCACCTACAACGTCCACCGATGCATCGGCCGCGACGGCCGTCGGGACACCGATCGCGTGCTCGATGTGCTGCGCGAGCTCGACGCAGACGTCGTCGCCCTGCAAGAGCTCGAGTGGGGATCTGCCGCAGCCCTCGATCTGCTCGCCCGCTTCGGGCGGGAGCTGGGCTGCGCAGGAATCGCCGGCCCGACGCTGCTGGAAGATTCCGGTCACTACGGCAATGCCGTGCTCACCCGGCTGCCGGTCCGCGCCGTGCACCGTGTGGATCTCAGCGTGCCGGGACGCGAGCCACGAGGTGCGCTCGACCTGATGCTCGAGGCGCCGCGCGGTGCACTCCGCGTGATCGCGACGCATCTGGGCCTCGCGCCCGCCGAGCGCCGGCGTCAGGTTCGCCGGATCCTAGCGCTTCTCGCTCCCGTCCGACCCGAGCCGGTCGTCCTGATGGGCGACCTCAACGAGTGGTTTCTCTGGGGCCGCACCTTGCGCTGGCTGCGCGCGCATTTCGGGCGCGTCCCCGCACCGGCCACCTATCCGGCGCGACGTCCGATCTTCGCCCTCGATCGCATCTGGGTCGAACCGCGCAGCCTGCGCGCAGACCTCGCCGTGCATTCGACGTCGCTCGCACATAGCGCGTCCGATCACCTGCCCGTTCGAATGACGCTCGCGTGGCCGCGCGAAAGCTGACCGGGATCACCCACGCCCCGTGCGGCGTGTTGCAGAATTGCTCTTCTGCGCACCAGCAATCAGGAGGCGCCCATGGCACACAGGCTTCACGCTATCCAGACCGACATCACGAAGCTCGCCGTCGACGCGATCGTCAACGCCGCGAATTCCTCCCTCCTCGGCGGAGGGGGTGTAGACGGCGCGATCCACCGGGCCGCGGGTCCGGAACTCCTTGCCGAATGCCGCACGCTGGGCGGTTGCGCGACCGGCGACGCGAAGATCACGAAGGCCTACGGGCTACCCGCCCGGCACGTGATCCATAGTGTCGGGCCGGTCTGGCGCGGCGGGCATCTGGGCGAGCCGGAACTTCTCGCGTCGTGCTATCGCAAGAGCCTCGATCTGGCCGTGCAGCACGGCCTGGCGACCGTCGCATTCCCGGCGATCAGCTGCGGCGTGTATGGCTACCCGATCGGCGCAGCCGCGGAGATTGCGGTGCGCGAATGCCGCGCGTTTCTCGCTGCACAGCCCGATTTCGAGCGCATCACGTTCGCGCTTTTCGACGCTTCCGCTCTGTCGATCTATCGGGCATTGCTCGAAGCCGGTTGACGCGGCGCGCGATGCGCCGCGGCGCTGTGCGACAATCGTCCCGCCATGCGCCCTGACGCGCGCCCGTCGCATTTCGCGCGATACCTGCTTGCAGCCTACGTGCTGCTCGTGGTCTACGGTAGCCTGCATCGATTCACCGGCTGGCGCGACCCAGGCACGAGTCCGTTTGCATTCGTGATCGCTCCCTGGCCGCCCTACGTCACGGGCTTCGACATCGGCGCCAACGTGATCGCGTACGTACCGCTCGGACTGCTCGGTGTGCTCGCCGCAGCACCGCGCTTCGTCGGTGCATCGGCCTGGTTTGCGGCCACGCTGGGCGGCGCCGCGCTGTCCTTCATGATGGAAGCGCTGCAGAGCTATCTCCCAGACCGGATCGAGTCCAATGTCGATCTCGCGGCAAACGGCCTCGGCGCAGCAATCGGCGCGGCCGCTGGGGTCTTTACCGCAAGATGGCTGGCGCGGCATGGCGGACTCTATGCGCTGCGTGACGAGCTCTTTCACCATGGTCGGCAAACCGACCTGGGTCTGGTGCTGATCGGACTCTGGCTGTTCGCGCTCCTCAATCCCGAGACGCTGCTCTTCGGCAACGGCGATTTACGGGATCTTTTCGAATCGCTGCCGGCCACCTTGCATCCGGCCGAGCTCTTCGTGCGCATCGAGGGCACGGTCACCGCTGCGAATCTGGTCGCCGTGGCGCTGCTCACCGGCGCGCTCATGCCGAGTCGCGGTGCGCGCTGGCAGCTCGTCATCGCCCTGCTTGTCGCGGCCTGCCTGATCCGTTCCGCGGCATTCGCCACGCTGTTTCGGCCGGCTGACATGTTCGCCTGGCTCACCCCCGGCGCGATCTGGGGCGGCGCCATTGGTATCGCCCTGGCGCTTTCCGCGATGTTTCTCTCGCGCCGCACCGCGATCGCCCTTGCCGGTGTGCTGCTCATGGCCGCGACCGCACTGGTCAACGTGGCGCCGGAGAATCCCTACCTGGCGAATTCTCTCCAGGTGTGGCGACAGGGGCACTTCCTCAACTTCAACGGACTGACGAGACTCGTCTCGACGCTCTGGCCCTTCGCTGCACTCGTCTATCTCCTCCTCGCGGCGGGGAGGCGCGAGCCCCCGTCGCCCGGCGCATCCGAGCAATAGGCCCTACCCGGCAGTGCCGCGCGCTTGGCAGGTCCTCGCGCGGAAGGGGACAATCTTCGTTATGAATCCGTCATGGCCAGCGGACAGGCTTGCGATGCTTTTACGCAAACGATCCGGGCGGATGTGGCTGCGCATTGCGATTGGCGCGGCGGCGGCGGTGTTCGTGGTGCTCATTGGCGCGTTCGTTGCGCTTTCCACGGTCGACTGGAGCAAGCACGCCGACTTGGCGATTGCGGAAGTCAAGGAAGCCACGGGCCGCGATCTCGAGATCGCCGGAAAGATCGACGTCGGCCTGCTTCCCCCACGCCTGATCGTCGACGGCGTGAGTTTTTCCAACGCGCCCTGGGGCACCCGGCCGGGCATGGCCAAGGCGAAGCGCGTCGAGGTGCGTGCAGCATTGCTTCCGCTCCTGGTCGGCGACGTGCGGCTCAAGATCGATATCGTCGAGCCCGACGTGTTTCTCGAGACGGATGCGAAGGGCCGTGGCAACTGGGTGATCGAACGCACCGGGAAGAAGGAAGCGAGACGCGCCGCGCCGTCGGAATCCAAGGGCACTCCTGTCGACTTGAGCGCCGTCCGGTTTACGAACGGCGTGGTCCAGTACCGTTCTGGAAGGACCGGCAAGACGCGGCGTCTCACCTTCGACGAAGCGTATATCCGTCCCGCTGGCCTGCGTGGTCGGGAGATCCTCGTCAAGGCGAAGGTCGATGGCCTGCCCGTGTCGCTGGCGGCAATCACCGACAAGCCGGTGATCGAGACGCTGGGCGGCGGTGACATGTTGGGCGTCGAGCTCCAGGCGAAGATCGCGGACGCCACTGTCACGGCCGTTGGGCGCGTCGGCTTTCCGGTGACCGGAGCGTATCTCGCGCTAAAGGTTCGCGCCGAGATCCCCGAGTCCGACGCGCTTGCAAAGCTCGCCGGCGAGCGCGTGCCCCGCTTGCCACCGCTGAAGCTGGAAGGCGAGGTCAAGAGCGAAAGGCGTGTGCACGCCTTCGAGCGGGTCAAGCTCGCGATGGGCAAGAGCACGCTATCGGGATCCGGCAAGGCCGATCTTTCCGGCGCGCGATTCAAGATCTCCGCGGACGTCGCGGCGCCGGTGATCGATCTGCGCGAGCTGCAGGCGCCGGCAGCGAAGGGGCGCGCCGATACGGCGCGCGCAACCGGACGAATTTTCTCGAACGAGCGGCTGCCGCTCAGCCTGCTCAACGCGTTCGACGCGGAGGTCAACCTCAAGGTCGACCGCCTGGTGATGCCGCCGGCGCTGCTGTTCGAAGCGGTGCGCGGCCGGATCGCGCTGAATCGCGGCAAGCTGGAGACGCGATCGGTCGCGATGCGTATGGGCGGTGGCGACGTGACGCTCGCCGGGACACTCGATGCCTCGGATGCGAAGCGCGCGCAGTTCGGCATGAATGTGGCCGGCAGCAAGATCGAACTGGGCAAGATGATGGCTGAGCTCGGCCAGGGCGACATCATCACGGGCGGCGAGACCGAGCTCAAGGCTGACCTTCGCTCGACCGGCGCATCCCCGGCAGCGCTTGCCTCCGCGCTAGACGGGCAGGTGAGAATCGTCATGGGGCCGGCTCGAACGAGGAACCGGATGCTCGATCGCGCGGACGTCGTCACCCAGGTATTGAACGCCGTGAATCCGTCGCGCAAGACCGATCCCTACACGCAGGTCCAGTGTGCGGTGATCAACGTTCCAGTGCACGGCGGCGTGATCACCGTCGACCGCACCGTTGCAATGGAGACGAGCCACGTCGGCATCGCGATGGCTGGGACCGTCAACCTCACGTCGGAAACATTGGACTTGAGCATCCGCCCGCAGGCGAAAGAAGGGATCGGTGTAGGGGTCGGCAGCCTGGCGAATCTCGTCAAGGTGCAAGGCACGCTGGCGAATCCCGAAGTCGGCGTCGATGTCGCGGGTGCTGCGGGCGCCGCGGCCCAGATCGGCATCGGCGTGATCACCGGCGGGCTGTCGCTCCTCGCAAAGGGTCTTTTCGACAAGGCGACGATGGAAGCGCCCTGCAAGACCGCGCTGGGGAGAGGCGGAGGGACCGCGAGCGGAACGTCGGGCGACCAGGGCGCGGAGCAGCCTGCAACCGGCGGGGTCGGGGGATTCTTCGAGCGACTGTTCAAGTAGCGCGGGACCCGCCGACTTGGCCCGCTCGGGAGCGTGTGGCAAACTTCCCGTTCAGTTCACGCTCGCGGCGGCCTCACCGCACGCGCTCCACGAATCCTTCAAAGACAAGACATGATCCGACTCCTCGCCCTGTTCCTTTTCCTCTGCTCGCTTCCTGCGCATGCGCAAGCGCTCACCGGCACGTTGAAGAAGATTCGAGACACCGGCGTCGTCAATCTCGGCTTTCGCGAGACGTCGCCGCCTTTCTCCTCCATGGGTGCTGAACGACGTCCGATCGGCTACTCGGTCGACCTCTGCACGCACGTCGTCGGCGCGGTGCAGAAGCAACTCGCGCTTCCCACGCTCAAGATCAACTGGGTTGCGGTGACCGCCGCCAATCGCATCGACCAGGTCGCTTCCGGCGCGGTCGATCTCGAATGTGGCACCACCACGATCACGCTCAGCCGGATGGAGCGGGTGGACTTCTCGAGCATGATCTTCATCGACGGCGCGAGCATGCTGGTGCGCGCCGATTCGGGCATGCGCCGTATGGCCGACGTCGTGGGCAAGCGGGTCGCGGTGGTGTCCGGCACCACCTCCGAGGCCAAGCTGCGCGACGCCATGCAGCGTGAACAGGTGAAGGTGACGCTCGTCCCCTTTCAAAGCGAACCCGCCGCGCTCGGCGCGCTGCGTGAAAGCAAGGTCGATGCGTATGCGAACGACCGGTTGCTTCTGGTCGGGCTCGCGCAGGCGGAAGGCGCCGAAAAGCTCACGCTCCTGGAGGAGGATTTCTCGGTCGAGCCCTACGCGCTCATGATGCGGCGGAACGATGCCGATTTCCGGCTCGCGGTGAACCGCGCCCTGGCGCACCTCTACCGATCGGTCGAGTTGACCGACGTCTACGACAAATGGTTCGGCCAGTACGGCCGGCCGAGCAGCATCTTGCAAAGCGCCTATCTGTTCGGTGCCTACCAGGAGTGAACTTGCGGGAGATCCCTCGAATCATTTCGGCGCTCGTGCTCTGCGCGGCGGCGCTCGTCGCGGGATGCGCAACCTCGCCTGCTGAAACCCGTTACGCGACAGTGATCGGGATCAGCCAGTACCAGCGGAACAATCCGGAGACGCAGCTCGTCGGCGCGGTCGGCGGTGGATTGGTCGGGGGTCTGCTGGGCAGCCAAATCGGGGGCGGTACGGGCCGAGCGGTCGCGACGGTCGTCGGCGCGGTGGCCGGCGGCTACGTCGGTAGCGAGATCGCGAGCAAGCACGACCGCGAGACGGCCTACGAGATCACCTATCGCTACGACGACGGGGAAGTGGGCACGTTGACCCTTCGGAGCAAGCCGGGCGTGCGAATCGGTCAGCGCGTGCGCGTCTACCCGGACTGGCTCGAGCCGGCGTAACGCGCCCGTACCCGGCGTTCACGCGGGCGTGCCGAACCGGTCGCCGTACTTCTTGCGCAGCCGGTCGACGATCGCCTCGAGCGCCTGCATCGTCTCTTTTTCTCCGACGCGGTCGCTCGACTTCTCGCGCACGGCGTAGTGGATGCGGACCGCATCATGCAGCTTCTTGAACGCCAGCTTGTTCGGTGACCCGCATACCGAATCGTCGCCTTTGATGACCCGCGCCATCACGCCCGGATCGAGTATCTTGACGTTGCAGATGGTGCAGAGCCGCGCCACCTCCTCATCGATCTCGTCGAGTTGCCCCGCCCACCAGCCGACGTTGGGACTCTTCTTCTCGTAACTCATGGCGAATCACTCCTGATTACGTTCAATACTACACTCTTCGCACCCGGCGTCACGCCATGATGTTCACGCCGCCGTCGATGTAGAGCGTCTCGCCGCTGATGCGCCGCGCATAGGGCGTGGCAAGGTAAGCGCAGGCGAACCCCACGTCCATGGTGTCCACCAGCTCGCCGATCGGCGCGCGCTGGGCGGCTTCCGTCAGGAGCAGATCGAAGTCCTTGAGCCCCGATGCGGCGCGCGTCTTGAGCGGCCCGGGCGAGATCGCGTGCACCCGGATGCCCTTGGGACCCAGCTCATAGGCGAGGTAGCGGCAGGATGCCTCGAGCGCCGCCTTCACCGGGCCCATCACGTTGTAGTTCGCCACGACCTTGTTCGCGCCGTAGTAGCTCATCGCGAACATCGTGCCGCCCTCCTTCATGAGCGGCACGGCGAGCTTCGCCATGCGGATGAACGAATGGCACGACACGTCGATCGCCCTGCCGAAGCCCTCGGCGGAGCAGCCGAGCAGCCCGCCCTGCAGGTCATCCTTCGGCGCCCACGCGATCGAGTGGACGAGAATATCGAGCTGCCCCCACTGCCGGGTGATCGTGTCGAATACGGCTTCCAGCTCGCCCGGCCTCGAGACGTCGAGAGGCGCGAAGATCGGCGCTTCCAGGCGCTCGGCGAGCGGCGCGACATGAGGCCTGGCCTTCTCGTTCAGGTAGGTCACTGCAATGTCCGCGCCGAGCTCACGAAATGCGCTGGCGCACCCCCATGCGATGGAGCTCTCGTTGGCGATCCCGACGACGAGGGCCTTCTTGCCTTTCAGGACGGGACGGGGAATCTCGATTGCCATGTTGCTTCCTTTCAGTGCCGCAGGAGCCGCTGCGTGTGCCGCGCGATCATCAGCTCTTCGTTGGTCGGTATCGCCCAGGCTGCGACGCGGCTGTCCGCGGCACTGATGCGCGGCCCGCCGTCGGCGTTCGCGTGGCGATCGATCTTGACGCCGAGCCATTCGGCATCGTTCAGCACGCGTTCGCGAATTTCCGGCGAGTTCTCGCCGATGCCCGCGGTGAACACGATCGCGTCGAGTCCGCCGAGCGCTGCAACGAGCGAGCCGAGCTCGCGCCGGATGCGATAGACGTAGAGATCGATCGCGAGCTTCGCGCGAAGATCGTCGCTCGCGAGCAGCGTGCGCATGTCGCTGGAGATGCCGGACACGCCCAGCAGCCCGGACTGGTTATAGATCAGCTTTTCGATGGCGCGCGCGTCCATGCCGCGCTGGTCCATCAGATAGAGAATCACGCCCGGGTCGATTGCGCCGCAGCGCGTCCCCATCGGCAAGCCGTCGACCGCGGTGAATCCCATGGTGCTTGCCACGCTCTTACCGCTCGCCAGCGCGCACATGCTCGCACCATTGCCGAGGTGCAGCACGACCGTCTTGCCACCCGCGGCGCGCGCATCGTGCTGCGGCAGCACCGAGGCGATGTACTCGTAGGAAAGTCCATGAAAGCCGTAGCGCCGGACACCAGCGTCGTGCAGATCCGCCGGTATCGCGAAGCGTTGCGCAATCTCCGGATTCGTCCGATGAAAGGAGGTGTCGAAACAGGCCACCTGCGCGAGCCCCGGCTGGCGCTCCAGGAGCAGGCGGATCGGGGTCAGGTTGTGCGGCTGGTGCAAGGGCGCGAGCGGCACGAACTTCTCGAGCTCGGTGACCACCCGGGCATCGACGCGCACCGGCTGCGTGTACTCGAGGCCGCCGTGCACGACCCGGTGGCCGACCCCGACGAGCCGGTGCTCGGCAAGTTCGCCGCGAATGAATCCGGCGAGGTGATCGAGCGCGCCGGCATGACCGAGCTGGGTGCCGTCGCCCCAGGACTTCTCGCTCACGACCGCGCCGGCGTCGTCCTTCGCGACGAAACGCGGGTTCGTGAAGAGCCCCTCGATCTGCCCGCGTATCACCATGCAGAGCGACCCGGCGCGCGAGACAAACAGCGAGAACTTGATGCTCGACGAGCCGGCGTTGACGACCAGGATGGCGTCGGCCATGCGTGTCAGCTCACGACTTTCTCGGCGTGCGCGCGCCGCGCGTGCGCGACCAGGACCGCGACCGCGCAGGATGCGAGCCGCGTCAGAACCGAGTCCGCGCGGCTCGTCAGGATGATCGGCACCTTGGCGCCGAGCACGATGCCCGCGGCGTCCGCGCCGGCGAGGAACGTCAGGCTCTTGGCAAGCATGTTGCCCGCCTCCAGATCCGGCACGACGAGCACGTTTGCCCGGCCGGCGACCGGCGAGTCGATCTTCTTGATCTGCGCCGCGCTCAGATTGATCGCATTGTCGAGCGCGAGCGGCCCGTCGAGGATAGCGCCCGTGATCTGGCCGCGGTCGGCCATCTTGCAGAGCGCCGCGGCCTCGATGGTCGAAGGCACGTTGGGGTTGACCGTCTCCATCGCCGAGAGAATCGCGACGCGCACCTCCTGCGCCCCGAGCGCGTGCGCGAGGTCGATCGCGTTCTGCACGATGTCGACCTTCTCGGCGAGCGTCGGCGCGATGTTCACGGCCGCATCGGTGATCATGAGCGGCGTGTCGTGATGCGGCACGTCCATCACGAAACAGTGGCTGATGCGCCGCGCAGTGCGCAGCCCCGTCTCGCGCCGCACGACCGCGCCCATCAGCTCGTCGGTGTGGAGGCTGCCCTTCATGAGTGCCTCGGCCCGACCGAGCCGCACCAATTCCACCGCCTTGGCGGCCGATTCGTGGCTGTGGGCCGCGTCGACGATCTCCCATCCGGAGAGATCGAGGTCGAACTTCGCGGCCGTCGCCTTGATCCGCTCGGCCGGACCCACCAGGATTGGGGCGATCAGGCCGTGCTTCGCTGCGTCGAGCGCGCCTGCGAGCGAGCTCTGATCGCAAGGATGCGCCACCGCGGTCGGCGTGGGCGCAAGACCCTTGCAGCGCTCTAGCAGCCGCTCGTACTTCTCGTGTCTGCGTTCCATGCCGCTGCCCCTACCGCCCCGCGCCCGCCGCCGCGATTCGCGGTCCGGCGCCGAGTCCTTGTCGGATCCGCGCGACCATCGCGATCTGTTCCGGAGTCGCCTCGTCGGCGCGCACGCGAGGATCGGTCGTCAGGCGATCGAGCACCTCCAGGAACTTCTCGCGATCGGACGGATCGGCGAGCAGTCGCGGCAGCGTCTCGAGCGCGCGCTCGGGCTCGAAACGGACGATCGCGTCCTGCTCGCCGCGGATCCGCTTCCATTCGTGAATCGGAAGATCGGGCAGGAGATCGGCGTACTCCTTGACGAGCTCGGCCTTGAGCTCGAGGCGCGCGAGCGGCACCGGCATGCCGCGGCGCGCGAGCAGCTCGCCCGCGCGAGCGAGCGCTTCCGGGTAACCGCCTTCGCCGATCGCGGCGAGGGCTGCCTTGACGAACGGCAGCTCGCGCGGGTCCACCGGGGCCTCGGCCTCGCGCTCCCCGCGGTCGGCGAGATACATCGCGAACAGGTTCCCGTAGGTCTGGAAGAAGAGCGCCTCGCTCGTCGCGTCGCGCAGATCGCGGTAGTAATCCAGCGTCGCGGCGACAACCTCGCCGTACCCCGCCTCTGCTTTGCGGAGCCGATCTTCCGGCCCGACGGCCTGGCGTTGAGCCTTCACCACCTGCGCAAGTGGCCCGAGCCACCACAGCATCGGGTTCCGGTCGGAGACCGACCACTTCTCGAAGCGCAGCGGATGAAATTCACGGCCGAGCTTCGCGGTGAAGTCGTTCGCTGTCGCCTGGACGAGCGGCCGGGCGAAGAGCTCGTAGGCGCGCTGGTTGAAATCGGACACTGCCTCCACCGCCTCGAACGGCGCCTCGTCGGTGCGCTTGAAGCGGTTGAGCCGCGCGGTCACATCCTCCAGCCGGCGCTCCTCGAACTCGACGTCGTACTCGATCGCGCCGTCATTGCCCCGGTGCTCGATGATCCGCATCGCGTACAGGCCCGGCGTCAGCGCTTCGATCGACTTGAGCACCGAGACGATCTGCCGGTGCTCGCGCTTGGCGATCTTGCCGGACACGAAGATGCCGAGGTGGCCGACGTCGGCGTGCATCAGGCCCACGATCACCTGGCCGCGCGACTTGATTTCCTCGGTCGAGCCGTAGACGTCGGCGACCCAGTTGAAGGCCTGCTGCGGCGGCGTGATGTTGTCGCCGAGCGACGCGAAGAGGATGATCGGCGAGCGGATCTCACGCAGGTCGAAGGCTTTGCCGGCTTTCGACTTGGTCTCGCCCGACCACAGCTTGTTGCCGACGAAGAGATTCTGCGTGATCCACTCGATCTCCTCGCGGTTCATCAGGTAGAAGCCGCCCCACCAGCGCTCGAAGTCGAGGAAGCGCGGCGCCTCGGTGTCGACGTTCGCGAAGACGTTGTAGTTCTTCTTCCAGTACGTGTTCGCCGGGTTGAGGTTCTCGAAGTTCTGCACCAGATAGGCGCCGTCGAACTTCCCGTTGCCGAGGTCCGCGGCAAGCGACGCGAGCCACGTCCCGCCGAGCATTCCGCCGGCGTAGCGCATCGGGTTGTCGCCTTCCCCTTCGCTCCACGCGCCGCCCCAGTAGGACATCGGCGCGCCGTTGATCACGATCGGCCCGGTGTCCTCGGGACTCGAGGAGGCGAGCATCATCGCTGCCCAGCCGCCCTGGCAGTTGCCCACGATCGCCGGCTTCGAGCTGTCCGGGTGCAGCTCGCGTACGCGCCGCACGAACTTCTGCTCGGCCGCGCATACGTCAAGCATCGTCTGATCCGGCTCGGGGTCGGGGAAGAAGATGACGAAGTAGACGGGGTGTCCTTCGCGCAGCGCCTCGCCCACCTGCGAATCGTCCTTGAACCCGCCGATCCCCGGACCGTGCCCGGCGCGCGGATCGATGATGATGTAAGGACGGCGCTTCGCGTCGACAGTCACGCCCTCCGGCGGGGCGATGCGCACGAGCGCGTAGTTCACCGGCCGGTCAAAACGGCGTGCGTCGAGCACCATCTCGTAGTCGAAGTGCAGGACCGGGGGCAGTCCCGCCTGCTCGCGCTCGGTGAACTGGTTACCGCGCTGCCGGAGCGTGTCCCAGAAGAGCACGCTGCGCTGTGCGAAGTCGACCGAGTAGCGGTACCAATCGGTCCACCATCCCCAAGGCGAGGTCGGTTGCTGCGTCGCGTTGGCGATCTGCTCGCCGAGCGCTTTCTGCACGCGCTCGCTGTAACGGGTCTGGGCGAGCTGTGCCCGGTGCCGGAAGAGCTGCGCGACTTTTGTGGAGAGAGTGTGGCTGCGTTCGAGTTGTTTGCTGACGTCGGTCATCGGAATCTCCGGAGGGAAGGGCGGCTGCACGACGGCAACTATCCCAATTTCAATGCTAGGAGCGTATTGTGACCGCGGTTTGATGCAGCGCAATAGAGATTGGTTCCGGCCTCAGGGTACCGATCCCGGTAGGCATGCGAAAGCCGTAGTGGGCCTGAGCCTTAGAAGTAGCAAGCACTTACATTTAGCCTCACGCGGCGCCGTCGGACACCCGGCCGGTGCGCGAATCCTGCGTCGGTATCCTCGACGCCGCACTGGCTTCCTTCCCTATCTATGGACGTATCCAGGTTTCGGAGAGCGAAACGCTGCGCGATGGGCGCCGGTTCTTCGCGATCGGCTCCGCCTTGATGCGCGACCTCGCTACAATGGCGCGCTCGCGCTGGAAAGTGGCCCGAAAGCGGGCGATTCGCAGGGCAACTATCGGGGGTAACCCGGCTCCGGGCCGGACGGCATGACGATGAGGATCTAACGCATGAAATCCTGGCGCGGCCATCTCGCACGACAAATTTTCGCGTATCTGCTCGCGGCCGCCGCGGCCGGCTGGAACGTCGCGCAGGCGCAGGGCGTGGCGCCGACCTTCAAGCCCGAGGAGATCGAGGCGCTGGTGGCGCCGATCGCGCTCTATCCAGACTCGCTGCTGTCGCAGGTGCTCATGGCCTCGACGTATCCGCTGGAAATCGTGCAGGCCGCACGGTGGGTGAAGGCGAACCCGAACGTCAAGGGCGACGCGGCCGTGAAGGCGGTGGAGAACGAGACCTGGGACGTGAGCGTCAAGTCGCTGGTTGCATTTCCGCAGGCTCTCGAGCCGATGAACGAGAAACTCGACTGGACGCAGAAGCTCGGCGATGCATTTCTCGCCGACCAAAAGTCGGTGCTCGACGCCGTGCAGCGGCTGCGGACCCGCGCAGAACAGGCGGGCAACCTCCAGTCGACCGAGCAGCAGAAGGTGATCGTGGAGCAGGCGGCGCCGCAGCAAACGGTGATCAAGATCGAGCCGGCGACTCCGCAGGTGATCTACGTGCCGGCCTACAACCCGACCATCGTGTACGGCGCGTGGATGTATCCGGGTTATCCGCCTTACTACTGGCCACCACCCCCCCTCTACTACCCCGGCGGCGCCCTCGTCCGCGGATTCGCGTGGGGCGTGGGCGTCGCGGCCGCGGGGGCTATCTTCGGCGGCTGCAACTGGGGCCGCGGCGACGTCAACATCAACGTGAACCGGGCCGTCAGCATCGACAAAAACTTCAATCGCGCCAACGTGGGGGGAGGCGGCCAGTGGCAGCACGACGCAAGCCATCGCAAGGGCGTTTCCTACCGGGACTCGGCGAGTCGCGAGAAATACGGCAAGGGTATCGGCGGCGCCGAAGGGCGCCGTGATTATCGAGGACGCGAGGGCGGCGCCCGGGATCGTGTCGCTACCGCGGATCGCGGCGCAGCTGGCGCCCGGGGTGGCGCAGGCGAGCGCCCGGGTGCGGGTAATGCAGCCGCGGGCAATCGCCCGGGCAACTTCGACCGTGGGGCCACCGATCGCGGCGGACCCAGCGGCGGGCGCGACGCCTTCCAGGGCGTGGGCGGCGGTACGGCTTCGCAGCGCGACTTCGCCCGCGGCCGCGCCAGCAATCAGTCGATGGCAGCCAACCGTGGCGGCGCAGCCGCTCGCCCGAGCGCGGGCGGGGCGCGCCCGAGTGGTGGTGCGGCACGAGGCGGTCGTGGTGGTGGTGGCCGCAGGCGCTAAAGGAGACGCGAGGATGCGATGCACAGCTCAAAACATCCGCGGCGCGACGGTAACGCGTCTTGCCGCGCTCATCGCCGCATTGGCGCTCTTCGTCACCTGGATTCCCACAGCGTTCGCGCAGCAGAAGACGTTCGCTTCGCCGGAGGCGGCTATGAGCGCATTCGGGGACGCGGTCGCGACGAGCGACGAGGACGCCCTGAAGTCCATCTTCGGCCGCGACTTTCGGAGGTACTTCCCGCCGGTCGGGGCGGAGGAGCGCTACCGCTTCCTCGCCGCGTGGGCCAAGTCGCACACGATCAAGCCAGAGGGGGACGCCAAGGCGCTCGTCGCAGTCGGCGACGACGGCTGGACCCTGCCGATCCCGATCGTGAAGACCGCCGGCGGGTGGCAGTTCGACACGCGCGCCGGCGCAGACGAAATGCGCATTCGGCGCATCGGCCGCAACGAGCGGGCCGTGATGCAGGTGATGCTCGCCATCTATGACGCGCAGAGGGAATACGCAACGCGGGATCGAAACGGCGACGGCGTGCTCGAGTACGCCGCCAAGTTCAGGAGCGCGCCGGGGAAAAAGGACGGGCTCTACTGGGCGAACAAGCCGAACGAGGAGCAGAGCCCGCTCGGGCCTGCCGTCGCGACAGCCCGCGCTGCGGGCAGCAGCGACGCCGCAGGTTACTACGGCTACCGGTACAAGATTCTTACCTCACAGGGCAAGAACGCACCCGGCGGCGCGTATGACTATGTCGCCCACGGACGCATGATTGGTGGATTTGCCGCGGTGGCCTGGCCGGTCAAGTACGGGGATACCGGCGTGATGACCTTCATCGTGAGTCACGACGGCGTGGTGTACCAGAAGGACCTCGGCCCCAACACCGCGGCACTCGCGAGTGGCATGACGCGCTTCGATCCCGACTCGACGTGGCAGAAGGTCGATCCGGGGACGTGATCCGGGGGAAGGCACCGCGCCGCCGCGGTCGCGCATGACGCCAGTCACTTCGAGGCATTCGTGTCCTGTCCTTCGGGGATCCGCCAGAACGGCCTTTCCACTTCCACCAGCGGCCGGCCCGGTGCGTTGGGAGCAAGCCCGTAGCGCAGCAACGCGATCAGGTCGGCGCTGACTTTGGGATTCGACCTGAAGTAGCTGTGGCCGAACAGGTCGGTCTTGCCCTGGACCTGGATCACGTCGAGGATGCCGACCGTGCGTGCTTGCTCGATCTGCTCCGGCGTCAGCATCGCCCTGTCGAGGCGCCCGAGCCTGAAAATGCTCCCGAACAGCCAGCCCGACGTGGCGAGCGCCTTGTCGTCGGGAGACGCGTAGACGGTGATACGAAATCCGGGCGTGCGCTCCAGAACCATCCTCGGGTCCGGCGCCGAACCGTACGGCAGGTCGGGGTCGGACAGCGCCTTGAAGAGCCTCGTGGCGCGAGCGGGCGTTGCCGGACCAAGGTAGTCGATCCGTCCGGGATCGAGCCGGAATTGCCCCGGCGGCGGCAAAGTCGGCATGCTGAGGGTTGCATGACGATCAAACGTGATCTCGCTACCGGATCCTAGGCTCAAATCATGGTCCTGTTGACTGCATTCGTGCTCGTCGTCTTCCTGTACAGCCTGGTCTCGCGACGACTGGAGCGGGCGATCATCACTGCACCGATCCTGTTCACGTCCGCGGGCGCTGTAACGATGCTCCTGCCTGCGGCCGTCACGGAGCTCGCCCTCGATCGCAACGCGCTGCTCCTGGTCGCGGAGCTCGGCCTCGTGATGACGCTCTTCACCGATGCGAGCCGGATCAGTCCGTCGTTCCTGAAGGCCGCACGCAGTCTGCCCATCCGCCTGCTCAGCACGGGCATGCTGCTGACCATCCTGCTGGGTGCCATTTTCGCGATCGTCGTACTGCGCGGACTCACGTGGTGGGAAGCGGGCATCCTGGCCGCCATCCTCGCGCCGACCGACGCCGGCCTCGGGCAGGTGATCGTGAACAGCGAACGGGTGCCGCAGCGAATCCGTCAGTCTCTCAACGTCGAGGCTGGGCTCAACGACGGGCTCTCCGTCCCGTTCCTGCTGCTGTTCATCGCACTTGCCATCACTCAGGGCAGTACCGAGAGCGCGGGCGCGGTGCTCGCTCGTTTCCTGGGCGAACAGCTTGGCTACGGCACACTAATCGGCGTGGGAATTGGCGCGGTGGGTGGGTGGCTCCTCGGACTGGCCAGCCGCAAGGGGTGGATGGCGCCGCCGCTCGGGCAACTCGGCGTGGTGGCGCTCCCCCTGCTATGCGTCATGGCATCGGAAGCGTCCGGGGCGAGCATGTTCATCGCGGCGTTCGTCGCCGGGCTCGCCGTGCAATTCGGCTTCGCGGAGGTCGGTCGGCACAGCGTCGAATTCACCGAGGATTGGGGGCAGCTGTTCAACTATTTCGTCTTCTTCCTTTTCGGCACGATCGTGGTCAACGACTTGGGGCATTTCACGCCGTCCGTGCTGCTCTATGCCGTGCTGAGCTTGACCCTCGTGCGCATGGCGCCCGTTGCACTGGCGCTGCGGGGCACACGCCTGAGCCGGGCAACCGTGCTGTTCATGGGCTGGTTCGGCCCAAGGGGTCTCGCATCCATCGTGCTCGGGCTGGTTTATCTGGAGCGGGAAGCACACCTGGAAGGCGAGTCCACGATCCGCCTTGCGGTGATGGCGACGGTGCTGCTCAGCATCTTCGCGCACGGCCTGAGCGCGCTGCCCGGAATAGACCTGTACGCAAGGCGGATCGCGTTACTCGACGAGGCGTCTCCCGAGCATCAGGCACTCGAACCGGATTCGCCCCGACCACCGCATGCGCGCTGACCCGGCGCACGCTCCGACTTTCACGCGGTAGCCCGAATGCGGGGGTGTACCAGAACCGCGCTGCTCGCCCTCTTGGTCACGGCAATCTGGTTCGCGGCGTCCGACGCTCCGGCGCAGCAGTCAGGGAAAGAAGCTCCGGACGACGAGAAGCCGGACGCCGCTGAACCTGCGGACACCGAGGCACCTCCCGAAACGTCGCCATCGCCCGCCGGCAGCAAGGGCTGGCACGGCCTGATCGAGCTGAAGCGCCAGAACACGTCCCGCAATACGCCGGAGGAATCCACCAAGACGACGCTGAAGATCGATACCTTCCTCAACGGGCCGGTGTCCCTGTTCCGAATCCAGATTCCGTTTCCAGACGAGGAAACCGACTTCAACGGTAGCCCGTTCAATCCCAAGCTCGGGGATATCAAGACCCGGATCGGATTCCGTGCACTAAAGGCCGGCCCCTACTCGTACCCATATTTCATCGAGGTCACCTTTCCAACCGCGAGCCCCGAGTCGCTGGGCAGCGGCAAGTATCAGCTGAGCGCGGGGGTCCGCATGCTGGCGCCGGTGACGTTACCCCTTGTCGATCCCCGAGCTCACAAATCGCGATTCGACGCCCAGGTGCAGCAGGTGAAATCGGTGGGCGGCGATCCGGACCGCAAGAACATCAGCTACACGAAGCTCGAGCTCACGCTCTACGACATCTGGCGACGGGAGTACACGTTCAAGTTGAAGGTGAAGCCGACCGTGGACTGGACCCAGGATGGCAAGACCGGCGCGGTCGGCGAGCTCGAAGGTGGAATAGTCTTCGCGCGTCACTGGCGAGCCTGGCTGATGCTCGGCCGCCGGTTATGGGGACCTCCAGGCATCCCCGGAACCTACGACAAGCGCGTAGAGCTCGGGGTGTCGCGACGTTTCCGGTGAGCTAGAAGAAGAACGTCAACCGCGCCTCGACGAGCCAGCGATACGACTTGTCGTCGTCCACGAGGGCGTAGGCGCCCCCAAAAGCGTAGGCGAACTTCTTCGACGGCTGGTTAACGAGCATCGCCTCGACTGGCACGAACCACTTCTTCGAGCGCTCGTTGTAAGACATGCCCTGCTCCGGGTAAAGGGAGAGCGCCCAATTACCGGTGAGCTTGAAGTCCGCCGTAGGAAAGAGATCCAGGCGGCGTACGGTCGTCACGCCCGGGGAGCGGGGATCGAAGCCGAAGAAGTAGCGTGCGTACGGCGCAAACGTCACACCTCGCAACAGGTCCGGCAGCCGCCAGTTGAACCCCGCGCCCGGAGCGACCTGCCATTGGTCCGACCCGAATGGCGACTGGCCGCCGGTGGGGAAGACGAGCCGCACGCTCGCCCGAAAGCGAAAATTCTTTGCTACATCCGGTGTGTCGAAGATCTCCTCGACGAGGGCGTCGGACACGTGAAATGCGTAGTCACCGCTCGTGTTCGCGGGTCCTGTCTTGTCCGTGTAGTAGAAGGGCACATCGACCCGCTGCGTGAACGTCCACCCGCCGCCGATCCTGAATGGCACGAAGACCCTCGGTCGGTACTGCCAGCGCACGCTGTCGTCATAGTTCTGCTGGTAGTACAACCAATTGTCGAACCGGATGGTGCCCATCTGCGCCTGTGCGAATGCGGGGAACGCGCACACCATCGCTACGAGCAAAAGAGGAAGCCCCCGTTGTCGCATTCGAACTCCTTCCTACGTGAACGGTCCGCTAGCGACTCGCAGCTTCGCTCTGCGGCCCGGGCGAGTCTCCCTTCTCCACGAGCTGCGGTGGCGGTGCCATTTTGGCAGCCTCGTCTACCCAGCCGCCGCCCATCGACTTGTAGACGTTGATGAGCTGGGCGTAGCGGTCGAACTGGGTCTGCACCGCCACGAGTTCGGCCGAGAAGAGCTCGTTTTCCGCATACAGCACTTCAAGATAGCCGGCGTAACCGTTGTCGAATTTCAGGCGCGACAGGCGCGCGTACTCGCGAAGCGATTCGGTGCGCTTGGCCTGGGCGGCGTACTCCAGCTCCTTCTTCTGCGTCCCAACCAGCGCGTCGTTCACTTCGCGGAATGCATTGAGCACGACTCGCTCGTAGAAGGCGAGCGCTGCGCGCTGCCCGGCTTCGGCCGTCGCGACCTGCCCCTCGATCGCGCCGAACGTGAAGATGGGTCCTGTGATGCCGGCGGCAAGCGAGCCCACGGCAGCGGGGCCGGTCAGGAAGTTACCCATCGTCGCGCTCGCCGACCCGAGCAGACCGGTGATCGAGATCGTCGGGAAGTAAAGTGCCTTCGCCGCGCCGATCTGGGCGTTCGCGGCAACCAGCTCCTGCTCGGCCTGCAGGATGTCGGGCCTGCGCTCGAGCAGCGTGGACGGGAGGCCGGCGGGAATTTCCGGCGTGACGAGCTGGTCGACCGTCTTGCCACGCGGGATCGGGCCCGGATTGCGCCCCAGTAGTATCGAGATCAGGTTTTCTTGCGCGGCAACCCGTTGCTCGAGCGCCGGGACCGAGGCGAGCGCCTGCTGGTATTGCGACTGGACCTGCGCGAGCTCGACCTGGGACACGACACCACCCTTGAAGCGCAGCTCGAAAATTCGCAAAGTTCCCGCATAGTTCTCCAGCGTGGCGCGCGAGATCTCGAGCTGCCGGTCGAGCGCGCGCAGCCCGATATAGCTCGATGCGACGCTCGTCACCAGCGACAGGACGACGCCGCGCCGGCCCTGTTCGCTCGCGAGCACCTGCGCGCGCGCCGCCTCGCTCTGGCGTTGAACACGCCCGAAAAGATCAATCTGCCACGTCGCCCCGAGCGAAGCCTGGTAGAGGTTGTAATAGGGATCCGCGCCCGCCGGCAGAGGTGTCGGTCCGCGCTCGGTCGCGCGATTGCGGCTCGCATCCGCGCCGTAGCCGATCTGCGGATAGAACTGCGAGCGCGTCGTCTGAAGCGCGCCGAGGAACTGGTCAACGCGCGCCGCAGCGATACGCACGTCGCGGTTCTCCGCGAGCGCGGTCTCGATGAGCTGATTCAGCGCCGGATCGCCGAACTGTTCCCACCATTTCGTGTTGGCGACATCGGCCGCTTCCTTGTACGAAACGCGCCACGCGTCGGGCGTCTCCACCTTCGGCCGCATGAAGTCCGGGCCGACGACGCAGCCGGCGAGGAGGCAGCTCGCAAGCAGTACTGTGATGCGACGGTGGTGTGGATTCCTTTTCCCCTCCTTTTCAAGGAGGGGTGCCCGCGAAGCGGGCGGGGTGGTTCGGGCGGCGCCGATCGAAGCCGCAACCACCCCCCGCCCTTCGGGCGGACCCCTCCTTG